>JBBQRQ010000006.1:0-90141 GCA_038214755.1 Verrucomicrobiota bacterium
GCCCGTTTGGCAGGCTGGAAGCCTGCCCCACGACATCGAATCGCTTTGGTGGTAATCAAGGCCGTGTTGCCCAAATGAAAAGGAGCGCGGACGTTCTCGTCCGCGTGTTTCAAAACGGACAAAACCCCTGTACTTTCGTCCCTCACGATTCACGCGGACGAGAACGTCCGCGCTCCTAGTGGTTTAGGCAACACGCCCTCAGTTTCTTGCAACCTCTCATTAGCACCCGGCTTCAGCCGGGTGGACAGAAACGGATGCGACCCTCAACCGCTTCAGCGGTTTCCGCGCCTACGGCAAACCGCTCAAGCGGTTGCCCGGTTCTCAACCCCAACACCCGGCTGAAGCCGGGGGCTAATGAGATTGGGAACGAACAATCGCAAAAAACTGAGATGGGTTCATATCGGTTTAACGGATGAAAATAATTTTTAAATTTCTCCGTGAAGGATTATTCCCCGCAAAGAATCTCAAACTCTGCTTTCCCTTCCGACCGTTTCACGAAGAGCGCGGGCTTCCGCGCAAAGTTCGCGAAGGACAGGGACGAGGTGCGATGTCGCGGGTGGTTTCGTGGTCGCAGTGAGTTCCTCGTGATCGCCGAGGCCGGAATCTTTGAAGTGACGCAGTCGTTGTTGAATCAGTTCGCGCACTTCGTTGGCATTGTTGATTCCGCGGAACCACGCCGTGTGTAAATTCATTCCAACTTGCTGACCATGTTTTCCGCCACCTCCTCCACCGCCGCCAGCGGTGTCCACCCGTAAATCGGCGATGCCGAGCGCGCGTTGAATCGGCCCTTGCGATATGGAAATATTTTGAATGTTGGCGAACGTCACCGTCATCTCGCGAATGACTGCGACCCCTTCACGAACCCGCAAGCTGCGGTCGGTGACCAGATACCAACGTTTTTCGAAATCGAGTCGCACGAGCGCGAGCGCGAAAAGTCTCAGGCCAATCAGTAGCACCAGAATGAAGCCGGGGATCAGCAAGAGAAACAAACCGGCGTGGTTCCCTTTCTTTTCAAGGACGACGGCGCCGACGATCGGGACGACCATTGGCGTGAGACAAACTAAAAATGCTGCGGCGGTTTTCAGCGCCCAAAGGAACAGCAGATATTTGTAAAAGTTTGGCGCGGCACGAAACAACTGCGCGCTCGCTTCGTCGCCCGGCGGCGGTTCGGGGTCGCGCGGGATGCGCAGGAGCCGTTCGCAAGTTTGGCGGAAGGAATTATACATGCGGCGCTTTGATTTCAGTCAATCACTTCAAGACAGACGTGCTCTCCCTCACCCCTGCTCTCTCCCCAGGGAGAGGGAGAAATATTTTCAGCATCTCGAAAGAATAGACGCTGTGTGGCCTGCGTGATCGGCAAAGAAGTTAAACGTGAATGGGCATTCCTCACCTTGGGGAGAGGTAAAGGTGAGGGAGAATTGTTTTTCATTTCTGATTACTGACTCTCCTTGCGTTGTTCGATCAACTCTCGTGTGCGGCGGAGTTCGTCGCGAATATTCATCAGCAACGAAATCGTTTCCGAGTTTTCATCGGCAGAGGCGGATGCAACATTGGGCGCGTTGCTGGCGGGTGAAAAGTTTGCGGCAAGTTTATGTTCCTTGTAACCGCGCATTCGCGTGTAGAGAAAATCGCGAATCGTCTCGAACTCTTTGAATCCTTCGATGACCAGTTCCGCGCCGGTCGAACCGGAAGCAGTCTGGATCTGAACATTCGCCAGCCCGAGCCAGCGTTGGATGAAATTGGAATGCAGATGAATGTCCTGAATGCGCGCGTAAGTCAGGTTGACCTCTTTCCGAAAAAGAATTCCGACCTTCATGTGAATTCCTTCGTCATCGAACCGATAGCGCAAGGTGTGATAACGAAAATAAAGATACGGCAACGCGACCACGATTCCCGGCCCGGTCAGCACCGCGCAGATCACGTAATAAGTCCAAAGCGAAGGATGCGGCCGCTCCAGCGACAGAATTTGCGGAGGTGAAACTTGCGAATGCATGCGCTGTGGCGAGAGTAACTATTCCTGTTTCGCTGGCAAGCCTGCGAGGACAGAGGAGGTGTGATTTCAAGTGGCGGTCACGTAGCGCAGGATTGCATCCTGCTGTATCGCCGGTTTGAAACCGGCTGAACGTCGCAAATAAAGAAAGCATTTAGTTTTCGAGAGTCTCCCTTTCTGGCGGCATCTCGCAGGTTGAAAACCTGCGATACGGCAGGATGCAATCCTGCGCTACAACTGACAAACTGACCGCCAGTTTGAATCACACCCGGACAAAAGGGGACTTGCGGAGCGCGTCCCTCGGAGGGTGACAATGGTTATGATGAAATGATCGGGTGAAGCGAAATCTGTCTCGTCAAACTACCGGAACATTGTTAAAAAAACGTCCATGTGCTGCTTCTCACAACCCGTCATCTCGGTTAATTCGACGAAGATATTTGCGCGCCCTGCCGTGAACGAGCGGCAATATATTGTTTACAGCATGGCACTGGAAGCGAAGAACGAGTTGGCGATGATCCTGCCTTTGCCGATCAAACAAGGTGGAGCGGAACCGGATTTTGATTTTATTAATTTAAGAGATTACGCGAATTTTTTTGATGATCTGCTTTTGGGATTTCCAGAACGGCCAACTGTAAGTGATCGGTCGGCTTCGAATGATAATATCCCAGCATCCGCAGGAATATTGGTCGTGTATCAAGTAGGAGATTTCGAAGCTTCATTCGTTCCGACACTGAAAGATTTTTCACGGCTCGATCCGCGTTTCCGCATCCTGCCCAGTAGCTGGGCGAAACTTCCGCAGTATAAAACTTACGGCTTCGCCGTTTTTAAATTGAAAGCCGGGGCGCACACAGTTCATCCGATGGCTTTTGCTTTCGCGCGACGCGATCCCACGAAATTATTTTTCCCCACGGTCCATATCCATGACGGCAAAGTTCATTCCGAAGCCGACTTCGATCACCTCCTTTACGCCCAACCGCGCCTGCCTGAAGTTTTGGAATTTCAAGGCTGGAGAGAATCAGAATCGCCCGCGAAAAATTTCGTGAAGATCGACAAGGCTCGAGGAATTATTTCCGGCGACGACCATTGCTACCAAAAAATTCTCAAAGGACATCTACCCAACAAAGACACTTGGCTCGCCAGCGTCTGATGATTCGGGTAGCGTCGCTCGCCCGTGAAAATTCTCGTTCTCTCTAATCTTTACCCGCCGCATCACGCCGGGACTTTTGATAATCGTTGCGCTTCGGTCACGGAGTCGCTGCGATTACGAGGGCATCAAATGCTCGTGCTGACTTCCACTCACGGCATGCGCACCGAACAGCGCGATGGGAATGTTGAGCGCCGACTTTTTCTCAATGGAGTTTTCGGTCATCCGCTCCTCACCAAATTTCACGAATTGAAACCGCTCGAAGTTCACAACTCCGCCGTCGTCAAGGAAGTTGTCGAACAGTTTCAGCCAGACGTAATTCATGTCTTCAGTTTGCACGGTTTGTCCAAGTCGCTCATTTTCACGCTGCGCAATTGCAAGCTGCCCACCGTCTATGACGTGGCGGACCACTGGCTTTCCGCTGGCGTGCGGGAAGATCCCTGGCTCCGTTTTTGGAACGCCCCTTCCTTGCCCTTCCTCGATTCTTCGACTCGCTCTGCTCTGGAGATGAGCGGCGAACGCGGGCGTCTCGACAACACCGCCCCGACGCGAATGAGAAAAGGCTACGAACGTCTTCCCATGCTTTTCGGTGACGCCAAAGCCATTGCCGCGGTGGAACCCAATTCCATTCCATCGTTTCGCTTCGACCGGATTTATTTTTGCAGTCACGCCTTGAAGCAACTCACGGAAACAGTCGGGTTCGTTGTCTCCCATGCCGAGGTGATTTATCCGGGAATTCAAACGCAACAATTCATCGGCGAAATCAAACCGCCATCCGCGCCCGTCACAAAATTTCTGATCGTGAGCAAGCTGGACAAAGACAGCGGCGTGATGACGGCGCTCGAAGCATTGCGCCAGGTCCGCGCGATCAAACTCAATGCGAGCCTGAGCATCTACGGTCGCGGGCAATCCAATTACATCGCCGAACTGCGGTCGTTCGTCGTCCGCAATATGTTGCCGGTGGAATTTCTCAACGTGTCCAATCTGGTGCAGGACCTGCCCTCGGTTTATCGTAAACACGACGCGCTGCTTTACACGCCGGAATGGAACGAGCCATTTCCCGTCACGCCGTTGGAAGCGATGGCTTGCGGCTTGCCCATCATCGCGTCGCGCGCCGGTGGTTCCAACGAACTTTTTCGTCATGGCGAAAATGCGTTCACGTATTCGCCGGGAAATGCGGCGGAGTTGGCGGCGCGCATTCAGGATTTGCAGCGTCAACCCGCGCTCCGTTGTCAGATGAGCGAGACCGCGCAAAATGAAGTGCTCAGCAAATACAACGAGTCAACCGTGACGGATCAAATTGAAAATTACTTGAACACCTCGCAGGAATCGTGGGCGCATACGGCGACGTGAAATATCAATGGCGTTTCTTGGCACCACCACTAACACAATCGGATGTAGTGGGGCAGACTTCCAGCCTGTCTGCGCGGGCATCTTGCCCGCGAATCCTGGGGCTGGAAGCCCCGATGGCAGACAAGATGTCTGCCCCACTATTTGGTGGGCTCAGGTGCGCCTAGTTCGCGCGAAAGGAGTGCCCTCCCTCGCCTTGGTTTTCAGATTGAATTCATTTCCCCAGTCCGCGAAAGTTGATTCATCAAAAATATTTCCATGACAACTTCCCGCTCTTTCTCTCGTCGCGAATTTTTGGCAGGCACAACTCTTTTACTCGCGGGCGCAACTTTTAATCTGGGCGCGGAATCCCTCGAAGCCGAACCCATCATCGATATTCACCAGCACACGAATTACAGCGGTCGCTCGGACGACCAATTGTTGGCGCATCAGCGGGCGATGGGAATTACCACGACGATTTTGTTGCCAGCGGGACGACGGGTGATTTCCGCCTCGACGCACGAGGGCACGTCAAACGGGTTGCAGGCAAAATGCACGGGCAACGAGGCTTGTTACAAATTTGCGCAGGAACATCCGGGAGAATTTATTTTTGGCGCGAACGAAGTGCCGGATGTCCCCGAGGCCACTGAGGAAATTGAAAAATATTTGAAGATGGGCGCGGTGGTGATCGCCGAATCGAAATTCGGTGTGGAATGTGATTCGCCGGAGATGCAAAAGATCTTCGCGCTCGCACAGGCGCGCAAGGTGCCGGTGTTAATGCATTGGCAGTTTCAAATGTATAACTACGGCTTCGAGCGTTTTTACAAAATGCTTGAGAAATTTCCGCAAGTAAATTTCATCGGCCACGCCCAAACCTGGTGGGCGAACATCGACAAGGACCACCAAGACCAAAGTGTGTTGTATCCAAAAACCAAGGTTACTCCGGGCGGAATCACGGACCGCTACTTGAGTGATTATCCAAATATGTTTGGGGATCTGTCCGCTGGTTCAGGTTTGAATTCGCTGGTGCGCGACGAGGATCATACGCAGGCGTTTTTAGAACGGCATCAGGACAAACTCCTCTATGGCAGCGATTGCAACGACACGATTGGGCGCGGGCGGGGCTGTCAGGGAGCGCAAACCATCGCAGCGGTCAGAAGACTTTCGCCGAACAAAAGAATCGAGCGCAAACTCCTTTACGAAAATTCGAAGAAATTGTTTCGGATTTGAAAAGACACCGCGACCGGGTGGAACGCAGTCTTTGCGTCTCACCCGGCGCGGCGAGATCGATCAAGGGAGTTGTTGAGCGCGGTAGAACCGCTTGGGGAAACCGGGTGCGTTCGTGTCGGAGAAATTCACCAGGCCATTGGTTGCGCTATTGGTGCTGAGAGGATTCCAATTGATGAGATTGGTTGACGCCTGAAAGATGTAGCTCGTGCCGGGGGAGCCCGTCAGTTGCGCCTGGAAGACACGGTTGGAACCCATCGAAAAAGAGTTAAAGCGAAACGTTGGAATCGCAAGTTTCACAATCCAATAATCGGCTCCGCCAAAGCTGGGCGTAGTCTTGTTACCCGACACACCTGAATACGAGATGCCGCCGAAAGCGTAACCGCCGTCGCTCGTCTGGATCATGCTCGAAAGGTAATCGGCGTTATTTCCACCGATGGTTTGATCCCATTGTTTGGTTCCCGTTGGATCTACCTTCACGATCCAGCAATCGTAGCCGCCAAAATTAGTGCCGGTTTTGTTGCCCGACGCAGGTGAGTCTGAATAGCCTCCCAGAATGTAGCCCCCTTCGCTTGTTTGTTGCACGCTGTTAATATAATCAAGGATATCGCCGCCGAAAGATTGATCCCATTGCTTGTTCCCGCTGGCATTGAGTTTGACCAACCAGCCATCAGTGCTTCCAAAGCTAGGACTGATCTTATTGCCTGACACACCCGAGAGAGTATAGCCAGCGACAATATAGCCGCCGTCACTCGTCTGTCGTAAAGCGGTTAAGTTATCGTGGGTATCCCCGCCGAAAGATTGATCCCATTGTTTGTTTCCAAGATTGTCCGTTTTGACAATCCAATAATCGTAACCGCCGAAATTAATGTTGGTCTTATTGCCAGAAGGCGGAGAAGAGGAATACCCGCCCAGAACATAGCCGCCATCGGTTGTTTGTTGCAGGGTGACTAAAAAATCATAGCTGGTTCCGCCATACGATTTGTCCCACTGTTTGTTTCCATTGGCATCTATTTTGACCAGCCAAAAATCATTGACGCCAAAATTGGCGTTGGTCTTATTGCCCGAGATGCCGGAGTAGGAATGACCGCCGAGAATGTAGCCGCCGTCACTGGTCTGTTGCAGGCTGTAAAGAAAATCAGCGCTGTCTCCGCCGAAGGACTTGTCCCAGAGTTTATTTCCGTTCGCGTCTAACTTCGTCACCCAATAATCGAAATCACCGAAGCCAGCGTTGGTTTTATTGCCCGAGATCGGCGAAATGGAGTAACCTCCGGCGATATAGCCGCCGTCAGCGGTTTGTTGCAGAGTGGTAAACTGGTCTTCGCCACTGCCGCCAAGAGAGCGATCCCATTGTTTGTTTCCATTCGTATCCAACTTCACCAGCCAATAATCGAAATCACCGAAGCCGGCGTTGGTTTTGTTGCCTGATATGCCGGAGAAAGAGTAGCCACCGAGAATGTAACCCCCATCGCTGGTCTGTTTGATCACTCGGGCGCCATCATTGGTGTTTCCACCGTAGCTTTGTTGCCATTGAATAGTGAAGGCGGGTTGCGCCTGAATATTGGCCTGGCCCTGGGCGTTAATTATCCCGGCCAAGGCCGCCGTGAGAAGAATCGCTTTATTCGTCATGTTTTTTGAAAAATTTCTCAACGTTAATTTCATAAGTGTCGCTCTAAATATTTTGGGTTCAAGCTTTCGTTTCATTTTTTATGGATTCTCTCAAATGAGAATTAAGTGAAAAAGCAGGGTTTATGCCGGATGCGCAAATGAAGTTCCGCCGAAACGGGGGAGGGGGAACGGGGAACCCTGAAAGTCGCGATGATAATGGGTTGCGCCTCGCGCGACTGCTACTTTAAACAGCCATTCCGGCAAGCGTTTGCCGGCGCCACTCAGTCGAGCCAGTCGGAACGCCAATCCCGATTCGTGCGGAGTGTCGCCCAACTTGCGAGCGTAAGCCGAGATGATCCGAGCATTTCCATCGTCGTAATTATATCACAGCCCCAGTTTTTTAAACCGCGCCTTCACGTTCTTGAAATGAAAGTCGAGCGAGCAAAGTCTTTCCAGTTCGCCTTTACCAGTTTTATTTGTGTCCAATCCTTTCTCGCGCCGTATGAAAACCAATTTCGTGTTTCGGTTTCTTCGGTGGCTCCATCAGTTCACGAATGGCATCGAAGAGCGATTTGATCGCGTCGTCGTGACCTTCAAGATGGCGCTCCAGTTCGCGAAGTTTTCGGGAGAGCGCTTCGTTGGATGAAAGCATTCGCCGCAAACTGACGAACGCGCGCATGATCGCGACGTTAACTTGCACGGCGCGTTCACTTCGCAACACACTGGAAAGCATGGCAACGCCTTGTTCGGTGAAAGCATTTGGATGGTGGCGGCGACCGCCGTGTCGTTTTGATCTTCCAGTATGGAATATCAAGTTGTCAGTCTCTTCGTCAGTCAGTGGGAATAAAAAATCCAGAGGAAATCGGTCTGGATTCCGTTTCACAGCTTTATTGAGGTTCCCGGTAGTGACGCCGTAAAGCTGCGCCAAGTGGCTATCGAGCATTACTTTTTCACCTCGGACAAAAAAGATCAGTTGTTGAACGCGGTCAACCGGAATCACTTGAAGTTTATTATTCATAAAATCATCCACTTGATCTTCCAAATTGGAAGATCAAGACATCTTGAAGTCACAATCTGTGACTTCAAAGCCCAAGCTTTTTAAACCGCTCCTTCACATTTTTGAAATGGAAATCGAGCGAGCAAAGTTTTTCCAATTCGCCTTTGGCAAAATGTTTTTTCACCTCGGCGTCGCTTAAAAGTTGTTGCAAGAAATCGGCGTCGGAGTTTCCGGCGTGCTTGGCTTGCCAGGTTTCCATGGCGTTGCGCTGGACGGCGTCGTAAGCCTCTTCGCGGGTCAGACCCTTTTTGATGAGCGCGAGCAAAACGGTTTGGGAATTCCACATGCCGAGCGAGAGGCCGAGATTGCGCTTCATGTTTTCGGGATAAACAATCAGGCCATCGGTCAGCTTCCTCAGCGTGACGAGCATGTAGTCGAGCAACGTGCAGGAGTCGGGAAAAATAATTCGCTCGACGCTGCTGTGGCTGATGTCGCGTTCGTGCCAGAGCGCAACGTTCTCCAAAGCGGCAATGGCGTTTCCGCGCAGCACCCGCGCCAAGCCGGTGAGCCGCTCGCCGGTGATGGGATTGCGTTTGTGCGGCATGGCGCTGGAACCTTTTTGGCCTTTGGCAAAAAATTCTTCGGCTTCCAAAACTTCGGTGCGTTGCAGATGACGAAATTCCGTCGCCCAACGTTCGATGCTCGCGCCCACGAGTGCGAGCGTGGAAATAAATTCTGCGTGCAAATCTCGCTGGATGACTTGCGTGGCAATGGGCGCGGGACGAAGACCCAGTTTTTTGCAGACAAAAGACTCGACCCGCGGCGAAAGATGCGCGCTGGTGCCCACTGCGCCGGAAAGTTTTCCCACGGCAATATTTTTTCGCGCAAGTTCCAGCCGTTGCAGCGCGCGGCCAAATTCGTCGTGCATCAAAGCCATTTTTAAACCGAAGGTCGTCGGCTCGGCGTGAATGCCGTGACTGCGGCCAATCATCGGCGTGAGTTGAAATTTTTTTGCTTTGGCGGCAACTACTTTTCGCAACGCCTTCACATCAGCGATCAAAATGTCCGCCGATTGAACCATTTGCACGGCGAAGGCGGTGTCAACGATGTCGCTGCTCGTCAGACCGAAGTGCAACCAGCGACTGGCGCGATCATTTATTTTCTCCGCGACCACCGTCGTGAAACCGATCACGTCGTGGTTTAAAGTTTTTTCGAGTTCTTTGGCGCGTTCGGTCAGAGCCTTGGTCTCGGCAAAACATTTTTCCGCTCCAGCCTTTATTTTCGCGAAATCATTTTTCGGAACGATGTCTTCGGCCACGAGCGCTTCGCTGGCGAGGAGTTCGATTTGCAGCCAGAGGCGAAGTTTATTTTCGTCGGTCCAAATTTGGCGCATTTCAGGACGCGAATAGCGTTGAATCATGGCGGCGAAATTATGAGGCCGAGAGTCGAGAGTCGAGTGCGATAACGATTGTAAGTGCGGCTCAACGGCTCGAGCAAAAGCGCCAGAGGACTGGCGCAGTCCAAGACGCTTTCGCGCCATTCATGCCATCGAAATTCGCGCGAGCGTCTTGGACTGCGGTAGTCTTCTACCGCTTTTCTTCGGAGGAGAACAAAGAACAAATCAACGCCGCGCTCATTCCGGCGTCGTCTCTCGACTATTCGGCGTCGTCTCTCGACTATTTCCGGGCCATTTTCTTGCGGGCAGCGTCGAGGATTTGGCGTTCGCGATCGGTCAGGCTGTGGATGCCATGCGCGGAAATTTTGTCGAGAATCGGATCGACTTCCTGGCTGATGAACTGCGCGGCAGGAAGTTCTTCATTCGGTGCGGAAGCATTTTTGGCGCGACGCCAGGTTGTTGGTTTGGAAGAATTTGTTTTCACCAATTCCCGAATCGATGGAGTGAAGTCCCGCCAGCGACTCGACAGTCGTTGCGAAAGAACAAACCAGCGGATGTAGGCGATCCCGGTCAGCATTCCACCGAGGTGCGCGGCGTGAGCCACATTATCGTTGGGGATGAGAATTCCGAAGAGCGCGAATGCGGCGCTGAAAATCAAAAGCCATTTCGCCTTCATCGTGATCGGAACGATGAAGAACACGAGCATCGTCAAAGACCGGTCGGGAAACAAAGTGGCGAAGGCGGCGATCAAACCAAACGCGCCGGCGGACGCGCCCATCACCGCCGCACCGAAATGACTGGGCAGCAGGAGCGCGCCTGCCACTTGAAATATCCCGCCGATGATTCCACTGGCAAAATAAAGTTTGAGAAAAGTCCGCTCGCCGAGTGTCTCCTCGATGGAGCGGCCAAAAAAATAAATGGCGATTGAGTTGAATAACAGATGAAAAATTCCGCCGTGCATGAATTGGAACGTGATCAGTTGCCAGAGGTATCCGGCTCGAAGTCCTTCCAGGCTCAGCGCGAAATATTGGTTGACCGGAAAATTGGTGTAGTAAACGGCAAGCTGTTGCAACAAAAAGCAGACAGCATTTGTCACGAGTAGAATGATGGTCATCGACCAGCGAGAGCGGGCCGATTCACTGCGCATGTATGAGCGATCATCCAACATTGTGAGAGGAACGTAGTCGGCGCGGGGAAGATTTTCAATGAGCTTCTGATCAACGGGTGTGATTTAAACTGGCGGTCAACGTAGCGCAGGATTGCATCCTGCTGTATCGCCGGTTTGAAACCGGCTGACCGTCGCAAAGAGCGAGAGTCTTTAGGTTTCGAAAGTCTCCCGTCCTGGCGGCATTCCGCAGGTTGAAAACCTGCGATACAGCAGGATGCAATCCTGCGCTACAACTGATCAACTGCCTGCGCTACGTCGCGGGACGCGCGAGGTGACGTAGCGCGCGCTTCCAGTCCCGCGCGCGGGATTGCGGCGGCTTCCAGCCGCGAGTTTTCAATCGCCAAAAAAATTGCGCGCGAAACGGCGGGTTGAAAATTTTGCGTGGAAAACTTTCAGGCGATTGTCCAACGTGCTGAAAGATTGTGAACACAAACGGATTGATTATTCGCCCCGCCACGAGCGCCGACGCCGCCACGCTCGTTGCATTCAACCTCCGCCTCGCCGCTGAAACCGAGCAGCGCGAACTCGATCCGAAAATCGTCACGGCGGGAGTGGAGAATCTCCTGCGCAATTCCGCGCTCGGATTTTACATCGTTGCTGAACAGGACAAGCGCGTCGTCGGCGCACTGATGATCACTTTCGAGTGGAGCGATTGGCGCAACAAAACTTTTTGGTGGATTCAAAGTGTTTACGTCCACCCGGATTTTCGGCGGCGCGGAATTTATCGAAAACTTTACGGACACGTCAGCCAATTAGCGGAACAGTCACGTGAAGTTTGCGGACTGCGTTTGTATGTGAAGAAGAGCAACCTCGTCGCGCAACGAGCCTACTCTCAACTCGGCATGGACGAAGCGACCTACAAAATTTTTGAGGCGATGATTCGGGCGGTGTAGTTAGATGGACGCAGATCAACCCAGCGCGGCAGAGCCGCAACCAATGGAGCGCCGGTTTGCAACCGGCTTGGTGTCATTGCGCCGAGATTAAGCCGGTTGCAAACCGGTGCTCCGTTGTGTAGCTGATAAATTTCTTCACCTCGCGGACAACGGCCCGGCCCGGTTGGAAAAAAATGAATTCGCACCCGCCGGAGGCAGATGCTACCCATGACGGTCCAGACTTCTCCGTCGCAAAATTTGATAGAAACATTTCTCGAAAAGATTTTTGTCCCTTTGAATTTCTGATTCCCACTTTTTAAGGACCGGTGAAAAGTTCGATGGTGTGTCCGTCAGGGTCGCGCAGGAAAATTTGCCACGCGCCATCCGGACGGCGTTTGCGCGGGTTGAAATTCGCTTTTTGATCGACAAGATGTTTCTCCCATTGATCGAGATCATCGACGCGCAGCGCAAAATGATTGCCGCGATGGTGGGAGTGCACCGGCTCGCCGCGTTCACCGATGAGATGCAACTCTTGGCCTTCGCCCAGCCGAAACCAGGCGCCCGGAAAATCAAAGGCAGGTCGGGGCAACGGTTCCAACCGCAAAATGTTTTGATAAAAATCCTTCGACCGCTCAATGTCGCCAACGTGAAGCGCGACGTGGTTCAACTCTAAAATTTCCATCGGCAATTTGTAAAAGTTTCGCTGCTCCGGCGCAATTGCCATCGTCGGGTAGCATCTGCCTCTGGCGGGTGCGTGACAGCCTCCTCTTTTTCCTCTGAAAAAAAGTCGCAACAAACCTTTTCGCACCCGCCGGAGGCAGATGCTACCCGAACTCTTTCGGAGAATCCTACGTTCGCCCTATTTATTTTGAGGAGTTTTAGGCGCGGGTTTTTTATCCACTGCCGCTTTCACTTTTTGCAGGTCGTCTCGGATTTCGCCGACTTGGGGATGAACTTCCTGAATCAGTTTGTGCTCTTCCCGCGAGAGGGTTTCGATGCGTTTGCTTTGTTCGGTCAGTTTATCGAGCAAACGATTTTGCTTGGAAGAAATTCGGTGCATCCACCAAAAACAAATCGCCCAACAAAACGTTCCGACAATTGCCAAAGTCATCGCCAACCAGTCGCGTTGCATGAACGCAACATTGTTCAGTCGCGGACTAAAAAGGCAAGGCGCAGGCGTTAAAATTCTTCGATTGATTGAATTGCTCGGCCTTCTGCGGGTTGAAGGAATTGCTGCGATGAACACGAGCGCGTTTCCGGGTAGCATCTGCCTCCGGCGGGTGCGAACCAATTGCCATGCGCGCCGACAGAAGTCCCGACGTTTGATGTTTGGCTATAGCGAAGTTGGAATATGGGAGTAAGAAATGAATTCGCACCCGCCGGAGGCAGATGCTACCCCCTCCCCTCAAACTTCCCCACGTCAACCAATAATTTTGCATTGCGAAGTGTCGTCCGCAGCGGTTACAAAATATTTATGAATGCGATGCACGAAATTGATTTCACGATTCACGGGGACGACATGCAGTTTGTCGAAATCGAACTCGACCCGATGGAAGCGGCTCTCGCCGAAGCTGGCGGCATGATGTACATGGAAGACGGCATCGAGATGGAGACGATTTTCGGCGACGGCTCGCAACAAAACAGCGGATTTCTCGGAGCGTTGATGGGCGCTGGCAAACGGTTGCTCGTCGGCGAATCCCTTTTCATGACGGTTTTCCAAAATCGTGGCGCTGGGAAAAAACACGTCGCGTTCGGTGCGCCTTATCCGGGAAAAATCATTCCCATTCACCTCGCAGAAATCGGCGGCGAGCTTCTCGCGCAAAAAGATTCGTTTCTCTGCGCGGCCAAAGGCGTGAGTCTCGGCATCGCGTTCACGAAACGTTTTGGCGCGGGTCTTTTTGGTGGAGAAGGTTTTATTTTGGAACGGCTCCAAGGGGATGGGCTGGCCTTCGTTCATGCGGGCGGCACGCTCTACGAACGCGTTCTTGCGCCGGGAGAAACCATGCGGGTGGACACCGGATGCATCGTCGCATTCCAACCGTCGGTCGATTACGACATTCAATACATTGGAAATATTAAGAGCGCGTTGTTTGGCGGCGAAGGGCTTTTCTTCGCGACGCTGCGCGGCCCTGGAAAAATCTGGTTGCAATCACTTCCGCTCAGTCGGTTGGCCGCGCGCATCACCGCCGCGTCACCCAGGACCGGACGTGGCGGACGTGAAGAAGGGTCGGTGCTCGGCGGTCTCGGACGCCTGATGGACGGAGACAATTCCTGAACGACTTTTCGGGCGACTGCGCGGGTTTCTCCAAGTGGGTTAATTCTGTAACTCTATGTTGGATGTTCGATGTTCGATGTTGGAAAATTAAAACCAACATCCAATTGAACATTCAACATCGAACCTCCAACATCCAACATCGAACATCGAAAAAAACCGATCATGGCGCTGAACATCCCTGGCGCGCTTTTCGCGACAACCCGCGTGCGCCGCGCCATACGCTTCCTTTTTCTCGTCTGCTTTTTTTGTCTGACCGGCTTGGCCCGGAGCGCGTTGCAGTTCGATGTCTTTCTGGGCTACGACGGGATCGTTCCCGAAGCGAGTTGGTTTCCCATCATCTGCGAAGTGCGAAATGACGGACCCTCCTTCAATGCTTTTTTTGAAATCTCATCGGGGCAATTCAATCAAAGCCAGGTTCGGCGCGTGCCGCTGGAATTGCCGACCAATACACGCAAGCGCGTGGTCGTTCCCGTTTTTTCCAGTTCGCGCCACACCACTTGGAATTTTCGTCTGGTGGATGACCGCGACAAAGTCCAGGCCGAGCAGTTGAACATTCGTCCGCGAAAACAAATTGCCTGGGAGATTCCCCTTATCGGCGCTCTCGCTCGCTCGGTCGCCGGCGTGCCGATTCTTCCACCGATCAAATCGAATCAGCCGGAATTGCAATCCACTCCGGCGCGACTACAGCCCGCGCTTTTTCCGGACAACCCGATTGCCCTTGAAGGTCTCAACACGCTTTACCTCAACACGGAAACCGCGTTGGAGTTAAAAGTCCCGCAGCGCGACGCGCTCCTCGCCTGGCTCAACGGCGGAGGACATCTGGTGGTGAGCGTCGAACAGATTGCTGATCTCGCCGCGAGTGAATGGCTGCGTGATCTGCTGCCGTTCGAATCAACTTCAACGAAGCAACTCACCGCCAACTCGGAATTACAAACATGGTTACAGCGCGGCGCAATTAACCTCCCGCAGCCCTCCCCAACCAATCGCGTGACGAAACCATCCTACAAAAAACTCACACCAATCCGGGCGCATGTGATTGGCCCGAATCCTTTTTCGGAATTGCTCTCCGATCCCCAATTTGATCAAAGCCAAATGCTCATTTTGACCGGCAACTTGCGCGACGGAAATATTCTGGTGACGGCTGAAGGAAATCCGTTGGTCGTTCAGGCGGCGCGCGGTCGCGGGAAAATTACGTTGCTCACTTTCAGCGCGGAGCGCGAACCGTTCGTCTCGTGGAAAAATCGTCCGTGGTTTTGGGCCAAGCTGACTGAAATTCCCGTCGGGTTGTATCAATCCTCTGATTACAATTTTTACGGAGGCCACAGCATCGATGGAGTTTTCGGCGCGATGATCGACAGCAAACAAGTCCGCAAACTTCCCTTGACCTGGCTGCTCGTCATCCTCGTTCTCTATTTGTTGGTCATCGGACCGCTCGACCAATATTGGTTGAAAAAAATAAATCGGCAGATGCTGACGTGGATAACTTTTCCCGCGTACGTTTTGATTTTCTCAGGGCTGATTTATTTCATCGGCTTCCAATTGCGCGCCGGCGATTCGGAGTTCAACGAGTTGCACATCGTCGATATTTTTCCGCGAAACGAAAAAGCCGTCTTGCGCGGTCACACTTACGCTTCACTTTATTCGCCGTCCAACAAGCGCTATCCGCTGGTGGGCGAGCAGCCGTTCGCCGCTTTGCGGGGAGAATTCGTTTCCAGCTACGGCGGCGCGGAAGAGAACAGTCGCGCCAACGTAATTCATCGCGGAAATAATTTTGTGGCCGACGTTTCGGTGCCGGTCTGGACGAGCCAGCTTTATGTCAGCGATTGGCTGCAATCTGCGGATTTGCCCATGAGAACTTCCGCGATTCGAAATGGGACGAATTGGGAAGTGACGGTGGAAAATAAATTGGACAGAAAACTTTCGGAGGCGCGTGTCGTGATTGCCAACCAGGTTTATTTCATCGGCGATCTGGCCGCGAAGCAGGCGAAGAAAATTCAATTGCAAACCAACCAGGCCATGCCTTTGAAAGACTTCGTTCAACAAAACGGCGGGCAATTTTTCAATGCCGTCCAATTCCGGCGACAAACTTTCGGAAATAACCAGGCCGCGTTCAACCTTCCGCTGGGCGCGATGGCCGCGTCCTTTAACTCGCAATTGAATGAAGGCAAGGGCCAGTTTCTTATTTCGCCGCGAGGTTTTGACCTTTCAAAATTCGCGGAACGGGACAGCGTGATCCTGCTCGCGTGGGATGAGGGTCATTCGCTGACGGCGCCATTGAATCGCTTCACTCCTCGACGCAGCCATCGCGATACGTTGCTCAGGCTGGTTGTTCCAAAAGAAATTTCACAGTTGCGGTAAAAATTTGATTGTCCAATGAAACAAGAAATAGAAAGTAGGGCAGCGCGTCTCGCCTGGGCGCATCTCAATTTCTTGCAACCTCTCATTAGCACCCGGCTTCAGCCGGGTGAACAGGAAACAGATTGCGACCCTCAACCGCTTCAGCGGTTTCCCACACGGAGCAAACCGCTGAAGCGGTTGAACGGGCCTCACGCCCTCAACACCCGGCTGAAGCCGGGTGCTAATGAGATTCGAAACAAACATTGGAAGAAAGTGAAATGCGCCCGTTGCCCAGGTGCTCTCTCGTTCCTCGGGGCAGGCGAGACGCACTGCCCTACTTTAACCGGCCTTCGTCCAGCTAATCCCGCACTTTAAAATTATGTCCGCCATTCCTCCCATTCCCGCTGTGCAAACTTTTGGTCTCACCCGCACTTATGGCGCGACGACCGCGCTCAACGCCCTCGACCTCACCATCAACAAAGGCGATTTGTTTGGATTCATCGGCTCCAATGGCGCAGGCAAAACTACGACGCTGCGAATCCTCGCCACCTTTTTGTCGCCGTCAGCCGGTCGCGCGGAAGTGCTCGGACACGACGTGGTGAAAGACGCGGATGCCGTCCGTCACGTCATCGGTTACATGCCGGATTTTTTCGGAGTGTATAAAGATATGGAGGTGACCGAGTATCTCGATTTCTTCGGGGCGTGTTACAAAATTCCCACCGCGCAGCGCGAGAAAACGGTCAGCGATGTTTTGGAACTGGTTGGCCTCAGCGAAAAAAAAGGCGCGCTCATCGGCGCATTGAGTCGTGGAATGCAACAGCGTCTCGGCCTGGCTCGCGTGCTGATTCACGATCCGCAACTCCTTCTTCTCGACGAACCGGCCAGCGGCCTCGATCCCCGCGCGCGCATCGAGATGATGGCAATTTTGCAAGAGCTACAACGGCTCGGAAAAACGATTATTATTTCGTCCCACATTCTCAGCGAGTTGCAAACGCTCTGCAATCGAGTGGCCATCATCGAAAAAGGAAAATTAATTTACAGCGGCCCGGTGCAAGGTGTCCGCGATCAAATGGCGTCGGGTTTAATTTATTGGGTCACCGTTTCCGGCGATTCGAGTAAAGCCATCGAACTATTAAAATCACGCGCTGAAGTGGCGAACGTCGCTGCGGTCGATGGACAAGTGAAAGTCACTTTTGTGAATCACCAAATTGATCCCGCATTTCTGCCCGAAGCCTTGGTCAATGGCGGAGTGAAATTTACCGGGTTGTGGGAAGACGAACTTGGTTTGGAGGAAGTTTTTCTACGCGTGACGCGCGGCGAGACGCAATAATTGTAGCGGCGCGTCTGTGACCGCCGTTGAGATTGCTCGCTGAAAAAAACGCGACGATAAATGCGACGGTCATAGACGCGCCGCTACAGTGGCAATGAACCTTTCACCGATCATCATGCGCGAACTTCGCGCCGAGGCGCGGCACCCAATCAATTACGCCCTCCGAACTTTGGGCGCGGCGGTCCTCACTGGCTTTCTCGGATTTTTTCTTTGGGGACAAGAAAATGCGCAATCTGGCGGCAGCGCTTTTCACGCGTTGAGCTTCATTGTTTTCTGCGCAATTTGGATCGTCGTTCCGCTCTTGACCGCCGATTGCATCAGCCGCGAAAGACGAGAAGGCACGCTCGGCCTTCTTTTTTTAACTCCGCTCAAACCGCTCGAAATTATTTTGGGCAAAGGAATCATTCACGCCATCCGCTCCCTGACGTTGATCGTCGCGGTCATTCCGATTTTAACCATCCCATTTGTTCTAGGTGGCATCAACGCGACCAATGTTTTTTGGAGTCTGTTGTTGAATTTTACCTCGCTGCCGCTGGCGCTCGCCGCGGGTTTGCTGGCCTCGTCGTCGTGCCGGCAATCCAGCCGCGCCATTATTCTGGCGGAAATATTTGCCGCATTGTTTCTGTTCGTTTCCTTCAAAGCCATGGCCATTTCACTTTTCGGTTGGTCGGCCTGGAGAGCCGGTTTCTTTGACGTTTTAAGAGGCGCCTACCAAAGTTTTTTTAACTCGCCCCGCTTCCAATCGGTGCAGACCGCGTCTGGCATTTCGCCAATGCAAAGGATCACGTTGTTGGCGATTTTCGTTGGGGCGATTCTATTTTTTGGATTGATAGTTTTTCTCGCTGCTCATCGCTTGAAAAAAACCTGGCAGGAAAATCCTCCTTCGCCGCGTCAATCACGCATCCAAAAAATATTTTGCACGCCGCGATTTTGGGTCGGCTTTTTGCGACGGAGCAATGAATCCAAACTGTCGCGCAACCCCATCGGCTGGCTTCAGCAATATTCCTGGAGCGCGCGGTTGAGCAAGTGGGGCTGGTGCTTTGCCGTCATCACCATCCTCTCCTGGTTTTTGGCAAATGACTTTCAGTTCTTTTATCCCGGTTGCGCGTCGTTGAAAACGGCCATCCTCATCAGCATGGCCTTCAGCGCGGTCGGAAGTTTTCAGCGTGAAAAACAAAATGGCGCGCTGGAACTTTTATTGGTCACGCCGTTGACGGAAGGGCAAATTATTTTCGGCCGCTTGCGTGGAATCTGGGGTCAATTCCTTCCGGCGTTTGCCATTCTTTTGTTCAGCATGTTGTCCGTCGAACAATTTTTCTCGCACTCCTATTATGAGCGAAATCATCCAGTGATTTCCACCTGGCTCTGCAATTTCATCGCCGTCCCGATGGTTGGACTGTACTTTTCGATGCGGATAAAAAGTTTTATGGCGGCGTGGTTGCTGACTTGTTTGCTAACTCTTTTTGTCCCGCTGTTTTTAATCCGGCTGGGGGAGGAGATTGGAATTTCCCTGGGGTTCCAAAATGCTGACGATGCTTATCAGCATGCGAGCATACTCTTGCTGACGCCGATGGCTTTGGGGGCCGGATTTCTTCTGCATGCCCAACTGAGAAATCGTTCATTCGCTTTGGGGCGTTTATGAAGTTGAACGCGAAATCCGAATTCTAAAATCCGAAGCGCGAAGGCGGAAGTTCGCTTTGGATTGCGGGGACATGTCCCCGCTTTGGCTGCATGATGGCAAAGGCGAGGGCGTCAATCACTTTCCCAACATTGGCGAGGCGCGCAGGAAAAGCGGCGTCATGTCGCCGCAGTCCAAAGGAAAGTGCCGCGCTCGTTTTCGGTATTCGGATTTCGGATTTCTAACGAGGACCTTTTGTCCATATCGGAAAAAATATTCTTCGCATAGGCTTCGGAGAAGATTGGCCTGCGCCGCACGAAGAAGGGGCTTTACCACCAGTTGGAACTTATGTTGCCCGGGACTGAAATCCAGTTGGTTATCGCGCGTGGAAATTTATAATAAATCACATGGCCGTCTCCAAAGAGCATAGGCCAGACCGGTTTGCCCTTGTAATTGTGCCAGACACTTTTTATATCCTCGTAATCCCGTCCGTCCCAAGGCCAATCTCCCAAGATGATTTTGGTGGAAGGTTTCCTGCCAACCTCCGAACCTTTAATGGGAATAACGATACTCCCCGAAAATTTGCCGTCGTCGCCGCCGACGTATTTCACTCCATATCGGTCGAGACGCCAAACCATCAGATAACTATTGCCCCAATCGAGAAAACAATTCACCGAACCCCACTGTGAGTCTCCGGCATCGGCAGGGCAGTGATAGACCTCTACATTTTTGGTGTAAACGTTCAAAGGCCGATTGGATTCAACTACGAGCGACCCATGCAAATTGTCAGGCCGGACGCCTTTCTTACCGCCCCACGTAGCCCAGTTGGCGTATGCAGGATAAAAATCCCGGTTATCATCTACATACATAAACAACGCCACACTTATCTGGTGTTGGTTGCTAATACATTTAGTCAGGTTCGCCTTGGACTTGGCCTTGGCCAAAGCCGGCAGAAGGAGGGCCGCTAGAATCGCAATAATAGCTATGACCACGAGCAACTCTATTAAAGTAAATGCTAGAGAAGCCTTCCGGGTGCCTATGAGATTAAACTGATCCATTTTTAAATTTTAGGTTCTACCGCGCGGGGTCGCCAGCATACCTCACGGTATTCTGACTCGATAAAATTCCTTGGAACCACTCGGAGTGTTCGTGTAAGGGCTTACCGCCGTGTTATCATCGATGTAAGGCCCCGTGACAACGCTGGCCCGTTGTAGGATGCCAGTAGGCCAGGTCAAGATGAGCCTGCCTGCGGAGAAGTTGACATCAATCCGAACGGTTGGACTGATTGAGGCGGAGTAAATAGAGTCCAACTCAGCAGAGGTAAGTGATCGTCCGAAAATCATCGGTTCATCAATTGCTCCGTAGAAACGACGTGAGGTCTGTCCTACACCACTGTCCCAGCCGACATAGGTGTTCTCCGCAAAAGGGACGGCCGTATGCACCGCAACATTGGTAGCAGTTTGCACTGTTCCCCCGTTGTACAGATAGAACGTGGCTTTGTCGGGTTCAATGACCAGCGCGACAAACACCCATTGGAGGAAGGGGACGACGAGGCCGGTATCAAAGGTGAAATAAGTATTGTTCCAATGATATTCGAGAACATCCTGAGCACTGGTATTCTGCTTGATGCCGAGGCCATTGGCCCCGCTGCTTCCGCGGTGGAAGATAATGCCCGAAAACGCCGCCTGCGCATTGCTCGAATTTATCCACGCCGCCAACGTGCAGTGCGCTCCCGCCGAAGTATCAAGGTTTAGCGCCGGAATATTAACATCACCACTGGAGACTCCAAACCCATCTCGGTCGAAAAATACGGCCTGATTGGTCGATTCAAAATTGGGAAAGGCAGGAGGTCGCGGCCCATTGGCAGCGGCAATGGGAGAACCTTCGTAAAGCCCATTATGGCTGACACCCAAACTACCCAGGTTAAACGCGACATTAGTGTTTCCCGCCTCGGAGAAACGGTAGTAAATGAGCGGAGTAGCATTCAGAACAGCGGCGGCATAAGTACCGGCGGGAACGCTCAATACGGTCAGAGCGGCATTAGCGCTATTGGTGCTTCCGAGCGAATTAGTAATGGTCACTGAATAATCGCCTGCCTTCGCATCGGTCGCATCCAATACCGTCAATTGGCTACTCGTCGCGCCCGTTATATCGGCGCCTTTAAATTTCCATTGATAACTCAAAGGCTGTTGTCCAATTGCTTCTACGTTGAAGATAGCCCGCTGATGAACATATACAGTTTGGGGTTGAGGCTGTTGCGTAATGATGGGCGGCGTCAGATTGAGAATGGTCAAGTGAGCGCTGCTGCTTGGAGTTGAGCCGAGGGAGTTCATCCCAACTATGTAGTAATCACCTGCATCGCTTGCGGTGAGGCTGGTCAAAGTCAAAGTAGAATTTGTCTGGCCGGCCAAGGGCGTGTTCGGAGCTTTGTACCATTGAACGGTCAAGGGAGGTTGTCCATTCACAAAAGAAGAAAACGTCACGCTATCTCCGACATACCTTGTGGCATTAGTCGGTTGAACTGAAACAATCGGCAGCCCAATAGGGAGGCTGGCGAGATTAGGCGCTCCATAAGTCGCGTTGGCACTGGAGTTCGCGGTTGGACCAGAAGGCCAAGGCAAGTTGGTGAAGCGAGCCAACCGGGTAGAACCTCCATTGCCCCCGACATAATAGGGGTTCCAGTTGCCAGGCACGAAAACATTAGGCCATCCATCTCCATCACCTGAGAAGACTTCTCCTCCCAAATAATAGGAGACGCCGTTCGTTAAGAGGAACGCGGTATCCAGAGCGATGTAGCGATAGCCGTTGGTCAGGTAACCACTTGTCCCTGCCGGAACAGTCACGGAGGTAAGCAGTGTGCCGCCAGCATTGAAAATTCCGACACGATGGTCCCGCGCCAATCCATCTCCATCCTGGTCATAGAAGGCCAGGTGAGTCACCAGGGCATCGGACGAACCTACTTGAAAGGTGCCTCCTACGTTGCCAGAATAGTCATCTCGACTGCCATCCAGTGTCTCATGCAAAATTTGCGCGGGAGGAGCCTTGTTCGGCGCTACGGTCAAGGTGGCATTAGAACTCGTCGCGGAATAGGCGATAGCGTCAGCCACATTCGAGACGACACAGAAGAACGTGTCACCACTCATCGCCAGAGTCACCGCCGAAATGGAGTAGGTATCACTGGTTGCTCCACCGACGGCCGAGCCGTTGCGGTACCATTGATAAGTAAACGGCGGGGTGCCGCCCGCCACTACCGAGAAGGAGGCCGGAAAACCTTCCGGCACGGTAGCATTGGCTGGTTGTTGCGTAATGGTGACTGGTGTGCCCGGCAGTACCGTCAAGGTCACATTGCTGCTTTGCGCCGAGCCAGAAGGTCCGGTTGCGATAAGATAGTAATCGCCCGCGTCGCTCAAAGTCAGCACTGGAATAAAGAGGGTGGAATTGGTTTGGCCCGGCAACAGAGTGGAAGGTGACTTATACCATTGAACTGATACGGGCGCTTCACCATTGACGAAAGCAGGCAGGGTTAAGCTTAGACCGGAGTAATTCGTTACGGAAGTTTGCGGCATCAATGTCACAACAGGACCGATGGGAAGCGTAGCGAGGTTAGGGGCGCCATCTATCGCATTTTGGCTGGAGACACTGAAGGGGCTACCAGGCCAGACCCCGCCAAAGCGTCTTTGGCGGCTAGTGGGTCCATTCGTGCCGACGAAAAACGGATTCCAACCGCCAGGCACAAAGACGTCCGGCCAGCCGTCGCCACTTGCGATGAACACTTCAGCTTCCAGGATATACATGGTATTGCTACTGAGCAGGAGCGGGGGGTCCAGCGCGACCCAACGGTATCCGTTGGTGAGATACGCCCCGGTTCCCGCTGGGACGGTGACCGAAGCAATAATGGTGGTTCCGCCTGAGTTGAAAATTCCCACACGATGACTCACGATCAACCCGTCCCGGTTCAAGTCATAAAAACCCAAATGTGTCACAGGCGTCGCTGTAGAGCCGGTGAGGAATAATCCTCCCACCGTGCCACCGTAGGTGTCCCGATTTCCATCGCGGGTCTCATGCAAGAACTGCGATGGCGGCGCCTGACTACCGATGACGGTAAGTGTCGCGCTGCTGCTGGTCACAGTATGAGGTCCAGAGCTGGTGAAGTTTGAGACGACGCAGGAGTAAGAGTCTCCGTTGTTGGTAATGCTGGCAGCGGCTATGTTGAAAAGATAGTTCGTAGCGCCAGGAATGGGCGTGCCATTTCGATTCCATTGGTAGGAAACTGCCGGACTACCAGAGGCAGCAATAAAGAAGGATACGGGAGAACCCTGCAAGACGGTCACGCTTACCGGTTGAAGTGTAATTGCCGCGGCCTGTTGAGCGGTATTGATGGTTTCCGCGCCCACCTGAAAATTACCCAACACCTGCCCCGGCGAAAGGACGTTGGTGTAAAGACGAACCTCGTCAAATTCACCGACGAATCCAGCGTCACCCGATGAACCCAACGACCGCCCCAGCCAGACATTCACGTCGTTGAGGGCGCTGATCGCGTTGCTGACCAGAAGGGAAGCCACCATAGCTCCGTTCTCATAACCAATGATTTGGCTGGTACTTTCCTTCCAGGTGACGACAATGTGGCGCTCGGTCTGGTAGGTTCCCAACGTCGTGATATCGAATGAAACGGCGGAGCTGTTTGTCCCGCCGGATGGAAGAGAATCCCTATTCTGCCAACCTATCCGGCGCTGATTAAAATTCCCGCCCAGTTGGGCGGAATAGTAGATATAATCACGGGAGGTAAGATCCGCTGTATAACCGCCGACTCCTGTCAGTTCAATGCCGGTAGTTCCATTGGTTACTCCGACCGAGCCGATATCGAAGACACGCGACCACGTTGCTCCCCCGATATTCTTATACCAAACTTCGATGCTGACTTCGCCTGAGCCGCCATTATTCGTGCTATTGGCAGAAATAAGACCATTGGGCAAATCAACATACGAGGCCTGCGCTGAAACTCCGCCGGGCAATACGAGCCGCGAGCCGGAGAACTGAGGGGCAACCGTCCCGTTGGTGGCTCGCACAACGCCGTGGGCTGTCCCAATGGAATCACGCACCAATAAACCGCTGGCGTCGTTTGTCGCGGGTTCATTAAACGAATAGCGATGAACCGGCGTCGCGACCAAAAATTGGTTTGTAACAGCAGGAGGGATGAACAACGTTTTTTCCGTATTGAAGTTGTTCAAAACCTGAGCAGGAGTTAGCGCGCCATCATGGATACGAACACGTGCGATCATCAGCGTAGCCAGCGCAGGAGTGGTGCTGATGTCCACGCCATTGTTCGTCCATTGCGCCCCTAGCATGATACCGGAGTTAGTGGCGATATTGATCCCGCCCGTTTTGGTTTTGATCAGTGTGCCGTCCACAAAAACGTTCTCGTTGGTTCCGTTGTAGGTATAAGCGAGATGATGCCAGGTGTTGTTCAGCGGGGCGCCGCCGAGATCATCCCAACCGAGATCAAGCGTGGTGGTATGTGTGACTGCGCCGACCGTGCCGCTATAACCGTATTCAAAGGTCATATTTTGTCCGACAAAACCGCGTCTTCCCCAGGCTACCATGCTCTCCTCCGTCGCCACTGCGGGATTCAACGCCCATACTTCGATGGTTGTAGTGGCATTGGTCCCCACGATGCCCGAAGGAGGCGGGATCAGCGGGCCATTGGTCGCACTACGCAATTGCATCACATAGCTGGCGGTAAGTTGGACGGCATTGACGCCATTGGTCACAACGATGGTGCCGGTCGCGGCGGCTTGCGCAGTATTGCGCGATTCAAAATAGCCGCCGAGCGTTCCCGAATTGGTGATGTCCGTCACAGCGCCCGCCGGAAGGCTGGTGGCATCGAAGTTGACGAACAAACTGCCCGCCGTCTGGATTTGGGCGCGCGCCGAAAAAAGCGTCGTTCCCAAAATCAAAAAAACCAGAGCGAATTTAACAAATGAAAACGATAACGAGGATCGTGCATGGATTGGATTCATGCGCGCAACATTGAATTCGTGACGCCGTCAAGTCAAGCGAAGTTTGAGTGATTTGCCCTTCAAATTAATCCGAATCAGAGCCTCGATACAGCAGCTTGCGGGTCTTCCGCGCTCTCGCTACTGTCGCCTGACACATGAAGTATTTGCACATCATCTCCGTGTCCCTGACTTGTGGCGCGCTGTTAATGGCTGAAACGCAACTCCAGGCTGGGACCGTGGAACTTGTGATCGATCCTTCCAAACCTGTCGGCAAAATTGATTTGACGCCGTTCGCGCTTGGGCAAGGCGGGCTTTCGGACAAGCCGATGTTTGATGCGCACGTCGAGCAGATTGCTCAATTGCACCCGAAAACCATTCGCATTTTTGTGCAGGAATTTTTCGCGTTGTATCCGAAGCGCAGGACGTATCACTGGCAAACCCTTGATCACGTCATCGAAACGATTTTAGCGACGGGCGCAAAACCGATTCTTTCCCTTTGCTTCAAGCCGCCAATTTTATTTCCCAAAATCGATCAGCACATTGTTCATCCGAATGATTATGGCGAGTGGGAAGAATTAATTTCTGCGTTGGTAAAACATTGCAACACAGAGAAACGCTACGGCATCGAGTATTGGGAAATTTCCAATGAACCCGACATCGGCGAGGACGGCGGTTGTCCCTATCTTTTTGAAGCACCGGACTACGTGATTTATTACGAGCACACGGCGAAAGCGATCTGGCGCGCTGACGCCAAGGCGAAAATCGGCGGGCCGGCATTGGCGGGCTACAACAGCGCGATTGGTGATGCGCTGATTCAACATTGCGGCAAGACCAACACGCCATTGCACTTCTTCTCCTGGCATATCTATCACAGCGACCCGGAATATTTTCGCAAAAGCATCCGAGACATTAAGGCGAAGCTGGCGAAGTTTCCGCGATTGAAAGAGACGGAAACAATCATCGACGAATGGAACATGTCGCTCGATCAACCGGTGCTCAATCCGGCCTTCCAGCCTGCATTCATTCTGGAGACGACGCGCATCTTTCACGAGGAAGGATTGAATCGCGGCGCGTATTATCACATCCGGGATTCGTTCGTGGATGAGAAGCAATTTGCAGGTTTCATGTCGAAACCCGGCGCGGCGTTCGTCGCGCAATGGTGGAATGACACGCCGCAATATGACGGGCTGTTCGACCATCAAGGTCGCGCGCGGCCAGGTTATTTTGCCTTTAAACTGATGAGCTTGTTGCAGGGCGAGCAACTTGCCGTTTCTGGCAGCACTGCAAAGGTCCACGCGTTAGCGGCGCAGCGAGGCAAAACTATCAATGTGTTGATTTGGAACTTTGCGCATGAGCAACCCAACAGCGAAGAAGTGACGCTCCAGTTTTCCGCGATCAAGGCGGGAGAGTTTCGGATGTTTCAATTGAATGCGGCGACGAAGTTGAACGAACTCGAATTACTGCAGCGCGGCAACGCGGGCGATTTGTTGCGGCAACCTCTCAAGTTCACTCTGGCGCCTTACGGCATTCGTTGGGTAACGCTCACCCGTTGATCAGAAAAAAAGGCGCTCCTGGAGCTTGGGGATCGAGCGGCGTCCGCGATGAGTTCGCCGAAGTTTTGCAAGTCCGAGCAGCTAAAACTGTTTCAAAAACCGCACATCGTTTTCGTAGAACAGGCGGAGGTCGTTGATGCCGTAACGAATCATGGCGATGCGCTCGATGCCGAAACCAAACGCCCAGCCGCTCCAAACTTCGGGATCGTAGCCGACGTTTTCAAAAACTTGCGGATGCACCATTCCGCAACCGGCGATTTCCAGCCAGTCCTTGCCCATTTTTTTTACGAGCGAACTGGAGAAATCAATTTCAAAACTTGGCTCGGTGTAGGAAAAATAGTGGGGTCGAAATCTCACCTTCACGTCCGGTCCCATCAACTCTTTGAAAACAAATTCCACCGTCCCCTTCAAGTCGCCGACGGTCACATTTTTATCCACATACAACCCTTCGATTTGATGAAAGGTCGGATTGTGCGTGGCGTCGGCGTTGTCGCGACGAAAAACGCGACCGAGTGAAATGATGCGCACGGGCGGCGGCTGTTTTTGCATCACGCGTATTTGGACGGAGGAGGTGTGAGTGCGCAGGAGTAATTTACCTTGGCCTTCACCCCGGCCCTCTCCCCCAGGAGAGGGAGATAGATTCGCGGCGCTCGTCGTCAGATAAAACGTATCCTGGGAATCGCGCGCGGGATGATCGGCCGGCGTGTTCAGCGCGTCGAAACAATGGAACTCATCTTCAATCTCCGGCCCGTCCGCCACGGCGAAACCGATTTTGCGAAAGGCACGAACGACGTCGTCAGAAACCTGCGTGAGCGGATGAAATTTGCCGATGGCGCGACGGCGACCGGGCAAAGTAAAATCGGTCGGCTCTTTCGGCAGGGCGGCTTTCGCTTCCAATTCTGCGCGCCGCTCGGTTAAGGCGTTTTCCAATTCTGTTTTCGTTTGGTTGATGAGTTTTCCGGCGGCGGGACGTTCTTCTTTTGAGAGCGCACCGAGTTGCTTCATCAGTGCGGTAAATTTTCCGTTCGCGCCCAGGTAAATTCCCTTGGTTTGTTCCAGCGCCGCCAAATCGGAGGCGGATTTTAAATCGCCCAACGCCGCCGTTTTGAGCGGATCAAGTTCGTTCAGAAAAGACATAATGCGCAGGGAGTTTTGACAGAATTAACGAAATTCACAGAATTATTTTTTCCTCAGTTTCATTTGGCCGGGCGCGGTCCAAGTAGTTGGACGGGCTTTTATTCTGTCAAACAATTCCGGACGCGAATGGAGAACGACTTCGCACCCGCCGGAGGCAGATGCTACCCGTGCGCAAAGCGGCTCAGAAATTTCCCCGCTTGTTAAGCACTGCACTTTCGGCGAAAAATTCCCGATGCAATCTGCCCCGGCCAACCATTTTTTGCGCGTGCTTTTTTTGTTCGGCTTCATCGCGTCGGCTTCTGGTCAGACGAATATTTCGGGGAGTGGTTTGACCGAACCAGAGCGATTTCACATCGCGGTGGAGGCGTTAAGCCGCTTGCACGGAACTGACATCGAGAAAAATCCTGAGTTCAAGCGCGCCGTCGAAAAGATTTTGTCGGCCACGCACGGCACGCCGCGATTTGTCCAGTTGGTCAAACAGCTTCAACTTAAAAATCAAGACGAAGGTCTTTTGGAGGTTGCGGAAAATTTTCCTGCGAGCGAAGCCGGCGTCGAGGCGATTCGCCTTATCTTTGAGAATGGAAATTACGGTTTGATGGAAATTTCTTTGCGCGGCACGAACAGCATGAAGCTGGTGGAGGCGCTGGGAAATTCTGGAAAAAAAGAAGCTTTGTCTCTGCTGATACCGCTGCTGACCGATAGCAGGCGCGATTTAAATCTTCGCAAACAGGCTGTACGCGCGACGGCCCAGACCTCCGATGGTGCGAATCAGTTGCTGACCTTAGCGAAAGAGGAAAAGTTGCCGCCGGATTTGAAGCTGATCGCGAGCGCCGAATTAAACAAAGCGCGCTGGGAAAATGTGAAGAGTGAGGCGGAAAAAATTTTACCCCTTCCGCAAAGCCACGATTCCAAACCGCTGCCGTCGCTCGCCGAGTTATCAAAAATGAAAGGGGACGTGGCCAATGGTGAGAAAGTTTTTTTCCGCACGGATACCGCGTGCGGCACTTGTCATCAGGTCAGAGGACGCGGCGGCGAAATTGGCCCGGCTCTTTCGGAAATTGGGACCAAGCTCGGCAAAGAGGCGTTGTTCGAATCGATTCTCGAACCGAGCGCGGGAATTTCTGTCGGCTACGAAGCGAACCAGGTGGAGCTGAAATCCGGCGATGAAGCTTACGGGCTGGTCGTGAGCGAGACGGTTGACGAACTGGTGATGAAAGATTTGAAGGGAATTGTCGCGCGCTACAAAAAAAATGAAATTGAGAAACGGCAACAATTGAAAACTTCGATTATGCCGGCGGGTCTGGAACGAACCATGTCAGCGCAGGAGTTGGTGGACCTGGTGGAGTTTCTTTCCACGCTGCGAAAGACAAATTGACTTTGTTCACGTTGATGAGCGCAGAAAAATTAATTCCATTGCATGGCGGCTATCGGAAGTTGAAAAGTTTTCAGGTGGCGCAGTTGGCCTACGATGTGACGGTTCGTTTCTGCGAGCGTTACGTGGAGTGGAAAAGCCGCACCCGCGACCAGATGGTGCAGGCGGCGCGTTCGGGCGTGCAAAATATCGCGGAGGGCAGCCAAGCCAGCGGGACATCCAAAAAGATGGAACTCAAGCTCACGAGCGTGGCGCGCGCCAGTCTGGAGGAACTGCGGCTGGACTATGAAGATTTTTTGAGGCAGCGCGGTCTGGCGCAGTGGCCACGGGAAGACCCGCGCCGGACGGAACTGATAGCGCGGCGGTGCGCCACGGCTGATGAGGTGGCGGATTGGGCGCAGGATATGCGCCGACATGGACTGAGTGGACAACGTGAACAGAGTGGACGGGAGAAAGAAAAACAGGAGTCTATCGCGTCCATTCAGTCCACAGCGTCCACAAAGTCCACTACGTCCACCTATGCGGAAATTTCAGCCAACGGCGTCCTCACACTCCTCGCAGTAGCGTGCAGCCTGCTCGACCGCCAAATCGCCGCGCAAGAAAAAGCATTCGTGGAAGAAGGCGGTTTCACGGAACGACTCTACCGGGTGCGCAACCACAGGAGAAACCAACCATGATGCCCGTCAAGCGCTCGTCCCGCACATTGAAAAAGAATGCCTGCCTCGCCTGAATTCAGGCCGGCCCGCGCTGACCGCTAAAAAAATGACGCGCTCAATTTTGTTCCGGCGGGCACCACGAAGTCAAAATCCTGTTTGGTCAATGGCTGGTTGATTTCGATGTTTTGATAAGTCTCGGTCATCGTGCCCTTCATCTGAGAAGCGAGGGCGCTCATATTTTTCGCGACGGCCTTCATCTGCGCTTGTTGCTCAGTGGTCGGCTTGCCGCCAAGTTGTTTCATTCCTTGCTGGAGTTTTTCCGCGCTCATCTCGGGCATTTCCGCTTTTCCACCGAGCACCGTTTGTTTTTGTTTAATCAACGAATTGCTTTTATCGATCCACAAAATCATTTTCAATCCCTGAAGAGTGCCGGCCAAAACGTAGCAATCGGCGCCATCAATCGTTTCGTCAGCGGTGCGCGTAATGTTCGTCAAGGAGCTTAAAGGATTCGATTCGGTTTTGAAAAAAATCGCGGGCATGCTTCCGGCCAGACCCCCGGAAATTCCTGTCGCTGCCGCAAGAGCCAAATCGCGATTCTCCATTTTCACGTACTTGGGTGGCGTGCTGGCCCGGAAAAGAAAATCGCCTGTGCCCGATGACCAGACCGCGCCTTTATTTTTCGTCGGCCCCATTTGACCTTCCCAATCGATGCGATAAAAATCGGGCTTGCCGAGCTTGATCTGAAATTCCCACTCCTGTTTTTGCGGTTTACTCATCGCTTCCTTGAACTCCTTTGAATCTTTCAAGTCTTTCGGAACCTTGCCCGCCAGGCCTGGAATATTTTCCGGATCAAGGCCCGACAGATCAAAGATAGAAACGGCGTTGCCGCGGGAACTGTAACTGGTCAACGCTTCGTATTGCGCGGTGACTTTCTGAAGAATTTCTTCCGCGCCTGGAGTTGGCGAATCGCTCGAACGCGCTGTGCCGCCGGACACACCCTTTGTTTTCTTACTGAGGATTTTTGGCGTAACTGATTTGCCAGAAGTTGCGCTCCCAGATTTTTCTGCGGAAGGAGGAAAAATCCTGGGAACAAAAACGTAGGCCAGCGCGCCAATCAAAACCAAGCCAACGACGCTGCCCACGACCACCCCCTTGATTTTGGATTTTGGCTTCGCCGTAAATGGAGGGGGATTGGCAAATGGCGCGGCGGTTTGCGGACGGGTCGGCGGTGACGGTGCCACAGACAGCCCGGACTTTGACGCGACCGCTCCGGGCGCTGGAGGAACAACGATTTGATTCTTACAAGTTGGACAACCGATCTGTCTCCCGGAGTAGGCATCGTTGACTTGAATGTGCTGGCCGCAATTCGGGCAGGAAAATTTGAACTCAATCATGTGGGCTGCGCTTGGTTGAATGTTGTCGGATTCTCACAGCGATGAACGAACTCATTTTCGCAAAAATTTGCAAGAGCGCTTATCCATCGGGGTGATTCGGTGTGATTAAAGTGGGTGAGGTTGGAAGCGATCTGATTCTTGGACTGCGGGGACACGCCCCCGCTTTGGCTGCACGGTGAAAAAGCCCGCAACCTCATTCTTTTCGAGCACTTCCTCCATCGCGTAACGCGCAGGAAAAGCGGCGCCATGCCGCCGCAGTCCACGGAAACCAAATCCCGCCTCACCCGGTTTCAATCACACCCGATTGCACCCCCTACCTGAAGCGGGCCGTTGACAACTTCGCGCTATCCGATACCGTTCGCCGCTCTGAATTAACAAGAATTTATGCCGAACACAAAATCCGCCGGACGTCGCATGCGCAACAGCGCGCGCAAACAGTTGAAAAACCGCAGCACGAAATCACGCCTCGGAACGTTGGAAAAAAAATACGCTGATTTTGTCACCGCCGGAAAAAAAACCGAAGCGACCGCCGCTTACGGGGAACTCAGTTCCGCTCTGGATAAAGCCGCAAAAAAAGGATCGTTGCATCGCTCAACCGCGAGCCGAAAGAAATCCCGCCTGGCCCTTCGCCTGAATAAAGTTAAATAAGTCCGATGTGAGGAGCGCGGACAGCCTTGTCCGCGTGTTTGGAAAGGACAAAACCCAGGCGTTTCCACTGCTTGAGATTCTCGCGGACAAAGCTGTCCGCGCTCCACCCTTTAGCGCGATGCCGTGTCTTTTTCGGCGGGCGTCGAAACAATTTGTTGTTCGCCGCGGCGTAATTGGAACGGAACACTTCTCACGACTTCGAGAATCAAGTCGTTGAACTTGTAGCCCTTTTTTTCGAGACGCTTGGAAATCTGTTCAATGGCGCAACGATCATACATCTCCATCCCACGGCCCAGCGCATAAGTCAGCAATTTCTCCGACAGGCAGCGAACAAAGTCGTCGCGTTTTTTCGACGCAAGAATTTTCCGCAGGTCGGTGGCGTCACGAAACGTTTCTCCGCTGGTCAATTCGCCCGTGGAATCAATCGGCAGATCGCCATCCTGTTTTCGCCACGCGCCGACTCCGTCAAAATTTTCAAAAGCAAAACCGATCGGATCCATCCGCGCGTGACAGGAAGCGCACAGCGGGTTGGCGCGGTGTTGTTCCATGCGTTGCCGCAGTGTGCCACTGAGCGCCGCGCCTTTTTCCTCCTCGAGGTTGGGGACATTTGGCGGTGGCGGAGGCGGTGGGGTTCCAAGAATATTTTCCAAAACCCATTTGCCGCGCTTGACGGGCGAAGTGCGCGTTGGATTCGACGTGAGCGTCAGAATGCTGCCCTGCGTCAAAATTCCCGCGCGCCCCGTTCCTTTCAAACTGACGCGCTGAAATTGTTCGCCGAAATTCCCCGCAATCCCGTAGTGCGATGCTAGTCGTTGATTGACGAACGTGTAGTTGGCGGTGAGGAAATCGAAGACGCTGCGATTTTCTTTCAAGACCGATGCGAAGAACAACTCGGTTTCCTTGCGCATGTCCGCGCGAAGGTCGTCATCGAAGGTTGGAAATTTTTCCGAGTCGGGCATGACGAGATTCAAATTGCGAATTTGCAACCATTGCCCGGCGAAATTCTCGACGAGTGCGGAAGATTTTTTGTCGCCCAACATCCGGCGGATTTGTCGCTCCAAATTTTTGCGCAACGTCCCCTGCTCCGCCAGCCGCACCAGTTCGTCATCGGGCATGCTGCTCCACAAGAAATAGGAAAGACGCGACGCCAGAGCAAACTCGTCAATCGGGTGAATAGACTTGGAATCGTTCGGGTCGGTCTGCAATTCGCCGCGAAAAAGAAAATGGGGAGAGACGAGCACCGCTTGCAACGCCAGTTTAATTCCACTCTCGAAATTTTCTCCCTCGCTTTGCGCGAGATCGACGAACCGGACAAGACGCTCCACTTCGCCGGAAGAAATGGGGCGGCGATAGGCGCGCCGCACAAAATTATTTATGACTTCACGAGCGTAAGTTTTCCTTTCGTTGGTGTCGGCAGGAACGGCTTTGGTGAAAATACGTTGATGAGATTCGGGTAAAACTGGCGGCCCGGCCGGCCCGATTATTTCCAAATATTCAATGACAAGATTGCGGTCGCGCCGGTCGGGGTCCGGCTCATCTTTGTTGTAATAATTATTGATATAAGCCGCCGCGATTTTTTTTGCGCCGCCGCTCGTATGAAAAGGAAATTCGTAAGTGGCCGGAGCGCTTTCGACGGCGGCCACATCGAACGTTTTCAAAACTTCGCCATCGATTTTCAATTCCATTTTGGGCGGTTCACGGCCGGCTTGTTCGCCGAAAGCGCGCGCGCGAAAGATGTAATCGCCCTCCCTCGGAAAATTGCAGGAGGTAAAGATTTCGCCCTCGCGCGACAACCGGTAGCTGCGACCCTGAACATTTCCATCTTTCGTGGTGGACTGAATTTTTCCCGCCTCAAATCGCACGGTGGTTCCGTTTGTGGAAAAGTCCGTGACAATCGCTTTGCGCAAAATCTTTTCCGCCGCCGCCAGATATTTTTCCAACAAGATCGGCGACAGGGAAAGAACATCGCCAATGTTGTCGAAGCCGTAACCGGTATCGTCGGCGGGGAAATCATCGGCTGGATGAAAATCGACTCCGAGCAAATCGCGAATCGTGTTGTTGTATTCAGTGCGATTGAGCCGATGCAGCGTAACGCGGCCCGGATCGGGATGGTCGCAATCGCAGTTAAAAATTTCCGCTTCGATCCATTTGGTGAGGAGCGCTCGTTCCGCCTCGGAAGGTTGCGGTTTGTTTTCCGGCGGCATTTCGCGGGTCTGGACATTGTGCAAAACTTTTTCCCAAATCGGTTTCTCTTTCAAAACGGCGGCTAAATTTTCGAACGTCTGGAGAGAAAGATCGGCTTTTTTCTTCGTCTCTCCGTGACAGCCATAACAATATTTTCCGAGCAGCGGCTTAACGTCTTGCTCAAAACTTTTTGGCAATGCGCTGCCGGCATGTTTGCTTTTTCCGGAAACTGCGGCAATGGAATGCGGCGCGAATGCGAGGACGAGCAGAGCGACAACCGCCCGCGCGATGGAGAAAGGTTGAAAAACAATTTGGCAACGCATCGTGCTGGAATCTAGCGGCGGTCGGTCGCAAAAACAATTCGAGACAAAAGAATTTTGCGGGGCTGAAGAGGTAGCGCAGGTTTGGAACCTGCCGTATCGCAGGTTTGCAACCTGCTGGATGTCGCGACGTCCTGCCGGTTGCAAACCGGCGATACAGCAGCTTGCAAAGCTGCGCTACGCTCTACTCACAATTCAGCCGTTTTAACGGCTTCCGTGCGTTGCGATAAGCCGTTGAAACGGCTGAATCTCTCGTCGCACGCCAGACACCGGGCTAAAGCCACGGCGCTAGTGAGAAATGGAAATGGAGACACGTTGAGCCAAAAGAATTTTGCCGTGAGGAAACCGAACGCGTCATCCAAATCCGTTGTCGAAATAAATTTCCGGACCGACGCGCCGATTTCCAAATCGGCACGACGTCATTGCAACGAGCCGCACCGGAGTTCGGCGTTCCGTTGGCAAGACGCCTTTCGGGAAATTATTTTGGCAACCCGGTTCAAAACTTTATCCCAATGGTCGAACGAATTTGTAAATCGTTTCGTCCTACGGTCGGAGCGGGTTGGGTGTCGTAAAGATCAACCACCGTTAAATTGAACGAGAGATTTTCCAGAAGCCAATAGCGGAGATTGCTTTCGAAACGCAACCGAAAATCCTGGAGATTGACCTGGGGAAAGAATTCAAACTTTTCGTCGAAGGACAAGGACTTGGAAATTTTCCAGGTTAAATCTTCGGCAAGACGATAAAAAAAACGTTCAGTGCGCGCGGCGTTTTGGAGATATTGCACCTGATAGTTCATGCCGACTTCCGTGTTGAAAACCAGATTGCTGCGAGTCAGCACGTGGTAGCCGAGGCCCGGGCCGAATTCGTAACGCAAATCGATCTTGCGGATTTCGTCGAAACCCGCGCCGACCACGTTGTAAGCGAAGAAGCGGCGTTCCTTGCCCAAATCGAAATCGGTTTTCGAGTTGCCGTCCATCCGGTTGGCCGAGAGGAGTCCGTCGGTCGTCCCGTAAGCCGCATTGTATTCGAAGATGTTTCGGAAACGGTCGATCAATCTCGATCCGCCAATCGGTCCTGTCGGCAGCGGCGTGTAAGCGATTCTGAATTTTCCATAATAAAGTTGGCGGGTCGTCTCACTCAGACCGACATCCGCGCCGACTTGAACGTCTCCATGCCAGGCCGTTGGCGCCTTGGATTTTTCGGGGGATTTTGCAGGCGGAATGACTGGCGCGGTTTTGACCAATGGAACTGCGTTGGTCAGCGGAGCGTTAGTCGCGGCCAGGACTGTGGGTGAAACTATTTCGCGCGCTTGGATTTCCACAATTGGAATGACGATGGCCGCCGCCCAACTATTGCTGATGGTAACTTGATTGGTCGTTTCAAAAATTATTTTCCCAGTCAATCGATCTCCATTGCGCAGCTTGAACGCGACGGTTTGAGAATGCAGCGCGACGGGGAATATCGACAGCAGACCAATCAATATGACCGCTGGTGAAAAATTATTTTTTAGGTGGCGCATCCTGAACGGGAGCGGGTTTTGGCAAAGTGTTCGCGGTCATTCGCTGCACGCCGCCGGAGACAAAAATTTTTCCATCGGCATCCGTCTTGAGCACGGGGCGAGTCGTGGTGTAGTCGTGGATTTCCTGGCGCATTACTTCGCCGTTGGGATTGATCACGCTGTAATTGAACGAGTGGCTGTAGATTTGATGGAGCACATGCAGGTTGCTGAATTTATCCACCTGCGCTTCGGGTTGGCTGAAAGAAACCATGGTGGCGATGGGAAATACACGAAAAGTAATCGTGCCCGTGGAATCAGTCAGCCGCAAATACAACCGCATCTGGCTGAGATAAACTGCCTGTTGCAAAACATATTTGCGCATTTCCGGTTGCGCATTGATCGCGGCGGTTGGAACGCCAAAATCGAATTCTTTTAATTTCGTTCCCGTGATGATGTCGAAGACGGCCGGGCGGCTGGTGATTTCTTTGCTCCATTGTGGAATTTTCATGCTGGCCGTCACCTGATAACGCCCCGGCTGGCGAAAATCAAAATGCGGAGTCAGGTTCACGCGTTTGGTGCCGGTCTCCGACGACTCGAGAGAAAATTCACCCGTGACCGGCACGTCGCTCAATTGGTTAACAACATAGTGATCGCGCGACTCGACGGTGAAAGTGAGCCAATCATTTTCTTTTCCAAACCCGAGAGTTTGCCCGGAGCGATTAGTGATTCGCACCGCCAGGCGAACATCTTCGTTGGACAAAAATTGATCCTGATCGAGCGAGAGCGCGATGGAGACCGCGTTGACTTGCGCCTGAATTGCGGGCACCGCTGTCATCCACAAAATCAGGATGAACGAAAATATTTTCATCGGACGAGTTTAGTGTTCAACCGCTGACGAGCAAGCCGCAAAACCGTAACTGGTTTCATAAGTTCGAGGGCCCGTAGCCACCGACGTGAGGAGGCGGAGTTGCCGGTGTGAAATCCGCCTCCTCACGGCGGCGGCTACAATTTTCGTCTGCGAATTTCCGCGCCGACGAACTGCGGCGTGATCGCGCGCAAGCATTCCATCGGCTTCGGGTACGCGCAAAAATCTTTCAGGCACGGGCTGCATGGTAACTTGATGCGCAGAGCATGATCGAGTTGTCCATACGGCCCGGTGCGTCGCGGATCAGTCGGCCCAAACATCGCAACCACAGGTTTTTTTAAAGCGGCGGCAACATGCATCGGTCCAGTGTCGTTCGTGACGATGAACTCGCTGCGGCGAATCCACTCGACCATTTCGAGCAAAGAAGTTTGGCCGGTTAAATTCAAACAACGATTCGGTTCGGCGCGCGAAATAATTTCACCAAGAGGCTGGTCATCTTTTCCTCCGAGAATGACGAATCGAGCGCCGTCATTTTTCGCGGCCAACTCCTGAACAAGCTGCGCAAAATATTCTGCCGGCCAGCGTTTGTTGACCCAGCGCGCGCCGGGGTTGACCGCGATCCAGCGCGCGCGTTCGCCGGCCATTTTTTCAACGGCATTTTTGGTTGCGGCGTGCGCCGGAAGCCACTCGAAATTTTCATGGATTGGAACATCCAAGATTTTCAACACTCGGAGATACCAATCAACGGCGTGGGTTTGAAACGACGGACGCGCCACGGCGATGTCGTAAAAGCCCGACGCTCCCTCCCGCAAGTCAGCCACACCGACGGTCAATTTTCCATTCGCCAGCCACGCGAACGCGCCGCTGCGCGCCAGGCCCTGCAAATCGATCACCAGATCAAATTTTTTTGCTCGCATCGCCAAAATACTTTTGAGCATATCGATCCACTCCAATGGCGACGACCACCGGCGACGGTGAAAAATAAAGAGACCGCGCAGGTCAGGATCGTGTTCGAGCAACGGAGCTAAATTGGAACGGACCCACCAATAAATTTCGCTCGCCGGATAATGCAATTTGAGCAGGCGCAAAACGGGCAAGGCCTGAATCACGTCGCCGAGGGAACTGGGTTTGAGGATAAGTATTTTCAAAAACGGTCTCAGGCATCTCACTCTCCCGGATAGATATGTTGGACCTTTCCATCGTCGGTAATCTCAACGGTGCAAAAGCCACCGGGCATTTTCGGCTCCCTCCAAACAGTGACCCACCACTCGTGCCCGTCTCGCGATGCTTCGAATGAAACCTCGTCTTTTCTAAAATTCGCGTTGGAGGAAACTGCCAGCCAGGCAATCTCGATGGCCTTTTTTTTATCGAGTTGTGGCAAAGACGCCGCCAGTTGATCCCGCTTTAGCGAGGTGTCCGAGGATTGTTTTGTGCAACCGACACAGACTAAAAAGACAAAAAAGAAAACTACGCGATGCATGATTTCGAGGAGAAACGATCCGTTACTTGCCTACCGCAAGCCGTTCAGCCAGACGAGGCGGCAGGCCTGCATCCAGAATTTTTTTCTGCGCGCCGGCAATATCATAATCGAGTTTGCGCAATTCAATCGAGCCTTCATCCATGTCGTACACGACGTATTTCGCTTTCGGATCGCCATCGCGCGGCTGTCCCACGCTGCCGACGTTAACAAAATATTTTCGGCCCGGTTCAACTTTGAATTTTGAATAAGTCCCTCCGCGCACGACGCTGTCACGGATAAAAGCCAGCGGCACATGCGTGTGCCCGAAAAAACAAACGGCCGTGTTTTGATAGGTGAAACTGGCGGCGGCCATCAATTTGTCGAAGACGTAGCCCCAGCGTTGCGGAACATCGAGCGTCGCGTGAACGATGGTAAAACTGGAAACGAGTCGAAGATATTTCAACTCGCGCAACCATTTGCGATCCTCCTCCGGCAATTGCTGGCGCGTCCAATTCACGGCGGCGGCGGCGTGCGGATTGAAGCCTTCAAGATTTTCGTCGGAGGAACAATATTCATCGTGATTGCCTTTGACGCAGGGAATGTTCATGTCGCGAACCATATCCAGGCATTCCTTGGGACTCGCGTTGTATCCGACGACATCGCCGAGACAGGCCACGTGCGTGCATTTTTGGGCCTTGATGTCGTCGAGCACGACTTTGAACGCCTCAAGATTGGCGTGGATGTCGGCGATGATGGCGTACTTCATTCAGTTTCCAGTCTAACTAGTAATTTCAAAACCGCGAAATTCATTTTTTGCTTCTGACCACGACACTGTTTCGTTACGAATGAAACGGCCAATTTCCGAATCCTGGATGGCCCGTTGAAAACTTTCCAACTCCTCTTTCGCTCCTTCTGCGATTAATTCAACGCGGCTGTCCTCCAAATTTCGGATTGCTCCCGTCACGTCAAATCCCGTCGCGACCGATTTCACCGCGTAACGAAATCCAACATTTTGCACTCGGCCGGAATAAAAAATCTTCATCTGCTCCCGCTTCATACGCCCTTATCGCATCGCGAAATAAAGCCACAACCGCGTTTGCTCGCGCAACGAATTTGTTTTGAGAAGCAAGAGTCGCGACAACGCAACGTAGCGCAGGATTGCATCCTGCCGTATCGCAGGTTTTCAACCTGCGAGATGCCCTCAGAATCGGGGACTTTCGAATGCTAAAAGGCTTTCTCTACTTGCGACGTTCAGCCGGTTTCAAACCGGCGATACAGCAGGATGCAATCCTGCGCTACGATTGCCTCCGCAAAAATTTCCAGCCTGCAAATTTCATCGCTCCAATTCCTGTGATCGACCGAGTTGATGAAATAATTGCTGAACGAACGCAACGTTATCGCATTGGAGATAGCGCATCGCGCCGCCCATGCGTGAGTAACTTTTGCAAAAGCGCAGGTAGTAGGCCGGGTTGTCCTTTGGCGGTTCGCCCTTCGTCCAGTCCCAATTCCCGCCGTCCTGCAAATCGACCACGTAAATGGTGTGATCGCGCACGATTTTTTTCCCCGCTTGAATGCGCAAATTATTCACGCACGAAATGCTTTTTTCAAAAACTTGCGGGCCCATGATCGCCGAGCCGATCGAGAGCACCACGCCGCCGTCAAGATTTTCCACCGCGCCACCGAATTTTCTAAAATCAATGGTAGCCGCGCGGCCAATGACCGCGCCGTTGAACATCGGATGATTCGAAATGATATCGTAACCGATGCCGGGATGGACGGTGAGTGGAATTTTATTTTTCCAGGCATTGGCGAGGACAGAACTATTTTTCCAGGGATGTTTTATTTCGTGGCGGCCTGTGGCGAGATGGTGGACGCGCATCGCCTGCAACAAATCTGCGCGCGCCGGAGAAAGCGGATGCGACGGTTCGTCTCGCAAAAATTTTTCCAGGGACTCAATCGAGGGAAGATCGATGCCATCTTCTGAAATAAATTTGCCAAGACTTTCGCCGTAACCCATCGGAACGCCGATCTCCTGATCGGCCAGTTTCGAGTCCTGGAGCGCACCACCCAGTAGCGAGAGATGAATATTGCGCCCCGTCTCGTCCCACGTTCCGAAAGTCCCCGTCGCGACATTTTTTTCCACGCTTTCAGTGGAGCGACCCAGAAAGGCAAATTCCCAATCGTGGATCGTGCCCGCGCCATTGGTGGCAAGATGCGTGACCCAACCGCGCTCCATCAATTCGATGAGAATTTTTTGTCCGCCATTTTTCAACAAGTGCGCGCCGTAAATCAGCATCACGCTGGCGTCACGATGCCGGGCCGCCCGAATTTTTTCGGCGCACTCCCTGATCGATTTTAAATTTTCCGGCGAGCAAGGAGGCAACGGTGCGTCCGGCGGTACCACAATTTCTTCGATGCGCGATTCACTACGACGTTCCGCTAATGGAAAAACTTTTAATTTGGTCAAATCCAGTGGGGCGAGGCGTTTCATTTTTCCATCGCAAGAATGGCGCGAAAAGTTTTTCTCGCCAGCAAAAATCATTTGCGAACCGAGAGGAGCGCGGACGTTCTTCGTCCGCGTGAATCCACACTAAGCCGAAAGGATTCAGTTGGACAAACGGCTCGCCCTCACCCCCACCCTCTCCCCCGAGGAGAGGGAACCCGCAATCAGCACACGCAATCGGTCACTCAAAGGGAACTCTTCCAGCGCTGTATAACATTCCCCCCCATGAACCCTTGTAGCCGCCGACGTGAGGAGGCGGAACCTTGCCTGGCCCGCATTTCTCACCGTAAGGCTGAATACGACAGGAGCGCGGCATTTATGCCGCTTCAACTGTCGAACTGGAAAAATCTGTTCCACCGCTGGCTGCCCAGCGACGACGAAGCGGCATAAATGCCGCGCTCCGGCGAGCAATGCGGGCTAGCAGCCCAAATCCGCCTCCTAACGTCGGCGGCTACGGTTCAGGGGTTCAATGCGCGAAATTTTCGTTCGGGGAAATCTCTCCTTGGAGGAAAGGCACGAGGTGAGGTCGAGCGTTGCTTTGCGCTTAATCGTTCCGGCTAACCGCCGATTCTCCCGGTGAGAATGGAACTCGCGGACGAGAACGTCCGCGCTCCCATGTTTTCCCCAGGGAAAATTTCCCCACCCAGACTTGTCTGGAAATTTTTTTGGCGGAATATCCCGGCTCATGCAGACAATCGTCATTGGCCATCGCAACCCGGACATGGACTCCATTTGCTCGGCGTTGGGTTATGCCCGCCTCAAACAATTGCTGGGAATGCGAGACGTGATCGCCGCGCGCGCCGGCAACACCAATGCGCGAATCGATTTTGTTCTGCAAAAATTCCACGTCGAGCCGCCCATTTTTTTGAGCGACGTTTCCCCGCGCGTCAGCGACGTGATGAAACGCGACGTGGTTTCTGTCCGGGCTGATTCCGCGATTTACGACGCCGTTCTTTTGATCGAACAAAAACAATTGCGCGGTCTGCCCGTGACCGACGAAAACAATCGCTGCCTCGGTCTGCTCTCCTCCTCGAAAATCAGTCATCACCTTTTTCCGGCCCGCGAAGAAGCGGCCAACGCCAGAGTGATCGTCGCGTCACTGGCCAGCATTGTCGCCACCTTCGGCGGAAAAGTTTTGACGGGCGAACTTCCCACCGAGCCGACCGAGCAAGTTCTGATGATCGGCGCGATGAATGCCGACACCTTTTCAAAACGATTGCAGCTTCATCATCCCGAAAAAGTTTTGGTCATCGTCGGCGACCGCGATGACATTCAAATGCGCGCCATCGATTCCAAAGTGCGCGCGATCATCATCACCGGCGGTTTGGAAATTTTGGGAACGGTCAAGCGCGCGGCCAAAGAAGCCGGCGTGACCATCATCAGTTCTCCGCACGACAGCGCCACGACCGTTTTGCTGGCGCGCGGTGCGGTGCGGGCCGACCAAATGGTGGGCGCGGATTTCACGAGCTTCCATCCCGACACGCTGCTGGAAGTGGCGCGCGAACAAGTGGCGAATTTGCCCGCTTATTTATTTCCCATTATCACCGAGGACGGCGCGATGGTCGGCGTTTTGTCCAAAAGCGATTTCATCAAGCCGGTGCCGCGGCGGTTGATCCTTGTCGATCACAACGAAGTTGCACACGCCGTTTCGGGCGCGGACAAAATTTCCATCATCGAAATTCTCGACCATCATCGCCTCGGCGGATTCACCAGCGAATCGCCCATTCATTTTTGGAACAATCCGGTCGGCTCAACCAGCACCATCGTCGCGCTTTGCTATCAACAAATGAGCGTGCCGATTCCGCCGGACATTGCCGGGTTGCTCATGGCCGGGTTAATTTCCGACACGCTCAATCTTTCTTCTCCCACGGCAACGCAAGTGGACAAAGACGTTCTCGAACATCTCTCGAAAATCGCTAAAACCGATCCGACGAAATTGGCCAAGGAGATTTTCGCAGTCGGTTCGCCGTTGCTGACCATGACCCCGCGACAAGTCATCACGGCGGATTGCAAAGAGTATGAAGAAGTTGGCAAGCGCTTCACCGTCTCGCAGATCGAGGAGTTGAGCTTCTCGCATTTGCCGGAAAAACAAGCCGCGCTGATCGAAGCGCTCGACCGCCATTGCCGCAACAAAGATTTATTTTTCGCCGCGTTGCTCGTGACCGACATCAACACCCAGAATTCCCTCCTGCTCGTGTGCGGCGCGCCGGAATTTTTGCAGCGAATAAATTTCCCATCGCACGGCCCGCATGTTTGGGAACTGCCCGGAGTCGTTTCGCGCAAGAAACAATTATTGCCTTACCTGTTGCAATGTCTTTCCGGCATCGTGCGAGCTGGGTAATTCCAACTCATAATTTTCAAAACGGACGCGTGCGGTTACATCTGGCAATCGCCGATGGCTATCAGCTACGTTCCTCAGTCAAAAAAAACCGGCGAACGAGTCGCCGGTTTAATTTAAGAAACGCTTTTGTTACTTTCGTAACGAACTGGTGTAAACGCATGGCGCTTAGATTTTCCAGCTTGCGTTATCTAACTTTGTCTTGATTCCAATTTAGACAGGCAGAACCTACCGATTCCACACCATGAGCGCCAAGCAAAAAATTTCTCTCGCAACTAACCCTGCCGATTTGCAACTCGCGTTTGATGTCGGTCACAGTTCCATCGGCTGGGGCGTGCTTCAAGCGGCGGGGCGAGAATCTTCGCAAGCCAAACTTTCTCCGGCTCTTTCCATCAATATTCTCGGCTGCGGTGCGGTAACATATCGTGCAGATGATTGCCTTGCCAGCGCACGGCGTGGCTACCGCCGTCAGCGCCGACACATCCGCTCCACGCGCCAGCGCATTGCCCGAATGAAAATTCTACTGAAACATCTCGGAACGTTGAGTGAAAAAGAATTGAATGCGCCCGGTTGCGCATGGCCGTGGCTGTTGGCCTCGCAGGTTTTAAGCAAAGGAAAATTGCTCACATGGCCGGAACTTTGGGATGTGCTGCGTTGGTATTCGCACAATCGTGGCTACGATGGAAATCGGCGTTGGAGTGCCGTCGAGGTCGAGGCGCAAAAAGAAGATTCGGAGAAAGAGGAAAACGCTCGAACATTGATGGGCAAGCATGGCACGCAGAGCATGGCAGAAACATTCTGCAAAGAACTTGGCGTCGATCTGTCCGGTAAAAAGAAATCTTCCATGAAGCGTTTCAAAGGTTTGAACGCGGCTTTCCCACGCGAAATCGTGGAAGGTGAAGTTCAAAAAATCCTACGCGCGCACTTTGGCAAATTAAAAGACGTGGATGTAAATCTCGAAAAGGTCTTGTTCACTGATTGGCGGGCGGTCCTCTGCTCTGATTTGAAGCTTCCCAACCGTTACCAAGGGGGTTTGCTTTTCGGACAACTTGTTCCGCGTTTTGACAACCGCATCATTTCCATTTGTCCGATCAGCGGAGGGAAAGTTCCATCCCGCAATTGTCCGGAGTTTCTGAATTTCCGATGGGCGATGCAATTGGCGAATGTTCAAGTCGCGCGATTTGGCGAGCAAAAACTTTCATGCCTCACTGCCAAAGAGCGTGTTGAACTCGACAAACAGATGCGCGCCGTCGGCAGCATGACCGCGGAACAGTTCAAGAAAGCCGTGCGCGCCACCACCAGCGCGATTCGTGACAATCTGGACACGATGCTCATGCACCCTGACGCCAAGGAAGCCTTGTTGCTTGATCCGATCCAAAAGCTCGTTTGCTCCGACGACCTCGAATCATTTTGGATACTGCTCCCAGTGCGTTTGCAAAAACGACTGCGCGGGCAATGCCGGCGCGGGAAAGTTTTTTCTCTCTCTCAAATTCGCGCGCAACTGGAATCACTCGGCGATGTCAGCGGGTTTGACATGGAATTGCAAAGCCAACTAGATGCCCGCAACACCAAAGGGAAAAAGAAAGACAAGCAAGTAACTCAGGAGGAACTGCTGCAACGTCACTTCCCGTCCAAGCCAATCAGACTGGATGGCCGCGCTGCTTTTGCCCGGCATTTACTTAAACAGGCTTATCAGGAAGTCCTTGCCGGCAAACATCCCAAAGAAGAAGGTGGTTGTCTATTCATCACCGAGGAAATTCGGCAAAAGCAGATGAACCGCGAGATTGCGGAGCAGACAAACAATCATCTTGTCCGCCATCGGCTTTTGATTTTGGAACGATTGCTCGGTGACATCATCAAGGAATACGCCACGGGCGACAAAAAGCGCATCGGCAAAATCACCATCGAAGTGAATCGCGACTTGCGGGAGATGTCAGGCAAGACGGCAAAAGCGAAAGCGCAGGACTTGGGATTACGCATCGCAAATCATCACGCAGTTACGGAGAAATTGGAAAAGGCCTTTGATGGACAACGTTTCAATGGCAAACCGATTCGCATTGGATACGGACTGATTAAAATGGGGCGTGTCGCCGAAGACCTCGGCTGGCTTTGTCCTTACACCGGCCAACGGTTTGAACCGATTGATCTCGTGTCGCGGCGCGTGGACAAGGACCACATTATTCCGCGTTCAAGTCGTCCGTCCGATTCCTTGGATTCTCTCGTCATCACCTATTCAGCCATCAATAAATGGAAAGGCAATCGCACGGCATGGCAGTTTGTTGAACAGGAACAAGGGAAGCCAATTCCCGATCTCCCAAATCTTTCCGTCATGACTTTAACCCGCTTCAAACAATTCGTTGAGGGTCTTGAAACATACAAAGGCCACGACGATGACAAGCGCCGGAAGAAGCGTCGGAAAGATTTAATGCTGCTTCCGAAATATGAGGAAAAAGAATTTGTTCCGCGAGACCTGACGCAGACTTCGCAGCTTGTTCGGCTCGGCGCACAAGTGCTGAAGCGCGCGTTTGCCGATTGCAAAGAAAAACCCATTGTTGTTTCTCTGCCTGGCTCGGTCACAGGCGCAGTTCGCAAATCATGGAAGGTTCTTGGCTGCCTGGCTCTCGCCAATCCGCAAGTGCTCGATGAAAACGGCGAAGTAAAAAATAAGACCGACATTCGCGAAATCACGCATCTGCATCACGCGCTGGATGCGTGTGTGCTTGGATTGGCTTCACATTTCATTCCGAACAACGGTCGGGTTTGGGAATTGATCGTAAGACGCAACTTGAGAGACGAAGAGCAAAAAGAACTCATGCCGCTTGGCGTGTTCGGCTTTGGCGTTGAGAAACGTTTTGGTCTTCGCGATTTAGATGACAAATTAAAAGAACAAATTTGCCAACGGCTCGCGGAGAAGCGCGTCGTGCAGCATATCCCCGCGCGCATGGACGGTTTACATGTCGAGCAAAACACTTGGGGGGTGGTAGCTAAAAATCAAGATGGCACCGTGCTGCTTCGCCAGCGAATTCGCCAAGCGGACGGTTCACGGAAGAAGAAAGAGGTGCCTGAGAAAAAAATAAAATTACTCGGGTTTGCGCCTTCAAAAGGTGTTGGAAAGCTTGCGACTAACAAGGGCGTGCTTGTCATCCCTGACAACTACGGTGTTGCCATTCTCGACCACGCGAAGGATGAAAAGGATAGATTTGTCATCATCCCTTGGCACATGGTTTATGTTCGAATCTTCAAAGGGTTTAAAGACAAAGATGGCGAAATTTTAGAAAAAAGTCTCATTGAACGCAACGGCGGGAAGATGCCGCGCATTTTGCGAAATGGCCAAATGGTTCAAATCATCGGCGGAACTTATAAGGGAGCTTGGAAAATTACTTCCATTAAGAACCAAAAGACCGGAATCAAATTAAACCTGGCACAACCAGACACGGTGAACACTGAAGAAGAAGTGCTGGATTCAGAAAGTGGAAAGAAGATACGGAAAGTGCGGCCCGAATGCAGACACGAAGCGAGCCTTGCGTCAATAGTCAGCGGCGGGCTTGAGATTCTCGCACTACCCTTGACGGGCTTTCGTATTCAGCGGACTGAAACCAAAAAGCCTAAACGGTAACACTACCGTTTAGGCGTGGAATCAAGGCTAAGCTGAAAATATCAGTTATGTTGATGTTCATAACATGAATCTTCATTCACCAAAAAGACAACGCCGTGAAGGAGCGCTTTTAACGGCGCTCACCCCACGGCGAAGCTATCAAAGCAAGACCTTTTACTCGAATCGCCGAGAACTTCGACGCAAACTGACGTTGATAAAAACCGAATTTGTTATTTCACCGCCAGTTGTTTGGTTCGTTTCCGAACACATGAACGTAGCGAATATTTTCATAGCCTCGCCAAGACAGGACACTGATACGCCTACAGACACACAACGACAAGAAAATATTTGATATGAAATTGTGGATACATTTTTTTACACAAAACTGGCATGTCCTACCATATCGTCAGCATAGACTCGCCGCAATGTTCGCTTAGTTGCAAAGACGGCCAGTTGACCTGCAAAGTCCCCGGCGAAAAGGACAAGTCCTTGCCGCTGGAAGATGTGGCATCAATTATTATCACCAGCTTCTCGGCAAATATTCATAGCCATCTCTTTCTCGAAGCCGCCAAACATGGCGTCGCCTTGATCATTTGCGAATCGTTCAAACCGGTCAGTCTCGTGCTTCCAGCGAATCGTTCCACTGATACGTTGCTCACTCGCGCCGTACTAAAACTGTCGCCGAAAACACGGCTGCAACTTTGGCAAAAAACCATTGACGCGAAATGCCAGAATCAATTATCGCTCGCCGAACACATCGCGCCCAATGACGAACGATTGGAAGGAATGCGCAAAACCGCCTTCGGAAAAAAGCCACACAAAGAAGCCATCTGCGCGAAAATATTCTGGCAAATTCTTGGACGCGTTCTTGATGAAGATGAGTTTGTCCGGGAACGTGCCGCAGGTGGTTTGAATAATTTGTTGAACTACGGATACGCCGTTTTGCTTTCAACGGTTCTGCAAAAATTATTCGGTGTCGGACTCGATCCAACCTTCGGCCTCTCGCATGTCGCGCGCGAACGCAGCACACCGTTGGCTTACGATTTGATGGAGCCGTTTCGTCCGTGCGTCGATTGGCGCGTCATTCAATGGGTGAGAAAACATCCCGAAAATAAAGAATGGGAAGTGACGAAGGAATTTCGCGGCTGGGTAACGGGTTTTCCATTGGAGCGCATTGACTATCTCGATTTCACTTTGGAAATCCAAGGCTGCATCGAAGGGGTAATTCGCGGCTTCCGTCGCTCCGTCATGGAAAACCACGCGCGGAATTATAAACCATGGACACCGAGAAATTCAAAATGGGTTGGCTGATTGTTGCATTTGATTTGCCGGTCGTTGAAAAAAAACAGCGCAAGCGCGCGACTGATTTTCGCAACTTTCTTCTCGATGACGGCTATCAGATGATGCAATTCAGCGTTTATGCGCGAGCCTGTGTTTCGTTCGCGCGACAGGAAACTCACATCGAACGACTCAAGAAAAATCTACCGCCCGAAGGAAGCGTGCGCGCCATTTTCGTTACCCGCGCCCAATGGGAGCGCTCGCACGTAATACAGGGTTCTCCTGCTTCTGAAGTAAAAGCGGAAGATTTGCCAGAACAAATTCAGCTCTGGTAGCTGTCCCTCGCGTGGCCTGCTTGCCCCGACTTTCCTCCGAAGGAAAATCGGCTCAAGCAGGCCGTTTACGCCTAAGGCATTTGCTTTGCCCGGTTTGCGCTTCGCGAGTCTGCGCCCCCCGGAATTGGAATCAAGGCAAAGCTACGCCCAGCACCATGAGGGTGCGTTCCTTAGTCTGCGCCCCCCGGAATTGGAATCAAGGCAAAGCTGCGTGAGAGTGTCCCCGCTAGCGCGCAAAAGTCTGCGCCCCCCGGAATTGGAATCAAGGCAAAGCTGCAGGTTAGAAAATAAAATTCCGGTGTTTAGTCTGCGCCCCCCGGAATTGGAATCAAGGCAAAGCGAGTCTGGACGGGCTCTCTGCCTAGTAAACAGTCTGCGCCCCCCGGAATTGGAATCAAGGCAAAGCTAAAACCATCGGCGGGCGAGTCGCTGCAATATCGGGTTCAAGAAATCCTTCATTCCAAAATCAACCCTTCATTTAATCGGCAGCGACTCGCCCGCCGATGGTTTTAAATTCTCCTCGCCTACAGCAGGTAGCGGATTAAGCAATACGCATTCACACTAAGTTAACGAAAGTCATCCGCGTTCAAGCCGCTGCCGCGCACAATGTTTTTCAATGTGCCAATGGGAATCGGTTTGCTGCCGTGCATTGGAACGATGACCTGTCGGCCATCTGGATGACGCCACTTTTGATGACTGCCACGTTGGTCGAGAAAAATGAATCCATGACGACGAAGAACACGAACGACATCGTGCGCGTTGCACACCGGAAAATGCTGGCTCACGGCAGGACCACTTCCATCAGCTTGGCGCCTTCGCGCAACTCCACTGGCGACGGCGCGAACCATAGCGCCAATGCTTCCTTCGCATTGACCACGGATTCATCTTCCGTGTCGCCGGCCGATCCGCAGCCGGGGAGTTCGGGAAAAATCGCTGACCACCGTTTGGTGGTGGGATCGAACTCAATCAGCAATCGAAATTTCATGCGACGCACCGTAATCGAAAACATTTTTATCGGCAAGCAAGTAGCTGCGGCATTGCGCAGCTACGCCATTGCGCAGGTGCCGGCGAAAAGTTTTGCGGCTTGAAGGGCGGGATTCTTATCATACAATTGAAGCGTGGAAACTGTAATGACCGTCACAGATTTGGTGAGGGACACCTGCAAGGCCGCGACTCGCATGGTGCAGCGCGGCGATAAAATCACGATCAAGAGCGGGGACCGAACCCTGTTCAAAGTGGTTCCCGCCGAAAACTACGAGGTGAAGATGACGCCCAGGCAATACAAGGCGTTCGTCAAAAGCATCGACGGGATGGCCAAAGGGTTTGATCCCGACAAAAGCCCGATCATTCAAATGCGCCTCCGGAGACGCCTGTGATTGTTTTTGCCGACACCAGTTTTCTTTATAGCAGCTATTTCCCGGACCAGTCGCGTCATGCAGATGCCGCCCGCCGTTTTTGGAAGCAGGGCGTTTCCATCAGCGTTAGTCCCGCCGTCGTGTTGGAGCTTCGGTTGGGAGCCATCTACGACGCTAAAAACGAAACCGGGTGGGAATTATTTCTGCGCGACAAGCAGGCAAAAAAAATAAACGAGATTTCCGTGGAATGGGAAAAGCTTTTTTACCGCTTCGAGCCAATCGCGCTGCAGCATCCTTCCAAACGGGTGGGACTGGCCGATGGCTTGCATGTTTTGGCCGCACTCCAGTCGGGGGCCACCCATTTTCTGAGTTTTGATTTTCGTTCTGGCCAGCGCGCCATTGCCCGCGCCGTGGGACTGACCGTCCTGCCCGAGCGCATGGCCGGCGAGTTCAACTAGCTCAAAAATATTTTCCGAAAAGCCGAGAACGCCGAGGGCGAATCTGTCTTTGTGCAAATGTTCCCGGAGTGAAATCGCCGTCACCGCGAGTTCAGAAATCTTGAGGCGGCTTAAAGCAATAACCGTAAATTTTTCCCGCATCATGCGAACGGCTTAATTCCAACCCATGATTTTCAAAACCTCCGCGCGCCAAGTCGCGTAGGCCTTCTGGTTTAAATGCAAACCGTCCGCCGTCAATTCCTCTTTCAACTCGCCTTGATCGTCCACCATGAATTTGTGCAGGTCGATATAGTCGTAGCCAAATTCTGCGGCGAGTTTTCGCAAGCGTTCATTAAATTCACGAACCGGCGCGTTGTGTTTGGCATAGTTTCCCCGCGTGGGAAGAACCGACTGAACATGAACCCGCACGGCGGGAGCCGTCTCATGAATGCGTTTTAAAATTTCGCGATAACCTTGTTCCATGACATCAACGCTGCGGCCCGAACCGAGGTCGTTGATACCGATCAATAAAAACACATCCGTCGCAGCGCACTCGAACACGGAGTTATCCAGTCGCCGCAAAACACCGCGCGCATCGTTCGTCGCGAGGGCATTGCCGATGACATCCCCACCGATGCCGCGATTGAGAACTCGTCGGCCACCGAAATGTTTACTCACATCGAACCCTTCCGTGATGCTGTCGCCCAACAAAACAACATTTCGCCAGGCGAGGTTCTGCTCTTTGAACGCGCGAACCCGAGTGTCGTAGTGCATCCGAAACAAGGCGCCGAGATCGACTGGCTTGTCCGATTTAGCCGGTGAATTGGTTTGAACAGGCGAGTTAGTCTGCTCTGCCGCAGTGACAAAAAAAGTGACAATCAAAAACACGAACGAGATGAAAAATTTCATAGAAACGAAACTACTAAAATCCGTGCGGCAAGGTTATCTATTTTTGAAGCACCAAAATAGCCGGGGGCAAAAGATTTTTCAGGGTTGCTCTGAACACCGCAACCTTGCGCCCGCCCGGCGGCCCCGTTATTTTTTGCTCAATGCGCCCGTAGCTCAGTTGGATAGAGCATCTGCCTTCTAAGCAGAGGGTCGCGCGTTCGAGTCGCGCCGGGCGCACCACTTCCACACTTGGCATTTACGACTGACGATTTTGGATTTACGATTTTCTCCGTGCTTTCTCTCGAATATCTCGCCGCCCTTCTTGAAAAAAATTGCGATGCCGTTTCGGCGCGAGTGAAAGAATTTTCCATTGGCGAAAAACAATTTGATTTCAACGCGCAACCTTTTCTCATGGGCGTCATCAATCTCTCGCCCGACTCGTGGTATCGCGAAAGCGTTTGTCTCTCCACCGATGGCGCCATTCAGCGAGGTACAATTCTTTCTGCACAAGGAGCAGCCATTATTGATGTTGGAGCGGAATCTTCTTTGTCAAATGCCGGTCGCGTTGATGCCGCAGCACAAACCAGCCGGCTCATTCCGGTGATCCACGGTTTGCGTCACGAAAATATTTTAGTGTCGGTTGAAACCTACGAGCCGTCGGTTGCCAAAACTTGTTTGGAAGCAGGCGCGAACGTGTTGAATCTCACCGGGACAAAATCCAGCGATGAAATTTTTCGCATGGCTGCCGCGAATTCTGCTGCGGTAATAATTTGTTTTGTGCAGGGGCCAAACGTCCGCGAAGTCAGCGAGTTCGACATGAGCGCTGATCCGATTGCCATGATGTCGGAATTTTTCTCGCGTCACATTGAAGCAGCGACGCACCTCGGCGTGGAGAAAATTTTCATCGATCCCGGTCTCGGCTTTTACTACCGGAATCTGCAAGACAGCGCGGTGCGGGTGCGCCACCAAATGAATATTTTTCTGAACACGTTTCGGCTGCGCGCGCTCGGTTTTCCCGTCTGCCACGCGTTACCGCACGCGTTTGAATTTTTCGGCGAGGAGGTTCGCATCGCTGAACCTTTCTTCGCTGTTCTCGCCGCGTTGGGAAAAACCGACTTATTCCGCACCCACGAAATTGCTCGAACCAAGGCTGTGCTGGAAACGTTGAAAATTTTCTAAGCTCCTATTGGAAAAAGTGGGGCAGGCAGTCTGCCTGCCTGCCGGGCTTCCAGCCTGCGAAATTCCAAACTCGGGCAAGATGCCCACAGTGGCAGGCTGGAAGCGTGCCCCACTATTATGCCCGGTGATTTTAACCCGGCGCTATCGCAACTTGTGGCAGAGAAAAACTCCTTCCTCTTGCGACTTCGTAATCCATTGGTCAACCACCGTAATTCCATAATCGTGCAGGAAGCGGCTCAACTTCGCGGGAGTGTGACGGTACGAAAAAAATAATCGGATGCGTTCTCCCGCGAAAAATTCCAATCGCTCTTCCGCCACGTGAATCTGGCACCGCTTGGAAAAAATAAAATGCGCCACCACTCGTTTTAACGACGTGTAACAATCCTCGATGTCAAAACGCACAACGCCGTCGGATTTTTCCACACCCAGGTCGAACAAAAAAGTTTGCAGCCAATCACGAGTCAACTCGTTGTCGTAAAGCGGTAGAATTTTTTTGACGCCAGCCAGATAATTTTTTCCCGGCGCGAGATTGGCGCTCAGCAACATCCAATCTTTCGGACGCAGCAGGTCCGCCAGCACAGGCAAAATTTGTTGCGGCTCAAAATTTGGAATCATTCCGAAAAAAGTCAGGAGCCGGGCCGCGCGCAAATCCTTTACGCCGGAAAATATTTCGGAGACATCGTGGGCTGCAGCCAGATCGCAGACAAAAGGAAAACAATTTTTTTCGGCGACAACAGACCTGGCCGTTTGCTGCGCGATCAACACCATTGCCACGCTCACATCCGAGGGCGTGTAAAAAATTTCCTTCCCCTGCAGTTTTGCCAACTGCAACAAGCGCTTATCTTTTTGTCCACCGCCGCATCCCAATCCGATTACATGAATTCGCGGTAGCCCAATGCGCTTCGTTGCGGCCGCAAAACTTTTGTCGTAAACCCCCGCGCCGTCCGCATCCGTGCGCGAAGGAGAAAAGACGTCATGCAAGGCGAGCCATTTTTGCGTTTGCTTGATACTGTCGTAATGAAACTTGTGATTGATCTGGCGCGACCGCAGCGACTCCAACAAATCTTGCCGGACATTTTCTGGAAATTGGCTGGGATCAATTCGGACGAACACAGCGCGAGGCATGAGATTTCTTAGATAGAATTTACGGGAATGAACAGAATTTGTTTTCGACAGGATAATTTGTTTCCGCGCGTTTGGCTCTCGCGGGTGTGATTCAAACTGTCGGTCAGAACAAGAGCGCCAGGAGGGCTGGCGCACTCTAAGACGCTTCGCGCCATTCATGCGCTATCAAAATTCGCGCGAGCGTCTTGGAGTGCGGCGGCCCTCCGCCGCTTTTAACAGCGCCGGTAGTAACCGCCACTTGGAATCACACGGGCGCATCTTGACACCACTACCACTCCAATCAGAGGGAGTGGGGCAGGCTACCAGCCTGTCTGAGCGGGCATCTTGCCCGCGAATCCTGGGGCTGGAAGCCCCGATGGCAGACAGGATGTCTGCCCCACTACTTTGGTGGTGGTGTCAAGATGCGCCCGAATCACACCCGTTCTCGCTCCGCGCGTTGACTTGGCCATCGTGGACGGTAATATTCGGACAATGAACTTCGACATTTCGCAGGTCCTTGAGCAATGGGATTACGAGTCAGGCCAGGTCGTGGTAAGAAAATTCAAAGCCAAAGATGGGCAGGAAAAAATTCAACTTCGCGTAGACCTGGGTCTGTTGCAGATGAATGCGACTGGCCGTCCCGATGGAAAAAAACCTTTCGGACAGCAATCGTTGCTCGATCATCATATCGCCCAGTTGGAAAAATTCCGAAAATCGCACGACGGCGATGACGACGGTTTCGCGTTGAAGGCCGAGGATTGCTCCCGGCTGCAACAAGAGGCCATCCAATATCATCATCGCTACATTTGTCTTTTTCAGTTGGAGGATTACGAAGGCGTGATTCGCGACACGGAACGGAACCTGGAGGCGTTTGATTTTGTCCAACATTATTCCGAGTCCGAGGAAATGTCGTGGGCACTGCAACAATTTCGTCCGCAACTTTTGATGATGCGCATTCGCGCGCGCGGCGCCATTGCCCTCCGCGAAAATGGCCACAACAAAGTCATCAAGTTGATCGAGGAAGGGTTGGAGGAGATTCGCAATTTCTATCGCGAACATTCCCGACACGACCTGCTTGAGCAGAGCGGAGAAATCCAATCGCTGGAAGCCTGGTTGCAGGAGGTGACTTCCAAACGTCCCCAGACCGAGCGGGAAAAACTTGAGACTGCGCTCGACGAAGCGGTGCGAGCCGAGAATTACGAAAAGGCGGCCAAGGTGCGCGATGCTCTGCGCAATTTGAAAACGATTTGATCCGCGGAATGACTTTGGACTGCGGGGACATGTCCCCGCTTTAGCTGCACCGTGAAAAGAGCGGGAGACTCCAGCAGTCGCAAGTTTCATCTATCAATCAGGGCGAAGGAAAAGCGGCGTCATGCCGCCGCAATCACAAGGAATGGTGGGATGTTTCTTTTTCTTAACTGGCTAAATCCATGAATAAATAACTTTATGACCTTGCAGGAACGTCTCTCTCAAGAAATCAAATCCGCCATGCTCGCCAAAGATGCCGCGCGCCTCGGCACGTTGCGCCTTCTGAAATCCGCGCTGGGCTACGCTCAAATGGAAAAGAAAACCGAATCAACTTCCGACGCGGATTTTGTGGCGCTGGCGCAAAAGGAAATTAAAAAACGCCGCGATTCCATCGAGCAATTTGAAAAAGGCGGACGCCCCGAACTCGCAGAAAAAGAAAAAGAAGAAATCACCGTGCTCGAAACATTTATGCCTCAAGCCATGTCCGCCGAGGAGTTAGAGCAACTCGTCCGCGCGACGATCCAGGAATTGGGTGCCACGTCCAAAAAAGAGATGGGACCTGTGATCAAAGCCGCGCAAGCGAAAGCGGCCGGGCGCGCGGAAGGAAAAACGATCAGCGCACTGGCGGGTCAGTTGTTGCCATGATTTTTGGTTGGCACTCTTCGCGCTAGACCAGAAATCGCTCTCGCCCTCGGTCCTCCGGCGGGTGCGAAGACATTTTTTCGGAGCGCCGATCTCCCGATCGGCGCGAACCGCTGTCATGACAACGAGCCGATCGGGAGATCGGCGCTCCGAATAGGCAGCAAAAAAAACTTCGCGCTTTTCAATTTGCCCAACTAATTTCCCGTCACACCAATCCGCGCCATGACGAGCCATCTTCACAATGGTCAAACGCACGAAAGCAACGCAGATCGCGCGCCGGAAGTTCTCGAAAAATTGATCCAGCAAGCCGAACGCGCGGGAGCAAGTGACGTTCATCTTCAGATGCGCGGAAAAACTGCGGAAGTCGGTTTTCGCCTCGACGGAATTATTACTCCAACAACTGAGTTTTTCGGCGACGTGGCCGAGCGCGTTTTTGGGCGAATTAAATTTCTCGCGCGATTGAAAACCTACCAGGAATCGCTCCCACAAGATGGGCGCATTCCGCACGAAGAACTTGGCAGCCGCAATGACATTCGCGTCGCCACCTATCCGACTGTGACCGGCGAAAAAATTGTCCTGCGTCTTTTTAATTCTTCCATGGCGAAATCCCTCCACGAATTAGATTTTCCTGACGATGTCGTCCTTGAACTGAAAACTTTTCTTCGTCAACCAAACGGTTTGTTGCTGCTCACCGGACCCGCCGGCAGCGGAAAAACGACAACGATCTACGCTTGTCTGCGGCACCTCGTTGAACTCGGCGGACGGCAGATTATTTCCGTTGAAGATCCGGTCGAACAAATTATTCCCGGCACGATGCAAACCGAAGTGAACGAAGCCATCGGACTCGATTTCGCGCGCGCCGCAAAACATTTGCTTCGGCAGGATCCGCAAGTTTTGGTCATCGGCGAAATTCGCGACGAAGCCACCGCGCAACTCGCGGTTCGCGCCGGCTTGACCGGGCATCTGGTGATTTCAACTTTGCACGCCGGTTCCTGCAAAGGCGTTTTCGAGCGACTGCTCGTGATGTGCGCCGACCATTCCGCGGTCGCGAGTTCTGTTGAAATGATTTTGAATGAGCGGCTCATTCGCAAACTTTGCGGCGAGTGCAAAGGCGCCGGTTGCGATGCTTGTTTGCAAACCGGTTTTCAAGGCCGCGTGCCACTCGTTGAATGGCTGCGTGTGAATGAAACAATGCGTTCAGAAATTCGTCGGCACGAATTGCAATCGCTCGTTCCGGCGCAATCGTTGGAAACTTCCGCGTGCTCGCTCGTCGATCAAGGCGTGACCAGCGAAACAGAATTGCGGCGCGTGTTTGGATTATGAACTACGACGAATTCAGCTTCTTCAACCAACAACTCGCCGCAATGTTGCGCGACGGAATTCCGCTGGAGGGCGCGCTCCGCCGACTCTGTGAAGAAATGCGAAGCGGCGGACTGCGCACTGAACTGGAGCTTCTCGAAACGGACCTCGCAAAAGGCGTGCCTCTCGCCCATGCGCTCGACGCGCGCAAACTCCCTGAACTTTACAAACAGATGATTCGCGTCGGTGTCGAAAGCGACAATCTTCCCGGCGCATTGACGATGCTGGCTGATTATTATCATTGGCAAAATAATCTCTGGGTGCGGCTGAAAGGCTTGATGGTTTATCCGCTGATCGTGCTGTTCGTCGCCTTTCTGGTTTCAACTTTTTGCACCGTCATGTGGCGGAAAATTTTGGAGCCAAATCTTTTTTCGTTGTTTGTTTATTCGGAGGAAGGAATGGACCGCTCAATCTCAAATGCTGGACAATTACTGCTGCATTCGTGGATTTTCCCCCTCGTCTTCGGCTCTTTGTTTTTAATTTGCCTAACAATTATTTTTATTCCGAAGCTGCGCGAGAAAGTCCGCTGGAAGTTACCCGCCTTCAAGGAAGCCAGCGTTGCGCGCGTCGCTTCTACCATGACTTTGCTGCTCAAAGGCGGAGTCAATTTCCCCGATGCAATTCGTCTGCTCGCGAAACTTGAAACCAATCCAATCGTGGCGGCGGATTTGCAGCGCTGGCAGGAAAATATCTCCCAGGGAATGAAAAAATTTTCTGAAATCGCCGCAAAAAATTGCCTCTTTCCTCCGTTGTTCGTCTGGATCGTTTCCAACGCGGGCGAAGATTTGCCCACCGGTTTTCAACGCTCCGCTGAGATGTATCAATCGCGGGCGTTTTATCGCACTGAAATCGCGCTCTACTCGTTGCTCCCGATTTCGGTTTTGTTTTTGGGCGCAATTGTTTTGTCGCAAGCCTATCTGCTGGCGAGTGCGTTTGAAATTTTCACTTTCCTGTCTTAATGAAATTGTTCGCCTTCATTGAATTTTTTTTCGACGAGGACTCGCCGTTCCTCATTTTCATTCCAGTGCTGAAAAGTATTTTCTGGTATGCGACTCATTTTCTTTTGCCGGTGGCGATTTTAGCCGTCGTTCTGCACGCCTTCTTTTCGCTCCCATTGCGCCGCCGGGAACGCGCGCGATTTTTTCTCGACTTGATTGAGTCGTCACTGGCTCAAGGACGCGCCGTCGAACAAACCATCGTTTCCGCCGCCGAAAGCCGCGATCGCGCCATGGGCGTTCGCTTTCATCTGCTCGCCGCGCACATCGAATTAGGTTTGAGCCTTGGTGAAGCGTTGAAAAACGTCCCTCGTTTTTTGCCGCCGCAAATTTCCTGCATCCTGCGCGCTGGAGAAAAACTCGGCGACCTGGCCCGCGTCCTTCCGGCGTGCCGCGAATGTTTGCGCGGCCAATCTATTTTTGCGAAAAGCGCGATTCAATACATGTTCGTCCTGCTGCTTGCATTTTCGGTCATCGCGATTTTTTTGACTTCCGTAACGATTCCGCAAATCGACCAAATTTTGATTGGAATGCAAATGACTCATCCATCGAGCGCCGCGCCAGCCAGTCATTTATTGATGTTCGTTCAAATCATCGTTGCGTCTGTTTTGATTCTCGGAATATCAATTTATGTTGGCGGCCCGCGCTTGATTCGTTGGTTTCGTTTTCGCGGTTTGCCATTTGTCGATTGGATTGCGTGGCGAATTCCGTGGAAACAAAAACGATTGCAGAAAACTTTTTCCGCAATGCTCGCCGTGCTGCTTGACGCCCGAGTGCCGGAAATGGAAGCCGTCCAACTCGCCGGCGATTGCACGGCAAACGCCCTCTGCCAACGTCAAAGCCAGCGCGTGATCTCCGGATTGAAAAATGGAATCAAACTCGATGAGGCCGTTCGCGCCTTCGACGAAACTGGCGAATTTCACTGGCGGCTGGCCAATGCCATTCACGCGCAAAACGGATTCCTGGGCGCATTGCGCGGCTGGCACGAAGCGCTGGCCGCAAAAGCGTTTCAACAAGAAGAAACCGCTGCGCACATCTTCACCTGCGGTTTGATTATTTTGAACGGCGCGCTCGTGGCGCTGGTGGCCACGACTCTTTTTTGGACGCTGATCTCCATTCTCGACGGAGCCTCATTATGAAAATGGCTAGAACTGGTTTCATAAGTCTCCACCGCCCCGTAGCCGCCGACGTGAAGAGGCGGTTTGGCCAAGTTTTCCCAAGTCCGCCTCTCCACGAACCTCAAGGTAGGGCGCGTCACTCCGTGCGCGCCGGGGTGCCACACGACCAAGGGTGGCACGCACGGAGTGACGCGCCCTACCAACCCAGTTCTCCGCAAAATATTCGCGCGTCTGGCAAAAAGGAACGCGGCTTTCTCATGGTTGATTTGCTGGTGGGAATTTCGATTTTAGCCATTGCGATTTTGCCACTGGCGTTTTCGTTCACGCGCCAGACGCGATTGTTGCGCGATGAATATTTCCGCGCTGCCGCCATGGAAATCGTCGATGGCGAAATGGAGATTCTGGCAGCAGGCGAAGGTAAAAATTTTCCCGAGGGCGTCCAAACTTACGAAGTTCATTCCGCCACGGTTACGAATTTGCCGCCCGGCAAATTCCAACTGACCAAGACGGCCTCTCATTTGCGGCTCGAATGGAAAGCAGACAAGCGACGCGACAGCAGCGTCGTTCGCGAGGTGACGCTTAAATGAAATTGCCCGTTTCCAATTCGTGTTCCCGCGCCGGATTTTTGCTCATCGAATGTCTGGTTTACATGTCGGTGCTGGCGATCATTCTCGGAATTGGTTTCGCCGCATTTTATCGTTGCTTGGAAAATTCAAAAACTCTGCGTTACGCGACAGATGACATGGCCGCAGCATTGCGGAGCGGTGAACGTTGGCGGGCGGACATCCGAGGTGCGACCGGGAAAATCATTGTCGAAACAACTCCCGACGAACAAATTTTACGCATTCCTCGCGGAACAAACGTGGTGCTTTATCATTTTAGCGCCAACCAGATTCATCGAAATAGTTCATTGGCCAATTCCTTCGAGCTAATTTTGCAGAAAGTGAAAACATCGCGCATGGAAAAACAAACGCGCGGCCCGGTCACGGCATGGCGTTGGGAAATGGAGTTATCGCCGCGCCGAGGAAAAACCAAACTGCGGCCCATGTTCACGTTCGAAGCTGTTTCTTCCGAATGAAGATTTTCCGATCCAACTTCAAAAACAGAAAACATCGCGCTCAATGTCGCGGCTCGGCCGTGATCGTTTTTCTGGCGCTGCTCGGAATCATGCTCCTGCTGATTGCGGCCAGCGACAAAGCGATTTTCCATTTTCAACGCGAATTGAAGCTGACGGAACAACGGCAGATTCAACGATTGAATTCTCAAACGAATGCGCCGGCAAAAACTTCCGAAAAATAATTTCTCCATGAGCGGCAAAGACTCCATTGCTAAAATCGAAATGCTGAAAAATTCGCTGCGCTGTTTCGTTTTTGGTTTGGTTGGCCTTCTTCCAATTATCGGTTTTCCATTCGCAATCGTCTCGCTGCTTTTTTCGGCAAAAGTCCGCACCGGACAAAAGCATTTCTGGAATGCGGCGCGTCCCTACTGGATTGGCGGACTTGTTTTCAGTGGGTTGGGAATTTTATTTTCGCTCACGTTAGCCGGAATTATTTTCTTCCACGCGGAACTCGAACTTCGGCAATGAGTGATAAACGGTTCTTCGACATCTTCAGTGGAATAGAAGCCGGTTGTTCCCAAAAAGCGGTGGAGGACCACCGCAGTCCAAGACGCTGTCGCGCGATTCATGCACCATCGAAATTCGCGCGAGCGTCTTGGACTGCGGTGGCCCTCCACCGCTCTTGTCACGGAGACCTCAAAGCTTCGCGGTTGATGGTGAAGAAAACTTGTCTCAACTTCTTTGATGGTTAATCTCGCGCCTCAAAATGGAAGTCATCATTCAGCCCGACCACGCAGCCGCCGCCCAACTCGTCGCGAACATCGTCGCCAAAGATTTGCGCGCCAATCCGCAAATGGTTTTGGGTCTCGCCACCGGCCGCACGATGGAATCGGTTTACGCATTGCTCGCGACAATGCATCGCGAGGAGAAACTGGATTTCTCCCGCGCCAAAAGTTTTAACCTCGACGAATATGTTGGCCTCGCCGGGACCGACCCGCATTCCTATCGCTACTACATGAATCAACAGTTGTTCAGTCGTGTGAATATCAAATTGGAGAACACGTTTTTGCCCAATGGCGTCGCTGATGATTTGGACGCTGAATGTGCGAGTTACGAAAAGAAAATTACCGACCTCGGCGGAATTGATCTCCAACTATTGGGAATTGGGAAATCAGGTCACATCGGTTTTAACGAACCGCTTTCCGCGCTGTTCTCGCGCACGCGAGTGAAACCGCTTTCGCCCGCGACCCGAGAACAAAACTCCGGTCTCTTCGAGCGACCCGAACAGATGCCGCGCCGCGCGATCACGATGGGCGTCGGAACAATTCTCGATGCGCGCCGCTGCATCCTGCTCGCGACGGGGGCTGAAAAAGCCGACATCATCGCCAAAGCTGTGGAAGGCCCGATTACCTCGATGATTTCCGCAACGGCGCTGCAACTGCATCGCCGCTGCACCGTCATCGTGGATGAATCGGCTGCCACGAAATTGCAAGGCGCAGATTATTACCGCTGGGTTTTCGCGAACGAGCCGGAGTGGCAGGAGTTTCAGTAATACGTTCGAGACGTTGCGTTTTCCGTTTCGTTCTCAAATCGGAATAAAACTATTCCTCCAAAACTAACTTTCGCTCCGCTACTACGCGATCAAATCCACGGTTACTAATTATCATTGGAAGCCAACTCGACGCAAAGACAAGTCCGGCTATCAAAAAAAACATTAAGCGGCGTTTTTTGAAGCCGGCAATAATTCCGAGTAATGAACAAAAACTTCCGAAAACGCCAGTACCTGTTGAAATAAGACCGAGCCAAAGAGTAGTGCCCATTGGTCGAATCCCGTTTCCGGGTGAAAGTGTGGCGGCATTTTTTGAAAATCCGGACAAGATATAAGAATTAGCAACCAACGCTAACGCAATAACTATACAAGGTCGCCAAATCCACGCCAACTCACCTGTTTTTCGGGTTGAGGAAACTCGTAGTAATGGAGGAGGTTGCATGACGCACAATACAGAATCTCTCTAAACTGATTTCTTCGCCAACTCCGCCTTGATTTCCAAAATCATTTTCTCCAACTGCCGACCGTATTTCACGTAGCTGTTGTAAACGATTTTGTCGTCGGCTTTCACGGAGGCGTCGTGGAAAACGACGGCGACGTGCGGCTCGATGGAGATTCCCGCATCGTAGCCGCGTGAAAATGCGTCCTTCAAAATATCGCGCACTCGGCCTTTTCCTTCCCCGGGGTAATTGTAATCCGCATCGTTCTTCGCCGGGTTCCAAGTCGCGTCTTTGACGTGAATGTGCGCGGTGTGATCGCGCAGGTGCGTCCAGAATTCCCACGGATCTTGTTTGCTCCACGGTTTCGGTTTGCTGCGGTCATTGTTGAAAATCGGGTTGGCGGTGTCGAAAACCCATTTCAAACCGGGAACTTTTTCGAGCAACTCAAGTCCATGCTGCCAACTCATCCCGCCGTAGTTCATGCAATTTTCGTGAACAGGCTGGATGCCGGCATCAAGAAACATTTTCGTCACGTCGCGGATGCGTTCAAAAACCACGGCGGGCGTTTTGTCTTCCTCGTCCTTCGGCTTGAAACTCATGATGCGCACAAATTTCGTGCCGAGCTTCTGCATTCGCGGGATGCAACGTTTCACTTCGCCCGCGGTGACATCCCACGGCGTGTCCACATTTTTCCCCCAATTGGCAATGGCGGAACCAAACGCGTAAACGCTGATGCCATTTTGATTTAATTTTTCGACGGCGATGTCGAATGCCGCGTCAGGAATGTCGTGAAAATTTCCTTTCGGAAAACCCGGCACTTCGACTGTGCGCATCTCGAGATGTTTCCAGCCCAGTTCTTTCGTCGCTTTGATTTGCGCGTCGATATTCGCGCCCGCTTCGTCGCCAATTCCTGTGAGAGTCATATTTTAAAAACGAATTTTCTGAATATTTACGATGCGTACTTCCGAGACGAATGCGTCGGGCCAAAACGTTATGAGAAAAGGTCGCGTTGCCCAAATTGAAAGAGTTCGTCCAGTGGAATCTTTGCTCTGATAGTCTGGTCGTCGGTTTGGATTATTCCTTAATTGATCAAACGCCGAGAAAAGTTTGCGTCGTTCGCCAGCGGAGACAGAAACGAAATACTGAAATGCTGCTTCATCGAGAACCAGTTTCCAGTCCATCACAATCCTTCGGATTCCAGAGTTTCGTGAACGCGATGGACTTGTTCGAGAGTTACTTTTTTGCCCGCATCCATGCGGTTCATTCGCTCAGCCAGCATGGCTTGGTAAGCGGGATCACTCTCCTGTGCGCGATGCTGCAAATAAGCCGCCGCGAAAAACCTTTCTTCATCGGTCAACTTGTCGATGCTGTCTTTAATTTCCGAAGTCGTCATAAATCAAAAGTAATTTTTCCAAGCAGGTTTCGCAAGCGCAGTGTCGTCTCGTGGCGGCGGACGTCTCGCCTGCCGTGGAGGGCGGGCGTCTCGCCCCCCGATTGGATTGGCAGGTTTGAATGCGGCTGAAACAGTCACGCAACTCCGCCGGGCTGGAAGCCACGGCTCTACGGCAGGCAGAGGATGCCCGCCGCTACAAAATTAACGATTGCCCGCAAATGATTTGGTGAAATCTTCGCCCACTGCAGCCTTCACCACTTTTTTCTCGAACTTCGATTCAGCCATCAGTTGATTCAATTTCTTTTCGTAAGCCGCGGCGTCCAGCGGCATGTCAATCGTCTGGCCGAGCAACGATGAATACAAAATCGCGTTGGCCAATTCCACCGACCACACGCCTTCTTCTGCCGGCGCAATCAATGGCGCGCCGTCGAGAATGGCATCGACGAAATTTTGCGCGATGTCCTCGTGTTTTCCGCCGCTGTTTTCAATTGGAATTTCCACGTTCCAGATTTCGGGTCGGGCGAAACCGGCCGTCGCTGTTTTGCTGAATAGCAACATTGAAACTTCGTTGCGCGTGAAACTTATTTTCCCGTGTTCTACGACAATTTTCCCGCGCTCGCCCGCGATTTCCAAACGGTTCGTTCCGGGCGCTTCTCCAGTGGAAGTGATGAAGCAACCTGTCGCGCCACTCGAATATTCAAAGTAGGCCGTCACGTTGTCCTCCACTTCGATGTCGTGATAGCGGCCGAGTTGGCAGAAGCCGCGCACTTTGTTTGGCCGACCGCAAAGCCACTGCAAAATATCCAGGTTGTGCGGACATTGGTTGAGCAGCACACCGCCGCCCTCGCCCTTCCACGTCGCGCGCCACCCGCCGCTCGCGTAATACGCCTCAGTGCGAAACCAATCCGTCACAATCCAATTCGTGCGGACAATTTTTCCAAGCTCACCATCATCAATCAGTTTTTTGATTTTTTTCCAGCGCGATTCGGTGCGCGATTGAAACATCGCCGAGAAAATAATTTTTTTATCTTGGTGCGCGGCGATCAACCTTTCGCAATCGGCTTTGTGAACGGAAATCGGTTTCTCGACGAGGACGTGAATTCCATTTTGCAACGCATCGATCCCAATGGTCGTGTGCAGAAAATGCGGCGTGGCGATAATCACCGCGTCAACTTCTCCCGAGCGAATCATCTTCCCGGCGTCGTCAAAAGTTTTTAGCTGTTTATAATTTTCGAGATTGGCGGTAAACGCGTCGCTCACCGCGGTGAGAACGCAGCGATTGATTTTTCCTCCCAGCAAATAAGCCGCGTGATATTTGCCCATGTTGCCCAGGCCGACGATTCCGATGCGCACTTGTTTCATGTTGGATTTGAAAAATTTTGTTGGGCGAGTATCGGGCGAGCGCCAAAACCCTTTCAAGTGAATTCGCGGAGGTCTCCCTCTCGCGCATTCCCGCCTCGAAATTCGTGGGCCAGCCGCTTGCTGAACTGCGCGACGGTCTAAGCCGGAACAAGGCAGTTGGGAAATGACGCCAAGCACGCCAATGAAGTTGCTCTGACGAATAGGAGCGCGGAATTTATTCCGCTTCAATGTGGTTCATCGTTTGGGGTTCGAGACCTGTAGGCCGAGATTACGTTGCAGCGGAATAAATTCCGCGCTCCTGCCGCATCGCCTGTGACCCCTACTGGATGGTTACGGCTAAGGCCAAATCCCGCTTTCGTTTGTCCCTTGCCGTGGAAATTTTGGAACGTTAATTTGTTCGCGCTTAAAACGCCTTTCGCGCCACAGAAAATTCTGGAGAAATTCACGTTATGCCAAATGAAAAAATCGGCCAGCCCAACACATCAAACCAGACCGTCATCACCTGGGTCGATCAAATGGCCGCGCTGTGTCAGCCCGCGAAAATTTTTTGGTGCGACGGTTCTGAAGAAGAAAAAAAATCTCTCACCGCAGAAGCTGTCGCCACTGGAATTTTAGTCGAGTTGAACCAGAAAAAACTTCCCGGCTGTTATTATCATCGATCTCATCCCGGCGATGTCGCGCGCGTCGAGCAATGCACTTACATCTGCACCGACACGCGAGAGGAAGCAGGCCCGACCAACAATTGGGCCGCGCCTCGCGAGATGTATTCCAAGCTCCACAAACTTTGCTCAGGCGCGATGGCCGGAAAAACGATGTATGTCATTCCATATCTCATGGGTCCCGCCGGTTCGCCGATGACGAAAGTCGGAATCGAATTGACCGATTCCATTTACGTCGTGTTGAGCATGAGAATCATGACGCGCATGGGAAAAATCGCCTTCGACCATCTCGGCGGGAGCGAAGATTTTAATCGCGGGCTTCATTGCATGTTGGACTTGAGCGCGGAGAAACGGTTCATCGCGCATTTCCCGCAGGACAACGCGATCATTTCCACCGGCTCAAATTACGGCGGAAATGTTTTGCTCGGAAAAAAATGTCTGGCGCTGCGCATCGGTTCGTATCTCGGACGCAAAGAAGGCTGGCTTGCCGAACATATGCTGATCCTCGGAGTCGAATCTCCCGCGGGCGAAAAAACTTTCGTCGCCGCCGCCTTTCCGAGTTCGTGTGGAAAAACGAATTTCGCCATGATGATTCCCCCGCCCCATTTCAAAGGTTGGAAAGTCTGGACGGTCGGCGACGACATCGCCTGGATGAAACCGGGCGCGGATGGAAAACTCTACGCGATCAATCCCGAAGCCGGTTATTTCGGCGTCGCGCCCGGCACCAATTGGAAAACGAATCCGAATGCGATGCAGACCATTTCGCGCGACACGATTTACACCAATGTCGCGCTGACGCCCGACCTCGATGTTTGGTGGGAAGGCAAAGATGAAACGCCGCCGCCCAAACTGACCGATTGGAAAGGAAATCCCTGGACGCCGGACTCCAAAGAAAAAGCCGCGCATCCGAACAGCCGCTTCGCCGCGCCGATGACGAACAACCCCATGCTCGCCAAAGAAGTGAATGATCCCAATGGCGTCCCGATCAGCGCGATTATTTTTGGCGGACGCCGCAGCACGACCATTCCGCTGGTCTATTCGGCGTTCAATTGGATTCACGGAGTTTACGTGGGCGCGACGATGAGTTCTGAAACGACCGCCGCCGCCAGTGGCGCAGTCGGGCAAGTACGGCGCGATCCGATGGCGATGCTCCCCTTCTGCGGTTACAACATGGGAGAATATTTCAAGCACTGGCTCAACATGCGGAAACTCATCACCATTCCTCCGCGGATTTTTCACGTGAATTGGTTTCGCAAAGATGAGCAGGGAAAATTTCTTTGGCCCGGCTTCGGCGAAAATATGCGCGTGCTCAAATGGATTATCGAGCGATGCCGTGGTCGCGCCGCCGCCAACGAAACGCCGCTCGGCTGGGTGCCTGGTCCCGAAGATTTTGACCTCGAAGAAATGGATGGGTTCGATTCAAAACGTCTGGCCGCCGCGCAGTGCATGGATATGGAAGATTGGAAACGCGAAGCGCTCTCGCAGGACGAATTGTTCATCAAACTGTATTCGCATCTGCCGAAGGAACTGATTTTCCAACGCGAGTTGCTAGTGGCGCGTTTGTAGGCCGCAACCGATGGCGATAGATTTGAGAAAAATTCTAAAATCCTTTTGCGCTGCGATTGTTTTCGGATTGCTCTTCTCCGGCTGCGCCGTGTTCGAGCGCGTGGGGATCAAGGTTTTTTTCAAAGAGGCAACTCTGCCGACGAATCAGATTTTAAAAAATATTTCTTACCAGAAAGGTTCCGATTCAGCGGCGCAACGCCTCGACCTTTTTCTCCCGGCAAAAACGAATTGGCCAGTCGTGATTTTTGTCCACGGAGGCGGCTGGGATTCAGGAGACAAAAATCTTCGCGTGGGCGGCGCGGATGTTTACGGAAATATCGGACGTTATTTTGCGGCTCGCGGAGTGGGAGTTGCCGTCATCAATTATCGTTTGCAGCCGCAGGTGCAGTGGCGCGATCAAGCGACGGACGTGGCCAGCGCCGTCGCCTGGGTTCACTCACACATCGCCCAATATTCCGGAGATGCGCGCCGCATTTTTTTAATGGGACATTCTGCGGGCGCGCAACTCGCCGCGCATGTCGCGCTTCATCCGACGGAATTTTGTCTTCAACCAGGTGCCCCTCTTCCATCGGTCGTCGGAGTTATTTCAATCAGTGGCGCGGCTCTCGATTTAAGCGATGCGCAAACTTACGCGCTGGGAGAAAAAATTTCCTACTATGAAACTCGATTCCGCGACAGAGGTTTACACTGGAAAGAAGACGCTTCGCCGATCAATTTCATCACGCCGCGCGCTCCTCCATTTCTCGTTTTATACGCAAGCGGCGAAAGGAAACCGTTCCAACGCCAATCGCGATTATTCAACGACGCCCTGCTCACGCATGGTGGAAAAAGTAAACTGATCGTCGTTCCCGGCCAGAGCCATGCGCGCATCGTTCTCACTCTCAGCCGCGACGACAAAATCGCCGGCCCGGCGATATTAAACTTTATTGAAACCACGCGCTCTCCGGCTCCGTCCTTTCAACAGTAAACCAACACCGCCTTCACCTCCGCCCTTGTTTTTGAAGGTTTAAAACGTTATGTTCGTCAAGATTTGATGCATAAAAATTGGCACATTCCACGGCGGACTTTTTTGCGGGGTCTCGGCACCGCGATGGCCTTGCCGATGCTTGAAGCGATGTCGCCTGTGGCCAAACTTTTCGCGGCCAACGGCGAACCCGCCAAACAATTTCCAAAACGGATGGCGTTTATCTACGTGCCAAACGGTGCGAACATGGTGGATTGGACTCCGAAGACTCTTGGCGCAGATTTTGATTTTCCCTACATTCTCGAACCGCTCAAACCGTTTCAAAAAGATTTGCTCGTGTTGAGCGGACTGGCTCACGACAAAGCCCGCCCTCACGGTGATGGCGCAGGCGATCATGCTCGTGCATCGGCGACTTTTCTCACCGGCTGCCAGGCGCGCAAAACTCCGGGGGTGGACATCAAGATTGGTATATCCGCCGACCAAGTTGCTGCGCAAAAAATTGGAAAGCATACTCGTTTCAGTTCACTCGAACTGGGCTGCGAAGGGAACCGGCAGGCGGGCAATTGTGATTCCGGTTACAGTTGCGCGTATCAGGCCAATCTTTCCTGGAAGTCCGAATCGACGCCGATGCCGCCGGAGATTAATCCGCGTCTGGTCTTTGAACGTCTTTTTGCCAGCAGTTTGTCCGGCGATGTTTCCGAAAATCTAGCGCGGCGAAAACTCTACCAGAAAAGCATTCTCGATTTCGTTCTCGAAGACGCGAAACAACTTCAATCAAATCTCGGCGCCACGGACCGTCGCAAGGTGGATGAATATTTGACCGCCGTCCGCGAACTCGAAGAACGGATTGAGAAGGCGGAAAAATTTGCCACGACGTTTCCGGGGGGCGCGCGTCCCACTGGAATTCCGGGCGGCCCTGAGGGTTTTGAAAAACATATTCGCCTCATGTACGATTTGCAGGCTGTCGCTTTCCAAACGGATTCCACTCGCATTTCCACGTTGATGGTTGCCTACGACGGGAGCAATCGGAGTTACAAACAGATTGGGATTTCAGAGGGACATCACGATTTGTCGCATCACGGCAACGACGAAACGAAGAAAGAAAAAATCGCGAAGATAAATCATTTTCACTCGACCCAATTCGCTTACTTCCTGGAAAAATTAAAATCCATTCCCGAAGGCGCAGGCAATCTTCTGGACAACTGCATGATCGTTTACGGCAGCGGCATCGGCGATGGCAACGCGCACAATCACGATAATCTGCCGGTGCTCTTCGCGGGTCGTGGCGGCGGGACAATCCAAACGGGCCGTCACATTCGTTTCGAAAAAGAAACGCCGATGACCAATCTCTACGTCTCCATGCTCGACCAATTGGGAGTTTCGGTCGAACGCATCGGCGACAGCACGGGAAAGCTCAAAGAAATTTCCTGAGCGGGATTATCGTAGCGCAGCTTTGCAAGCTGCCGTATCGCCGATTTGCAATCGGCAGGGCGTCTTTGATTGCGAGGCGTGTGCAGGTTGCAAACCCTTTTTATTACTCACATCTCAGTCCGTGTTTCTTCAATCCTGAAAGGATTGGTCTCACTCAGCCCAGCGTTGCGAGGAACGAGCTACGCTAGGGGAAGGCAAAGAAAGGTTCACCAACTCGGAACGAGTTGGATCAAATCGCGAAATTAATCCCAAACATACGGTTAATCGAATTGGATTTCGTAGCTGGTGAGAGAGCATTTGATTCAACCTTCTCATGGTTGATGAATTGTTTGCACGCCGACCCAGCGTAGCTCGTTCCTCGCAACGCTGGGCTGAGTGATTTCAATTCCGGTTGGATTGAATAACCGCCGACGAATTGTGGGTAATGGCAAGGGTTAAAAATCTGCGCTACGGAACGTGGAGCGGCATCACTTGTTTTTCTGAGAGCCAGCCCGTCCGTCGAGAGCGGTCCACGATTTCCAACCACTCATTTTTTCGATCGAGCACTTTGACTTCCGTTCCATCGCGCAACGTGAAAACACTCGGCGATTCGTCCCACGGCCCGCGACGCACCACCGCTTCAGGGACGATCACCACCGAGATCGGCATTGATTGTTGATGGAGCGCGGAGACCAAACAAACCACCAGCATCAGCGCAAGAAATCCAAGTGTTGCGCTAAGTCCGCGAAAAGAATTTTTCCAACCTGCGCGCCATTGTCGGATCGCCAAAATCAAAAACCAGAAGCTCAAGACGCTTGAAGTTAGAATCGTCCACTCGTTCAGCGTTAATATTTTAATCCACTTTTCCCAAAGGCTTTCGCCCGCTGATTTTCCTCCACCAGCCTGGTTTCGCGCAAACTGAAGGTTCGCCCGAATTTCAGGATCTCGCGGCGATAATCTTTCGGCGTTGCGGTAGGCGAGGACAGCGCGACCAAGCTGGCCGGATTTGAAATACGCGTTGCCCAAATTAAAATAGAGCGGCGCGGAAATGGATTTGCTCTGAATAATTTTTTCGTAACGACTGACCGCCTCCGAAAATTTCCCTTGTTCGTAAAGTTTATTCGCATCGTTGAATGCGCTCGCAACATCATCGGCGTTTGAGAGTCCCGCGAACAAGAAAAGAGACAAAATCCAGAGGAGAATTTCGCGAAATTTAAAAAAACGGGCCTTCATTCTATTTTCCGCAAATAGGCAATCGCGCTCTCCACTTTTGGAATGAACGATGCCAGTTCTTCGCTCGTCCGTTGCCGGGCGTAACGAGTTTGATTGCACGCCTGAAAAAGTTCTTCCACCAGAGCCACTGTCGCGGCATCGATGCCCAATGGTTGAAATTCTTCTTTGATGACCGCCTCGGTGATCGCTGAGGCCGGCAAATCCAGTCGCTCGCCAATTTGCTCCTGGAGCAAACGAAATACTCCCGCGAAAAATTTCTCCGAATCGTTGGCCGCGGCGTGCTGAGATAAATCTTTCAAGCCGCGCGACACAATTTGCGCCACGGCGCGTTGCCTGCGCAGCCGCGGATTTTTCTCAAACGCTTCCCGGCGTTTTCGATAAACCATAGAACCAATCCAGAGCAGCGGCGCGACACTTTGTAAAACCAGGAACCACGACTGTCGCAGCGTCGGCGGGGAAAAAGTTTCCAACGCTCCAAGCTGCGGTTTGATCGGAGCGATGTCCCGCGCAGTCGGTTTTTCCGCAGTGTCAGGATTATTTGAAAACACCGTCGGCTGCGGAGTGGCCGCGGCCGGATGCACGATCAGCGGAATCGGGCCCTGCGTGAGGGTGCGATAGATTCTCTTCTCTGGATCGAAGAAGCTGAAAGAAAATTGCGGCAATTCTTTGACCTCGGAATTTTGCGGGACAACAACTTGCTCGAAAATTTTTGTTCCTTCCAAACCAAGTGGGTCGGCGGACTCAATTTTACTCGTGGCCGGATACGTTTTGAACTCGCGCCACTCGGTCTGAGACGGCAATGAAAGCAAATCCAGCGAGCCACGCCCGGCAATTTTTATTTTCAACGTGACCGGATCGCCTACCGCAACGTTGGTTGGGTTGGCGCTCAACTGCATCGAAAAATTTCCAATCGCTCCATTGAACTGCGCGGGCTTGTTCGCCTCTGGCAAAGGCAACACTTGCATGGTTTGGGTTTCGCTGCGCAAAGACACCTGCCGCGTCTGAGTGAATTGCCCAAAAAAATCACGCGGGCCGGAAAATATTTTCAAGCCGCATGTCGCCGGACCGAGCGCCAGCGAGCCGACTTTGGTCGCGGCCACCGGCGTTTTGAAAACCGCGAGATTATAAATTTCATTTTCAACGCGCGTGCGGGTTTGAGTCGGCTGTTGAAAATTTCCGGTGGTAAATCCGTCGCTCTGTAGTTGGAGCGCAGACAAGTCGCGCGCCTCCTGATAATAGAGTTGGATTTCCACCGGGATCGTTTCGCTCAAATAAATTTGCGTTTTCGGAACAACCAATTTGAGGAATGCGGGAAGTTTTTGTCCGGGAGCCGTCGGCGTTTGGCCTTGCACCACCTTTAACTTCAATGCGCGGCTCGTCAAAATTTTTGCGCCCGCTTTGATTTGCAACGCGGGAATCACAAAATCTCCGGCGGCTTGTGGGGCGAGTTCGTAGGTGTAAATCACGCTCGAAGAAGTCGCGCCGTTGACGATTTGAAATTGGCTCGATTGCCCCATGTGGACAACGCGCAGGTTCGGAACGGCGGGTAGGTTCGGTGCTTCTTGAGACGAAACTTCCGTGAAGGTCAGCGTCAAAGTCGCCGTCTCGCCGAGGCTGATGGTAGCGCGGTCAAGACTGGCGCTGAAATTCGGCGCGCCCAAAACCGAATGGCAAATCGACAAAAACAAAACAGCCGCAAAAAGGGCACGGCTGCAAAAAAAATTTGTCCCTGAGAAATTTTTCACCATGAAACAAGACACGGAAGGTTTGCTTTTGTTCAGACGGGAGGCAAGGGATTTTGGAATTTACGATTGAGGATTTACGATTTTCGATTCAGAAAAAAATTTTCGACGGCGCGTCAATCGTCAATCGTCAATCGTAAATCCTGCCCACCTGCCGCCCAGGCGATTCCGCGCAAAATCAAAATTCGATAAAACGGATCTTCCTGCGTCCAGGTGTAGTGGCCAATCACACTGCCGAACACGCGGCCTTTTCCTTTCTCAAATGTCCAGACCTGCGGCCAATCCGCGCCTTCCATGGTCACCGTCGCGATCACGTTCACTTTATTGGTGTCGCCGATGAGCGGCCAATATGGTTCGTCCAGAAAATGAATTTGTTTTGGAAAATTTTCGGCGATGGGATTTTTCGCTTCCGAAAATTTCAAATCCAACGGCGTGTGCAAATATTTCGACCGTTTGGATTGCGAGGCCAAACCGATGGTCTGGGACAAACGCTCGGGATCATTGTCGGAAATCGTCGCGGAATGGAGCACGACGACTCCACCGCCGCGCTCCAAAAAGTCATCGAGTTGTTTCAATCGTTCTGCGCTCCAGTTGTGGTTCCAAAAATAAAAAACAATGACGTTCGCCTCGGCAAATTGTTTTTCGTCCATCCACTCCCAGGCATTCGTCGCAACAACTTCCGGCGATTTATTCAAAAGCGAAATCCACACCTTCTGCGCAGCGGGATAATCGTGCTCGCCCGGCCCGTGATCTTGTTTGCTCGCGACCCAAATTATTTTTAAATTATGGGAACTTCGGGCGGAGTGCGGACGTTCTCCTCCGTGCGTTTCCGATTGCGCAGACGCGCGGAGGAGAACGTCCGCGCTTCCACGCCAGACGCGCTCGACCGCTGCGCGTGTTCGCTTCGGCGGCTCGGAGGATAAAAACGTCAGCAGATCGCGAATCTCACTTTCCTTCAATCCATCCAACAGACCCGTCGGCATCAGCGAAACCGCGCTGGCGCGAAGTTCCTTCACATTCGTTTGCGCGACGACCGTTTCTTTTCCATCAACGCCAAGCACCGTCAGCGAATCTTCTTTTTGCGCGCGAACGAAGCCGGTGACTGCCTCGTCGTCCTTGAGGAAAACATTGAACGCGACGTAATCGGGATGGATCGTCGCGCTCGGCTCCTTGATGTCGCGCAAAATGGAACCGACATCGCGACTCGCGAGATTGCTCAAGTCTGGCGCGATCAATTTTCCTTCACCGCGAATCATGTGGCAGGACGCGCACTTCAATTTGTCGCCGAAGAACAAATGTTTCCCGCGCTGGAAATCGCCGCCGACGATTGCAGGATTTTCTTTCGGCAAAATGGAAAACGGTTCATGCGGAGGCAACCACGCGGGACGAACCTCTTTGACCAACTCGACTTGGGTCGAATCGGATTTTTTCGACACGACACTTTGCACCCCGCGCAAATCGTAATCGACATCAATGGTCGCGCCGCCGCCCTGCTCTCCTTTTGCTTTCACGTTCGAAATCGGAAAAGCGTATTTTGTCGCGAGCGGATGTGGCGCAGTAGAGAGAACAAGTATTTTCTGATTGTTTTCCAACTTCGCAGAAAAGATTTTCAATTTTCCGCGCGGCACTTGCGCCTGAAGTCCGACAACTTTGTAAGGAGGTTTCAAAACTTCGTAGCGGTCCGCCGCAGAAACATATTCGCCAAACTCAATTTCTTTTCCGGCGAGTTCCTTCGTTATCGCCGAATCCACGGGCCGGTCAAACGCCACGCGGACTTCGCTTTGCCCAAAGGCCCAGGTTGTCACGGGTTGCGGCGCGGTTTTGTCCGTGTAGGAAATTTTGAAAATTTTTCCTTCACCCTTCGGGCCGGTACCCCAATCCGGTTTGCCGCTATGACAACAAACGTACAAATCGCCCTTCGGAGAAATGGCGACATCCATCGTGAGCATCGAGAGTCGGGCGATTAAAAATTCTTTGCCGATGTAGCCGTTTGGAGTTTTCACCAGTTTCACGCGCCAGATTTTTCCGCGCGATTCTCCCGCGACAAAGGCATCGTCTTCCCACCATTTTGGCCCGAACAAACCGCGACCAGGCTGGCTCTTAGTTTTTGCTTCAGGCTCGTTGAAAACCAATCCGCACGTCGATTGATGTTGCGGACCGAAGGCGACGACGGGCGGTTCGCTCACCAAATTAGGCAGCCATTTTTCGTCGCGGGGCGGGAACCCATAATTTTTTCCGAGGACGATGTGGTTCAATTCGTCGAGGGGATTTCCGTTGGGGCACCAGGTCTCGCCTTCCTGATCGGTGTTGAATAAATCGCCGGCTCTATTAAATGCCAGCGAGTAGGGAACGCGAATGCCGGTGGCGACAGCCTCGAGCTTTTTCGTTTTCGCATTCCACTTTTGAATCGTGCCGCGCATCCCGTTTGTGTCGTAACGCGAGACGCCATCCTTCACCCGATACGGATTGGAATAATCCGCCGTAAGCAAACCGAAATAAATATTCCCCTCGTTGTCGAGCGTGACCGCCGACGCGTCCACGCCGCCTGAGCCAACATCCGTGGGCGGCCAACCGCTGGCGATAATTTCTTCTTCATCGGCTTTGCCATCGCCGTCGGTGTCGCGCAACAATGAAACTTTTCCGTGAGACGAAACGTAGAGTCCGTTCGTTGACCACGCCATTCCCACGGGAACCGTGATGGTGGTTTTGTCCCAAAAAAGTTTGTCGGAATCTTCGAGGCCATCGCCATCCGTGTCGCGCAAAAGATGAACGCGCCCATCGTAACCGAGCGAAGTGAGCGTTCCATCCGGGGCAAATCGCAGGTTGTTCTGATTGGAAATTTTCAGAGGCAATTCCTGAACGGTGAATCCCGGCACGAGCATTTTGACAAGGGGTTCATCGGCCACGCACGTCATGGAAAATAAAGTCCAGGCGAGACGAAAAAAGAAATGGGGGCGCATGATGTTACCGCGAAAATTAAATCCGTCGAATGCAGCACTGCAAGCTTGAAGCAAAGTGGTAGCCGCCGAGGTGAGGGGGCGGTTTGGATTACCACGAAAAATCAGGCCGCTTATGAATGAACCGTCGAAAAATCCGCAAGGTCTTGGACTGCGCCAGTCCTCTGTCGCTTTGGATTGCCGGGACGTTCCAAAGCGCCAGAGGACTGGCGCACTCCAAGACGCTCCGCGCACAATTTAGGTTCCTGGTCACAGTGCCCGATGGCAGATCGCAAAATTCTTTTCCCGTCAGCGGCTACAACTTGACCAGCGGATTTTTCCAGATGGGGACAACGCGTTTCATTTCGTCGATCAACCATTGGCAGGAGGCGAACGCTTCGCCCCGATGAGGCGCGGTGATTTCCGCCCAGAGTGATAGCTCGCCCACTTTCACAACGCCGATGCGATGAACGAGACGAACCGATTCAATGGGCCAGCGTTTTTCCATTTCGTCGAAGAGCAAGTTGAACTGGTGCTCGGCCATTTTTTGAAACGTTTCGTATTCGATTGCGGAAATTTTTCCCGCGCCTTCGCTCTCGCGCACGACGCCGAGAAAATAAATCGCCGCGCCCATGCCGGAGGACATTTTGCGCTGTGCGAGCAAAGCAGCTTCGTTGATCGATTCGCCTGTAATGGTGAGTTCGCGCGTCATGGAGACCTGAAGCGTAAAACGTGAAACGTGATGTGCCGTTCCGCGCGTAAATCGTAAATCGCAAATCGTAAATTCATTCAGCCTCCTTGCACGGGCGGAAACAGCGACACTTCATCGCCGTTTTTCAGGACGTAATCCCACGTTTGATACTCCACTCCGACCGCGACCAGCGTCGATTTTTTCATCGCATTGAGCTTCGGAAATTTTTGCGAAAGCTGGCGAAACAAATCGGCAATCGTCGCGCCGTCCGAAAGTTCCTCGCGCGTCTCGGCGCAGCCAGTCAGTTCCTTGAAATAGGAATAAAAATGGACGCTGATTTGCATGGGGAATTGAAACGTGAAACGTAAAACGCGATTCTCTTTTTACGCCTTACGTTTCACGCTTCACGCTATACATCTCCGGTTTCAACACGCCGACAAAAGGCAGATTCCGATAGCGCTCCGCATAATCCAAACCGTAACCGACAACAAATTGATTCGGAATTTTGAAGCCAACGTAATCGCCCTCCACCTTTTCTACGCGGCGTTCCGGTTTGTCGAGCAACACGCAGGTTTTGATTTCGCGCGGTTTTAGTTTTCGCAACTTCGCCAGCACGCGATGCAGCGTGCGGCCGGTATCGAGAATGTCGTCCACCAGCAGCACGTCACGACCGCGAACATCAAGGCGCAATTCTTTGGTGAAAACCAGATCGCCGGATTCGGTGCCCGCGCCGTAGCTCGAAACGCCGATGAAATCCAGTCGCAGCGGCAAAGAAATGTTGCGAATCAAGTCCGCGAGAAACATCACCGTGCCGTTGAGCAGCGAGACGATGACCATTTCTTTTCCGATGTAATCCTTTTCAATTTGCTGCGCTAGAGTTTTGACGCGCTCTGCCAAATCCGCTTCTGTGATCAAAATGGTTTCCACTTCCTTACTCCAAGTGGCGGGAACACGGTTGGCTGCCTGTGGAGAAAGGTTAAGTGTTCGCATGCCGGACATGAGGATAGGAAAGAATTTTATGATCAACGGTAACTATTGGCGCATCAAGAATCCGCGCTGTCGCCACGATGATTTGGTCCGCTGGATCTTTATGAAACGTGCCGGGAAGCTCGGCGGATTCGACGCAAATGCGAGGTGAAAGTTCGATCAATTGAATGCCTGGATAAGCCAATGATTGTCGAAGCCAATCGAATACAGGACATGGGAGGGAGAGTCGTTGGCGTCTAACTAACTTGGAAATTTCCCAGCATGAAATAGCGCTAACTCCGATACCGGTTTCCTGTGAGGAATCAATCAACGCGCGGTGCGACGCGGACAACTCCGAAGTGCCATGCACCCACCAGACCCAAATGTGAGTATCAAGGATTATCACCGTCCGCCTCCCAATCCATATCCGCGACTGGCTCTGTCGGTGATTCCAAGAAAACAGGCGTGTCGCGCAACGGATAGCGCGAAGTCGAGAGCGACGGCGTGGGAAACGGCAAGACAATGACTTCAACGGATTGTCCGCTCTGAAATGGCAAGTCGCGTAAAGTGATGACGCCATCGTCTGACACCACGGTTTCTGTGCGGTGGGCTTGCATGAAAAAAAGATAAAGAGGGTTTTGTTTTTGGGCAAGAACGGAAGAGGGTATAAAAATATTAGCATGTTGAGAACAGCGGCGGGAAAAGTTAAAGTCGGTTAGATGAGAACCTTGAACGCGCATTTCGACGGGAAATTCGTCGTGCTGGATGAACCTGCCGAACTGAAGCCGAACGCAAAGGTCAAAGTCATCGCGCCCGACGCCGAGGACGATGTGGTCCGCGATTTTGCGCGTTTGTCTGAACCCGCCTTTCAGAAAATTTGGGACAACCCGCTCGATGCCGATTACGACAAACTTTAGTCGTCGCGTGGATTACTGGGGGTAACGATCCGTCTTTGCTTCGCTCGTTAAAATTGCAGGTGCCCACACACGCCAAAGATTATAAACTCGTCGGTGATCCGACCATTGATTAGAGCCAGAAAAATTTTCAGAAAGTCGCCCATTTCGAAAACGCAGACGCCCAATAGTTTTTCCGTCTTCTGCCAACGCGTCCCATTGATCGTTGTTCCCGCGAATAGAAAACAAACGGTCCCGGTTCGCGTGACCGGGAGAATAACGAAAGTAGCCGTCGTTTTTGATTTGGATGAACACCGGATAACCACAGAGGCATCGGCCATCCTCATAGTAGCCGCTGCGCCCTGTGAAAGTAATCGCGGTGAATGCGAGCGGAATTAAAAACAAGGCCAGAACCAATCCGATCATCGTCAGAATTACAATTCGAAAAATTTTCACAAAAGCTGTTTTTAACGACTCGTTAATTAAAAGGCAAAATATCAAATATGCTTTGAATCCTCATGATCTTTTTTCACATAACCGGATTCCTGACGCTGAAAATTCACTTCATTCTTTTTCGCGTAGGCATTGAAAACGTCATCCGCGCTCATGCCTAAAACTTGCGCCATGCTGATGAGAAAATGAAATAAATCCACGACTTCAACACGCGCATTTTGTTCGTCGAACTTTTGATATTTCGCCCACCATTTCCACGGGACGCTGTCGGTCAACTCGGCCATTTCCTGCGACATCGCGCGGCAATAATTTAAAATCCATTTCGTTTTTTCCTCTTCGGTCATGCTCTCGGTATGCACGCCGATGCGTTGGTTGAGGGAGTGTTGCATGCGAAAAAGTTCGCGAAGCTGGTCGGGTTTTTCCATCGGGAAAAAGTAGGGTTCAAAGTTTAATGTTTAAAGTTCAAAGTTGGCCGTAGCGCAAGTTTGCAACCTGCCGTATCGCCGATTTGTAATCGGCATGGCCTCCCAATAGCGAGGCGTCTGCGGGTTGCAAACCCGCGATACTGCAGGTTGCAAACCTGCGCTACCACGACCGGCAGACAACTTTGAACTTTGAACTTCAAACTTTGAACTTTATAAATATTTCATGTTGCCGCGTTTTCTTGCTGATGGCGGGCCGATGATCTGGGTCATCCTGGCCACGAGCGCCGCGGGCGTCGCCGTGTTCATCGAACGAATGCTGCATTATCATCGCGCCCAAATTAACTCGACGGAATTTCTCAACGGAATTCGCAACGTGCTCAAACGCGATAATGTCGTCGAAGCCCTCGCCATTTGCGACGCCACGGCGGGGCCGATTCCGCGCCTCGTCAAAGTTGCTATTCTCAATCGCGACCGTGGACGCGACGGCGTGCGCGAAGCTCTGGAAGACGCGGGGTTTCTGGAAGTTCCTCGGCTCGAAGAAAAACTAAATTTGCTCGCGACCATTGCGCAGATCGCGCCGTTGATGGGATTGCTCGGAACCGCGATGGGGTTCATTCATATTTTCGGTGTGATTGAAGACGCCGGTTTGCAGGCGCACGTCGGCCAACTTTCACGCGGGATCTGGCAGGCGTTGATTTGCACGGCGGCGGGTTTGGCCGTGGCGATTCCGAGTTACGCCGCTTACAATTATCTGGTGAGCCGCGTCAACTCCATCGTTCTCGACATGGAACAAATCTCCACGGAAATTTTGAATCTCGTCACTGAGGCGAATCCACCGCGAGCGTCATGAGGTTCCCGCGTCACGCAAAAATTTTTCGCGGGCAACTCGACGCCGCGCCGCTCGCCGGGGTTTTTTTTCTGCTCGTGATTTTTCTCTTGTTGACCTCGCTCACTTACACTACCGGCGTGCCGATCCAACTTTCATCAACTTTTGCGCCTCCGACAAAAAATATTTCGATCACGAAAGCCAACGAAATTGTTTTTGAAAACAAAACTTACAAAACCAATTCGCTCGAACAACTCCGCGACGTTTTGAAAAATTTACCGAGGCAAACCACGCTGCTCGCGAAAGTCGATCCCGCGGCACGACGCGATTTGGTGAATCAGTTGCGCGACATGTCAGACCTTTTAAATTTGCGCATGGAAAATCCGGGCGCCGGAATTCAACTTCCCCTCGCGCAAAATACGACGGGCGTGGAGGGGCCGACCGCGGTGGTGACCGTGAACATCGCCGGTCAGTTTTTTTTTGAGAACCAATTGATTGCCGAGAGGCCATTGGAAAGAAGACTGGCGGCGCTGGCCAAACAATCCCGAACGCCGCTGACGCTGATCGTGCGGGCGGACGATGGCGTCCGATATGGCGTCATTCACAAATTGACTCAACTGGCGGAGGAAGCTGGCATCACCAATGGTTTGTTGCAGAGCCGGCCCGCCGCGAAAAAAGCGCGCGAATGAATCCGGGGATTCTTGAAGTCAGTTGGGGACTCCGGCGGTGGGCGGTCGCGGCGGGTTTGATTTTTCTCGGGCAACTTTTCCTCATTTATTTTTTGGCGGCAGGCCATCGTCATTTTGCGAGTCCTCCCCCGCCCCGCGCGTCCTTTCAATTTGCGGGCGAACCGCTTTCCGAATCTCAATTTTCAGAAACATTTTTACTGAGTGATCCGACTTTATTTGCTCTGCCGAACCGCCACGGATTTTCGGGGCCAGCCTGGCTGAACGCCCCACCGCGCCAATATGATTTGGCCGAACAAACCGAATCCCCGTTTTGGTTGCCGTTGAATTCCGAGCAACTGGGAAATGTGATCAGCCGATTTGTTCTGACGAACGCGCTATCGTCGCTGCCGATTTCGGAAACTCCGCCACCGAAAATCCTGACTTCTCCCATTTTCGATTTTACCAGTAACGCAAAATCCAATTCGACTCTGCGGCTCGAAGGCGAACTGGCTGCGCGCCGATTGCTCAACGTTCCCTTGCTGAGATGGTGGGCCACTAACGAAATTTTGAGCAACTCCGTCGCGCAAATTGCCGTCGATAAAAAGGGTTCGGTGATTTTGGCGCGGCTCATTTCACGCAGCGGATTTAGCGAAGCGGATCGTTCGGCGTTGGAGATCGCCCGTCTTCTTCAATTCACGCCGGGTGTTAACGAAATGGTTTGGGGCAATTTAATTTTCGATTGGCATACCGTTCCGATTGCGGCAACTAACAACACGACAAAAACAAACGCTCCTTAAAATCCGGAGTTTTCATTAGACGTAGCGCAACTTTGCCAGTTGCTGTATCGCCGGTTTGCCACCGGCAACGCGCTGGCGATGTCCAGCGGGTTGCCAACCCGCGATACGGCAGGTTGAAAACCTGCGCTACGACTTTAACCCAAAATCGGAGTTGAAATAATGTCTGCCGACGCGCTGTTGTTCGTTTATGTGGTTTCGTTGCTGGCCATGATTTGCGTTGCCGCGATTTATTCGGATATTCGCAGCCGCCGATTCCGTCCCACGCGAAATCAGGACCAGGTTTTTCGTTGTGAGAAATGCGGCTTCGTTTACACGGACGATGCGGATGTCGCTCGTTCGCGGTGTTCCCAATGCGGGGCGATGAATGACGCGATTGAATTTTAAATCAAAATCTTGTAGCGGCGGTCTGTGACGGCCGCTAATTTTATTTCAACAATTTCCGGCGGTCACAGACACGCCGCTACAATATTTAACAAATAAATTTCCGGCGGTCATAGACGCGCCGCTACAACAAAAAATATTATGGGAATGTGGATTGGCCGAAATCGAAAAGCCCGCGTCACTTATGGATTTGACGAAATCGCGCTCGTGCCGGGCGAAGTGACCATCAACCCAGCGGAGGTCGATACGACATTTAAAATTCCGCGCAAAGACGGCAGCGCGATTGAATTGAAAATCCCCATCATCGCCAGCGCGATGGATGGCGTGACCGATGTGCGGTTCTGCATCGAGATGGGAAAGCTCGGCGGACTTGGCGTGATCAATCTCGAAGGGGTGCAAACGCGTTACGAAAATCCGCGCGAAGTTTTGGAGAAAGTGGTTAACGCGAATAAAGACGAAGTCACCACCCTGATCCAAAAACTTTATCTCGAACCGATCAAAGAAGAATTGATCGCCAGGCGCGTGCAGGAATTGAAAGCCGCCGGTGTGCTCGCGGCCGTTAGTTCCATTCCGCAAAAGGCCGAGCGATTTGGTTGCATCGCGCAGGAAGCCGGCGCGGATATTTTCATCGTGCAATCGACTGTTGCCGCCGTGCGACACGTTTCCACGCAATACAAAATGTTCGACCTCGGCGCCTTCACCAGGATGTTGAATATTCCGGTCATCATTGGAAACGCCGTCACTTACAACGTCACACTGGAACTGATGCAAAGTGGTGTGGCGGGAGTTTTGATTGGCGTCGGACCGGGCGCGGCTTGCACGAGTCGCGGCGTTCTCGGACTTGGTGTTCCACAAGTGACGGCGACGGTTGACTGTGCTGCAGCGCGCGATGCCTTTCACAAAAAAACCGGGATATATATTCCCATTATCACCGACGGAGGCATGAGCAAAGGAGGCGACGTTTGCAAAGCGCTCGCGTGTGGTTCGGATGCTGTCATGGTCGGCAGCGCCTTCGCTCGCGCGGAAGAAGCGCCCGGCAAAGGAAATCATTGGGGCATGGCGACACCTCACGCGAATCTGCCGCGCGGCACGCGAATAAAAGTCGGCGTGACGGGTTCGCTCAAACAAATTCTCTACGGCCCGGCGACGGTGGATGACGGCTCGCAAAATCTCGTCGGCGCAATCACGACTTGCATGGGCAACGTCGGCGCGGCGAGTATCCGCCAATTTCAGGAAACGGAAATCATCATCGCGCCGAGCATCAAGACGGAAGGGAAATTATTTCAAACGGTGCAGAGTGTGGGAATGGGGACGCGATAGAATATTTTATAGTGAAAACCATGCCGACGCCCGCGCCGCTGAATGTTGCCAGACCATTAAACGCCTGAGGTAAACCATATGGGGCGACATTTTATCCGTGTGCTTGACCTTCCAGATAAATACATGAGGTTAGGTTTCTGCTTGGGGATTACACAGGGGTCACTAGTATGAATACTCAACTCGGTTCCGGAAGGCCAGCATATCGTTATAATGAATCAATAAAACCAGTCCCCCTGTAAATCTGTGAAAACGCGCAATTCCTATCCCCGCTTCTAGCTATGTGGCATCTATTCGCCAGAGCGGTTAGTATTGGGACAATTCTGATCATTGCTTATGGAACCCAAGCGCAAAACCTGTTTGTGTCATATTTGAGCAATGGCAGGATTAATCAATTCACTCCGGGCGGGGTGGAAAGTGCTTTTGCCTCCGGGTCTGGCACTTGGGGACTGGCCTTTAACAATGCAGGCGATCTGTTTGAGGCATCCAATAGCAAAGGGAATATCTATAAATTTAAGAATAATAACGGTGCGTTAAGCTCAATTCCAACGCTTTTCGCTTCGGGATTGAATGGGCCACAGGAACTGGCATTTGACAGCGCAGGCAATCTGTTTGTTTCGAATGCGCAATATGGCGATATCTATAAGATTACGTCGGCGGGAGTGATTAGCACTTTTGCCTCCGGATTGAGTTGGCCCGAGGGACTTGCGTTTAACAGGGCAGGCGACCTGTTTGAAGCAGATTGGGATAGTGGCCACATTTATAAATTTACGCCCGATGGAGTGCGAAGCACCTTTGCCTCCGGTGTCTACGGTTCGATTGCCCTAGCCTTTGACAGCGCTGGCGATCTGTTTGCGGCCAATCAAACTTACAATAACATTACTAAATTTGCGCCAGACGGAACACAAAGCCTCTTTGCATCTGGTTTGAATGTACCCGCTCATCTGGCCTTTGATAATGCGGGCGAGCTATTTGTGTCGGAGACCGATAATGGCAGAATCATCAAGTTCATGCCCGACGGAACACAAAGCACCTTCGCCGACGGGCTAAATGAACCTCTTGGACTTGCTTTCCAACCAGTGCCTGAACCATCAAGTTCTTGGATGTTGGTCCTTGGCGCTCCCGTCTTCCTCGCCTTCAGACATCGGTTACCGCATCGCCTCAGGCAGCCTTCCGAAGTCAAAAAAATATTTTTTTTGGAATCCTATCCTCCCCGGTGAAAAATCGCCCTGTCTTAAACTGATTCACCAATTCATCCATCGTTATCAGATATAATACATCTTCTCTTTCGCCACGCCCGCATCAAGCAGTTGTCGGAAATTAATTCCCTCGGCGGTGTCGTCCAAGCGTTTTGCGAAAGACGAGATAAGAACTATGCGTGTAAAATTAAGTCGCGCTTCAGGCCAACCGACAAAATGATTTTTATCGAACCACAAATTGCCGCCCCTTCACCTCTTCGGTAAAATCGTCTCGTGCAAAAGAACCGGCTCGAAGCCTTCAGCGACGGCGTGCTCGCCATTATCATCACCATCATGGTGCTGGAATTGAAAGTGCCACACGCGGCTGAACTTTCCGATTTGAAACCGGTGCTGCCGGTGCTCTTGAGTTACGTTTTGAGTTTCCTCTACGTCGGCATTTATTGGAACAACCATCATCATATGTTCCATTCCACCCAATACGTCACTGGCGGGATCCTGTGGGCGAACCTGCACCTGTTGTTCTGGCTGTCGCTCTTTCCTTTCACCACAGGATGGATGGGTGAAAACCATCTGGCTCCCACGCCCACCGCCGTCTATGGCTTTGTCCTGCTGATGGCGGCAATCGCATATTATATTTTGCAACGCACCATCATCTGGCAGCAAGGACGCGACTCCCTGCTCAAAGCGGCGATTGGCGAAGACTGGAAAGGAAAACTCTCGCCCGTGCTCTATCTCATCGCCATTCCGCTCGCGTTCGTCAGTCCGTGGATTGCCAGCGGCCTGTATGTATTCGTTGCACTCATGTGGCTTGTTCCCGACCGCCGTATCGAGCGCGTGCTGATCAAGCGAGAGAAGAGCAAACGATTCAATCCAGATGAACGGCGCTGAAGTCGGTTTAAAAGTTATTGTCGAAAATTTCTGTCAACGCCCAACGAGAACGACACCGACAAAATAAATCGAGGCTCTCAATATTTGAAAAATCGTTCGACTCCCGGTTGAAAGCTGTCGTGAAAAACTGAATACCGCCGGGCGGTATTAGCTCGATCAATGATACTGCCATTAACCCTAAAGTCTTCCAATACTATCCGGAGCAGCCGCTCGGCAGCTTTGTTGGCGGCACGTTGGGCGTCCGCAGAAGTAGAGCCGATGACAAAAATGTGAATTAGCGTCCCGTTGGTAGTAACTGGAATTCCTGGACTCGGAACGCTGAATATCGGAGTCACTTCCAATCGGAGAACTCCTGGAATGGTCTTACTCACGTGCTCTTCGAAGGACCGCGTGAAAACAGCATTTGTATAAGCTCGGACGAGAACTATTGATTGCGCGCGGTAGCGAGAACTCCCAGACAAGGCAATACCGCAAATGGCGATCCCTAGCGCGACGCATAAAAATGCGAACAATAAGCGTCTCGATTTAGTTGTCATAGCACGAAATAATCACACCTTTACCGTCGGTTCCGCGATAATTTTTTCAGGCGTAACTTTTTTGCGCTGCCAGTTCCAAAATCGTCCTGAACCTAAATCGTCGAAGATCGAATAGCTGATCGGCGTCACGAGCAACGTCAGCAACAGACAAAGCATTTGCCCGCCGATAATTACTTCCGCCATGGCCGCACGACCTGCCGCTCCTGGCCCTTTTCCCAACGCGATTGGAATCATCGAGGCGACGAGCATGATGGTCGTCATCAGAATCGGGCGAAGCCGAACACGGTTGGCCTGGACGATCGCTTCGTCTCGCTCCATTCCTCGAGCGCGCAGCGTATTCGTATAATCGATTTGCAGAATTCCGTTTTTCTTCACGATGCCGAAGAGCATGAACAAACCGAAGATGGCGTAAATGTTCAAAGGTTGATTGAGCAAAATCATGGTCAGCAACGCGAAGGGAAGCGACAGCGGCACCGCGAGCATGATGGAAATCGGGTGAATGAAATGTTCAAATTGCGCCGCCAAAATCATGTACACGAAAATCATCGCCAGCCCGAATGCGACGAGAAAATTGTGCAGGGTCTCGTCCAGTTGCTTCGCCCGTCCGGTGAAAATGACTTGGTAATCGAGCGGTAAATTTTCTTCAGCGATGACTTTTTTCACCGAGGCAATGGCGTCGCCCAGCGCGTAAGTCGGATCGATGTTGGCCACCACTGTCACTTTTCGCTGGCGTTGAAAGCGGTCGATTTGATTTGGCCCGCGCGCTTCGCGCAATTTCACAAAGTTGGAGAGTTGCACAAGATTGGCGGGAGCATTTGTCGCCGGTGAACGAACGCGCAGCATGATTTGATCAAGCGCTTCTTCCGTGTTGCGGCCTTCAGGCGACGCGCGTAACCACACATCATATTGATCGTCGTTTTCCTTGAACGTGCCTTGAATTTCCCCGCCGACCAGTGTGCGCAAAGTCCCGGCGATGTCCGTAATGCGCAAACCAAACTGACTGGCTTTGTCGCGATCAATGTGAACCTGCAATTCCGGTTTTCGGTTGGACAAAGTTGTATCCATGTCCACCAGTTTTTTGTTGGCGCGGAGTTTGGCGATGATGTTGGCCGCGTAGCTGGTCAGCTTATCGAGGTCGGGGCCGAGCAAATTAAATTGCAAATCTGAACTGCGCCCGCCGCCGCCGATGTTGGAAATATTTTGCACGCTGGCGCGAACGTCGGGATAGTCCGCAAGAATTTTTCGCGCGCGAGCCATCACTTCAAACTGCGACCAGTGTCGCGTCTTGCCGAGAAGCGTTTCCCAAAAACCGCCCAACTCCGGCAGACGACAATAAACGTTCGCGACCGTCACATCGCCTTCGCCTTTGCCGACGCGTCCCGAAGTGTCACCGACCGTCACGAGCGTATCGGTCACGGCCTGCTGATTATTTAATTTTACGGATTTTAATTTCCGCTCGATTTGCGCGCAGATTGCAGCGGTGCGTTCGAGCGTGGAACCTTCGGGCGACTGCAAAGAAATTTCAAATTCACTGCGGTCATCCTGCGGAATGAAAGTGAACTTTGTGAATTTTCCTAAAAAGTAAGTCGAACTCATCACGCACAAACTCACGACGACAATGACCCAGCGATGGCGCAGACTCCAAGTCAGCACGTTCGTATAAAAATTTGAAAGCCAATGCATCAACCACCCGCCGTGCGCTTTTTTCTCGCGGTCTTTTTCGTTCTTCGCATGGCGCAAAAACCGCGACGCGAGCATCGGCGTCAACGTGAACGAAATGAAAAGTGAAACCATGATCGCGAACGCGACTGTTACGCCATAGCTCGAGAAAAACATTCCGGTGCGTCCTTTCATGAACGCGAGCGGGAGAAAAATCACGACAAGTGAAAGTGTCGTTGCCATGACGGCCAGAGCAATTTCGCGCGTGGCGATTCCAGCGGCTTGCAGCGCGGTCCAATTTTTTTCCTCCATCGTGCGATGAATGTTTTCCAAAACAACAATCGCGTCGTCAATGACAATGCCGACGGAGAAGACGAGTCCGAGCATCGTGAAATTGTTGAGGGTGTAATTCATCACGCGCATCAAGGCGAACGTGGCGACAATCGACGCGGGAATGGCGACCGACGCGATGACGGTTCCGCGCCAATCGTGAAGAAAAAAGAAAACGGTGAGCGCGACAAGAACCGCTCCGATAAATAAATGCAAACTGACTTCGTGCAACGAACGATTGATGAAAGTGGATTGATCGCGAATGACGACGATTTTGAAATCTGGCGGCAGAACGGATTTCAATTCTTCGAGCCGTTTTTTTACACCATCGATCAGCGTGACCGTATTCGCGCCGGATTGTTTTTGGACGACGAGCGTGATCGCGTTGATGCTATTCAAGCGCGAGAGCGAACGCGGTTCTTCGATGGAATCAGAAATTTTCGCGATGTCTTTCAGATAAATCGGTTGCCCGCCGACATTGGAAACGATGAGGTTATTAAAATCTTTTACCTGCCGCATTCGACCGAGAGTTCGCAAGACCAATTCGCGCGAACCTTGCTCGACGCGACCGCCGGGCACTTCGATATTTTGCAACTGGAGCGCAGTGGAAACGTCTTCGATGGTCAAATTCCGCGCGCGTAATTTCGCGATATCGACCGTCACTTGCACTGCGCGAGTGCGCGAGCCGACCATGTTGACCGCGCCGACATCGGGAACGGTTTCGAGATTTTCCTTAATTTGTTTTTCGGTGATATAGCTGATTTCCTTCAAGTCGCGCGGGGCGCTGACGCTGATGGACATGACGGGAACGGAATCCAAATCAAATTTGTCGATGATGGGCGTCTGGGTGCCGGGCGGCAGTTGCGAGAGAATGGTGTTCACTTTGTCGCGGACATCTTGCGCGGCGATGTCGCGATTTCGTTCGAGGAGGAATTGCACTGTGATACGCGACACTCCTTCGAGGGTGATGCTGTTCAATTCGTCGATTCCTTGAACGGTGTTGATGATTTCTTCGAGCGGTTTGGTCACGCTGGTTTCCATTTCCTCGGGCGACGCGCCGCGCAACGTGGTTGTCACGGTAACAATCGGCAGTTCGACATTGGGAAATTGGTCAACGCCGATTTGTTGAAAGGAAAAAAAACCGAGCACCACGAATAGCAAATTCATCATCGTCGCGAACACCGGGCGCTTGATGCATAAATCCGCGATACCCAAACCTTTTTCGGTTGGCGGCGGTGAGGGCGTGTTCTTTTCTGGAGCAGACATTCGAGAATTATTTACGCGTGAGGATGAATGAATCTCTAATTCGTTTGCATTCGGTATCTCATTAGCACCGTGGCTTTAGCCCGGTGGAAGCGAGGGGAAAATGAGTCCCAGCCGTTTCAACGGCTTCGGTCGCTGGAGAAAAGCCGTTAAAACGGCTAAGATTTACGCCGCACGTTAACCACCGGGCTAAAGCCACGGTGCTAATGAGATAAAACCGAGAATTTAAATGCGTCTGTTCGGATTTATCATGCGCGGTGCGAATGAGGGTTGACCACCGGGCAAAAGCCGCGGTGCTAATGAGATGAGCGGGCGAATTGAGACGCGTCTGCCCTGATTTATCAGCCGGCTGTTCTTCTTTTTTCACCTGCACTTTCGAGCCGTCATGAAGTTTCGTTTGACCGGTCAAGACCACCGTCTCACCGGGATTCAATCCGGAATGAATTTCCTGGAAACCATTTTTAATTCTCCCCACCTGCACCTCGCGCGCGTGAGCAGTTCCATTTTCGACGACGAAAATTTTCGTGACCCCGGCGAAATTCATCACTGCATCGAGCGGGACAACTTGGGTGAAAACATTTTTTTCCAGAATCAATTCCCCGCGCGCAAAAGTGTTGGCGCGCAATTTTCGTTCGGAATTTTGCACCAGCGCGCCGAAAGCAAACGCCCGCGTCGTGGTGTTGACTTGGGGGCTGATGAGAAAAACTTTGCCCTCAAATTGGTTTGTTGGAAAAGCATCAACAGTGAAGACAACCGGCTGCTCTTTTTTGACAAGACCGGCGTAACTTTCCGGCGCCTGGACGATGAATTTGAGAACCCCGTCGTTCACGAGGCGAAAAAGCGGCGTCCCGATTTTCATGTAATCGCCGACGCTGGCGATGCGCTCGGCAATCGCGCCATCAAAAGGCGCGCGCACGTGCGAATGTTCCAGATTCAATTTCGCAATCACCAACGCCGCTTCGGCCGCTTTGATATCCGCTTCCGCTTGCCCCGCATCATTGATGGCTTTGTCCAATTCGCTCTGCGGAGAAATTTTCTCTTTTTGCAACGTTTGTGCCCGACTCAAATTTTGCTGAGCGTTCGTCGCGTTGGCGTTCGCTCGAGCGAGATTGGCTTCCGCTTGTTGGGCGAGCGCTTCGTAAGTCTTCGTGTCGATCAAGGCGAGTTCCTGTCCAGCCGTCACGCGATCGCCGAAATCCACTTTGGTTTTTTCAACCTGCCCTTCGACTTGCGCGGCGACCGTCGCTTCGTCTTTGGCAAAAAGTGTTCCGACGATCGGAAGAGTGCGATCCATTGGAATTGTTTTCACCGTCGCCACCGTCACAGGAATTGCGTCGTCACGAATCTGTTTTGCGTCTTTGACCGGTTCGCGTTTGGAGCACGAAACAAAAATCAACAAGCTGGCGAGAAGCAACGGAACGATTCCGGAATGCAATTTCATTTGGCCAAAACCGCAGTGGGTTCTGGGCTGGAGTTCTTCACTTTGGTTTTGCGTGAAAAAATTCGCTCCGACAAATCACTGAAGACGGTGTAAACGACGGGGATGACGAGCAGTGTCAAGAAGGTGCTCGTCAACATCCCGCCGACCACGGCGACGCCCATCGGACGGCGACTTTCGGCTCCCGCACCGAAGCCAATCGCAATCGGCAGAATTCCCGCGATGGTGGAAAATGCGGTCATTAAAATTGGCCGGAGACGAACGATGCCCGCCTGCAACATGGCGTCGTGGGCACTGGCTCCTTTTTCACGTTGTTGATTGGCAAATTCCACGAGGAGAATTGAATTCTTTGT
>JBBQRQ010000007.1:0-85297 GCA_038214755.1 Verrucomicrobiota bacterium
CCTTCCCCCCTGGGCGGCCAAGGGGCCGGGATCCTCGCAACCAACAGCGCAAACGGTTCCATGTTTTCTGAGAGATACATTGAATTTTCCTCAGCCGGTAAACCGCCTGAGAGGGGTCACGATGTACCGGGGCTGTTCCGTTGGAACCTATTTTAGGTGTTGATTTAAATTCAGAAAACCTTAAAATCAACAGCTTGACCTGTGTTGGGTATTCCGTTCATTGCGAATCAGACGCCCAAAGGTGTGCGATGGGATTGAGGTCGCGCGAATAGGCGGCCAAAAACAGCAGCCGACAACTCGCGTGTGCGACCAGCTTGGCCTTGGTCGGTTAGTGGTGAAACCGCGCGTTATCCAGCACGATCACACTGCACGGCGGCAGCGCGGGCAAAGCACTTTTTCAAAAAAGTATCCACCACCTCGGTGTTGCAGCTTCCCTGAAACACCAGTGGCGCGACCAGTCGACGGCCTTGGGAAGCCGAAATGAGGCTGGTCCGTTCCCGCCGTATACCTGAAACTTCCTGGTAAATACGTTCCCCTCTGGGGCGCGGCCCGACTCGCGATAGAGGCGGTGATCCATGCCGCACTCGTCCAGATAAAATACGCGCGTGGCGTCCAGTTTTTCCAGTTCGCGCCGGAAGAGCGACCGCTGCACCTCGTTGCGTTCGCGATATTTTATGAGTTTTTAAGCTGAAGCCCAGTTGGTTCAAGGGGGTCCAGAGGGCGTGATGGCTCACGGCAAACACTTTTTGGAGTTCTGCCAGCGTGGCGTCGGGATGTTTTTTGACTGGGGCGCAAAGTTTTTCCGGATTCGAGACCGAAATTCCCCCGCGCCTCGAATCTTGAGGCCGACTTGAAACAATGCGATCACTGGCGCGGCTTTCTGGTCGCAATTTTTCGCAGCCGTTACAAAAAGTTGATCAAGGTTTTCGCCGCCGAAACAAAGTGAGGTGATATTCGTGACCGGAAATCGGATGCAGTCCAATATTTTTCCATCAGGAGCATGCCGCACAACCGACGCACCCCCCCAGCGCGCGGACCAAACGCAACCCTCGGAATCAACGGTTAATCCATCGGGAATCCCTTCGTCTGGCGTTGTGCGATAGAAAACCCTGCGATTGCTGATAAGCCCTTGTTGGCTGCTATAATCAAACTGAAAAATCTGTCGCGTCGTCGAGCACGTCCAATAAAACGTTTTCAGATCCGGTGAGAAGCCCATCCCGTTTGAGCACTTCGTTCCTAAAAATAATTTTGTAACGGTTCCGTCCAAATCGACTCGATATAAACCGCCGCTTTGTTTCGAATCGCCGATTGTTCCGGCAAAAACAGAACCGTCGGGCGCTGCGATGACATCATTAAACCGCATCATTCCCGAATCCAAAAATTTCCTTAGCGGCACAACATTCCCATCCATGGAAAGCTGTGCGATATCATTCACTCGAAATATCAACAGATTGCCATTCTGTTGCAAAGTAAAGCCGCCGACAGGCTCTCCTCGGTAAATCAGTTCATGTTTTTTGGAGACGGTATCGAGTTTAAAAATTTTCCCTGCTGGTATATCGGTCCAAAAAACAGATTTCTTCTCAAAATCCCAAAGAGGATTTTCCGCCAGTTCACACAACGCTTCAGTAGCAACGATAACGGCAGGCGATCTCATTCGTACAACAATTACATTTTTCCAATTTGTCCGGTCGTCAGTCCTCCATCGACTGTGAGAATATGGCCGGTAATATAACTTGACGCTGGTGAACAAAGGAAAACCGCAGCCCCGACGCAATCTTCCGGGACCCCGATTTTGCCCAGCAAAATCTTTTTTTCGTAATGCGCTTTCAAGTCTTCGCGCGTGTTGAGCCAGCTTTCCGTTAGCGGCGTCCTTACCAATCCCGGCGCAAGTCCATTCACACGAATGCCATAATCCGCCAGCGAAATTGCCAGAGACTTAGTGAGCATTATCAATGCACCTTTCGATGTGTCATAAGCCGTGGAATCCGTTTCGGCTTGAAAACCATTGGTCGAAGAAACAATCACGACCGCGCCGCTTCGTTTCTTCGCGACAAGGTTTTTGGCAAACTCATGCACAAGAAAATATGTCGCGCTAAGATTGAGTTGGATTGTGTGATCCCAACGTTCGCGAGTCATTTCCAGAAATGGCAAATCAAAATAACTACCAGCGTTGCAAACCAGCAAATTCAATTCGGGTATTGCATCCGACGTATGGCGGATCAAATCGCGAGGAGCGATCGACTGAAAAAGATCCGCCGTTAAATAAGTTGAATCAGCAGGAATTTCCGGTGGACGCGGACTGGTCCCGTGAAAAACAACCTTTGCTCCCGCTTCGCGAAGTCCCAAGGCGATGGCCAGGCCAATCCCCTTGGAGGAACCAGTCACCAACGCAGCGTTACCGTTCAGTGAAAATATTTTCATTTTTTAATTTCAGGAAAGCCAAAATGTTTTCTCCTGCGATCCTTTGAATCACCTGTTCCGATTGTGCCTTCAGCGCGTGGACTTCCCTTTCGTAACTGCTGATGAGCGACAAAACTCCGTCGCCAAAACGTCCAACGTAACTGTAAAAAGGTGAATCGCTGCCCCACATGAATTTTTTTGGATAAGCCGCTGCCAGATCGGAAATAACCCGGGCCGGTTTAGAATAATCACTGTCGAAACGCCGGCTCTGGGGGGCGACCACGGGAAGGTTCTGCACCGCACAATCGCAATGAATACAATGGGCGGAACAGTCAAACCATGTGTTCGGCAATTCGTTGACGCGATTCAAACATTCCTTATCGAATCGGCAGGAATGGGCCAGACAGAAACGAACCTGCGGATTCGCCTCGGCAATTTCCAGAATGTCCTTCGCCTGCGCCCACAAGTCCGAAAGATTCACACTCGAATGAATCAAAAATGGAATGTTCCATTCTTCGGCCAATTCGAGAAAACAGCGCCCCTGTTTGAGCAATGCGTTGATGTCGGATTGAATGACCGTGGACTGAATTTTCAATCCATAAAAGGTGTATTGCTTGCGAAGATTTCTAAGCTCTGCGACTTGCGCCTCTGTTTCCCGCATTGGATCAAGAATGACAAACGGAATTGTTAGTCCGCCGATATCTGGAAAAAGTTCATAAGTCTCTTGAAGCATGCGGCGGTTTTCAAATGCGTACGGTACGGTTTCAAATTCTCCCGGAAATTCAATCTTGCCTTCGCGCATCTTCGCGAAATCCAGCGAAAGATTGGAGACGAATGGAAAAACAATCCAACGATCCACTCCCAGAGCGCTTCCTTCCGCGATCATCGTGTTGAGATGTTGCGCATAGGGAAATTCGCCGCGCAGATAGAAGTACATTTCAACGCCGAGATGATTGTGACAATCAATAATCATGGACGTTGATTAAATTTGAACGCGCTTCACTGCCACACATTCCATCTCGTACTGGAGAGTCGGCGGCAGGCAATTGGTGATGGTCGTTCGCGCTGGAAATGGCGCTTTGAAATACTGGCGATAAAGCTCGTTATAGAGCGACACATCCGCCGCGTCGCGAACGTAATTGCGCGTTTGAATGACGTGCAATAGATCGCTTCCTGCCGCTTCAAGAATCTTTTTCATGTTCTCAATCGAACGACGAAACTCCTTCAACCGTATCGGCAAGTCGGAGGAAATCGTCGAAACCGTGGCGTTTCTCTTTTTGGAAATCGCCTTGGGCTATTGCATGACGATCGCCTGAACGAAGACGGCGTTGGGCAAAGCGTCTGAAATAAATCGCACCTTTTCCTGGTTGCCATCTGCCTCGACAAATTCGGTGGCGATGGGCATCCCGTTAATGCCTAATAAATCCACTTTGTATTTGGAACCGGGCTGAGTAGAAATTGTGGCTTCCAATCCATCCTTGCGCGGCAGGCAGTTTAGCACCTTCGCCAATCCATTGGCGGACAATTTTTTTGGCGCGGCCAAGGGCGCGCTCTGATTTAGCGGCGGTAAATTTGTTATATGCTGACCCGCCAGTAGAGCCAGCCGGAAAACGTTGCCATAATTATTTAGGGAATTGTCAGTGGTCCACGTAGTCGAACCTGCCGTCCCGTAAATGTAAGAAACGTTGGTCCAATTCATCAAATCCCGGGAAGCTTCCAACCGAACGGTCGAATCGCCGCTCCAAGAATAAGTCACTCCTCGAGCTGAGTTTCCAATCATGATCAGACCGTCAATCTTCGGCTCTTTTATGAGTTCGATTGTGGAAATGAAGTTAGTAGGCGAATCGTCTGCTTCTTCGGCGGAACATGGGATGAGATTAGTCATCCTCGCGTAGCCCACAATATTCCCGCTAAAAACGGGACTGGAATACATTTCATAAATGGCCAATGACATGACAAAAACCGCTTCAGGAGCGCGCTTAAAATGTCGTTCTGAGCTACGAACCAGAAAAATTTTCTCATAAGGCCGCTGTTGCGAGAAAGTTTGGTCGTAATTCCATCCCGCATAATTCGCTCCTTGATCAACTGCGTTCGTGCAATGCGAAGGCGCGTCACCGTATTCGACGCGATTCGTAAAGGTCGTGTAGAGACCGCCTACATCAACATAAAGGAAAAATGGATCGTTGAGCGTCTTGAATCGATATTGAAACCAACCGTCTCCCAAGTAAGTGCTTTCCAGTTCCGCAAAGTTTCTGGCCTCGCTGGAGCAAACGACTGAAAAAATAATCCCAATAATAAAACCTAACTGTTTCATGGAAAACTTATAGTCGCTCCGGCCTCTGACAACAACGATAAAGGCCGTTTAAGATGCGGATCAAGACCGCTTCACTGCTATGCACTCGATTTCATATTTCAAAGTTGGCGGCAAACAACTGGTGATGGTCGTCCGCGCGGGAAACGGCGCTTTGAAATATTCGCGGTAAAGCTGGTTATAGAGCGGCACTTCTTCCACATCGCGAACGTAATTGCGTGTTTGGATAACGTGCGCCAGATCGCTTCCCGCCGCTTCGAGAACCTCGTTCATGTTCTCAATCGAACGACGAAACTCGCCTTCAAACGTATCGGATACAATCTTACCGGTCGCATCAACCGACGCCTGGCCCGAAACAAAAATGAGATCACCGAACTGCACGGCGGGACTGAATGGAAGAGGCGACGTCGGAGTGTCCGCAGCTTTTGGATAACTGACTTGTGGATGGTTCATAAATTTTCGTCCAAGGGATAAATCGGTCTGTTGACGTTTTTAAATGGCAATGTTTTTAAATTGCTGCTGCACGGGCCAGGAGTATCGACCCAATACATCCGCGCGGCAATTGAATCATAAGCTCGACGGTGGGCGACTGCTGCCTTTACTCCGATGACGGAGAGTTTTTTCGGCTCGATTCCTTGGCTGCGCCATTGTCCCAAATCAAACGGGGGCGTCTTTCTAGAAGTGAGTAAAATCAAAACGCCTTCGTGTTTGACGACTGTGGTCGGTCCCATCTCAAAATAATTTCCAGACATTGAAGCGAGATGGCTTTGCTTGTCTTCGAGTTCAAATTTTCCTTCGCTGCGCGAAATCAATTCCACTTCGAGTGAGAGCGAGCCTGCATCCAATCGACTGCCCTTGCCGCCGATGGATAAATTTGTCTTTGCGCCAATGGGAAATGTTTTTAATTTCGCGACTGCTTCCGGGTCGTTGATGCAAACTGCGGCGTTCGTGACTTTATATTTCACGAGAGCGCGAAGAATTCCGGTTCCATCGCCAGGAGCACCGCCGCCGATGTTGTCCGAAGGCTCGACCAGAACTGTCAGTCCAGGTTTCAACGGCAGGATTTCTTCCATTACGGAATCAATTGGCGGTTCGGTAACGTTTCCTAATTCTTTTTTCTGGAGGGCCAATCGAGAAAGTTGTTGGAGTTTTTTGCGCGCTTCGGTTTCGGAGCCGACGGTTGAAATGGTGAAACTGACTCCCGTTTCCGGAATATCCGCGAAAGAAAATCCAGCGAGCACATTCACGCACCAGATCTCTGTGGACTCGGCTTCGACCTGCCGCGCCAATTTCTTGAACGACAACATTGGCTCACTCGCGCTGGCGATGCCGGTCGGCGGCCATATGAGCGGCGGATGTTGCCAGAATGTTTTTGGAATTTTTCCAATTTTAAAAGATCGCTGCAAAAGCTCGGCGGCAATCTGCGCGGCTTGACGTGCGTCGGTGTGCGGATTTTCGCGATAGGCGATGAGGCAATTGGAATTCGCAGCCATGCGCTCAGTGAAATTGGCGTGCAGATCGAACACACCGAAGATTGGAAGCCTTTCCGCGCCAGAAAGTTTTCGAATCCGCTCCAGAATTTCGCCTTCAACGTCGGTCAAAGATTGCGAAACCATTGCGCCGTGGAGCACGAGATAAATTGCATCAATCCCTTTGGCGAGTTCTGGCTTGGCGCGATTTTCAAATTCGCGCCAGAAAGTTTCGACAACTTCATCTTCAACCACCGCGCTGGGCAACGCGCGAAAATCCACCGTCGACAAAATCGTCCAACCAAATTTTTTCGCAGACTCCAAAGCGCCGCCGAGCGGAGAACTATAGCCAGCGCCACGCAACATTTCTTCACCGCGCAAAATGGTGAAATCGCGCAATTCAGTCGTGCCTTCCACAAACGTGTGCGTTTCGTGAAACAGACCGGCAAAAAGAATGCGTCTTGATTTTGACATCATGAATTGTGGGGTCGCGCCACAGACAACCAGCTATGCCTTCTTTTTAAGTTTATCTTTCAAAAACCCTGCGATCTCGATCAACGCTTCCGAACCCACCTTTTCACCTTCAGGATTTATTTCAAAAATTCTGACGCGAACAGTTTCGAGTTGATGCTAAGCTTGCCTAGCTATGTCTTCGTTTCTACTAAACTTTAGGATTTCCCGGAATTCCTCGATCAAGACTGCTTGACTGATCCCGTCAGGCAGCCCATCCCAAATCTCAAGAAGTTGAGTGATAGAGTGCAGAATCCAATCTTCATCAGTCGGGTGAGTCATTCTGCCCCGCAGCATCAATTTTGCTATGAGTCTTTGCGACGACCTCAATGGCTCAAGACTTTCTTCTCGCCGTTTGAGATCTTCAACTTTGGAGAGAATTCTTGCGTTAGGTTGATCTACGTTGAGATGCTTTGAAACTTGAATAGGCGGAACTGTGGGGAATCTATTCCTTGAAAGCTCCTTTAATGCGACCTCGATTATCTCATTTTCCCAATCCGCGTTGAATGGTGAAAGAAGGATTTTGTTTACGAATCGAGAGGTATCTACACGAATATCATGGCCACTGCCTCTTCTGCTTCCTCCGGGCAATGATTTAAAGATCCGGAGTTCTTTTTCATGCTCAAACGCTCGGCGTTTCAAGAGCCAAGGATGTTTTACGTAAAATGGCGGCAAATCATTTAGTTCATCTTCATTTCGATAAATGACCGGCGCGATAACCCAAGGTGTGTTCTTTTCGTATTGATCAGGCATTGCAAAACCGTCAACTGCGGTTGCGAGTTGCTTAACAGTACTAAAAATCGCGGCCCCCGTTCGACCCGAATAGATTTTCCACATTGCATCCGATTCTTCAGCATTTAAATGCCAACAATTGCAAATTACTCCGTCTGCCCATTCCCTAATTTCAAACACCGTAATCAGTTCACGAACAGATAACAGGTCGGCAGATTCAATCTCGTTCCGAATACGTTGAATTGTGCTTACGCGCTCCTGCAATGAGCCATTTAACATCGGCCCCGGAAAAAGGGCCAAAGTTACTGCCCAATGCCGAAGCTCTATCAAAGATTCGTTCGCGTAACGCGCCGGGGGCCACAAGGTGCATTCATACGGATCACTCTGCTGATAAGAAGCCAGTTTTGGAAAAAATATCGTTGACTGAATGATGAGCCGAAGAAGTTTTGAAAATGATAAATAATGACAAATCGCCCCATCTTCAACGCCTTCAATAACACATTTTTGTGGCAAAGCTTCGGTCATTGTTTCCAATCTATCGCATGTCTCGCAAAAGCTTTCTCCGCTTTTTGCAATGCTTCCTGAATATCCTGTTCGCGATGCGCCATGCTGATGAACCAGAGGCCGCGTTCGATGGCGCGGACGCCTTCTTCCAAAAGACAGCGACGCAGATGCGTCCAGCATGGCGCGTCGTGGCGGCGGACGTAATCGCGATAGTTTTGCACCGGGCCTTCAGCGCAACCGGCGCGCAACATGACGGTGTGGAAAACCAATCCCGGCCCTTGCGGTCGCAGAGCAATTGCATATTGATCGGCGAGTTTTCTCAAACCGCTCATTAATTTTTGTCCGAGCGAAATAATTTCCTGCGGATGTTCGTCTCCTTGCGCCTCGACAAAATCCAAACACCATTTGCTGGCGGCGAGGCAGAGCGGATTTCCATTCAACGTTCCAGCGTGAACGACTTCGCCTTTGATAATTTTCGCCATCGCCGATTCCTTGCCCGCGAGCGCGGCAAACGGCAATCCGCCTCCGACCGCTTTGCCCAGAATCGTGAGGTCGGGAACGAAGCCAAAATATTTTTGCGCGCAACCCGCGCCGAAACGAAAGCCGGTAATCGTTTCATCGGCGATCATCAACATTTTTTCCTGATCGCAGAGTTCGCGAATGGTTTCGAGCATTCTGGGAACTGGCTCCATGCAACCGGTGTTGCACAGCACTGGTTCAAAAATAATCGCGGCAATTCTGCCTTTGAATTCGGCAACGCGCCGACGCAAGTGATCGGGGTCGTTCCAGCGCGCGACGACGAATTGTTCCAGCACTTCGGGAATCACGCCTTGGCTCGGATGCAGCCGCGTGGGATTATCTTCCGCGCCCCATTTGTCCGGCGGCGGCGCGAAACCAACGAGACCTTCATCCGCCCAGCCGTGATAATGACCTTCAAATTTCAGAATCAGCGGACGGCCCGTGTGTGCGCGAGCAAGACGGAACGCGGAGAGCACGACTTCTGTGGCGGAATTGCTGAAGCGCATCAGTTCCGCTGACGGAATCATTTTTTGCAAGCGTTCGGCGACCTCAATTTCCAGTTCGGATTGCGCGGCCCAGTGCGTTCCGAGCCGGGCCTGTGCAGCAATTGCGTCGGCCATGCCTTCCGGAGCGTGACCATAAAGCAAAGCGCCCTGTCCAATTTGAAAATCAATATATTCGTTGCCATCGACATCCCAAAGACGCGGGCCATTGCCGCGCTCGAAATAAAGCGGGACCGGCTGTTCCATTTTGCGGATGCCGCTGTTGACGCCCGCGGCAATGCTTTTGCAAGCGCGTTCGTAAAGGCGGCGTGATTTGGTGAACTGGTAAGGCATGTCGAAATTATTTTGCCGTATAACCGCCATCGACCGGCAAGTTGGCAGCGGTGATGTATCGCGAGGCTTCACTCAATAAAAAGACAATTGCTCCACCCAGATCGTTTTCGTTAGCCATGCGGCCCAGCATCGTGTGCTTGTTGTAATTACTGAGGAATGGTTCAGGCTGGTTATTAAAAAATCCACCGGGCGAAACGCAATTGACGCGCACATTATTTTTTCCATAAAGGCCGGCGTAATAGCGCGTCAGATTAATCATTCCGCCTTTATGAAAAAAATAATCGGGCGGCGGAACTGGCATATTTGTGCCTTCGTAAAGTTCAAAGCTTGGACCGGCCATACCCATGGTAGAGCCGATGTTCACGATGCTGCCCGAGTTTTGCTGGCACATGATCTGGCCGAACGCGCGGGTCATCAAAAAAAATCCAGTCGCATTCACCCGCATCGATGCTTCCCAAGTCGCAAGAGTGTCGTCCGGGCCATTCATCGTGCGTGTGACAGAATTATTTACCAACCCGTCAACGCGTCCAAATTTTGTTAAAACGCGGTCGCGTAAATCGAGAATGGATTTTTCATTGGCTTGATCGAAAGCTTCGCAGGAAACGTTGCCGCCCCGCTGGTTCTCGACGTTCGCGATCTCCTGCAATTTTGCCACATTGCGTGAAGCAACAATCAGTGTCGCGCCAGCCTGAGCAAGCGCGGAAGTGAATTGACGTCCGTAGAGTCCCGCGCCGCCGGTCAGGACGACGACCTTCTCTTTCAAACTGAATTGATCGAGGATGCTCACTGAATTATTGATAAACAGATTTCGCTGCTGCCGTCGGAGCCTGCTTTTGAAAATCGGCCATTCGCTCAGCGAAATATTGCCCCGCGCCAATCACGTCAGCGCCAATGTTGAATGCCTGATATCCTTCCTCTTCGAGCGCGGCCCTCGAGCCGAACAGTCCCGCCGACATGGCAAACTTTCCATTCGCTTTGGCCGCCGCCGCAACCCGTCTCCGCGCCGCGATGACTTCTGGATTTGTAACCTGCCCGGGCTTGCCGATGAGATGACTGAAATCGCCCGGTCCAAAAAGTAAAATATTGAAGCCGGGAACAGCCGCGATTTTCTCGACGTTGTCCACCGCTTCCGGAGATTCAATTTGAAAAATAAGCACGCGTTCTGTGTTGCTGTGATCGATATAGTCGGCGAGCGGAATCTGGCAGTAAACACCATCGACATTTCCACCGTCAATTGCGCGACGTCCCAGCGGATGAAAACGCGTCATCTCGACAATGTGTTTGGCTTCCTCTGCTGTAGTCACATGTGGCACCATGATGGCTGTGGCGTCTGCCTCGAAAGGTTTGACGTAATCGCTGTAACTGCCCTTCTCGACCCGGACGATGGTGTCCATGTCATAAAGTTTCGCGGCGCGCACTTGATTTTCGAGATTGAACCAATCGTTGGCCACATGCTCATTGCAAAGCCAAACTGCCGAAAGTCCTGCCAGCCCGCACAGTTCAACGATGCGCGGATCGGAGAGGTTCATTTTCATACTGGCTGGACATTTGCCCGCGCGAAGTTCTTTTAAAATACGACTGGAGCGGAGTTTCATAATTATTTAGCAGCGATATCGGCGTAAATTTCTTCGAGCTTCACACTGCGTCCGTTTTGTACCCGGCTGCGAATTCCAGCAATAATAACGGCCATGAGTTCAACTGTTTGTTCAAACGGAAGCGGTGGCTGCCCGGTTCTCAACATGTCGATGAATGAAATCAATTGCTCACGAAACGCTGTATAGGTATCTCGCAACGTCAAGGTCAATTGTCCTTTTGTTCCATAAACATGCACGGTACCAAAGCTGCCGTAGGCGTCGTGAATGGCCGCTATTGTCACTTGAGTTCCGCTCTTATGAGTGAGATGAACAATGTCCGAACCTTCCTGGTGATTTGTCTGCGCGCTGATGAATCCCGGGCCAAGTCGAGGAGAAATCGCTTCCAGCGCGTGAATGCCGTAACGCTCCCAGGTGTTGCAGGTAAAACTTGTGATCCAGCACAGATCTCCAGTTTCTTCGCAGCACTCTTTCACCAGTTTCATCTCTGGCATGTAACGCATGCCGCTCGTTGAAAGAATTTTCGCGCCCGCCTTCTGCCATGCGATGAATTGTTTTAAGTCCGGCAGATTTATGGCCAATGGTTTATCTATAAAGACAGGCAGGCTTGCCTCGACAAAAGGGGCAACGCGTCCAACATGATCGTTGCCGTCGTCGGTCGCGATAATTACTGCGTCCACTTTGCCTATCACATCCTCAGGCTTGGAAACCACATTTTCAATTTTGCTTGCGGCTGCAACTTTTGGCGCATCGCTAGGATTATCGGTCCAGATGTGAGTGACTCGCGCGCCTGGGATTCGAACCATTTCCAGAGGTTGCTTGCCCAGATATTGCGCAATGACCGGGTAGGCACATGATGCCATTTTATCCGGATTGTAACCATTGATAATGGCCGACCATGAATAAGGATGACCATTGCCTTCGATCATTCCGAGCATCGCAAGCCGAATTTCTTGAGTAGAATTCATATTGTCAAAATCCGATCGCGCGCGGTCGTCCTCCACCGTTCTTTGGCTTCGCCGTTCTTTATCACCACAACTTCGGAATGCAAAGCGACGGTTGGGCACACGTGCCAGGGGACGCCATACAAACATGCGCCGACGGGAAACTCTCCGGCGCGCTCGGTTTCAACGACCAAATGTTCTTCACTATGGATCACCGCTTTAGCGTCAGGCAGATTCAGGAAGACAACGCGCGGATGAGGATTTTCGGCGGCAACGGCTTTGTGGCCGAGATCAAGACAGAGACGGTTAGGGCCGGGTTTGCTGACGACGCGCGTTAAGAGAACGGCTGCGTGAAGAAAATCCAAGTCGCGGCAACGCGAACCATAGCCTTCGTCCCATAAAACACACGTTCCCGGGCTACACTCAACATCCGGTCGTTGCGCGTGAATTGGAAATGTGGGTGTTCCGCCGGCAACAATTCGGGAAACAGAAAACCCCGCCTGCGAAAGTTTTTCGCGTAAGGCGGTCACGATGGCAAAACCTGCATCGCATTTTTGAGTTCGAACGGCTGGATCACTGTCGGCCAGATGTCCGTCATAGGCATGAAGCCCGGTCGGTCTTACTCCAGGTAATGCGTTGAGCAGACGATACAGCGCGATGGCTTTTTCTTCATTGGAAATTCCGGTCCGATGCATCCCACAATCGATGTCGAGAAAAACATCAATGGTAAGCCCGGCCTCGGTGACTGCGCGCGATAGACTGCGCAACGCTTGCTCATCATCGATCAACACCGAGAAATTTATTTTTGGAAATTTTTTGGCGAGTTGAATGAGACGAAGCAGTTTTGGGCCGACCGGTTGGTAAGCCAGTAAAATATCAGAGGCCCCGCAATCGGCCAGCATTTCAGCTTCGGCAATGGTAGCGCATTTGAATTTTCTGATGCCGAGATTCATTTGCATTCGGACAAGTTCAGAAAGCTTATGCGTTTTGACGTGAGGACAAAGTCGATTTGGATCGCCGACAAGAGCAATCAGGCGGCGCACATTTTCTTCGACGCGCTCGGGATAAATCAGCAACGCGGGAGAATCAACCTGGTCCACGTTGGAAACCTCGTACCAGCATTTGTTTGCGTTCGTCATTTCACCGTAGCGAGACTATTCGGTTCAACTTGGTTCCCTGGGGTTCCTTCGCGTCATTGCGGCGTTCCCCAAACGAGATACTCCAGTCTGGATTGTTGTGCTTCTCTCCTTCGTCCCGAACCGATCCACTCGCAGGCGCAGTGATTGCGTGGGCCAGTATTCGTTCAATTTTGCATTGGCCTTCGGTCACTTCACCGACTTCGCGACTGGCTTCGGGCGTCATTTTATGATAAGTGACGGTCTTCAGAAACTTTTCCACCCCAACACCACCTGTATAGCGCGCTACGCGACTCGGGGGGGAGAATGTGATTGGTGTCGATTGATTTGTCGCCGTAGGCAACAGTTGTTTCTTCGCAGATAAATTACGAACCGTAAATAGTCAAATCTTCGACATAATCTTTATCTTCAACATGTAGTTCCCAGTCCTCCACGCGTAGTCATCGCTTAGTTCGACGGCTTCATCCATAATCAGCAACACGAACCATCCCGTTGTCGCGCCACCCTCGTGCGTTACGCCTCTAATCACGTGCAGCATCTCAACAGGCTTGGCCGCAGTTTCAATTTATGGTTTTCAAAAACACCCAGTGCGCACCTCCTCCACCTTCACCGATGATCTGCACGCCGCACAAAATGTCTGTCGGCTTTAGGTCGCTAACACCAGAGCAAATTCAGCGAAGCGCAGATTATGGGGATACGCCGAGAGGCCGGTGGTGACACGCCGGTCAAGGTGGTGTGTCCGGCATGACGTGAGCGAAGCGACGTTTTACAAGTGGCGCTCCAAGTAAGGCGGGATGGAGGTCAACGAAGCGCGCAGATTGCGTTCTTGGGGGGAGGAGAACGGCTGGTGGAAGCGGTTGGTGGCGACCAAGCCGTGCAAATCCAGATCCTCAAGGAGGTGAACTCAAAAAAAAATGGTAAGCCCGTACACCGGGTCATCGAAACGGGATTGGACACGACGGCAGAAGCCTGTCGCGACGTTAGACTGGCCCGATCGAGTTATTACTGCAACAGCACGATGAGCACTGCGAGAATCGAAATTTCCAAAAAGCAGATCGTACGTTTGAGTCAGGATCATCCGCGTTACAGGTATGGGAGGGTGACGGCGATGCTGCGCCGAGATGGTTAGGAGATCAACGCCAAGCGGGTGTAGGGAGTCCAAAGAAGGGGAGGATTGCAAGTGAATCGAAGGCAACAAAAGCTGCGCCGATTGGGCCTCTCGACGGCGCGGCAGCGAGCGATGGAGGCCAATCAGGTTTGGAGCTGGGACTTTGCCGAGAACCAAAATGAAAACGGGACGCGGTTGCGAATGTTGACGTCGATTGATGAATACACGCGAGAATGCCTGGGGATGCGGGCTGGTCGATCCTGGCAGGGGACGGCATCACGGTGGTGGAGGCGGCAATGGGGCGTTACGGCTTGCCGACGCATCTGCGCATTGACAACTGGACGGAGTTCATCGCCTATGCGATCAAGGACTGGGTGCGAGACAAGAACGTGAAGACGATTTACATCACACCGGGTGCGCCGTGGGAGAACGCTTACATTGAAAGCTTCCACGACAAGCTTTGGGACGAGTATTTGAACCGCAAAATCTTTGGCAGCCTTTTGGAGGCGCGGGTTGTCATCGAGCAGTGGCTCCTTTATAATAACGCGGAGTGGCCGCACATCTCGCCGGGATCTCAGAGGCCGAGCGAGTATGCTGGCCGCGCCATCCGCCGTTCGGAACTCCGGTCGGGCTACGCCCTTCCTCCGTCCCGAACTGTCTAACAAAGTCTCGAACCCATGGCAGAACCATAGATTGTTCTATTGCGAAATCATTTAGTGAATGAAGGTATGCCAATTCCCATCGCAGCAATGTCGGCACCGATCCCCGGAGGAAAGTCATTTGTTTTTACATCATGCGCCAGCCATTTGCGAAAATCGAGTTGGCGCACCTGAGACTTGGAATCTTGTTTTGAGGCGAGTTGGTACGCCGTAAATTTCTGAAGCGGAAAGAATACGTTCTCAAGTCCGATTTGGCCAATATCATAGATATTTTCATCGGCCAACCAGTTTCCCCCGGACCTGATCTCAACCTCGTAATTGCTTCCCCCGAGGATGAGGGATTTGGTGAGTTTCAGCGATCCCCCTTTTGCCACCACCGTTGATAAATGGTTCACAGTGATCCTGCTGGCCTCCAGAGAACACCTGTCGCTTACAAGAATCTTGCTGGAACTTTTTTCCGGCATTTGAGAACCATCAAACACAACGTTCTCCATTTGCAGGAGGCAATGATCCCAGCCCTCATGTAAAGCACCGCGTGCCGGATCGGCCAGCCATTTATCGTTGCCGAATTGAGTCATTAAACTGAGCGGCGCTACATTACCGTGAACCTGGATGTAACTATTCTTCAAAACATGCGTGCCGCCCCCGTAATAATATAGGTCAACTCCATGAATATTTTTGGTGACCAGATGGTTGATAACGTCGTTTCCGCAGTTGGCTATCCCCGTGGCACAACCGTCAACTTCAAAGCCGTCCACTCTCAATTCGGAGTCGGCATGAGAGCTCATTCCATCATCGCAGCATTCGATCGCTTTGATATTCTCATACACAATATCACGAATCTTATAATTCCTTTCTGAAGGCGCAGATCCGCTGGTAAGGCCAAACCCGTCATTAATCACGTGAGTAGCGGTAATGTTTTTGATGACGATGTGACTCACATTACCCCAGATTTCCGTTCCACTGACTCTGGTCGGCACACGAATGTGATAACTCGCCAAGGTTCTCTTTGGATCAATTTTAAGTAAATAGGCATGCTCATTCTCCTCCTGGTATGTCCACTCGCCGATCTGCAGGTCCGCAATAGATTTATAAGGATCTAAATGGCCTTTGCCTGAACGGCCCATTCGGTTTAGTTTCCCGTTCATGACCAGCGCGAAGCGCATAAGAAACGCTGGGCTGGAAGAGATTGGTTTGAAATAGAGGATGGTATTGCGATATAGACCTGGACTTATCTCATGCCAATCGCTTTCCACTAAAGGGTCGCTTCCATCGATAACTGCTCCATGACCATCCAGGGTAATAGGCTTGCCGGGTTCCCCAGACTTATTTCGAAATTCAACACACTCTTTAGTATAGGTTAATAGCGCTAGATGGATTGTATCTCCAGGCTTAGCTGTTTTGATTGCGTGAGCAATTGTTTTAAAAGGACCGTTTGTGGCCTTAATCTCTGAGGAAAGTCCATTCGCTGTATCACCGCCGGTTTCCGGATTGACGTATAAATCAGCAGCGTATCCTTTTGAGAACCACATGCTCAAAATAAGGAGAGGAATAATATATCGACTCATGCTCTAAGTGAGGAGTTTCTTAACAACGGTGCCGGCTACGTCGGTAAGTCGGAAGTTGCGGCCTTGGAATTTGTAGGTCAGTTTTTCGTGGTCGATGCCCATGCAGTGCAAAATAGTGGCGTGAAAATCGTTTACGTGGACGGGATCCTCCACGATGTTGTACCCCAACTCGTCCGTCGCGCCGAGCGTGATGCCGGGTTTGATGCCGCCACCGGCCATCCACAGCGTGAAGGCTTTCATGTGATGGTCACGACCATAGTTGCCATTGTTCATATCACCCTGGTTCATCGGTGTGCGGCCAAATTCGCCGCCCCAGATCACCAGCGTGTCGTCCAGCATGCCTCGTTGCTTGAGGTCCTGAATCAGCGCCGCAGTTGCTTTGTCAACCTTCTGGCAATTCTTCGAGATATCCCCGGGCAAATTCTCGTGCTGGTCCCACCCCCGATGATAAAGCTGCACAAAGCGAGCACCTCGTTCCGCCAGCCGGCGCGCCAGCAAACAATTATTCGCAAAAGAAGCTTTGCCCGGCTCCGCACCGTACTGCTCCAAAACACTGCGCGGCTCTCGTTTGATGTCCATTAGCTCTGGCACGCTCGTTTGCATCTTGTAGGCCATTTCAAAAGCCTGGATGCGCGTCACAATTTCCGGATCACCCACCGCTTCGTATTCCATTTGATTAAGATCTCGCATGCCATCAAGCAAACGACGGCGCACCTTTTCGTTAATCCCTTTCGGATTGGAGACGAATAGAATTGGCTCGCCGCCGGAACGGAACTCCACGCCTTGATGGTTGCTTGGCAGAAAGCCGCTGCCCCAATAACGGGAGGTCAGCGGTATGCCATCGCCTGCGCCGGAAGTTAACACCACGAAGGCGGGAAGCTGTTCGTTTTCGCTGCCCAGACCGTAGGAAAACCAGGCGCCCATTGCTGGCCGGCCAGCCTGCTCGCTGCCGGTCTGCATCAGCGTCAAGCCAGGCTCGTGATTAATGGCGTCGGTATGCATCGAACGAATGATCGCGATGTCATCCACGATCTTGGAGGTGTGCGGAAGAAGGTTGGAGATTTCCGCGCCTGACTTGCCGTATTTCTCAAATTTGAATTTCGTACCGACGCATGTCAGCTTTTTTCCTTGCAACTGGGCGATGCGCTGGCCCTTGGTGAAACTTTCTGGCATTGGTTGCCCGTTTAGCTGGATCAGTTTCGGTTTGTAATCGTAAAGGTCCAATTGCGATGGTCCGCCAGACATGAAGAGGTAGATGATGCGTCGTGCGCGCGGTGCAAAATGTAGCGGATCAATGACGCCGTGTGGCTTCAACGGGTTTGCCGGAGTGGTAACGCCGCCTTTAGCGGCGAAGATGTTTTTGTTCAGCAATGAGGCCAACGCCAAAGAACCAATACCATAAGCGCTGCGTCCAAAGAATGCGCGGCGAGTCATGGCCCTGTAGATCTCGTTTTGAAAGGTCTGATCTTTCATCCGAAGATGTTATTGTTTCGTGACGGTTTCATCGAGGTTCAAAATCACCTGTGCGACGGCAGTCCAGGCAGCGAGTTTTAGTTCATTGATCTGCTGTGGGCGCTTGGATTCTCCAGCGCTGATCAACTCGACGGCTGACGTCAGGTCTTGCTGATAAGTGTTGAGCATTTCCTCGTAAATATCGCTCAGAATTTTTTGTTCCTTGAGCGTGGGCAGACGTGCCAAAGCAACCTTATAGGCATAGGCAAGATGCGATGGAAGGCTGTCCCCGCCTTCTCGCATGATGCGCTGGGCAAAAACGCGCGCCGCTTCGACAAATGTATCTTCATTCATTGTCACAAAGGCCTGCAGCGGCGTGCAAGTTATGCTGCGTTGTTCCGTGGAAACCGTTCGGTCCGGCGCGTCGAACGTTTTGAACATCGGGTAAGGCATCGACCGTTTCCAGAGTGTGTAGAGGCTGCGGCGGTAAAGATCAACGCCGTGGCTAACTTCGTATTTCTCTACACCTTTATACAATATTTCTTCCCACAAACCTGCCGGTTGATAAGGCCGTACACTTGGCCCGCCCAATGTACAATCGTAGAGTCCACTGTAAGCCAGCACACCGTCGCGAATCATTTCTGCGGGGAGCCTGAATCGCGCGCCACGGGCCAGCAGCCGATTAGCCGGATCGCGCGCCAGTAATTCTTTGCGAGTTTTGGAGGACTGACGATAAGTCGCCGACATCACGATTTTCTTTTGCAGCGCTTTGATGTTCCACCCGCTGTCGATGAACTCGCGCGCCAGCCAATCAAGCAACTCCGGGTGTGAAGGCAACTCACCTTGACTGCCAAAATCATTCCCAGTTTTGACCAAGCCTGTTCCGAAATAAAGTGCCCAATAGCGATTGACCGTCACACGCGCCACGAGCGGATTATTCGGATTGACGAGCCAGTTGGCGAGAGTGAGCCGATTGGTCTTCGAATCAGCCGGCAGCGGCGCTAAAACCCGCGGGACATTAGCAGTAACTTGTTCGCCTTTGTTTCGATAATCGCCGCGAATACGAATTCGCGTTGGCCTCCGTTCGGCCATCTCTTGCATCACTCGTACGGTTGGGATACTTGCCTTCAAGTCTTTTTTGGACTTTTTCAATTCCCTGAGCCGTTGGTTGAACTGTTGGACTTCCGGCAAATGGTTCTCGCGAAAATATTGCTCTACTTCGGCCATCTGTTCAGGCTTTCGTTCAGTGGCGGATAGCTTCAATATTTTTTTTATTGCCGTGAATTTTTCATCACCAGATTCCCTATCGGTCGAAAAATAGAATCCGTAAGTACCATCGTAATTGATAATTTTAAGAAGCAATTTGTTTTCGCCTCGCTTCAACTCTACTTCTACTTCGTCCTGGTTCGGTGCGGCCTCACGTCGAATGTCCTTTGCGATGATTGCCTTTCCATTCAGCCATCCTTTCAGGGCGTCGCCACTTCCCATGTAAAGCGCCACCGTCTTGGCCGCTTCGACGGTAATAGTCCTATACAAGTAAGTGGCGGCATTCTCGCCCGATAAGGTTTGAACCGCGCTATCTTGCCAAGAAGGCTGCGGTACCCATTTTAACTTGCCGTCCTCATAGGTTTTGGCCAGGTCCATCTCTTGTTCCGGAGGAAATGCTTTGGCATAGGCCTCAGAGCCGGAGGCGGCAGTGAAAGGACCAATAGAGGACCAGTCACTCAACAACACTGGCGGATTTACTTTTTCATTCGCCAAGACGCGGTGTGCCCACTCAGCTTGAGCCGCAGGCCATGCCGGATCGGTTGCTGCAAGCAAGGCTTTGCGTTGCGCATCAATCTGCGCCAGCTCAGCATCCACCTTGGCCATGGCAGCACGCTGTTCAGCATTGGGCACTTCGACAAATGGCGGCGCGGGATCAACGTCTAAACCCTCCTCGGGAATCTGGTTAAAGAAATCGTAGAGCTGATAATATTCCTTCTGGCTGAATGGATCGTATTTGTGGTCGTGACATTCTGCGCACCCGATGGTTGATCCAAGCCAAACGGTAGAAGTCGTATTGACGCGATCCGTGACATGCTTGTTCAGATACTCCTCTGGATCCGCGCCACTCTCGGTGGTGCTCATACCGTTTCGGTTGAAAGCGGTGGCGATTCTCTGATCCAACGTCGTGCCCGGCAACAGGTCGCCAGCAATTTGCTCGACGGTGAATTGATCGAATGGTTTGTTTTGGTTGAATGCGTTAATAACCCAATCGCGATATTGCCACATGGATCGTGGCGAATCCCTATGGTAACCGTCGGAATCAGCATAACGCGCCAGATCCAGCCACTGTTGCGCCATCCGTTCGCCGTAATGCGGTGATGCCAGCAGACGATCGACGGTTTTTTCGTAAGCCTGCGAACTCTTGTCACGCAGAAATGCGTCCACTTCGGACACCGTGGGCGGCAAACCAGTCAGGTCAAAAGAGAGCCGCCGAAGCAGCGGGCTTCTGTCCGCTTCCTGCGATGGACTGATCTCTTCTTTCTCCAAGCGAGCCAGTATCAAATAATCGATTTCGTTGCGCGGCCACTTCTTATTTTTTACCTCAGGCAGAGGCGGTCGCTCTGGTGGAATGTACGCCCAATGCCGCTTCCAAGCCGCGCCTTGCTCGATCCACCGGCGCAGCAAGTCAATCTGGGTTTTGGTCAGGCGTTTGCCGGTCTTCTTCGGCGGCATCCGGTCGTCCTCGTCGTCGGACGCAACCAGCTCGAGCAATTTGCTTTTCTCCGTATCGCCGCGGACAATGGCGAAGTCCCCGGATTCCAGTTTACTGAAAGTTTCTTCCTCACGGTCCAGACGCAGACCGGCCTTGCGTTTGTTCTTGTCTGGACCGTGACAAGCGTAACAGTTTTCGGAAAAGATCGGACGGAGATCACGGTTGAAGTCAATCGGCGGTTTGGTATTTGCCTGGACCCGGAGTTCTTTCGCCTGTGCTATGAACGAAAAGGTCAAGCAGGTGACTGCCAATCCAAGCCGAAGGAATTCAACGAAGCATTTGAAGCTATGAAACATGTTCGTCCATTTACTTTTCTGCTCAGGTACCGATGAGATAGCTTCAAGGCAACCACCCCGTTAGCAGGCCGTCAACTGTTGACGAGTAAGCTCATTCAGTAACGGCTTACCCTGCAAGAATCGATTTAGGTTTTGGCTGAAGATGTCCCAGACACGAGGCAGGAAACACGGGCTTAAGCTGGACCCTGAGATATGCGGGGTCATTATAACATTGGGCAATCGCCAGAGCGGATGATCTGGCGGCATTGGATATTGGAAATGAGTATCCAACGCTGCACCCGCAATCCATCCTTCTTTGATTGCCTGAAGCAAAGCTTGTTCTTGAATCAGAGGACCTCGTGCGGGGTTCAGCAAGAAAGCTTTGGAAGGTAAGGCCCTTAATTCCGGTTCACCTACCATGCCACGAGTGGTCGAATCGAGAGGAACGGCTAACACGAGAAAATCCAAGCCGCTAAGGAATTCTTTCTTTTGGTCCATGGTATAGTTGGCATCTGGCAGCGTACCTTCTGGATCACCAGACCCCGGAACGCGGTAACTGTCAGACCTTGATTTTACTCCCCGTCGAGTCAACACATGTATCTTGAGGTTCAGCGCCTCCTTGCAAATGCGCGCCGTTTCGCGAGCTAAACCACCGTAACCCCAAAAGCCAACTGTCATTCCACTAATCTCGCGCTGGAATCGCGCGTCGCGATCCCAAATCCCGCCCTCCTGATTGCGAATCATGGCACGAAGGTCGCGCGCCAAATTGATCATCATGGACACGCACCATTCAGATATAGGTATATCAAATACCCCTTGTGCATTCGTTGCTCGAACATTCCGCGCGGGAAGACCAAGGTCCAGCAATTGTTCAAACCCCGACGAACATACTTGAATCCACTCGAGCGCAATCAAGTCATTGAAATTCGTTGGCGGTACGGAACAAAAGAGAATGTTCGTCTCGCGCAAGATATGTGCTGGCAAAGGGCGAGGTTCATCTGTAATCGGATCAGCCACGACTACCCGGACGCCATTAATAGTTTGCAACCGATCCACCACGGGTGGGTGCAAGGGAACATCAATCAGGATTTGTTTCATGACAGTTCAAGCTCTCTTCCTCCATGATTTTCCCTGGCACGCTATTAAACTCGCCACTACCCGGAACGAACGGAAACCGGTTTTTCAGTTGTTCGGTGACTATAATTCCAAGACCAGGGCTTTGCGGCGGAAGCACTCGTCCTTCCCGCATTTGAAACGAATCTCCCATCATTTCGCTGTGCAAAGGACCAAATGCTGGAGGCACCTCAACAATAAGGGTATTCTCACAAGCGAAAGCGACGTGAATATTCTGCATGAGCGAAGCGCCTGATCCCCACGAATGGGTAGCGATTCGACGATCATGTTGAGCGAGCATATCCGCCACTTGCAGGACTTCCCCAAGACCACCGGTAAATGACGCATCGGGCTGACCAATGTCGAAGCAATCGCGTTCGACGAAAACTCGCCACTCATAGGTTCCGGTCAAGCATTCGCCACCCGCTATAGGAACTTCCGTGCTTCGGCATAATTCCGCGTAACCCTGGGGGTCAGTGTAGTGTAAGGGCTCTTCAAAGAACAATAACCTATAAGACTCGACTGCCTTCATGACCGCTTGAGCTGTAGCCAGAGTCCAGGTTTTTGACGGGCTGTTCCCCATGTGCCCATCCAGCATCAACTCGATGCCGATCCCAATTTTGCGGCGGACGAACTCCAACTTGCCGGCTTCAAAATCGGCGGCTTGGTTTGGATCGTCGCTAATGGTGAAGCCGTGATCTGTTGAAAATGCTCCAACGCCAAGCTTGATTCCCTTAAATCCAAGGGAGAGGTACAAATCCAATTTCGCTGCCAGCGAATCGATAGGATAATTCGATGGCCCACCAGAAGCATAGGCGAGCAAGGAATCGTGTTTCAGTCCACCGAGCAATTCGTAAACAGGTTGGTTGTGCAGTTTGCCTTTCAAATCCCAAAGCGCAGCTTCAATACCATTGAGCACCGCCAAGCCTAAACCGACGCGGCACCAGAAATTACCGCATTGATACATTCGACTCCACAACTCATCAATTCTGTCCACGCTTTGCCCCAGAAGGATCGGCTTAAAAAAATCGACAATCCCGGGCACAACCTCCGGACAGAAATACCCCGCATAGGTTTCACCTATCCCGGTAACATTCGTATCGGTATGGATTTCAATTAACGCAACGCTTCGCCGCCGACGGCACTCGCTGATGAAGGGGTCCAGCGTAGCGGGGCCAGTCAGTAAGATGGTTCTTACGTCGATGATTTTCACGTCTTTCATGAGGCGAACATTGGAAACATTGGATACAGCATACCGTCAATCTAAGGCCCCTTCGCGGATGAATGCCTTGCAAGAATTTCCCTGTTACGACTTGGAGCTTGGCGCACAGACTTTATCAATCCTGTCGCAGTTTCGTAAAACAGCATTTCAATTTGCTGTTGCGTCAGGCCAACCCGTCTTGCCGCGCGTCGCATGCCTCGAAGCTGTTCGTAGCGCGTAAAAGTCATGCGCGGGTCTGCATGAACCAGGCTCAGTGAATGGTTCTGTTCTGACAGAAAGGACCAAGCGAAACCAAAGGTGATGTATTTGCCCCGCATCACCCCAATCGGGATATCGTCGCTGCCGTACATTACTCTTTCAATGCCAATCTCAGAGTAAAGGGCATCAAAAGCATCTGTTTCGCACACCGATGAGGTATCGTACCAAATGTTTGGAAATGTCCGCAAACGCTTGGCCGCTTTTTCAATGGCCCATGAGGAATAGCTCCTGGCGCAATGAGCCAGAATCCACTTGGCGCCGGGGTACTGCTGAGTGAGGAAGTCCAGATCATCGATGTTTTCCGGATCCGCGATGGCATTTCGCTTCGATAAATGCATCATAATGATGAGACCGCGACGATGTGCCACCTCGATTTGGTGTCGTGGCAGGAAATCAGTGATGCGACATTCCACCACATCGCCCGTTACCGAATAGGTGCGATAGGGTTTGAATCCCAGAAAGCCACAACGTTCCACCTCTGCCTCAAGAAAGTCCGCACTCATGGAAGGGTTAACCAGCATCAGTGCTCCTGAGGCCAAATCATGCTGTGTTTGTTTGAACACAAACTCATTTGAGGCACGGAAGTCGCATGAAGGCGAAAATGGAAAAGGAAATACCAGACGGCTTACTTCCCGGCCGGGCATCAGGAGTCGATCACAAGAATCCAGAGCTTCCCAATCAGCTTTCGGAAAATCCCGGCCGATAAAGTTGTAGGTAGCGCTATCATCCTTCTGGGGATCGGTGTTGAAGGTCCAACGGTAGGCATGGGTGTGAACATCAAAGACACGCTTCGGTACAAACTCTTCCAGCTCTTCCTGCCAAATACGGCGGTCCATGTCATTCAATTCAATGGTTTTCATTTCGCGACGGCTACCACGGCATGCTGCTTTGACATTCGACTAAAGTCCTGCTTCATAAATGTCGCTGCGATACATCATTTGATCAGGACTGATGCCATTTGAGCAAGAACTCTGCTCCCATCTGCCGCCACGAGTCGTCCACCGAGTGACCAGGCGCTGCCATCGCCGAAGAAATAAACTCGATCTTGGAAGTGCCACGACCCTTCCGAACATTCGCTTCCAGCAGATCGAGAAAGAATCGACTGCAGGTCAGCGCACTCACCCGATCATCTGAATTATTAATCACGAGGAAGATGGGCTTACCTGTCAGTTGCTCAACGTAGAGAGAAAGGTTTAGCTTCGGAAGATATTCGCGTTTTCGGTCGGCGGCAAACTCAGCAAGAACACCCCAATCTGTCACCGGCGCGATTGCTGCCACAGCGGCCACGCGCGTATCGACCGCGAGCAACCGCAACGCCAGATAACCGGAGCGGGAAATGCCATAGATCACAATCCGTCCGGGATCTGCCAACCCAGCCTCGATACTCCAACTGATAACTGCGGAAGCCTCCTTCACGAACATCGTAAACGGGTCTTTGCCATCAACGAAAGCATTGCGCCAACCCACCAGTCCCTCCCCGTATTTGTCCGCGCGCGTGCCTTGGTTTGGAAGGTCGAAGCTCAACACTCGGTGTCCTTGTTTCAAAAATAGATTCGCGGCCAGCAAGTAAGGATGAACCGTCAACGAAACTTCACGGCTCGTCGAAAGGTTCAACAGCAAGAGGGGTTTGGCCGCTAGTCGTTCTGGCTGGGGAGAAATGAGCCGGGGGATGATGGTATGGCCATCGACTTCGACTTTAAATTCTTGAGAGACAACAGGGCCAACCTGTTCCTTCTTGTTCTGCCCGAGCGCTTGAGTTTCTTTGCTTAAGGCTGAGTACTGTGGCAAGACAGCTAGGCTCGATTGGATCAAAAGTCCGGAGCCGCCGACGCCTTGCAGGAAATTCCGTCGGGTAATATGACCTTCCCTATTTGTCATGACTCTTGCGTAGAGGATGAATATTCCTAGCTCAAACCTGTAGACTAGAGTCAAGTTCAGTCCTCATGGTAAACTTGGCTTGGGATGAGGGCATCCACCTTTCGCTTTCCCAGCTTCCATGATCTGCGAGCCTTCGTTGCTCAATTTTAGAAACCATCGTTCCTCCTCCAGTGAACTGACAAGTATCCCATTCTTTCTACTCTCCAACGCAAAACCAATAGTCGATTGTCCACCGCCCCGCTTCATTTCCTCCTCAACTTGCCGCTTTACTTCAGGAGTGAATGTTTCCAAGAAGGCAATGAAATTTGTCGGCTTTGAATTAGCATCGCATATGAAAACGTAAGCGCGCACGCCGGTTCCAGGACCAGACTTGGTGTCAATCGGCGGCACGCTCATATCGGAGGTAGGGAATAATTGATGCGTTTTCAAATTGTAAAACCAAATATTCCCCTTCGGTCGCTTGTTCGCGTTAAAGCTCCGCGTGATAAGGAAATAGCCAGCGGCAGCGATGCATAACACGGCCAAGGTCACCGTCAGTTTGGGCCAACGATCGATAAGGTTACTCATAATTCAAATATTGAGGTTAATGAGGACGGTCCGTTTAGGTTTACTTCTTCGTGAAACGAATTAATCACTCCAAGGTTCTTGGTTGTTATCATGACTAAGGGCGCATTTTTTTTTCAAAGGATCGATCATTTCATTTCTTCCACATGCGCAAAGATAGCACGGCGCAGGGCTTCAAAACCTTGGCGCGAAATGCCGTGGCCACCCACTGGATCGTTGAAGATTTCCTTTTTTCCAGGCAGATTGTTATAGGCTGCATAGATACTTGTCGGTGGGCAAACCGTGTCGATGAAGCCGACGCCAATGATTCCTGCCGCTTTAGTGCGCGTGGCGAAGTTCATCGCGTCGAAGTAACGCGCAGTTTCGATTACGCTGGGATGCGGCTTACCATCGGGACCGAGAGGATAAAGGATTTTTGGCCATCCGCCCACGCGGCCTGCAACACTGCCCGTAAGATCGCATAGTCCGGTAACGTTCGCCGCGAAAAATGTCACGCGGGGATCAAGACCAGCGGCGACGAAAGCTTGCGCGCCACCCTGGCTTCTACCGTGCGTGATTACCGTGCGTCCGTCCCACTCTGGTTGCGAGGCGAGAAAGTCATTCGCCCGGACCAGGCGGAGGAGCATGCCCAGCCAATAACTCTTCTCGCGCGATTCGCGGCCAAATCGGGGATAGTCCTTCAAATCGCCAGCCGCGAGATCAGCATAGAACTTATCCGGCTTGCCGTTGGGAAGGCCATGGGCGTTGATGTCGAGGGCTAGAAAATTTTCTTTCGCCCAACTCACCGCATTAGTGAGGTCCGATCCACTCACACCCACAACGTGAGTGAGAAGGATTATCGGCAAACTCTTCGGCTTCGCTCCAACGGGCCGTGCGAAGTAACCGGACACGGGTGCTCCAACACAATCAGCTTGCAGATCGAAACACACAATGCTGGCCGCAGGAGATTTTACCGACGTGAGGCGCGGATTGATGGGGACCGCTGCCAGTTTCTTTTTTTGTGCAGACCAGAATGGGTCAAAGTCGTCCGGCACCGGTAAGCTTGGTTTGATTTGCAACGGATCAATGGCAGCGCCAGCTATTGCTGCGATCTTCTTATCTGGCGTCTGAAACGCGGCATTGAGTTGCAAAAAACCAGGTTCATCCAGTTTACCGGTAACTGTGGCTGTGCCTGCCTTGAGTTGTACTGTACACAAGTGCGACGGAGGCACGCCATCTTTTGAAGTATTCCATTGCACTTCAGCGTCATTTACCGGTTCGTTATCGTGCAGCAACTTGATCGTGAAGGTGACCGTCTCGCCTTGCTTGTAAATTCCATTCGTGCGGTCCGCGACAACCGTTAGCACGTAAGCCTTGGATAACTTTCCTCCTTGCGCGTGAAGAACAGGAACTGGCGCGGAGATAACGAGAATAACTGCTACGAAGATCAAACATCTGAATAAAGAAGAGGGTTTCATACCGGGATTTGAATTAAGGTAAGGACCGGTTGCGCGGTTTCACTAGAAGCAGCAGCCCGGCGCACACTGCTAAACCAGTCGCACCGAACAGAAAGAGCTTGCTAACGTCCACCTTTGCGTCGCGCAATGCACCACCCGCGTAAATCGTTGCGCCGCCGACGAGAGAAGCAAAAAGGTTCAACACCCCCAAGCCGGTCGCGCGATAACGCGGATCATCAATCAGACAGACGATTGGCATCAACTCGGTGTCAGCAAACGAGCGCGTCAATCCATAAAGCACAAGGCCGCAGATCGCAAACGGAAGCAGGTCCGTGCTCGACAGGAGCAAAATGCCGGGCGTTGCGGCGCACAGCCCAATTACCGACACGAAAATGCACGCACGCTTATTGGTGAGACTCCAGCGATCGGCCCACGCGCCGCCCACCAGCAAGCCGAGCAGTGATGCTACGTTGAGATAAATGGTCGCCAACAGACCAGCTGTGCCCTGCGTGAGATGAAAGTGTTCTTTTAGATAGGTGGGCATCCAGCCGACTATCATCCAACCCGCGAGGCCAAGCAGACCAAAGTAAATCAGCATGAGGATAAACGCGCCGCGACTGAACAGGCTTGTGATCGCTTCGCCGAGCCGAACTTTTTGCCCTGTGTCCGTTTGCGGGATTGCGTCGGCACTCTGCCGAGGCACATCACGTAACAATAGAATGAGCACGACCGAGAAGACGATACCAATAAGGCCGAATAGGCTGAACGCATAACCCCAGCCGTGTCGCTCGGCGAGCCAGCCGCCTAACCCGCCCAAGCCTGAGCCGACCCGGACGCTGCCTAGAAAAATACCGGTCGCGAGCGAGCGTGTAGCAGTCTGGTGATAATCCGCGACGAGCGCAAGCCCTGCCGGGATGAAGCACGCTTCGCTGATCCCCATTAGTAATCGGGTCGCAAGCAACTGCTCATAGTTCTTCGCGTGCGCGGTCAACCATGTGATGAGCGACCAGACCAATAAGCTCACGATGATGACGCGGGAGCGGTTAAACCTGTCGGCCAAAAAACCGGCAAAAGGACTCAACAAGGCGTAAACCAATAAAAACGACGTGGTAAGGAGTCCGAACTGCGCCTCGGTCATTGGGATCGCCTCATTCAACGAACTACGCATCGTCGTGATCATCACGCGATCAAGGTAATTGAGACATCCGACCACCCAAAGGAGTGCTACGACCAACCATGCTCGCGAAGGCAGCTTAGTGTCAGGTATCATGAGAGTGACGTTAATGAGCCGAAGTTCGAGGACATAGTGCGCGGCTAATAAAGGCCATCATTAAACAGGCTATTTACTCCCACTCATTTCCGTAATTCTTCCGCAGTCCAAGCGGTCTCTCGGTTCGCAGTGGTAACGCGGACGTCGTTTACGTCGGTGGCTAAAACCGGCGGAGCATCTGGTCCGAAGTCGGCGCGAATGAACGTCAGCACGTCCGCGATCTGCTGGTCGTCCAGCCCGGCCATCGAGGGCATTGGTATGGGGTTCTGCATCACGAACGGTTGGCCAGCGACCGTAAGCGTGCCATTGAGGCCATGCAAAAGAATCTTGATAAGATTCTCCTTGTCGCCACGCACCCAATCGCTGCGAACAAGTGGCGGGTAGGTATTAGGCAGACCCTTGCCGTCAGGCTGGTGGCATGGCAAGCAAGCCATTTCGTAAACAACCTTACCAGGCGAAGGTGGCACTCGAGGTGTGCTGGCAAGTTTGCGGACGTAATCAGCCTGGGTGGCGCTACCACCGAAAGTTAGACGGTGGGCCGCCAGCGCCGGTCCCCACTGCGGTTGCAGGGCGCGGATGCTTTGAACCAGCGCGTAGTCAATGAAACGATCACGCGGAGCTTCGATCGCTTGCGTGATGACTTCCACGGCTTCCGATTTCATAACGTAACTGGCCGCGACAATAGCTTCGAGTCGGACGCGCGGATGCCCGTCACGGATGCACTCGCACAACAGCGCCAACGGGTCAGCCAAGCGATCAGCCCACGCGCCGATCACGCGTGCGCCATAGGCCCGGACACGCGGGTCTTTTGCCGCGAGCAGCTTTGCCAGAAGAGCAGGCCGAACTGTCTCATGCGCCTCGAAGACACCTATCACTTCGAGTAACAATCGTTCATAGTCTGCCATGGCAGGCTCAAGCGTCGCCACCCAGTCGTCAGCGGCTTTCAGCACATCGGTCGACGGAGTATCGAAGAGAAGTCTTTTGGCTTGATAGCGCGTCCAGCGTTCGGGCGAGCGGAGCTGTTCGAGCAATTCGACGGGCTTCATCGCAGCAAGATTGGGCTGCTTGACTGGCTCGCGGCCTTTCGCCGAAATGCGCCAGATGCGGCCATGTGTCTTGTCGCGGCGCGGATCGGCGTAGCTGGCCTGGTAGTGGCCAATGATAGGATTGAACCAGTCCGCCACGTAAATCGCGCCGTCCGGACCGATGCTCACATCCACCGGTCGGAACGCAGCCGTGGACGACTTTAGCAGCTTGGGCAACTGCGTGGTCTTGAAGCCCGACCCGTCGTCGTGGAAGCGATGCAGTTCGACCACGTTGTCGAAATAGCCGCCAATGACCGCGCATCCTTGAACATCATCCGGCAGCGCCCGTGTGCCGATGATATCCAGCGACGTTGTCTTTAAAGTAGTCGCGAAGAGCGAGCCGAAAGGGTGATATTCGTCGGGGTTCGCCAGTCTCACCATACCCGGCACGGTATAGTAGCCCTCGGGCCGGTCTCCGGACTTGTGGAAGACTTGGTTGTAGTCGTCGAACGCGACGCCCCAGCAATTGGCGCCGGCTTTACCACCGCCGAAAAAGCCGTCGAGACGCAGCGTGCGCGGACGCAACCGCCACACCGCCGCCTTGTCGAGCCGTGCAATTCCCCATGGCGTCTCGACGCGCGAGAAAGCGTGCAGGCCTTGCGTGAACCATAGGCTGCCGTCCGGTCCGTGCGTGATGGAATTAATGAGCTGGTGCGTGTCGCCAACGCCAAAGCCGGAAAACATCAAACGGCGCGAGTCGGCGCGGCCATCGCCGTCCGTGTCGCGTAGATGCACAAGCTGGTCAAAGTCGCACACGTAAAGTCCGCCATCGCCAAGCTCCAAACCCTGCACCATGGTCAGCCCTTCTGCGAAGCGGCGCGACTTGTTCGCGCGTCCACCCCCGTTGGTATCTTCGAGAAGGACAATGTAATCCGCCGGCTTCGCGCTCGCGTGCGTTTGTGGATACGTTGGCGAGCAGGCCACGTAGAGGCGCCCGCGCTCGTCCCACGAGATTTGAGTGGGCTTCGCCACGCCCTCGCGCTCGGAGGCAAACAGATTCACCTCATAGCCCTCGGCCACCGTGAACGTGGCGAGTTCCGCCTTGGGAGACATCACTTCCAATTCAGGCGACGGGGCCAACTTCGGTTCCGGAATTGAAGCCACCTTCTCGCCGCGAGTGAGTGCGTGAATCTGCCGATCCGCCTCGGTCACGAGCGGCTTGTAGTTTTCGAAATTTTCCCTCAACGAAGGCATGGAGCCGCCCGCCTTGCCATACATCTGCGCAACACGATCACCATAGACGAACGACCAATTAGCCGGACGCCAGCAGTCGAACCACAACCGGTTCTTCTCCACGATGGCGACGCGTAGGGGATCAAGTTCCTTTGACCACTTGGCCTCTGCGCCCAGTTGGCGGGCGAAAACGTGCGCCACTTCTCGCAGTCCATCGGCGGTCAGATGAAGTCCGTCCTCCGTAAGCCGAGATGAATTCGCGCGCCGTTTTGATAGGGGCGTGAATAAATCAACAAACACTGCGCCGCGTTGCTTGGCGATGTCGCGCATGACATTTGCGTAAGTGCCCACATCGGAATTACGCTTGCTAATGTCCGGCGCGTGCGACGCCGTTGGCTTCTCAAAGGGCATCGGCGATACGAGCACCAGCCGCCGCGTCCGCGCGGCGAATTGGTCGAGCAGTCGGTGATACGCTGCTGAAAACTCCGGCAGCCGTCCAACGCCATCCAGCGCCTCGATTTGCCCGAACTGCGCTACCACGATGGTCGCGCCGGCCGTCTCCAACTGCCGCGTCCACGAGCCGAAATTCAGGTCGCGCCATTGCTCATAAACCGTGTCGCCCTCCCACGCCATTGAGCGAAAGCGCGGGCGCTTGGCCGCGAAGCTCGACGCGAGCAATGCCTCCAGTTCACCCGACTTCTGCTCGCGAATAAAATTCTCCTGACCAGCGAAGATTATAACTTCGTTTTCCTCCAGACTGAATTTGCCTTGCGTGAACGACCGGGGCGTCCAGTTAGGCTGCCTCTCGGCAAACCGGTTGAGTATTTCAGGCTCCGACGGCACGACAGGATCGGGTAACAGGTCAATCGTGATGTTGCGGAAGGAAATCTCTGCCTTGCAATTACCGTGAATTTGCAAAGCGATGAGGCCATCGGTTTCGATGCCCGGCTCGCGCTCCGAGTAAGAGACTGTTCGCTGTCCATTGATTAAGAGCATGATTTGCGGTCCGATGGCGACGATTTCGTAAGAGTTCCAGTCACCTGGCTTTTCGACCTTCGCAATCAATTCCTTCTCCGCTGTTGCGAGTGTCTTTTTCCGCCGGGACTCATCATAAAGGGAGCCGGAATTACCGGCGCCAATGTCCGCCTGGTAGCCGGACATTTCATTGGATGGTTGCGAAATGCGCTTGCTGCGGAACTGCACGCCTCCGTTCACGAAGCCCTCGGTGCCGACCAGCTTGTATTCAAGCTTGAGATGGAAGTTCCGGTAGCTCTTGCGTGTGGCTAGAAACTCATTGCGGGGATTGCCTTCCAACGACCCGCCTACGATTGCGCCGTCTCGCACGCGCCAGACCTGTTTCGTCTCGCCTTCCCAGCCGGCTAACGACTTGCCATCAAAGAGCGGCAACGGTGTCGCATTGACAATGGCAATGAGTAGCACAAAGTGAAACAAAGGAAGATAATGACGCCACTTCATAGATATGATTCAAATGACAGTGCAGGCGTTGTTGTGGGAAGATTTCTTGTGCAAGATATTCTTCGCTGTCTTGAAGACTTTTAGCAGCTTGACGAACAACTGATTGGCAATCGGCTCCATGTCAACTCAGCGCAGCCGTTCATGCTTGGCGGGTTCCCGAACGAGTCTTTGCGTCCACCTGGATGATACTAAAAAAGCTCATTACGTTAGCCTCAAAAATCCGTTGTGGCAGACCGATGTTTTTAAGGACTTAGCTGGGTTTCCTCGTTGCAGCGCCTTAGCGATAAAAGCAAAAGCCTGATCTGCCGCATGAAGATAATTTACAATATCCTGTTTACGATGCGCCAAAGATGCATACAACGCGGTGGTCGCAAGAAAACCTTGACTGAGCATCTCCTGGGTAAAGAGGGTCTTTAAGACCAGCGGATCTTTGTCATCAAAACTAAAATGCGCCAGCGGATTCATCCCGGAAACCGTGATTCTTAAACCATGCCGAAGAGCTAGCTTTTGCCATCCGGCTTTAACGGTCTCTCCGATGGAATCAAGGTGCGCCGGAACGTTTTGCGCTTTCAATTTCTTAATGGTGGCCAAGGCCGCCACGGGGCCGATGCGCTCGGTCCAATAAGTACTGCTGATAAAAGAACTTTCGGCCGCTCTCATTACCTGGCGACGTCCGATAATTGCGGCCATGGGATAACCATTGCTCATCCCCTTGGCAAAAACAGCAATGTCAGGTTCTACTTTAAACTTCAAGTGTGCGCCGCCAATGGCCAGCCGCCATCCAGAAGAAACTTCGTCAAAAATTAAAACGATGCCTCGCTTTGTGGTTTCAGTACGGACCGTCTCCAAAAAACCTTTCTTAGGCTCATAATTGCGAATCGGCTCCATCACCACCGCGCCCAATTGATTTCCATGTTTTTTGATCAGCTCAAGAAATCGTTCGGTGTCGTTATAATAAAAAGGGACCGCCGTGCTTTTTAATCGGCGCGACACACCTGCGGGATTCAGGCCAGGCAAAAGATGTCCATTCAACCGTTTGTTACCAGCCAAATTGGCGGATAGATACCAATCGTGCCATCCGTGGTAACCGCAAAATAGAATATTACTTTTACCCGTATGTGCTCGGGCGATACGCACCGCAACCGTCAGAGCCTCCCCGCCAGTGCGGGCGAATCGAGCCATCTTTGCCCAGGGATGCAGCCGGCACAAAAGTTCAGCGAGCTCAACCTCCTCCGGACAGTTTAGTGTTGACATGGTCCCCTGTTCGATTGCGTTCTTGACCGCCTGATCCACGTCCGGGTCCGCATATCCTAAAATGCAGGCGCCGATGCCCATATAACTGGCGTCGGTATATTGTTTACCGTTTAGGTCCCATACGCGGCAGCCTTTGGCCTTTTGATAATAGGTCGGCCATAACCCGGGCAAATGCAGTTCGGGACGCTTACTCAAAAGCTGCGTGCCGCCGGGGATCAATTTTTTTGCTCTTGCGTACAAAGTTTGGTTTTTATCCATGAAAGGTATGTCTTATGTTTTATTCTAACGAAAGTATGGCGCCGCGAGACAATGCATCGATGGAAATTAGAACCATCGAGACGCCACATCGTCGGCACAACGCAGGGGAAAAACTGCGTCGTCGTGAGAGGCGATAGTTAGTTACATCTTCATCATGCTTGATCGGCTACAAAAACAATAAGTGAGTAGGACTACTTCGGCCGTTTCTTGAATGCCTCTTCGTTCTCTTTTTCCGTGACCTCGCTGAAGGTGCCGTTGTCCTGCCGAATCCAAAGACTTTTCCAGGCGAACTCCGCCAGCCGCATGTCGCGGCGCTGATCCATGAACGCCTGGAGCACTTTCTCGCCATCGGTTCCGAGCTTGAGCAGCGCGTTTCCCACAGGCCGATAGCCCCAGTCGGCGTCGGCGCGCTGACAGCCAGCGCCGAGCTTCGCATAGAGATTTTTCAACGCTTCGAGAATCTTCGGACGCAGCGGGTCCAATTCCTTTGCACGGCTCGTGGCAATCACGCCCAGCGAAGTTGCGGCGCGGTCGGACACCACGGGATCGTCATTACGGGTGGCTTCGATGAGCACTTCCACGGCTTTGGGGCTGCGGGAAACGTTGGCCAGTGCCTCGGCGGCAGCGAAGCGGACGGGGCGCTCGGAATCGTTTAGCCCCTTCGCCAAGGTCGGCACCAACTCCTCGTTCGCTGTGCGGCGGAACGTGCGCATGGCCGTGAGGCGGACCATTGGGTTCTTGCTCTCGACGGCAGCAGTAGCGAGTTCGGCGCGCGGGAACGGCTGGATTTTCGTCAGGGCGATAACTGCACTCTCTACCAGCGGATGCGTGCCCGCCCGGTCAACGGCCGCGAGCAGTTTGGCAGCGCTTTCGGGCCGATTGAGTTCGCGCAAAGCTTCCGCGGCCACGCAGCGCACGCCATTCTCGGCGTCCTCCAGACCCGCCTCGATGATCGGCAGAGCTTGCAGGTCTTTCGATTTGCCTAGCGCCAGCAGGGCCATCCGGCGGACGAGCAGGTTCGCATCTTTGGTCAGCGGCGTGAGGTCGGCGACGGTGGCCTTGGTTTTTCCGTGGATAATCTGCGAGAGCGCTTTGAGCCGTGGCACATCGTCTTTTCCCCGCAAGACATCGAGCGGCTGCGCGGGTAGGTTGGCCCGGTCGAGGTAGGCGTCGTCTTCGCCCACGGCGATCGCTGTCGCCACGCCTCGGTCGTGAAATGGTTTCCAGCGTTCGGCATGAGGACTTGAGGTGATAGCGGAGACGGAAGTCCTCGTTTGCCGCGTCAGCCAGAGCAGGTCTTCCGTCGCGTGCAACTGCATCGCGGAACTGCCATACGCGATGAATTCGTCCACGATGCCCTCGCGCACCCAGGCCTCGAGATCGAAGTAGATGTGGCCGCCGGTCATCATCAACTCCGGCACGTTCCATGGCTGCGGGAAATGCGTCTGCCCCGGGTTGATGAACATGCCGAGCTTCTTGCCGCTCTTGGCGAGTTCCGCTTTCAGTTCGCGCAGATATTGCGTGACGTATTCGCCGCGCAACGCATACCAGTCATCGCGGCTGGCCATGCGCGTGAATGGCTTCGCGCGGATGTCGAGGCCGGTGCGTCTCTTGAACTCTTTCACGATCGGCTCATTGAAGCCAAACTCGTCCTGGAATCGTGTGCTGAAGTTCTCGGCGTAGGTGAGAAATATCATCCCATCATAGCCGTCGCGCTTCATAAACTTCATGTGCAAATCCACCAATGCGCGTCGCGCCTCGGGATAAGCAAACTCAATCGGCCCACCTTGGCGCAGCACGCCGTGGCGGTCCATGGGCACCCATTCGGGATGCGCCAGCCGAAGGCGCGACTCGGAGTTGTGCGGGAAATCGCCAGAGCATGGCGTGTCTGCTGAACTGCCCCAATCAAACATCGTGGCGACACCCCAAATCTCCATCCCGCGCCGATGCGCCGCTTCAACTGCCGTGCGATCAGGATCGACCTCCTTGTATAGCCGGTGGCACCATTTCCACCACTCAGCGTAACGACAGTTCTCCTCACGGAAGAGAAATGTGTCCATCCAGGTTGCCTCTTCCAGTCCGCGCCAGTAAACGCGCCGCACGCCTATTTTTTCCAGCAAATTAAACGACGCCTCAATCGACGCCTTTGAATCAATCGGCAACCATGACCCGAGCCAGTGATTGTCGCCGGTACTGATGAAGCAGTCGAAGATGACGGTTTTAGATGGCGTGGATTCGGCGGCGACCAACGGGACGACGAGCGCAAACAGCAGCAGCGCAATGATCACGCCGAGGCCGCGCAGGAAGTGGCGGCGGTTCAGGAGCCAGTTTTGGGTAAGAATGTTGCTCATGGTCGTGCGGGGGCAGCGTTTTTGGAATAGTTCGTTGAGCGCGAGAGATTCGACGAGCGTGGTGGAATTGGAAATCCAACATGCTCGCCATTGAGTTTACTTCCGAACGGATAGTGTAATTTCCAACTGATCCATGGAAATCGTGCCGGTGACCTCATTGGAAAATCCTAAAAAACAGAAGCCATGACAGAAACTCCCCTTGAGAGCCTGATCCAGATTTGCTGGGCTTGTCGGTGTAGCCGACCAGGTTCGTTGCCAAAGAGACTCCTCGTTCGTCAGAGTAAAGGTTTGTTTAGGCCCCCAACTGCCTTGTTGAATCTGGAGCGGATGCCCCGTATAAACCCACCGTGTGCCGTTAAAAGCCCAGAAAAAGCACTTCGCGCCCTTCAAATCCAGCCCATCTCCTCGCAGGTAAACGGACACCTTGGCGTTTCGTAAGTCCAATTCTCCACGGCCAAAAGTCGTTACCTTGAACGGGACATCGCCATTCCCCCAATCCCGGTAGAGTATTTTTAATTCGGGTAAAATTAATTTTAAATTCCGGTAGAGGATGAAAGGGAAAATTATCTGAGGACTCTCCGGTGTATCAATGCGCCACCGGGAATCGTCGGCCCAAATGTGGCCAGAATTCGTGACGCCTCCAGTCTTTTCCCAGGTTACCGGATAGAACGAATTCCCGCCACTGGCGATACCTCCATTATAGTCATAGATATACCAACCTTCCGGGCCGTTTTCAAAGCTGCTTTCCAGGGTCCGCTGTGGCTGCGCATGGGCGCAATTAAAAGAAAGCCCAATGCAAATAAGTCCCGACATGGTGGCTGCCATCTTCCGTAGTGTGATCCGGCATGTAATTTCAGCCATGCGGTTATAAGTGCGGGCGATCACGGCACAGACATCGGCGGCTGCGACGAAGATTGGAAGCAGATGGATCGTTCTCATTTTACTTTCGTTGGATGTTGCTAATTTTTTGCCGCTCGGCGGGTGCTGTTCATTGAAACTGGTTCTTTGTTCCCTTCGTTCGCTTCTCTTGAGCCGCCCGGACAAGGTCGTCCAATTCTCAAGAAACTGTCATGGCTTGGTGTGTTCCGGGAAATCCTTCGCGTAGCGTCCGAGCAGCTTCGACACGTCGTTTGGCATGACGTAAATCTTGCCGCGGATTTTCTTCGTCTCGCCAGCCCGCAAGCCGCCGAGCCGAAAATCCGCATGCAGACAGCGGCCCACGCCCTGGAAAAGTTCCTGATAAGGTTCCCAGGCGGTTGCCCAAATCAGTTTCTCGTCACCACTGAAGCAGCCGATGAGGCCGTTGCTCGGCACGAGCCGGCTGAGCGGGCGCGGATTCACATCGGTGCGCGGCACGTGTGCCGGGCACCAGACCTGGCCGGGAACGTAGCGCGCGCGCTTCGCCCAATCGCGCGTCGGCATCCGCTCCAGTTTGCCATTGAGGAACAGAAAACACTTGGGCAAATAATCATCGAGGTCTTTGCTCTTCGGATCATTGAAGCCGGTGAAGTCGCCGAGGCGCGGACACGCCTGCGCCCAATGCGCCTCGGAGCGCGTGGTGTTGGGATTGCTCGCGACGAGTTGGAAGTCCACCTCATCATCTTTCGCCGTGATGGTGTGCTCGACGATCACACCGTCGATGAGCGCGTCCTTGAGTTTGAGCACTTTTTTGTCGTCGCTCAATGAAACGAATGCCGACGCATGCTTGATGACTGTGTGTTCGATCCAATCGGCGTCGGTCGAGCCGGCGCGACAATACGCTTCGAGGTAGTTAATGCGAATCGCGCCGCCGGGAAGCTGCGGCCCATGGACGATGAGAAAATTATTAGTGCGCGAAAGCGTGAGGCCGGTCGGTGACTCTGCTCGGACCGCTACTAAATGAACAAACGTGGCGGCCACCGTCAGGATGCGAGAATAGTTGCTCATAGGTTGCTCTGGTTTGCGCCGAAACGGCCTTTCAGGAGGATTGTCTTCAGTCGAAAAAACGTTCTGTTCACACGACCTCCAGCATCCTCGGCCTCACGCTCCGTAACGCCTCGGCATACTTGGCGCCGCAGGCCAGCCCGCGATAGCGCGCGAGCGCCGTCTTGGAGTCTATCGCACCATTTTTTGCGGGATCAAAAGGCGCGTTCATCATGAAAGCAAAGAGGCCTCCGAGCCACTTGGTGGCAAGCGGCCATTCGTCGGTGACATCAACGTAGGTATCGGGAGTGAAGTCGATGGTGTGACTGGGGCCGTTGTCGAACCAGAAGATCTGGCTTGGAGCGCGCGCGTTCTCTTTGCCGATGAGGCGCGCAGGCTGGGTCAGAGCGGCGTGCGCGATGGCACTGGCGGCCTCGTGGTCGGGGTTGCGGTCGTGACGCCAGAGCATAAAGGCGGTATCCGGCGCAACCTCGGCGACCACTTCGGCCACGGCGCGTTTGGTGGCGAGCGTAGGCTCGAAGCCCATGCTCGCGTGCTTGAGAAAGCGCATTTCGATGCCACACTCCTTCGCCATGTGGATGCTGAGGTCGATGAGCTGCTGCTCGCGGCTTCGCACAGGTGGCCAGTTGGTGTAGTCGCCGATGAGGTTGAGAATGACCACGCGATAATGCTGGCGCACGGCTTTCAGGAGAACTCCGGAAATTCCGAAGGGGCAGTCATCGTAGTGGGCACCGATGGCCAGGATGCTCTTGGGCATAAGGCTTTTTATTCGGAGTCGTGACCAGTTTAAGAATCTGCTCTGGAGGGCCGTTACTTTCCTCCTTCGATCCCTCGGCGCAAGAGGTTCTGTGTGATCTGCTGCACGCGTTCATCCGGACCGTGAGGACGCGTCCAGTGGGTCCAGGGAAGAGTGTGACCCGGCGGAGAACTAAGACCCTGAGCCCAGAAGATTGTCGAGGCGTTGAATACGAAATTATTCTTTGGACCGGGATAGATCGTCGCAGTCCAATGCTGGGGACTGGTGCCGTTGACCCAGGCGGTGCCTTCGCCAACTACCTCTAAGCCGGGGATGTCACTTGGGGGATTGCCGTGGTATTCCCAGCCGACGAGGCCGGGAATCCGGTCACCCTTCTTCATGCCGGTTCCCTCGAAGATCCAGTTATCGGGTTTCACACAGACCCAATCACCGCCACCGTTGACTGGCTCAACGTTGCGGGCTCCGATGAGGTAGCCTTCATCGGGTCCGCGATGGGGGAAAGGCCCATGTTCTTTCTCGCGCTGCTCGGCATGCTTAGCTTGCCCGCCATACGGGCCGCCTCGAAACATGATCCGCGCAGGACGGCCATCGGTGGAAGGCTTCAATGGCGTAACCCAGCAGACGGCGTTGCCCGAGAGGAACAGCAAGTTCACGCCAGCGTCGCGCATCTTCGTGACGCTTTCATACTGGCGGATGTCCCAGTACTCGTCGTGGCCGACGCTGATGAAGACCTTGCACTTCAGACCATGCTCCGGAGTGGTCATGTCGCTGTTGGCGCAATACGACACGTCATAGCCGTGTTGTTCCAGGAAGTAAAGGAGCGGGAACTCAAACGGCAGAAACTCGCCCGAACCAACGGTGAGCGGATCGTTGACAATGCCCTGGAACTGAGCCTCGCGCCCATAAGGCCGGTCGAAGCTCACATCGGCCCAAGGCCCTTGGCCTCCCTTCGGGTGGGTATAGACCGAGTAATGCGTGGGCCAGCGGTTGTACGCCTGCCATGTGTTATCGGAACATTGAAACAGGATGTCAGCAGGCCGGTCGTCGCGCACGATAAACACGATGTAGCTCTGCCAGTATGAGGTCTGCTCGTCGTTGGGCAACGTTGTCATCCGCCCCAAGTATATGCCGCTAGGCCAATCCTGAGGAATCGTCAGGCTCGTGGTCTTGTCCCATCGGCATTCGTGCAGGTCTTTCGGACCGAGCGTCGGTGTGGGCTGGGCTTTGCCTTGAAACGGTCCGAGCGTTGTCATCAACCTAGCACCTTTTCCCCCGTAGTAACCCATGCGGAAGATCTCGACCTTGAACCTCACGGGCGGGTCGGTGGAGACCATGATATCGATAGCCTCGTTTGCCTTGACGCTCTGTTTCGAGCAATAACCCTCGATCCAAGGGCAGCGGAAGCCATTGATGTCGTCCAGCCGTACGCGCGTTAATTGCCAGTCCTTCGCGCCCGCCTTGGCGTTCTCGCGCTGGAGCAGCGTCGCATCCCGCTTCGGATTGCCGGTCGTTTCCTGAGCCGAGCAACTCAGCGCCAGCAACCCCATCGCACCTATCGCCAGAAGGCCGGCGAAACTCTTGCCTCTGATCGTCACCTTAGGCTTGTTGTTCATAGCAACTGAGAGGGGTTTGCATTTATGATGCTGATCTGTTTAGAGAGTTCATAGGGACTTCGTAAGAAAGCTGTGAGATCAATCGACACCTTCACGACGCCTTTGGCACGTCGCTCACTGGCTTGCGGTTTGAAACTGGGCGTCCTCGCCATGCGATGCGCCGGTAGAATTTATGCCGACCAAACGGTAATGAAACGTGCTACCCGGCTTCAGTCCTGAAAGCAAGGCGAACACACTCCGGGGAGTGACTTGCAGGCCGCCGTATTGTGGGGCAGTTTCCTGGCCGTAGTTGGTATCGGGTCCATACTCGAAGTGGAACTGTGTTTTTTTCCCGAGGGGGTTGAGCCGTCCTTCCACTTTAGCCGACGCGTTACGAATCCGGCTGGGCGGGCCGGTTGTAACTTGTGGTCGAGTGTCGGAGGGAATCGTAAAGATCTGGTCTGTTCCGTGACTGGTCCCGGCGGCACTGGTGGCCACCACCCGGTAGTGATATGTTCCACCCCCCTTCAGATCGCCTATGTCCTGGTTGACGTGATACCAGTCGTCATCCGTTTGCATCACGGCTCCCGAGCCAAACAGTTCGATCTCGCCCAAGCCCCAATGTTCCGGCTTGTAGCCAGAGAGGATTCGCACGCGCGCTTGGCGGGCGGGGGCATTGAAGCCTCGTTCAAGGAGAAAGGCAAAATTGGGACCGGACGGAGAGTTCCTGGACAACTCTTTTTTAAGCAGGGGCTTCCAAGACTGTCCGTCATTGGAGACTAGAATTTCAATTCCTTCGCTGGGCCAAACCGGATGCTGGTGGATCTGAATAGTTTGAATGATTACGGGATTGCTGAATGAATAAATGAACTCAAGCGGAGTGGTGGGAGTCGCGGCGCTGCACCACATGCGGCCCGGACCATTGCGCCAACCGTCGGTCAGCGTGGCTGGATCGTCGAGAGCGCCGGCGGGAGAACTCAACAACCTGCCTCCGTTCGACGGCAACAGTAGGGAGTAGTTGCGGTAGGCCATTTCGAAATCATCGAAGTCGATCGATCCTCTTGGTGGATTCTTCGGGTCGACATAGGCCAGCAAGTGAAAGAAATCGCAACTCACACCAGCCAAGGAATTGTTAATCGGTGCGTAGGAATAGTTGGGTCGATTTTGTGCCAGATTGTTACCGGCGTAGGTCCAATCCTGGGAGTTGTTGTTCAATCGGTATTCGACTTTTTCCCATTTGCCGGAGTCAAGAAAATCATTAAGGCTGAAACTCGTGTAGGCCCAGTTAGCCCGCCTCCAATCGGGGCTGTTCTGCAACAACACATCGTGGTCGCTCTGCAACCACCAGAGACACTCTGTGCCGTTGGGAATCCACTGGTTGCCTCGGACACTGATCTTCACCCTGGCATCGCGGAGGTCGGGATCGCCTCCACTCAAAAAGGCATGTAGGTCGGCGGGACCCGGGTGAGTTGCGGGATAGAAGTAGCTGGCAAGATGCAAGGCGCCAATTCCATCGTCATGGTTGCGGTCGAGAGCGCTCGGCTCCGAAAATCTCACGAATCCTTTTGATGCGCCTCCCTCGGCATGATGCACCAAATCCTTCCCATTCAAGCCCCCCATCCAACCGGCGAGGCCATCATCCCAACTTTCGCCATAAAAGGCTGCGAGGCGAGGAGGAAGGGGATGTTCAGCGGTTCTGGATCCGTAGCTCGGCGTAACACCGTATTCAAAATAAGCGGAGGTGGGAAGCGTGTGAGGGTTGATTCGGCCGTTGGCGGTGAAGCCCGTTAAGCCGAGTGAACTGGCAGGCTGCGATTCCACCGTCGGGGCCTCGCCTTTTCCTCCGGCCACCCTCTTCTCATTGGCCAGGCCGACACGATCCTTGGAGGCAATATTGCCCGGGACGCCAATGGCGAAGACACCTAATAGCATCAATACCCTTTTCATTGAGCCAGGCAGGACCGCTATGCACCTATTTTATTAATTTCCAGCCGGTCTCATCAACTTTGAGGCCGGTGAATCCCTTGTATTGGTCATACACTTGTTGCATCTGCTCAATGGAATCAAAGTAGCCAACTATAAATGCTGTACTAAACGATTGACCGGCTTTCACCGGGCTGGCTGGGCCGACCTCTTGTATAAAGCAGACGTAGCGGACATTGTTGCACCAAGCCTCGTGCGTGCCGGCTGGGTTGAGCGTCATGCCTGCGAGCCACGGCCCGTCCGAACCAGTCTTTGGGTCACGCAGTTTGTAAGCACGGATGAAACGCTGCGGAACTCCGTCGCGATCGCGCCGATAGTTGAACTTCTGCTCCGGCATGAACTTCTCGCGAAACTGACTGGATGGCAGCCGAGAGCCATCCGGCCCGCCGTGATAGCTGAGGTAAATCTCGCTGAACGTGTCCCCGTCGTTGTGCTTGATGTGCCCGGGCATGTCGATCCGCAGATACACCTGTTCGTAATCGTTGGCGCAATCAATGCGGTCTATCGAGACGAAATACCGCTTGCCTTTCTGGAAGACCAGGTACTGCGTCCACTTCGAGCCAGGCTTGTATGGCGGGGCGGCGGTCGTATAGGTGTGAGTCGTTTCAATAGCAACGAAACCCTTGCCTCGGATAACCCGTGGGTGCTGTTGAGGCACCTGGCACATCTGCGGCCCTTCGAGCTTTCGTTTGGGACGGTCTCCGTGGATCAGGTGGACGATCTCCGGCTCGTGCCGATAGCGCATATCCTCGGGTAGTTGATCTTCGTACGCATCGTCAGAGCCATCTTGCAGTATCCAGTCCACCGCATCCAGCCCGTAGCCGGGGTCGCGGAAGCCCGTCCGCTTGTCTAAAAACGATGTAGCCGCTACACCGGTGGTCAATGGACCTGGCGGTTTCTTTTTGCGGAAAGTGGCCGTCAGCGTATCGGTCTCCAGGTAGATGCCCGCCTCGTCCTCAGTGATTTTCGCCCAGTCCTCTCCTGCCTGAACACGACTGGACAGAGTGTTCGACGAATAGACCAGCGAGTTTGATGCTTGTTTGCTGGTGTCGGGTTGAGGAGCAGTCCGACCGGGTGATACCCACACCATCAAAGTGAGCAGGGTCCAGCGGATCGTCATGAACGTGTGATTACTCATAGGAATTTGCTTTCATAATGCTACGCAGTTTATTCGTGAACTAATACCCTACTCGATAGAAGAAGCCCCCGTCATGCAGGCCCAAGCGGATGAAGTTCAACACCCCGTACCGCTGTCCAGTGGGACCATAGTATTTGCCACCGAACATCATTGGATCCTCGGCGACGAGATAATGCACCCGTCCGGCCTCGGGTTTGAACTCGTCGGCATCGGTCACTCGCACCGCGAAACCCAGAGTCGAATCGAGCGATGCCAGCGCAACCTTCAACGTATAGGTATCGTCGCCGTCAGACTGAAGTGAAGCGCGTTTGGGATCAAAACCAGCCGGCAGCGCCAAGGCGGCTTTGGGCTGGCCCTCTTGCTCCTTGTAATACATGCCCAAGCGAACGACACCCTCGGGGTTGCCGTCCTCTGGCGAAGTGTCGCGCGCGGCTGTGGCGTGCGGGCGCAGGTCAAAAAAGAACTCGATCGCATCACAAGCCTGCCAGGTAGGGCTGCTCAGGAGGTCTATGGGTGCATTGATGCGCTGTCTCGCCCGAGCGGAGATCTTATATGCGTCAAAGTGGTCTTGCGCGCAGACTTTGTGCGGATCGTTCACGTGAAATCGAATGCTTACAGCCTCGGAGGTTCGTTCCAGCGAGAGCCTCGTGATCGGGCATGGAAGCTTGCCCTTGTACGTCGCTGACAGCGGTCTGAACTGACTGGCATTAAACGAAACTCCGGGTGGCGCGGCAGGCAAGATCGCCGCATAATGGAATAACGCGAATCCCGAAGCGAAACCGTCCTTGGCACGGAGCATGAGATAGAGCGGCTGTGTGCCCGCGGTGGCGGAAAAATCCTTGGTCGGCACGGAAACTGTGAACCTCCTGGACTCTTTAGGCGCGAGCGTTACGCGGCCCACATCATAAGTCTTATCAAGGACAGCAACCATGGTACCTGAGCGCGGCTGATCGCTCAGGTTTCGCGCGGTGATCCGAACTGTTAGTTTCCCGTCTTTTGGAAGCAGGTTGACATCATCAGCGGCGGTCAATTCGACCGTGGCCGGACCACCGGCGCGGATCGGTGGGCGTCGGCCATCTTTAGCCAGCGGCAAGCCCACGCCCATGCCATCCAGGATGGCTGCCGAAATGCATGCTTCGCCGGTCGGCAAAGGATGGATCACGTCAGGCGAAAACTCGTACCGCGGGTCCTTTTGCCACGCTTCGTGGAGTCCGCGTACGTAGGTCGCGTGGACATCAATGACCGGAACGTCCTGCTCGCGCGCCATACGAATGAGCCCCGCTGCCAGCCGATCCAAGACCACGTTCATTTGGTTCTCGAACTGGGCCGGTTTGTCATTATGGGAGAAAGGCGTCTCGGCCAGGAAGACGAGTTGGATTTTGTGCTGACGCGCCAGGGGAGCGAATTGCCGCATCCACTTGAGAAATTCCTGCTCCTTCTCGTCAGCGTGGTCCGGCCGCATTTTGAGGTCATTCACGGCAAGCATGACCAGGGCAACGGTTGGCGCTCCGCCGTTGTCAATGTATTGGCGCAACGTTTCCAGCCCGCCCCGCGACGCCTGCCCGCCAACCGCTTTATTCGTGATAGAGATACGGTTCCCAGGATAAACGGCATTGAGCACTCGCTCGATCTGAGAACAAAAAACACCCCGAGCGGTTATCGAATCGCCGATAACAACAATGCGATCGTCCGCCTTCAAGAATGAATACTCCTCGGCATCGACACTCCCAATAGTGAGGAACAGACAGATGGAGAGACTGAAGAGTATTCGATTCAGCGGCGAAGGAATAAGCATTGGAATTTGGTCTTTGGACCGTCGGAGAGACATCGCAGAAGCGAAAAGAATATTATTCCGTTACGTAGAGCGCAAAGACATGGGCTTTGCTGTTGGCAGGAAACTTCACTTTTCCGGCCAATTGCTGACCCGTCGGCAACGATGCGGTCTTGGTCTTCGGCCACACGATTTGTTGCTGTGTTCCGTTGGCAGTGATCGTTGCCGCATCAGCTCCTGAATAGCCTGGCACCGGCCTATCATGGCCATCAAGCAGTTCAACGGTTAGCGGCGCATCGGACGTGATGCCATCGGCGTTGAGCAGGAGCTTGCCGCCCTTTCTGCTCGCGAAGGGAGCAGTAATAAAGTGGGCGTCGTTGCCATCCTCTTTGCAAGCGAGATAGCCGAAGCCATCGCGGCGTAGAGTGGCAAGGCCGATTTCCATAGACTTCAGCTTCCCGCCCGTGTCCCAATGCGAATACCAAAGCATGGTCTTTTCACCCTCATTCACAAACGCATGACCTTGGATCAGCGCGATGTCGTCCCACTCGCCCTCCTTGCCGCGCGCAATCACTTTGAAGTCCGGCACGGGTTCGCGGAAATGAATGCCGTCGTTGCTCATAATCAGCCCCAAGTCGATATGTACGCCTAGATTTGGCATCGCTCCCTTGGGGGGCACAGGTGCATTCAGCCACATCCCGTACAGCCCCAGCATTACGTTGCCACGATTCCACAGCCCAGCGCCCATGTGTACCTGTTGAGCCGTACCATAACCTCCCACAAGCGGGTTCTCTCGATTCCACGCGCCCGCCTCCGTGTGAACCGGTTGGGCCGTTGGGAGCGGATTTCCAAGCTGACCATGGCGTGCAAACGAAAGAGTCTTTGCCTGTGACCAATTCACGAAATCAGGTGAGCGATAAGCCAACATTACACGGCCCACATCACTCCCATCGGCACGCCAGGTCCAAGGGGAGATCAACTGCCCGGTCGTGTAGTAAAAACCGTCGAAGCGGTAGAGACTGGAGACCTCGAAGCGCTCGCCTTCGGCATTTGCGGGACGATCTCCGACGATCTTCCATCTCAGTCCATCAGCGCTCGTTGCGCAAATGGTGACAGGAAGGCGAGTTTTCGGGTTGACGGGGGAACGCTTGTCTTTGACTCCGATCTTGCTCATGCCTCCACGAATGTCCTCGTATTGCGGGTGCGCAATATAGGCGGCCTTGTAGCGGCGTTTCGGATCGGGATCGTTCGGCTCATACAGAATGGAGAGGAAATCATCCACCAATGTCAGAGATCGAGGCTCGCCTTCGATCAGGCAGATGTTGTTGCGCTTGTTGCCGTTTAACTCCACCAGTCCAAGTTCCGGCTTGGTCCAATGCACCCCGTCCTTGCTCTCCGCATAGCACATCGGTCGCCACCAGCCGGGAGCGTTTAAACTTTTGAGTTCTGTTTCGATCATGCCGAGATACCACATGCGAAACTTGTCACCGTCCTTGATGACCGTTCCGTAAAGAACAGCGTGCCCATGATCGGGCGCTCCCTCAGGTCCGCGCCGCAGCACGGGGTTTTCGGGGTGCTTCTGCGCTGCGACGAGCGTGACTTTCAAATTATGCTGCCACGGGATGCTGTAGTCATCGAACGCGAAGAAGACGCGCTCCTCGGCGTGCGCCGCGATCGAAAGACTAAGAACAATCAGAGCGGTGGTGAAGTGCGTACTCATAGATATGTAACGTTTCGTGATTAAGATTTGTTTTTTGGATGCAGTGATACTTTGAAAAATATGCCCTTGGTTTTAGCTCAAATTCCTTAATCTTTCTTGTCTTTGGCGATATTACCTTTATCAGGGTTTTGAGAAGGACGCTTCATTTGGAGCTAATTAGAATTTCCCGACGACTAGGGCCATGGATCCCCAGAACCCAGTGGGTAGTTGATACCGTTAAATTCGCCACGCATCCACATGGCCGCCCGGCAATGTTTTTTGAAAAACGTGGCTATGGCAAAGCCACTGCAGGAGGAATGTTTATGGAAAAATGCTCCCACCAATCATTATTAATGGGGTCATTGGAATAAGTGCCGGCGTTGGAACGAGCAATCACGCGTTGCCTATCACTATACCAAGCTGCGTGGGCGTCCGTGTACGCGACATTGTATCCAGTTTTGTGAGCAAAATCTCCAACGCCCGATGGAAAGAAATCCGAGCTCAACGCTCTGATCCCGGGGCGCTCGATAGCCGTCAGCTTATTCGGTTTATCCTCACTGGTGGAACCAGTGTATAGATAAATATACCAAATATTGATGCCGTTATTACCGCCGGTCGTAGGTCTTGGGAAGTTGTTCTCCCACCCATACGGTCCGCTATATTCCAACGCTCCCTCATAACCAAAAAATGTCTGCGTCTTCGAAGGACAATAAAACACTCTCGGTTGCCGGATATAGTTTGGATAGAGCTTCCCCAAGCCGACAAGAGATGAGATCGCCTCGTCGGTATTCCTCGGAATCGGATCACCAAAGAGGATGTTTTGAACGCAATAGGAAGTCACGCCGCGCTTCGGTAGAACTTGATTGTTATCGCTCGCGTACATAGTCAGACCCAGCGCCTGCTGGCGAACATGGTTGAGGCATTGCGTGCGTTTCGCTTTCTCCTTAGCCTGACTGAGAGCCGGCAATAGCAGGCTGGCTAAAATGGCGATGATGGCAATAACGACGAGCAACTCAATCAAGGTGAACCCGCAGGGGGGTAAACGCATGCACAAACGAGTTGATTTTAAATGTTTCAAAGATTTGTTCATAATGAAATATCGGTTGTTGGATCTTCAGACGACTACTTTTAAGGTCTTAAGGTAAAGTGAACGCATAAATTAATCTATAGAATTTTTTACCCGCTCCCACGGTTACGGTATAGGGACTGGTCACAGGAGTTGCGTTGCTATTCAGTGGTACATCCGTCCATCCCGATGGATTTGAAACGTCGTCACTCTGTTGCAATCTGAACCCGGCTCCCGACCACGACAATGTCAATTGACCCCCAGCCAAAACAGTGGTGATTTTTGGTTGAGGGGCTGAAATCGGCCCCCACGCTTGCACGTCGTCCACGTAATCGAGACCCGTATTATTGCCGTTTTTGAACGAGAGACCTTTGATGACCGTTCGGACGGGACAGGCGTAGTTGGTCGAAACGCCGTTGGCCGCCACGAGGACATTGGTGGAACCCACAACATAATCGGCCTCCAGCTTAACCCAAGTGTTTGCGGGTACGGTCACACCTTTGGCTATATGAGCGGTGCCGTTAAAGACCGTGACAGTAAGTTGCGTAATGCCGATGGAAATAATTTGAGCGAAGGTATCCGCCGACGGACTCGTCGTGTCCAGACCCATTTGTGAAAACCCCCCGACGAAGTGATAGATCCAGGCCTCGTAATGCAGGGTACCATTAGTCACACTCGCCGTGAATGCCGGATGCGCTATACGTTGGGAAGCAGTGGCGCTATTCGGTCGTTCGCTAATCAGGTACTTCAAGCCTCCGTGCGCCCCTGGGTCAGGGTTATCGGTCGTGATGGTAAGGAATGGCAACGGAGGATAAATGTTATAGGAGCCAATTTGGGGTGCATCAGGAGCGGTGTTCGGGATGGAATTTTCAAAGGTGTCGGCGAAAAGCAGCGGCGAAACCACCGCACTAATATCGTCCACATAGCTTACACCCCCATCAGCACCATTTCTGAACCAGAGACCTTTCACCACAGTTTGCGCGGGAACGGAAAAAGCGGCTGGCGTGTTGTTGACCGTCAGGACGATGTTGGTGGAGCCGACCACATAATCGAGCGCAAGTTTCGTCCAAACTCCCAGAGCGTTGGTCAGTCCTTTGTCCACGAACGTCGTGCCGTCCCAAACCCGAACTTTCCCATCCTGACCAAACGCAGCATCCGTGTGGAAGGAATCCCCAGCGGTGTCCAAACCCATTTCCGCAATCCCGCTCCCGATGGGCAAGTTGATCCATGCCTCCACGTGTACTGAACCATTGCTTAGAGGGGCAAAGAAGGCCGGGCGGGCAATACGTACCGTAGCCGCCGTCACTCGTTGGATGACCAAATAGTTCGAACCGCCATGCGCGCCAGGGGCGAGGTTATTTGTCACCACGGCGGGGTTCGTCTCGACGTTATATGAGCCTGCCTGAGGCGCATTCGGGGCGGATCCAACAGCGGCGTTCTCAAGGTTGTCGCTGAATAAAACAGCGCTGTAGGAAGGAATATTATTTGCACGAAAATTCTCACCTGGCCCCGCGCCCGTCGGCTGGGGATAAGAGGCATTGGTGGTTATTAGAATTTTATCGATGATAAAGCCGTCTTCGCGCATCCATATATGAAACTGATGATCGCCGGGTGAGGTCACGTCGAATGCCACCGGTGTGCCATCCAAGTTGGTGTTCAGCCAGACCCAACCGGCGCCTGCCGGGAAACGGCCGATACGACGCGTCGTGGAAAGCAATACCTTGTCCAGTCCGGCATGCACCACGCCGTTGTCGGTGGTGCCAACAGTTCCATTATCGCGTCCTCTCACCCAAATGTAATGAGTGCCAGTGGTGAAGAACCTGACTTTGTAATCCAAGCGGGGACTGTCGCTGACATCGTCTCCAACGTTGACCCCGGTATTGGGCACAGCTTGCATCGCTCCCTCTCCAGAATACCCTGGATCAGAGTTAGTGCCTGTCCAACGTTGGGCTAGAACATTAGGCAATACGTTGCGGTCAAAACGTTCCGCTTCAATTACCAGGAGTCCGTCCGCGCTCTCTTGCAGCGGCGGCCGGGTGTTCAAGGTGCTGATGATGGTGTAAGTGATAGTATTGCTGTTCACGTTGCCCGGAAGCGCGTCATCACTGTAAACTAACTGAACCGTGTTGGTGGCTTCTTCCGGTTGAATTGGAGGCTGGTAACTTATGATGGTGAGATTAGTGCCACTCGGCCTGGTGATGGAGGGCAAAACCGGAACGCCGTTAAAGTATAGCACCAGTGAATTAGTGTTAACCTTTTGCGTCCCGTCCTTTACCGTAAAGACGACATTGGTGGTTCGTGATACACCGGTCGCTCCGTCCGCTGGTTGCGTTGATACTAGTAAGGTCTTGACGCCCGGAAGCAAGTATGCCTGCACGTCGTCCACGTAGTTCGTAGCAGGCTGGCTGCCGTTCTTGAAAAAAAGGCCAATGATGCTGGTGGTTATTCGGGGAGTGGCATAATTCGTAGTTGTGCTGGGATCGTCGTTGAGCGTCAGGGTCAAGTTGGTCGTCCCCATCACATAATCGAACGCCCATTTATGCCAGGTGTTCAGCGCCAGGGTCTGACCTTTGTCCACGAAAGTCGCATTCTCAGGAGAGACACGGACGGACGTGCCGTTAATGCCCATAACGTTCGCTATGAGATTACCCGCAGTGATCGGAGTTATGACAAATCCAATTTCCGCAAAGGGCGGGGTCGAACCTGATTTGTTGTAAAACCAATTTTCGACATGCAACCTATTACCAGCTTCGGTCACGGCGCGTGTGAACTGCGGGCGCACTATATATGAACTTGAAGTGGCGCTATCCAATCGCCTCGTGATCAGGTAATTCGCGCCCCCGTGAGCGCCGGGGCTAAGGTCATTCACCACGCGGGTTAGGTTTGTCGTCTCCATGTACGACCCGAACTGGGGCGCGGACGGGACAGCACCGACCGTGTTGCTTTCAAAGTTGTCGGCGAAAAGAACTTCGGGGACAAACGGAATTGCGTCGTAATAAACAGTCGAGCCAGCGCCACTGGTCTCCAGCCTGATGCCAGTGGCGTTGCCGCCCGTGCCACCATAGGAAGATTGGGAATTCCTCGTTTCGAAGGTCGTGCCATTGACCGAAACTGACCACGAACCGCTGCCGTTGGTGTGTTGCAAAACTACAGTATTCCATGCGAGGAGGTTGTACGTCTGAGTCAGAACCTGGGGGCCAGGAATACTGCCGTCGTAGATGCTGATTGACCCATTAGCCAAGAAATCAATTTCACCACTGTCCGCCGCACCAGACATGGGAAAAGCGGCGGCACCATTGGTATCTACATAGATGGAAAAGCTGATCCGGACTAAATCGCCTGTACCACTATTAGTCGCAGCGCCAAACTCACCAACTGCCGTGATTGTTGGACTGCCTGGTGTACGGGCGAGGCGCAAGAACTTACTGCCTTCAGTGGCGCTGATGGCAGCACCAAGACGATTGGTCGCGGCAGCCACAACTGCCAAGCTGTTGCTCAAACCATTATTAGACCAGTTACCCACTAATGGATCGTTCGCACCAGGAACCGAACCGACAGTGCCGTTCTCAAAATTAGCGTTGAAGATGGACTGACTCTTAGTGACGTTGAAAATCACGAAAGCATTGGCTGGGGGCGTCAGACAGAGAGCCCCGAGGGCAGATAGGACAAACAATTTTGTTGGTTTCATAGAGTTAGTAGCTGTGAGTATCTTGATGGTATTCCGATTTTCGCAGAGGGAGGTCTGTTGCTGTTTTTAATTTTTTTTCCGGACTTGAGACAAGTTTTAGAGATGGCTCCGCACTTGATTGATGCACGGAGAACCAACGCCGAAGATCAACTCCTTATTAGAATTTTCGTACATCTGCATAAAAGTTTCGGGTAAACAACCACGAACCTTGCCACTAGGCCACCCATATCACCAAGATACTGCAGTCTGTTAAACATGGCAGAACTTCCCAAGTTTCGCGCGCAAATGCCTTTTCCTATCCCCGACGTGCCGTGGCGTATCCCACGCTGAAGGGAATGAAGCGTTTCTCAAGGAGCAGGTTGATTTTGCAGTCGGTCGCGGCACCAAGATGTACGCGGTCAAAAAGCGGGGTAATACCCCAGCGCAGCACCCGCGTGTCCGTCGAGAATGCGATGAACGGCCGTGTCATAATTGTGATGGTATACAATGCGAGAAATTCTTGGCAAGCTTTTTTTTGATTTATTTTTTTCAAGAATAAACATGCCAACTACTATGAAATCCGATGCTCGAACGTGGTTCGGGTGGGCGACGGACAAGGGTCTAATCGACTCCAGACTGGAAAATGCTTTGACAACTGACACGGAATGGAATACCAAGGTGGCAATAGGTTGTTTGAGAGTCACCACCGTCAGGAAAAATCGCTATGTTATCCGAAAAAGTCTACAAGAAAGTTAAGTCGATGATCTACGATGGACACTTGCAGCCAGGTGAGCGTCTGGTGGAGCGAGATCTTTCCCGGAAGCTAGGCACAAGCCGCATTCCCTTGCGTGAGTCTCTGGTTCGTCTTGAATCCGAAGGGTTAGTACGCAGCATCCCGAACAGCGCCTCTTACGTTGAGGATTTTTCCCCGTCAGACATTTTGGAAATGTATTCGATGCGACTCGTGCTGGAGCCCTTGGCGGCGCGACTGGCCACGCTGCAGCATGAGGATTCCTTGTTGGACAAACTGCGCAGGCTTTGCGAACTGATGACCACCTGCACAAGAAACTGTGATTGGACTGGACTTGATCGCGCCGACTACCAGTTTCATCGCTTGATCGTCGGCGCATCAAGCCATAAACTTTTGATTCGTACCTATGACAACTGCCATATCCAAGTCACCGGCAGCCGCCCTTCATACGCTCACTTGAAGCTCCTTACCCCTGATACTACCGCTAAAGAACACGATGTCATCATGCAGGCTATTGGAAAATGGGATGCCCACGCTGCGGAGGAAGCTACCCGCGATCACGTAAGACTTGCTCTCGGTCAACTGGAGGAATACTTAGGAGTACGGCTGAAATAAAGGATCGGGGCATTAATGCCAATGCTACGGCACCAAACATATCCATCCGGGCATCCTCGCTCTTCCACGGAACACGTTTTGGTGGCAACCGGAATCCGAGTTCATCCGAAAATTTGTCGGCAATGATTTGAGCGATCTGATGTTTGGTGCCGTGTCCATCAGGAACAAAGGTACGACTCACCTGCTCGCGCGGAAACAACAGGACAGTGACATTGCGTTTTTCCGCCCGGAAGATGATTCGCTTGGTGAGCATCCGAATCCTCGTTGAACGCCGGAACGGTTTAATGGAAGTATCTTCAAGAACCAGTACGTCAGGCTCATAATGCTCGATCATCTCTCTTACCCTCGCAATTGATCCATTATTCTTGTCTCCATCAATTGCCTTCAGACCCCAATCGGCCAAGATGTTCTGTCCTTCAAGGAGCGCAAAACCGAGACCTCGAGTTGAGAGAGCTATTCCAAGGATACGAGGATATTTCGGGAGAGTCTTTGTCATGATGTTCTGGGTTAAGAAGCCGCAAGGTCAGCGAATGCTTCGCGTTTACGAACGCTCTGGGAACTAGGTTTGCCGAAATCTTTTCTTTCCGATAAAATCTTGGCCCGCTCGGTTACTTCTCCTTCGACTTTTTGATAGAGACCAGCAAAGAGTTCACTGGTTGATCTTTTGTAAACGACCTCGAACGCCAAGGCGGTTCTCAAACTTGGCTCACGAGCAAACCGTTCGTAACGGGAAATCTTGGCTCCGCTTCTAGTGCCCAACAGAAAAGCCACTTCATCTTGGGATAAAGCAAGGCGCTTTCGGTTTGCTTTGAGGTAATTGGGTAGTTGTGGCGAAGACATGGAATTGATCAACTCTGAATGAGTTACAAGTTACAGTATCCGATCACTCGGATTACCTCACGGGGGCAACCTTTGCCGGAATCGGCAAGATTTTACAAAAACACCGAGCGTTTTTGCTCGGCGCTATCGGAAATATAAAAGCACATTTCTGGAGATTTGTACAGTATTCTTTGTGATTCAACTTGCCTAAACCTACAAGCTTCACCGTCTGCCTCGCCGTATAGAGATGGGTCAGACTTAAGTGATGAAAATTGAGCAGACCCAGATCGATGAGTTGAATCGCATTTGTATGGAGTCCTTTCAAAGAAATTTCTCCGAAACCGAATTACAGGAGATTGCCCAAAGGATCATTCGCTTTCTCAAGAATACCGAAGGCTTCCCCGCTCCACTTTCGCACGACGTTGACCCGGATTAACGTCGTACGTTAAGCTAGAACAATCCCTTCCATGACCCCCTATGTAATTTACAGTCGAAAATCGCTGGAGGATGAAGACAGTCAAGTGCAATCAATTCCGTCCCAAGAGAAGGAAATGAAATCGATTGCGGCTAAATTCAATTTGACCCTCGTCGAACCTCTGCTGAGTGAAGCCAAATCCGCCAAAGCACCTGGCCGGCTTGTTTTCAACGAGATGATGGAGCGGGTTGATAAAGGTAAAATCAAAGGAATACTTTGCTGGAAACTTGATCGGCTTGCCCGCAATCCCGTTGACGGCGGACGGATCATTTGGGCAATCAAGCAACATGGTTTAGTCATCAAGACCCCTCACCAAACTTTCTCCCAGGCGGAGGATAACTTGATTCTCATGTATATCGAGTTTGGGATGGCTCAAAAATATGTTGATGATCTCAGTAGAAATACCACAAGAGGTTTGAAGGCCAAAGCTGAAAAGGGCTGGTACCCCGGTGTAGCTCCAATGGGATATTTAAACTCCAAGATAGAAGAACGTGGCAGTAAAACCATCCTGAGTGACCCGGAACGATTTGCGGCTGTCCGGCGAATGTGGGATCACATGCTCACGGGCAATTTCAGCCCCGCACGCATCCAGAAGATGGCAAATGCGGAATGGGGATTTCGCACTCGCCAAACCAAACGAACGGGAGGTAAAGCCATTTCAAGAAGCACGGTCTACAAAATCTTTTCTGATCCCTTCTATTATGGTCGGTTTGAATATCCAAAAAGAAGCGGGCTATGGTATGAAGGCCAGCATGAACGGATGATTACGGAGGCAGAGTTCAACTGCGTCCAAAAGATACTTCACCGCGAGACTAATCCGCGGCCTCATACGGAATTTGTTTTCCATTTCCGAGGATTGATTAGATGTGGAGAATGTAATTCAAGTATTACAGCCCATTGTAAGGAGCAAGTGCGTTGCACCGGGTGTCATTACAAATCGTCGGTCAAGAACCGCGCTTCCTGTTTTAAGTGTGGTCTATCACTCAATGACATGAAAGCTCCGAAGCTCAGGCAATACGCGTATTACCATTGCACGCGCAAGCTCAATAGAGCTTGTCGCCAACAATGTATTTCTGCCGATGCCCTCGACAAGCAACTAACGGAAAAGTTGAAGGCTTACCGTCTGCCACCCGAGTTCCGGGATTGGGGCTTGAAATATATTGAAAAACTAAAGGATCAAGATCGTGCGGAGAGAAAGCAAATCTTTGAAGAACGCAGAAAGACGTACGACCAATGTCTATCTCGCTTGGAGAATCTGGTTAAGCTCAAGACAGCCCCCGAGAATGCTGACGGCAGTCTTCTTTCCGATGAGGAGTATCAAAAACAGCGCTCCGATTTACTCAATCAGAAAGGCAGTCTAGCAATGGATACTTCCACCTTTGAGATCGAATTGGAGAGCAAGACGCGCGTGGCAAAGGAAGCCTTAAACACGATGGGCCAAATAGCCGAACCGACCTTCGATGGGGATGTTTTGAGAAAAAGAGAGATTCTGGCTGCTCTGGGATTGAACCACGTCTTAAAGGAAAAGGAGCTAGAGATTAGGCCGGAATTTCCCTTCTCTGACTTTCCATATGATGGAAAGCAGGATCGATCTAGTATTGACCCGATTGAACCGGAAAATATGCAGGAGGGACCAGGCTTAAATGGGGATACTATCTCTCCTTGTCCGAGACTGGAGCGGGACGTGGACGAAGATCGAACCAACGCATTGAAATCGTGCCTTCAATCAATCTGGAAAAAGATTGATCCATCATCGCCGATTTTCAATCGCTTTCCTTTTAAACTAGGGGCACCAATTGTCCCCGTTCGTCGCGGGAGACGGCTAATTTAGTCATGAGACTCTTTACTACCCGATGACCTGAACGGGAGGAGGAGAGACCTAGACTACCTGTAATATCTCGTATTGATGGAGAAATTCCTTCCCTTTCTGCCGTCTTTATAAAGTAGTTTCTTCTCAGTTATTGCTTTGAATTCCTGAACTGCCTCCGTGATGATCATTATAGTACGGTATCAAAACTGGAGTAGGAGTACAAGATTGCCGGAGGCGGCAAGAAATCTACACTGCTTTGCATTTTGGGTTAAAGTTTTATAGAATGAAACTATGAACCAATACACCTACTCAGTCGAAATAGAAGCAGCGGAAGAAGGAGGATATGTCGCCTCTGTCCCCGCATTGCCGGGCTGTCATACGCAAGGCGAATCATTGGATGAAACAGTTGCCAATATCAAAGAAGCAATTGAAGGATTCTTACTGTCACTCGTAAAACATGGCGAGCCGATTCCTGTTGAGCGTGAGTCGAGACATCCTCTGACTATAAGCATAGGGGTACGATCTCCGCTTGCTGCATGACGCGGTTACCTATTCTCAATTCTAAGAAAATAATTAAGGCTTTAAAACAAGCTGGTTTTGAAGAGGACATTCAACATGGCAGTCATTTGTATTTTTGGCATCCGATAAAGAAACTAAGGACGTGTGTGCCAATTCATGCCGGCAAAGATATTGGTCGTAGCTTACTGAGAAAGATTTTAACCCAGGCTCGACTTTCAGAGGATGAATTCCGAAAATTACTCTAGACACGAAAGGTGGTATTTTATTGCCCCGAAGTCCAAACCCAGCAAAGTGTTCCGTTCTCCTCACTCGATTAGCTGTCGAACAACATCTCTTCCTTGACCGTTTCAAAGAGAGACTGGAGTTTAAGAGCAGCTGGAGTGTTTACCTTGTTTACCATACAAAAGTGGGTATCTCTCCTTTTTGAGGTAAACAGTCGGCCTTAGACCAAAGAAAAACCCCTAAGCTGAGGGGTTTTTCATGGGGGCTATTCTTGCCAATTTGGCAACTTGGAGCGGGACATGGACGAAGATCGAACCGTATCATTGAAGCTTGCTTTAGAAGGAATTTGGAAAAAGATCGTTCCTTCATTGCCGATTCTTGATCGCTACCCTTTCGTGAATGAAAAGCCAGTAATTCATGCTCTCCATCGTGATGAGAAGGGTCGTTTTGTTTAAGAAACAGATCCAATCAAATAATCCTAGAAGCCATTTCATAAGTTAAAAATTGTAAGTGCTTTGTACTTGTACTTTTACGAAGGATTTGTGAAAAGCTGGGGATGCAAAAAGCATTCTTATCAGATGAGCAATGGAAAAAAATTGAGCCGCATTTGCCGTGCGACAAAAGTCGCGGACGGCCTTGGGCGGACAACCGCCGTGTCTTCGAAGGGCTATGGTGGATGCTTAAGACCGGCGCACGCTGGTGCGATCTACCCAAAGAATATCCCAGCCCCAGCACCTGCTGGAGACGCTTGCGCCGCTGGGAAAAGCAAGGCGTCTGGCTCAAAATCTGGCGGCAGTTTTTATCGGAACTGGACCAGCGCGGCAAACTCGATTGGAGTGAAAGTTTTCTGGATGGCAGTTTTGCTCCGGCAAAAAAAGGGGCTTTGGCGTCGGCAAAACCAAGCGCGGCAAAGGCACGAAGTGGATGGTGGTGGTCGACGGCCAAGGTGTTCCTCTGGGAGTCCAACTGGTCAGCGCCAGCCCGGCGGAAGTGACGCTGGCGGAGAGCACGCTGCAAAAAATTTCGGTGCCGCAGCGGCGCGGACGCCCGCGCCAGCGGCCTTTGCGCGTGGTGGCCGACCGCGCTTACGACAGCGATGCCTTGCGCTGGCGTTTGCTGCAACGCGGCATGGTTTTGATCTGTCCGCATCGCAAGAACCGCCGGAAACCCTCGCGCAACGACGGACGAGAACTGCGCCGCTACCGCAAGCGTTGGAAAGTCGAACGCACCTTCGCCTGGCTGGGCAACTTCCGACGGTTGCTGGTTCGTCACGATCATCATCTGAATATTTATGAAGCGTTTTTCCACCTCGCCTGCCTCATCATCACCCTCAGGCACTTATGAAATGGCTTCTAGTCATTCTCAGATGCTATTACTACTCGGTTGACTCTAACTATATCACTCTCCCGCCGAATCTAAAAGAGACGGCTTTAGGAACTACCCCACTTGATCCAATCGCTCTGATGAATATTCGACTGTTGGATCATTGTCTTGAGTGTTGAGATGGGATAACTCCCATGAGTAATATTCACTTCGACCCGTCTATCTTTCTCCGCACCTTCTCCGTATTTTATCCAGGCCTCATGCGAGCCTTTTAATGGTTTTAAAAATCTGAATCCGTTCTTCTTCAAAAAGTGCGTAACATCTCGATATGTCCAGTTGCGTAATTTTCTTGTCATGCCCCCAGAATAATTCTGAGGACCGTTGAAATACAGACGATGGGATTTGACGACAGCGGCAAGTCTTTTTTAGACGTCAAATGATCTTCCCTCCGAGGCCGTAGGGAAACCATATTCATTCTACTCGCAGCCGAAAGAGCGAAATGTTAGTCTGACGCACTACTGAAAGAGCATATTCCTTACTGTTGACCTTTTTCCAATTTCTGAGGACGCCACTGCCCTACACCAGAATTTACCTTGTTGCCCTGCCGTCAATTTTAGCTCGCTAACCGATCCTGCCAACGATTACACAGGGAAGAGACTGGATGATAAAGGTAAAAGATAAAAGAACCGTATTCTTCCAGGCACCAGACAGGCGTTTTATCTCTTTCGAGCGCCTGGATGTCAATTCACTTTCGCTGATTATATGCGAGTTGATTACCCTTTCGACTCGCGAGGGTCTGCACTTCTAGGATAGGTACGCTCTTCTTGGAATCGAGCATTTTCCTTTTGGATTTTTACTGAACCGCCTTCCTGGCCAAGAACTTTCTTAAGCACCCCGCCTTTGGTCGCGTCCTCTTTGGTCTCGAAGGTTTTAACGACCCGGTTGGTTTTATCATTTCCAAGGTCCCAACGGTCCTTTTTCTCGTTATATTCCAATGTGAATTTTCGTAAATTTGCCATATTTTTTTAAGTTAGTTCTTCGGTGGTCGACCGAGCACCGATATTGTTACAATGATATCAGTTATGGCAGGAATGTAAAGCTTGGTAGAATAGCGTTCTTGCCTTCCGTTCGATAACCCAGCATCTTGGCATGGTTGAGAACTGTCCTTTACAAGAGTTGTTCCATCAAGCCGGAAATCGCCCTAATCAATGGGTGAATCTCTCCCAAGAGGCATTTGAATTCGCCTCTACCGCGCGAGCTCGGTTTGCTAAAGGTGATCCAAAGACCAAAAAACGATTCTTTCCACTATCGCATCGAACTTAACCTAATCGACAAAAGCTTAGCATTGAAGCCAAGAAACCATTCTTTATCCTAGAAAATTCCGTGCGAGGTGAGGGATGTGAAAATCAAGAAATCGAACCTGAAATAATCCATGTGGAACGAGGACAGAAAGAGGCAAGGGCCTCTTCTGGTCCCGGATGGTGCGCCATCCGGGACGAAGATCGAACATTTCCATTAAAAAGCGGAGAGATAGTTAAGTCAATTTACCACTTCTTTCGAAGCGAATGTTCGTCGCCTAAATTTAAGTTGTCCGAATGGGCCGATTTAGGTCATGAAGAAAGCATGACAGAACAAGAAAAAATCTAAAGTGGGTCGAACTTGCCGGAAGTGATAAGAATCATCACCTGCTCTGTTTACAGCAATTTTTGAAAGTCTTCCTCAGATACTTCTATTTGTTTCAAAATGAGTTTGAGCAATGAACGTTTTGGATCCTTACCATGCTTTGGCACGCACGTTGTAACCCCTTTATAGGATGTTTCAAAATAAGGTGACTACCGCGTTGCCTATCCACCACAAAGCCGACTCGTTCGAGAGCTTGAATAATTTTACGTGCCGATAGAGTCGGCTGGCTGCCAATTTCAAATATAAAAAATGACCGGTTGCGGACGGGATTTAGATAAAAGCTTGTTGCCAAGCGATCTTTTGGTTAAAAACTGCGGTCGACCCAATGGCAGTGATTTGCCCAATCCTTTTCTGCATTTTTGGTGCGGCGCTCGGGGTGGCTCACGCGGAAGCCGCGTTGCGCCCGCCAGTGCATCCGCGCCGCAACGTGGAGGATTTTCCGGTGGTGCCGGCCAAGTACGTTCGCTTCACAATTCTCAAGGCCACCAGTAGCGAGCCTTGCTTGGATGAACTAGAGATTTATCCCGAGGAGGACGCAACGCGCAACATTGCGCTGGCCAAGGGCGGCGCGCGGGCGACGGCTTCAGGCTCTTTGCCGGGTTTCCAGATTCACCAACTCGAATTCGTCAATGACGGAAGATATGGAAACGGCCATAGCTGGATCGCCGATAAAGCCAGTGCCTGGGTCCAAATCGAACTTCCGGAGGTGGCGCTTATCAACCGCGTGGTTTGGGGTCGTGACCGCGAGAACAATTTCGTCGACCGCTTGGCGGTGGAGTATGGCATTGAGGTATCTACCAACGGCAGCACTTGGTGCCCCGTCGCTTCCTCCGCTGACCGGTCGCCGTTGGTCATAGGCGGAACGTTCGCCGGAGTCCAACCCATGACACGGCAAATCGTGACTCGGTTCGCGCCTGTCAATAGCAGCTTCTCATTCGAATCGCAGAACAACTCCCCCGATTACAGAATCGACCGCTGGCAGACCGAGGACGGCCTGCCGGGGAATACGGTGACTTCGATACTTCAGACGCGCGACGGGTATCTCTGGATTGGTACGTTTGGCGGGTTGGCGCGGTTTGACGGGGTGCGGTTCAAACGATTTGGCGAGGCGGAGGGACTGAAGAACAATCGCGTTCTCTGCCTGTGCGAAGATCGGCAGGGCAACCTCTGGGTGGGCAGCGAGGGCGGCGGGCTTTTTCAACTTCGTGACGGTGTGTTTACTGAACTGACGACCCGCGACGGTCTGCGGCACGATGTCGTCACGGCGTTGGCGGAGGGCCGGAGCGGCCGCCTTTGGATTGGAACCTACGCTGGCCTACAGTGCTGGCAGGAAGGACACTTTGTTATGGACCCAGCGGAACCGTTTCAGTCTTCCTTCCCGGTGACGCGGTTGCTCGTGGACCGCGCTGGCACGGTCTGGATGGTCGTTAACGGTCAGTTGCGCACGGTGGTGGCCGGGCACGTGGTCACTCCCAAACTGGGGGGTGAACCGAGCGGTCAACTGGCGATCTCCGCGCTGCACGAAGGCAAATCAGGGCAGCTCTGGCTCGGCGGCAACAGTGGATATGTGGCGTCGTCTAGCAACGGCGTCCTGAGGGTCTTACCACTGCCGCAGGAAATGCCGCCTGACAATATTTGGGAAGTGCTGGAGGCAGGGACTGGCGACATATGGATGGGCACCGCCTCGAGTGGCTTGCGGCGCTGGCGCAACGACCGCGTTTTGGCGCTCACCACCCAAGAGGGGATGGCTGAGAATTCCGTACGTTGCCTCTTTGAAGATCGGGAAGGAAACCTTTGGGTGGGCACCAATGGCGGGGGACTACAGCGGCTCAAGCCGAAAACTCTTCGACTCGTGACCACTCGTGATGGGCTGGCCCACAACGTCGTGATGTCACTCGCCGAAGAGGGTAGTGGGGAGTTGTGGATTGGTTCTAATTGTGGGGGGCTGAGCGCGCGACGCAAAGGAGTATTCACTCCCGCATACTTGAACTACCTGCTCGACAATGAATGCATTTGGTCGGTGCTAAGCGCTCGGGACGGTGCGCTGTGGGTGGGCACTTGGAACAACGGACTGTTTCGCAAAACTGGGGAAAAGCTGGAGCAGTTTAAATTGGCCAACTCCTACAGCGATGAACCAGTGCTGGCGTTATGCGAAGACCGCAACGAAGGAATGTGGGTGGGAACCTACCAGGACGGGCTGAAATTTTTTCGGGACGGCAAGTTTACCTCGTATCGCATAACAAATGGATTGTCGGCAAATTTCGTTACGGCGTTGGTGCAGGACGTGAAGAGTAGGCTTTGGATTGGGACGGCCGGGGGCGGACTAAATTGTTTCGCGGACGGCGTGTTCAAAGTCCTGAAGCGCCGAGACGGATTGGGCAGCGATTTCATTCGCGCTCTCCACATTGACGCGAATGGAGTGCTCTGGATTGGCACAGGCGGAGGCGGAGTGAGCCGGCTAAAGGACGGGGAGTTAAAGACGATCAGCACCCGCCAAGGGCTGCTTGATGATGTTATCTCGCAAATTCTTGAGGACGACAATGGTCATTTTTGGTTCGGTTCGAATCGTGGCATTTTCTACGTGTCCAAGGCGGAATTAGAGCGGGTAGCCGAGGGACGTGTAGGCTCACTTAATCCCATCACCTTTGGAAAAGCGGAGGGAATGGAGAATCTCGAATGCACCGGCGGCTTCTGCCCGGCGGGCCTGAAGACACGAGACGGCAGGTTATGGTTTTCGACAGTCAAGGGACTGGTGACCATTGACCCGAAAAACATTCGCAGCAACGATTTGCCTCCGCCGGTTGTCATCGAGCAGGTCATTGTTGACGGGGTTCCCGCAGAAGTTGATGTAAAGAGGCTCACTTCTCAGATCCGAAACTCGAAATTGGAGATTCGAAATCGTCGGGGCATGTATGCATCGAATAATACGACTTTGAGAATTCACCCCCGGGCAAAACGCGTCGAGTTGCATTATACCGCGCTGAGTTTCACTTCACCGGAGAAGGTGCGGTTTCGCTACCGACTTGACGGTCTTGATTCGGACTGGGTAGAAGCCGACGGACGACGTATCGCGCAGTATCCATTTCTGCCGCCGGGACCGTACCGGTTCCGCGTTACCGCCTGCAACGAGGACGGCGTCTGGAGCCAGAGCGAGGCAGTGCTGGCGCTAACCTGCCTGCCGGCTCTCTGGCAGACTTGGTGGGTTCGGCTGCTGGGGGCCGCGCTAGTGTTGGGCGGAGCTGGTTGGACTGTGAAAGTGGGGGCAACGCACCGGCTGCAGCGTAGGCTCACGCTGCTCCAGCAGCAGCACGCGCTTGAGCAGGAACGGACGCGGATTGCCCGGGACATTCACGACGAGCTGGGTGCTTCGCTCACGGAAATTTCTCTGTTGAGCGATCATTGCCGGAAACGCCTCGACCGGCCTGGAGAAGTGGCGGTCGATTTACAGAGGATTTCCACCACCGCGCGAGAAGCCGTGCAAACTGCGGATGGCATCGTTTGGGCGGTCAATCCCCGAAATGATTCGCTTGATCACCTAGCCAACTACCTCGTCCACTTTGCCGAGGACTTCTTCCGGCTGACAAACATTCGGTGTCGTTTGGATGTGCCAGCCGACTGGCCGCAAATTCCCCTACCTATGCAACATCGGCACCATTTGCTATTGGCGGTTAAGGAGGCTTGCAATAATGTCGCACGCCATTCTGAGGCGTCTGAAGTGTGGCTGCGCATGACGCTGACAGACCAGGAATTCAGCATCGAGGTTCGAGATAACGGTCAGGGGTTCCGACCTGAATCAAAACCGGAAGATAGTGACGGTTTAATCAATATGCGTGAGCGCATGGCAGATCTGGGTGGGCGATTGGAACTATCCAGCGAAGCAGGTCGGGGAACGTCGGTGAAGTTGATTGCGCCACTGAACCAACTCAACTCATTCACATGTCCATCCGTGTAACTATCGTCGAAGATGAAGCTCGCGTGCGGGCCCAGTTGGCGAGAATAATCACCGAAGCCCAGGGGTTCAGTTGTCAGGGCATCTTCGGTTCAGCCGAGCAGGGTTTGCAAGAGATTCCGCGTCAACCGCCTGACGTGGTGTTGATGGACATCAACCTGCCGAAAATGTCTGGTGTCGAATGCACTTTTCGACTCAAGAAATTGGTGCCGCAAGTGCAAATTGTCATGCTCACGGTCTATGACGACAGCGAGCAGATTTTCAAAGCGCTGGAAATGGGCGCGAGCGGCTATCTGCTCAAGCGAACGCCGCCGGATGAAATTCTGAAGGCGGTAATGGAGGTGCATCGTGGCGGTGCGCCGATGTCAAGTTACATCGCACGCCAAGTGGTTCAATCGTTTGGGAAGCGAACCGCCCCCGACACGCCGAATCTTTCCCCGCGTGAAGCGGAAGTTCTGGCGCTGGTTGCCAAAGGATACATCAATAAAGAAATCGCTGACCAGCTGGGCGTGGGTCTGGAAACCGTCCGATCCTATTTGAAGAGCACCTACGACAAGCTCCATGTCCGTTCACGGACCGAAGCGGCCATGAAATTCTTTCAACGGTAACTCACACCACGAGGGGTTTAAGTTCAAAAGGCGGATGACGATTCTAAAACAAGCCCCCGTACGGGGGATTCCAGACGAGTGAATCCAGATTACTGTTCATACATGAGAAAACATTCAATCCCTGGTCAGGGAGTGCTGACTATGGTACTCGCGACGATGGGAATCAGCATGGTGGCTTCGATGCGACACAATTCGGCGCAGGCGCAACTTCTCATCGCTCCCAGTATCGTTTCTTTTACCTCTTACTTCGGCACGCGTTCGCCCGTGAATTTGGTTAATGGGTCGGGCCTCACCCTCGGGCCATCGGGAATCCTGGGTGATTCTGATTCGACGCACGGCTCTGATGTTGATGGGACGATGTGGTATTCGAATCCGTATATTGCCCCGCCCGACACGAGCCCAATTGTCACCTTCGACCTGGGAGGGGTTTACGACCTGCAAACGACACGCCTCTGGCAATATAATCAACCTGGTGGCTTCACCGTGTACGGGGCCAAGAACATCGAGGTGTCCATCTCAGCCGACAACACAAATTTTACCGTGCTAAGCACGATTACGCCAGCGAGAGCAGGCGGAACCAATGGTGAACCCGCACAGGATTTCACCACGGCCGCCACGGGAGTTCAATACGTTCGGCTCCACATTCTTGACACTTTCGGTGGCGTTCAACCATCCGGGCTTTCTGAGGTTCGGTTTGTCGCGTCTCCGGGGCACGGTGGGGTGACGCTGTTTACAAATGCGTCCACGGTGCAGCTTGCCAATGACCTCCAGAAAGTCTCTTTCGATAAGAGTTCGGACGGCAAGTTTCATATTACGACTTCAGTGTGGGATGGTTCAAGTTGGCGCTCATTCTTTGATGGAGCGCACCCTTTGATGGAAGGATCAAAATTTAACTTGGAGCCAACCACCTATTCCGTTCTCACAAACACAACCACGAAGAAATCTGTGCGTTTTCAGGGATCCCACACAAGCCCCACATATTCATTTGATATTGAGGTAGAAGTTCAGTCCGGCACCGATTTGGTTAAATTTCAGATTGCGAGCCATTTTCCGAGTGCCGTGTCACTGCCGAGTCCGCAGCCGACCGTCGGCCTGTGGATGAATCGTCCATCCGCCCAATTGGTTATGCACCAAGGCCCGCCCAGCGCGACGCGCGGGGCCTTTGCGGTTGATTTCAATTTTGGTTTCCCCGCCGCCTACTTATGGGATCAAAACCAGGAGGCGGCCATCTTTTTTGATATGACTCCTGCGACGTGGATGGCTGGAAATGGGGTAAGGCGGTTTTTTGATGTACAAATAAAAACCTTCGGTAACGGAACCCAGACCGGTTTGGGGATGTATCCTTATCATTTGTCCGGCAACACCCTGCGCTCGGGAGAGATGTTGGTTAATTTCTATTTGTATGCGTCTTGGCGACCGCAAGGGCCGGCAAGGTTGTCCGATATGCTCGACAAGATGCTCGAAGTCTTCCAGCCCCTTCACCCTTGGACACCCACTTTTCCAACCAATTTTCTGGATGCCAGCGAGGTCAGTTGGAGAACCACCGCGGAGCGAACCATTACCGACCTAATGCTGCAGAACGTAACTTATGGCCATCGCACCAATGAACCCTATACCGATTCTCCGCTGCCGTTGGTTTCACTCCCCACCGAAATGATTGTTCACCCCTCCTTCGTAGTGAGCAATTCGGCTGCTGCCCTTAATCAGTGGATTTTTCGACAGTCAATCATCATCTGGCCCCTTCGGTTCTCTACACGCGGCTGCACGATTCGCCCCAGGCCCAACACTTCGTGCAGCTCAAGAAGGACGCACTGCCCCGTTTCTATGATTCAAATTCTCGGCAAATCACAAGCGGCACCCAGCAACCCTCCCATGTCTTCGGGCTGGAGATTTCCTGGCAGACGCTCGTCTTTTATCAGGAAATGCTCGCCGTCATGGACTCGTTGGCAAAGGAGGATTTCAACCCGGCTATTGGGGGTCGCTTCCTGATGGGGCTGGAAGGGCTGATCAATTATGCCCATCAGGTCAACTATGTCTTTTCAGTTTACTATGATCCGTTCACCAAAGTGCCGATGAACTTCGTAGAAAACCCGGGGCTGGGTGCCATCCGTGAGCCGTGGTCGGTCGGCTCCTATAGTTATGTAATGCTCGGTGGGTATGATTTGACGGGAGACCAGCAATATCTGGATGAAGCGCGTGCCGCCATGGACACGCTGATGACCAACATGACCTACACGGAATCCAACAGCTATTACACCGCCACCTATTCCAACCCGATGGAAATGCCGATCATGGAATTGATGGGCAACAGTTATGGGGCAATTGCGGCCCAAAAGTTGTATCGTCTGACCAACGATCCCAAATATCTGACTTATCAGCGGGATTTTCTCAATGTGTTTCTGAGGATGACCTCTTGGTTCGAAGATCAAACTGATCCGGTCAGTCGTGATCTTCATAACCTTGGGCTGTTTTATCCATTTGTTGGAGCGCCAACCCCCACCTCGTGGGAGACAGCGGAGGCTAACCTATGCCTGGCTTGGTTACTCAAATATAACCGCACCAATGTTCGCGCGCCGCTACTTGCCAGATTGAGCAATTTGAACCGGATCAATTCATTTTACTTTTACCCGTTCACATTTACCCCTACCGTGCGCAACCTCCATCCCGGTTTGCGTCAGGATGTCGGTCAATATTTTCCCACTGAAAATATGTATATGTTGGAATTTCCGCAAGGTTCAGGCGGCTCTCCGGCGCAGACGGCGATCTATATGTCGGGACTTTCATTATGGAACAGTTGGCTCTACGAAGAGTTGGCAAGCGCCGCCAACCGCGATGTGCTCGTGCTTAATCTGGCGAGCCTCGATGGTTATGAAGAATCGCTCCGCTCGGCACGCCGTGAATTTCTGGTTTGCAATCCTACTGACACCACAATTAGCACCACGATAACCAACCAGGCGCTTGATCCCGGCGTCTATCAGGTCACGGTGACGGATCCCGGAGGCACCGTGCTCTCCAGCACCAATTATACACAAGGCCAATTGGTGGCGGGCCATTCCATCACTCTGGCACCGGAACAAATTGTGTATCTAAAGGTCCAGAACACGAATTCATCTAACATCTTGGCCAGCATTGATGTTTATCGGTCGGCGGGTAAGAGGTTATCGTATGCTTATCAGTTACTGCAAGTCAGAGCCCGGGATTATGGTATCGGCACAAATATTCAGCAACTGCGAGGCTTGTTTGGATTAGCACGCCAGGCATATCAGGCGGGGGATTATGCCTCCGCATACAGTCAGGCAGATCAAATTGTCACCAATCTCCAGGTCGTGCCGCGCATAACTTTAAGTATCGCCCGCGTGTCCGATCGCCTCATTGCTCCCAGTGTCGTTTCTTTTACTTCCTTCTTCGGCTCTCGTTCGCCCACAAATTTGGTTAACGGCTCTGGCCTGACAGCCGGGCTATCAGGAATCCTGGGGGCTGCCGACTCCACCCACGGCAACGCGGTCGATGAGACTATGTGGTATTCAAATCCATTTCTCGCTTCCCCCGACACCAGCCCAATCGTCACCTTCGACCTAGGAGGGCTTTACGATCTACAAACCACGCGCCTTTGGCAGTATAATCAATCGCCGTATGGCTTCACAGTGTACGGGGCCAGGAATATTGCAGTGTCCGTCTCACCCGACAGCACGAATTTTACCCTGGTAAGAACGATTGCGCCGGCGAGAGCCGGTGGAACCAATGGCGAACCCGCGCAGGATTTCGCCACGGCCACCACGGGAGTGCATTACGTTCGCCTCCAAATTCTTGACACCTTCGGCGGTGCCCAAGCATCCGGGCTTTCCGAAGTGCGGTTCGTCTCGGCTAACACGGGGGTGGCAGTCACCCTCAACAATGGTGTGTTGGGATTGCACTATCGCGTGGAATACCGCAACTCGCTGAACCCATCTGACTCCTGGCAGTTGCTCCAGGACATTCCGGCTCTGAACAGCACGCCTCTTTTGGTTTATGACTCGACGCCGATTCAGACACAACGATTCTATCGCGTAGTCCAACTCCAATGACCTCATGAACTCAAACCAAATATCACCACAAACCAATGAAGCCAATCCTGAAACTAATTTACTTGCTCAGCACGATTCTTCTGGCCGCAGTGTCAGGTTTTGGCGCGGACCATCGCTTGAACATCCTCTTCCTTTTCGCGGATGACCAGCGCGCCGATACCATCGCAGCTCTGGGCAATCCGCACATACGGACGCCCAATATCGACCGGCTGCTTCGTTCCGGTCTGGCATTCAATCGCGCCTATATGCAGGGCGCGCTAAACGCGGCGACCTGCATGCCCTCGCGCGCCATGCTGCTTTCGGGGCGAGGAATGTTTCGCATTGATGAAAAGCTAATGCGCGATGAGACCTGGCCTGCCGCGTTTGGTCGGGCTGGTTACACCACGTTCATGAGTGGAAAGTGGCACAATGACGAAAACTCCATTTACCCCAGGTTTTTAAGGGGACCATGGCATAACGAGGAAAGTTCCATTGCCAAGAGCTTCCAAAGCGCCCGGGCCGTTTTCATTGGGGGCATGATCGACCCAATGAAGGCAAAGTTCAGCGACCTGGCCGACGGGAAACTCAGCACACCAAAAACAAATAGCCAGCACTCCTGTGCAGTCTTCGCCGACGAAACGGTACGTTTTCTGAGCGAACACTCCGGCGCACCATTCTTTTGTTACGTGTCGTTCAATGCACCCCACGACCCACATATAGTACCGGATGATTTTCCAATACACTACGATCCCGCCAAAATCCCGCTCCCTCCGAACTTTCTGCCACAACATCCTTGGGACAACGGCGAGATGCTCATCCGTGATGAAACGCTTCTGCCATGGCCACGTACGCCGGAAAGCGTGCGCGCCCTCAATGCCGAATACTACCGTTACATCTCGTACCTCGACGCGCAGATCGGCCGCATACTCGATGCATTGAAAGCCTCGTCGTATGCCAGAAACACCATCGTCATCTACAGCGCCGATTCTGGCGTCGCACGGGGCAGCCACGGATTGATTGGCAAACAGAACGTCTATGAACACTCTGTTCGTGTCCCACTTATCATCAGCGGTCCGGGCATTCCGAGGGACAAGCGGACGGACGCCATGTGCTATCTCTTCGATGTGCTACCCACACTCGGCAAACTCTGCGGCGTTCCCGCGCCCACCGCTAGCGAGGGCGTCGAATTTACCGGTACGCTTCAAGACCCGGCAAAAGCGGGACGCGCCGAGTTGATGTTCGCTTACCAAAATGTCCAGCGCGCAGTGCGCGATGACCGATGGAAACTGATCCGCTATCCGCTCGTGAACAAGACGCAGCTCTTCGATCTTAAAGTCGATCCGCAAGAGACGGACAACCTTGCCGACAAACCAGAGCACGCTGCAAGGATCGTGGAATTAATGGGGACGCTTGCGCGCGAGCAAAAGGAATTTGGTGACAACGCGCCGCTCACTGTAGAGAATCCAAAATCCGCGCAGTGGTCACCGCCATAGGCAAGGGATGCCAAATCCGCCATGCGCCAACGTAGGGGTAAACGGCGCTCGTGGCCGGACTGAACTACACCCGAACGGGGGATGCCAACGCGCGGCCACACATGCATAAAGTTAACGGATATGTGCGTAACACGAAAGCAATTCTCCCTGAACCACGGGTCGTCAAAAAGGCAAATTCTGATGAGTCATTTTGTGATCTCGGTATTGGTGCTTCTGCTTCCTAGTGTGACAATGGCGATTGAAGGCGGTGATGGCAATCCTGGTCTGAAAACTCCCCAAGAGTCACTCAAACGCTGGCGATCGCTTCGCGTGGGGGCATTTATTCATTGGACTCCTTATGTCTTGGCATCAGGTCAGGCTCGCCCCGCTGAGGGATACGATAATCTCTATAAGAGGTTCAGCCCGGAAAAGTTTGATCCCAAGGAATGGCTTCAGATATTAAAAAAAGCTGGATTCAAATACATGGTTTATACCACCAAGCATGGAGACTCCTGTTGCATGTGGGACACAAAGGAGACGGAGTACAATATCATGAATTCCCCCATGAAACGTGATGTAGTGGGGGAGCTGGTCATAGAGAGCAAGAAACAGGGCGTGGTATTCTGCCCTTATTATGCAACGCACAACGATAGCCAAAATCATCCGGATTGGACCATCGACCTAAATCCCACGACCGGACAACCGAACTTTGCAACCAGAAAAAAAATGGGGAATCCCGCCGGGTACCATCTTCCATCGGGCTTGAAGCCTGATTTCAACCGGTACGTCAAGCATATGGACGCCCAAATGAAGGAACTCACAGAAAAGTATGGTCCATTCCTGGCTTGGTGGTATGACATGAGAGCCCCTAGCTGGACTCACGAACGTGGCACTCACCTGTATGCTTATATGAGAAGCCTTCAACCCGACGTGCTGGTCAACAATCGGGTTGATACCTGTTACGACAGAGGGCTTGATAATCCAACCTGGTTTGTGACGGAAAGCAAATCTGCAGGAGATTATGCGGTATCGGAGATTTCTATACCTCGCTTCAATCGCGATATTCCTTTTGAATACTGCGTCAGCGCAGGACAGCAAAGTTGGTTCTGGAAACCCAACGATGTTTATCGACCTCTGAGTGAATGGATCATCGATATTGTTAATTCCGCATGCAGAGACGGGAATGTTCTGCTCGGTATCGGGCCAATGGCTGATGGAAGATTCGAGCCGCGACTGGTGGATCAACTCAGGCAACTGGGTTCATGGCTGGAAAGTTATGGGGACAGTATTTACGGCACACGTGGCGGGCCATTCAAGCCGAACGCCTGGTATGGAAGCACGTGCAAGGGTAACAACGTATATGTGCATGTGTTCAAAACCGATAGCAACGCAACTTTCACCTTACCCCCAATCGCCAGGAAAGTGCTCCGCTATCGACTGATGAATGGTGGCGCACTCGATGTTAGGCAAACGGACAAAAACATCACGGTGACAATAGGCAAATATGACATTCAGCCGACCGATACGATTGTAGTTCTTGAACTGGATGGATCAGCCGAAGAAATTGCTCCCGTTGAAGAAAGAATACTTACCGCGGGCGCAAATGTCTCCGCCTCTAGCGTCCGTGAAAACAAAAAAGAATACCGTCCGGAGCTGACAGTAGACGAAAATCGCGCTTCATACTGGACCACGGATGAGAGTTTAACAGAGGGTTGGCTCGAATATGACCTGGGCAAACCATGCACTTTTTCCCGCGCTATTCTCGATGAAGGAGACGACGGATGGATACGACACGTTCAGATTCAGACTAAAGTCGGCAATGAGTGGAAGAACGCCTTTGAATACCGTCACGGAAATCCGGAACTTTGGAAGAAAATACCAATGGAACTTTTCTGCCCCGAATTCAAATTCCCCCCGGTAACGGCTCAGATCGTGAGGGTGAAAATAATATCGGCCATCCAAAGTCCGATAGTTCGCGAATTCAAGCTCTACGAAAGGTGATATGGAGAAATCTTCCCAGTTTTTTAAAGGTGGTCGGGTTATCTGCTTTGGGAAAGATACGACTGCCCCCCCCGTACGGGGGATACCACCTGTCTGCCAACTCTCTAAACTGCTATCAAATCCCGATGATCACATTAACAACGGCCGAACTATGAATAGACAAACAAGAACACCAAGATTAATCAACTCCGTCCGCACCCACGCTGCGGCGTTCGCAATGATGGGAGTCGTTGCCGCAACCTTGCTCAACAGTTCCGCGCAGGCGCAACTCATCGTTATTCCCAAAAACATCGAATCTTTTACTTCCTTCTTCGGCAATCGAACCCCTACGAATTTAATTAACGGTTCGGGCCTTACTGCCGGGGCATCAGGAATCCTAGGGGCGGCAGACTCCACCCATAGCAATAATGAGGCTCAGATGTGGTATTCGTCTCCGTTCCTCACTCCTCCCGACACGACCCCCATCGTGACCTTGAACCTGGGAGGGGTTTACGACCTGCAAACCACGCGCCTCTGGCAGTATAATCAACCTGGGGGCTTCACCGTGTACGGGGCCGCTGAGATTGAGTTGTCTGTTTCGACCGACAACACGAACTTTACGGCATTATCGCCTACTCTGTTCCCGACCAGAGCCGGCGGAACCAATGGCGAGCCGGCGCAGGATTTCAGCACACCCCGTACAGGAGTTCGCTATGTGCGTCTCCAGATTTTCACAACTTTCGGCGGGGCTCAAGCAACTGGGCTTTCGGAAGTCCGGTTCGTGGTGGCTTCAAACACGGCACCCCCAGTCATTACAAGTCAACCGACAAACCAGACCGTTGCTATCGGCGGAACAGCGACGTTCACGGTGAGGGCGACGGGACCCACGCCGATCAGCTATCAGTGGAGGCAAAATGGTACGAATTTGACCAATGGCGGCAACATTTCCGGCGCTACATCCAGCAATTTGGTGGTGAACAGCGTCAGCCTCGCCTCCGAGGGCAACTACAATGTGGTGCTTACCAACATAAACGGTTCAGTGACGAGTTCAAGTGCGGTCCTCGCGCTCGCGGGCCCCATCATCACGCAACAGCCGCAAAACTCGACCAACGTCGTTGGCCAAACCGCGAGCTTCATTGTCACGGCGACCGACGCTTTGGGAAACCCGGCTACTCTGACGTTTCAGTGGAGTAAGAACGGAACCAATCTGGTCAATGGCGGCAATATCTCTGGGGTTACTACTACTAACTTGGTTGTGAGCAACCTGAGTACGAACGACGCCGCAGGCTATCGCGTTCTGGTGACCGATAACCTCGGCAAGGTCCTACTGAGCAGGAACGCCATCCTCATCGTTGCTCAACTTCCCACTGTTGGTGTGACTGTGATCAATCAGCCCATCCTTGCTCCCACCATCCAGTCTGTTACTTCCTTCTTCGGCCCTCGTCCGCCGGTGAACATGGTTAACAACTCCGGCCTTACGGCCGGGCCATCGGGAGTCCTGGGGGCGGCAGACTCCACGCATAGCAATAATGACAGTGAGATGTGGTATTCGGATCCGTTCCTCACTCCCCCCGATACCACCCCTATTGTGGTCTTTAACCTGGGAGGGGTTTACGACCTGAAAACGACTCGCCTCTGGCAGTATAATCAAGCGGGTGGCTTCACCGTGTACGGAGCCGCTGAGATTGAGTTGTCCTTTTCGAGCGACAACACGAACTTCACCACGTTATCCCCTACTCTTTTCCCGGCCAGAGCCGGAGGAACCAATGGCGAGCCGGCGCAGGATTTCAGCACACCAGGCACGGGAGTTAGGTATGTTCGCCTCCAAATTTTCACGACTTTCGGCGGTGCTCAAGCGACCGGGCTTTCAGAAGTTCGATTCGTCGCATCTGGAAGCAAAGCGGCGATCTCTTTGAACAAGGGTGTCCTAGGCTTGCACTATCGCGTGGAGTATCGCAACTCACTTAACCCGGCTAACTCGTGGCAATTGCTCCAGGATATTCCGACTCTGAGTAGCACTCCGCTTTTGGTTAGTGACCCGGCTTCGGTCGGGGCGCAGGCGCAACGATACTATCGCGCGGTACTTGTTCTTCCCTAACCCAAGTTGAACTGATACGGTTCATGGTTATGCAATGGCCAAGAACTCTTCGCTCTCCCGCATCGCATCCGATGCGGAGAGCTTTTACCTTGATTGAATTGCTTGTGGTCATCGCGATCATCGCCATACTGGCCGGCCTTTTGTTGCCCGCATTGAGTCGGACGAAGCTCAAAGCGACTGGGGCTGCTTGTTTGAACAACCAAAAGCAATTGCTCCTGGCATCTTTGATGTATAGCAACGACAACCAAGATGGGATTATTCCCAGTCAATTCTTCGTGGGAGGAAGCCTTCTGAGCATGATCGGGGGCGGCTACTGGGCAGGGCCAACACCGCCCGTTCGGGCCGGTCTCTCTGAGGCCGATGCGTTGATCCGGGTGGCGAAAGGAGTTAGCCTGTCGCCGCTCGCTGATTACAAAGTGGCCATCGGTTCCTACCATTGTCCAGGCGATGTGCGAAATAAGAACCCGATGGGCAGCGGCTGGGCTTGGGACAGTTACTCAAAAGTCGATCCTATGAACGGCTTTGGTTGGAATGGTACGGTATTTACCAAACAATCTCAGGTTCCACAGCCAGCCAACTCCTTCCTGTTTATCGAGGAAGCAGATGGGCGCAACGGATGCAACCAGAATACATGGGTGCTCAATACAAGGCCAACAGGATGGGTTGATGTATTCGCCATTTTCCACGGTACTTGGAGCACCTTTGGCTACATCGACGGACACGCCGATGGCCACAAATGGAAGGACCCGAAGACAATCAAAGCCGCGCAAGATTCTGCCAAAGGCATCGACAGTATCTACTGGTCAGGCGGCGACAAAAACAATCCCGACTATGTGTGGGTATATGACCGCTACCGTCATCCAAGTTGGCAACCGTTGCCATAATTTGGTTTGGCACGACTGATACTAATTATAATTATGAAATGGCGACCGACTATTAGCATTTCCGCATCTTGCCGGGCGCGGAGAGCGTTTACCTTGATCGAGCTTCTGGTGGTCATCGCTATCATTGCGATCCTGGCGGGGCTGTTGCTGCCGGCATTGAGTCGGTCGAAACTCAAAGCGACCGGCGCTGCCTGTCTGAACAACCAAAAGCAATTGCTCTTGGCATCTTTGATGTACAGCAGCGACAACCAGGATTCGATTATTCCTAGTGATTTCTTCGTGGATGGAAAAATCGAGTCAATGATCGGGGGCGGCTTCTGGAAAGGGCCAACACCGGCTCTTCGGGCTGGCCTTACTGAGGCCGAGGCCTTGAATCGAGTGGCAACTGGAGTTCGCATGTCGCCTCTCGCCAGCTATAACATCGCCGTCGGTTCTTACCATTGTCCCGGCGATGTTCGCACCCGGAACCCGATGGGTAGCGGCTGGACTTGGGACAGTTACTCAAAAGCTGATCCTATGAACGGCGGTGGTTGGAACGGGGCGGTATTTAAGAAAGTCTCTGCGGTACCACAGCCCGTTAGCTCCTTCTTGTTCATTGAAGAAGCGGATGCGCGCACCGGGTACAACGTTGGTCCCTGGGTACTGGAAACAAAACCACCGGGCTGGATTGATGTATTCGCTATTTTCCATGGCACTTGGAGCACCTTTGGCTACATCGACGGACACGCTGCGGGCCACAAGTGGACGGACCCGAAAACAATCAAAGCCGCGCAAGACGCAGCCAGCGGAATCTATAGTATCTTCTGGCAAGGCGGAAACAAGAGCAACCCTGATTTCGTATGGGTTTGGAACGGCTATCGGACTCCAGATTGGCAACCCCTACCTTAATTGAGGTGTTGTATTTTATCCTGAGTGAATCCTCAGCAAGCTGCGCCATTACCCGCGACGCTCGCTCTATCCCGCCGAAGAAAGGTCGGTCGTCCCGGTACCGTTCGAGCCGCAGGGCAAAATACGTTTGGACAACTACGGAACGTAACGCCGGAGTGCTGTCGTGGTTACGCCACTCCAAAAGGCCGTCGTCGCCTCGCACGAGATGTTCGCCAGCAGCCTTGGGAGGGCCAGTTGGCCGAAGGACTATTCGAGAGAGCGCCAATATATCGGGTCACAAGAGCCAATGTATCGCTTAGAATAATATGAAAAGACATTCCATCTTCCTCGCCGTGCTCGTTTTGCTTGGAACGGCACTTTATCCCGCCGTCGCCGCTGAACAGCTTTTACGTGTCGGATGCGAGGCCTTCACCTTCCACCGCTTTACGGTTTTCGAGGCTATCGAAAAAACCGCACAGGCGAGTGGCAACATGATCGAGTTTTTTGCAGGGCAACTCTTGAGCCCGGACGACAAAATGGCCATGAGCCACACTCTCTCCGATGCTCAACTGACTGCGCTCAAAAGGCACCTTGAAAAAAACGGTGTAGAAGCCGTCAGCTACTACACCGACATTTCTCCAGACGAGTCAGTAGCTCGGCCAGTATTCGAGTTCGCGCGAAAACTCGGCCTTAAATCGCTGACCACTGAGTCCGACGGGGCCATAGATACGATCGAGAAGCTCGCAAAGGAATTTGACCTGCGAGTCGGTTTTCACGGACATATGAAGGACACCAACAAACCTGCCTACAAGCTATGGAACCCGCAATACGTCCGCGACCTTGTCAAAGGCCGCGACCGCCGCATCGGCGCGTGCGCTGACACCGGCCACTGGGCATCGTCAGGCTTCGTGCCCATGGAAGCTTTGAAGATGCTCGACGGACGTATCGTCAACGTGCATCTCAAGGATCGACCCGTAATCGGCAAACCTAACCATGATGTCATCTATGGAACCGGTGTGAGCGACATCGCGGGACTCTTGACCGAACTGCGCCGACAGAAGTTCGATGGCACCATCTTCGTCGAATACGAGAATAAGTTTGAAGACAACGTGGAAGACGTAAAGCAGTGTCTCGAGTTCGTGCGTGATCGCCGAGACTACTCGCTCACCGATTCGGAGTTGAAGCTCGTCAAAATTGATTCGGACGCGAAAGAATCCTTTCTTGGTCTCGCTGTCGATGGCATGGGCCGTATTTTCGCGGGCGGGCGTGAAGCGCTGTTTGTCTATGAGCCGGACGCCAAAGGTTTCTATCAACCTCGTAAGGAATTGTACCGGTTCCAAAAGGACGCGTGGATTTACGACATTGCTGTACGCGGACGCGATCTCTACATACTCACCGTGGGCGCGCTCTACGTCCTGCGCGATGGCGCAATCAAACGCGAAGATCTTCAACCGGAGCGGCTCATGTGGGGCATGCCAGTGGCGCATATCCACCAAGGGCTGCACGGTATGGCCTTCGGTCCTGACGGCGATCTTTACATTTCCCAAGGCGACCAACTTTGGTATTACGGCGACTTTAAGCAGCGGCCGGACCATTGGGGTCATTGGACGATTTACCACGGACCTGACAATACGCCAACGCCCTACACCGGGGCTGGCGGCGTATTGCGTCTCAGTCCGGACGGAAAACATCTCGCCGTTCTTGCTAACGGTACGCGTAACGACTGCGGCCTCGCCTTTGACATGCATTGGAATCTCTTTGGCACCGACAACGACCACGAGTCCGAGCCGACAGATTATGTACCGGGACGCATGCTGCACATTACGCCCCATGCCTATTTCAATTGGCCACGCGGATGGATGCCGGAAAAGCAGCCGTGGCGTTCGGACCTGCTTGAAACAATGACGCCGAACCTCGGACGCTATGTGCCCGTTGGGATGTGCTATTACAATGATGATTTGCTCCCGGAGAAATACCGCCACTCTCTTTACGTTGCACGCTGGGGTGTAAGAACAATTCCGCGCTATCCGCTCCGGCTTTCGGGGGACACCTTCAAGACTGATGAGCAATCTTTTCTCGTCGGCACGAATGACGCCCGCCCTGTCAACATTACGGTCGGACGAGGGGGACGCCTCTTTGCTGCCATCTGCTACATGGCTCATAATGAAGAGTCGCCGGTCTATCGCAGCGATCTAGTCATGATAACTACCGCCCACGACGCAGCGAATTCGCCGTTCCGCGCCTTCGACGAAACGCAGGCTACACAGAAGCAGTTGATGGAGGAACTGGACGCGACGGCGTGGAGTCGTCGTTCGCGCGCTCATTTAGAACTGACACGACGCGGCGCGGACAGTTCGAGGGCGGCAGCCGCCAAACTGGATAATCTCGGCGCGAAGGCCGTCGCCACGTCTCACCTTATCTGGCTCGCGGCGGCCGATGCGCGCGTTGCCACGCGCTCGAAACTTGCCGCCCTCGCACATCATACAGAGACGGACGTTAGGTTGACCGCCGTCCGCGCCTTGGCGCGTTTCGGCGCAGGTGAAAAATCGCGCGACATTTTCCTCGCTGCATTAAAAAACAGCGACCCGCACATCCGCCACGCCGCGCTGATTGGCTTTTTCGACCAGACGAAAGAATCGCCTTCCGAGGAAGTCATTGGGGCCACCTGTGAGGACGAAACCTACATCCGGCAAACTGCCGCGTTCCTGCTCGCACGCCGCGCCAGCGTTCAGCAGCTTTTGGCGCTCTGTGAAGACTCCGACGCGAATCGTCGACGCGCCGGCGTGCTCGCGGTTGGTTTCCGCCTCACAGTGCCGGAGTTCGACAAAAATCCAGAAAAAACCGTGCCGCTTGACCCTGGAATGAAGCACGCCTATACTGTCACTTACGCGGGCGGTGTTCAAGAAGACCTTCGCGCCAAGGGGCCGATGGGGAACTTCACCGAGGCGGATGCTTGGGCTAAGCGAGCCAAGACCGTAGAGGACGAAACCCTTTTCACTCTGCTCGAACGGCGCCTGCACGATGCGAACGAGAACATCGCTAAACAAGCCGCTTTCTTCCTTCGTCTGCTGAAGGACGAGCGCAGTGACAAACTGGCCGCTACAGTGCTCGGCCTGCATGAGCCTACTGCGCCGCAAGGCAGCGCACTGACCAACGCGACTACCACCGGCGCAACTGAATTGCCGGAAGCCTTCCGCCACTTTGACTGGACGAAGGAAGTTGCGCAGAGTGACGTTAAGAAAGGCCAGGAACTTTTTAACACCCGTGGCTGCGCGGTCTGCCATTCCACCAAGGTTGGCGACCAAGGCAGCGGCGGTCCCACTCTCATCGGGGCGGGCAGCCGGTTTACCGTGTCTTATTTCGTCGAGTCCATCATCACGCCGAACAAAACCATCTCACCCATTTTCCGCTGGACTCTCTTGAGATTAAAAGATGGCGAAGAACTCGCTGGCCTCATCACGAGTGAAACCGGCAATGAAGTTGAAGTACTGCTCCCTGCCGCCGTTCGTCGTTCCGTGAAAAAAAACGATATTGTTTCCAGAGAACTACAAAACCGTTCGCCCATGCCGGAGGGTATTATCCAAACTCCTGCCGAATTGCGCGACCTCATCGCCTTCCTCCTGGCGCAAAAGGAGGCGGCGAAGTAGAAAGGTGGACATTTTTTTCATTGATTCATAAAATGATATTGTTGTGAAGCCGATTGCTTTGAATCGAACTACATTCCTACTCATCCTGGCATTGACAGTGAATGGTGTTGCCACCCTCCATAGTGACAATGTTAATTTTGCCCGCGACATACAGCCGATTTTCATCAAGCGGTGCTACGAATGTCACGGACCGGACAAACAGAAAAGCGAGCTTCGCTTGGACAAAAAAAGTGCGGCCTTTCACGGCGGCAAATCGGGCAAGCCAATTTTGGTCGCAGGTAAAAGCGCCGAAAGCCAGCTTATTGAGCGTGTCACTTCGCAAGACCCGGACGAAGTGATGCCTTCAAAGGGTGAACGGTTGAACTCGCAGCAGATCGACTTGTTGAAGGCTTGGATTGATCAAGGCGCAGTTTGGCCGGAGGAAAAACAACATTGGGCGTTCAGCAAACCGGTGCGGCCGGCATTGCCTGGAGTAAAAAATAAAATCTGGCCGCGCAACGAAATCGACGCCTTCATTCTTGCGCGTTTGGAGCAGGAAAGATTGTCGCCTTCACCCGAAGCAGATCGGGCCATCTTAATCCGGCGGCTGAGCCTTGATCTCACCGGCTTGCCGCCTACCATCGCAGAAGTGGATGCCTTCTTGAACGACCGCAGCGATCAGGCCTACGAAATAGTCGTCGATCGACTGCTCGCCTCAAAACATTACGGCGAACACGTTGCTCGCGGGTGGCTGGACCTGGCACGCTATGCCGATTCCAACGGCTACCAAGTAGACTTGGCGCGCTCGATGTGGCCCTACCGTGAATGGGTGATTAACGCCTTCAACCGCAATCTGCCGTTCGACCAATTTACAATTGAGCAACTGGCGGGTGACCTTTTGCCAAATGCCGCGCTGGAGCAGAAGATCGCCACCGGCTTCAACCGCAACACCAAGTCGAATGATGAAGGCGGCGGTGACGACGAAGAATATCGCACCAAGGCAGTCAAGGACCGCGTCGCGACCACTGCGTCCACCTGGCTGGGTCTCACCATGATGTGTGCCGAATGCCACACGCACAAATACGATCCCATTTCCCAGGAGGACTATTATCGTTTCTATGCCATTTTCAACAACACGGCTGATCGCGGCAACGGTAACGAGCCGAGTATTCCCGTCCCTGCGCCTGTTTTGAAGCCCAGAGTTGATTACCTCCATTCGCGCCTTGCCCGATTGAAAGAGGAATTGGCGGAAGCGGAACGGAATTTACCCGCAGAGCAAGAAGCGTGGGAACGAAAGATCGCCGGCCGGACGAACGTTTGGATGACGTTAAATTTGACGAAGGCAATTTCCACAGGTGGGGCCACCTTTACGAACCTGCCCGATCAATCGATTCTCGCCACCGGTATCAACCCAACCTACGACACTTACCAGATCGGGGCCGAGACCGGTCTTCAAAACATCACGGCGATCTTGCTCGAGGTTTTGCCTGATCCGAGCCTGCCCAAAAACGGTCCGGGCCGGTGGGGTCAGACTGGCAACTTCATTTTGGATGAACTCGGGATGACGGCGGCACCGAAGTCAGAAGATGGGATTACTCCGAGTACGATCTTCTTCGGCAGGGCGACCGCTGATTGGGAACAGCAGTATTATCGTGCCGAACATGCGGTTGATCACAATCCGAAAACCGGCTGGGCGATCGGCCCCAGGTTCGGCCAGCGGCATTTTCTTATCGCCGAGTTGAAGGAGCCGGTGCGTTTTGACTCGGGCGCGAAACTCGGTTTCCGATTCGACTCGTACCACGGCAACAACCACACCGTTGGTCGCCTGCGGCTCTCGGTCACGAGCGAGCCTGATCCATCAAAGCTTTGGCCGCTGCCTGCCCAGGTCGTCGACTTGCTTGCTGTTCCGGCAGAGCAACGGACCCCGGAGCAAAAGCGTCAGCTTGCCGCTCACTACCGCGCGGTGTCGCCGGCCATTCGCGCCCTGGAGCGGGAAATCTTCCGGCTCAACGAGCGCGAAGCCGAGCTTGCGAATCCGAGGTTCACGACGCATTTCCCCGAACTGGCGGAGATGAGGTTCACCACGCTGGTCATGAAGGAACTCGAGACACCCCGGACGACGTTCGTCCACGAGCGTGGAGACTTTTTAACCAAGGGCAAGGAGGTCGCACCCGGCACCCCGGCGATTCTTCCGCCGTTGTCGGATGATCAGCCGGCAAATCGTCTTGCCTTGGCTCGCTGGCTGGTCCGGGCGGACAATCCGCTCACGGCTCGCGTGACGGTAAATCGTTTTTGGGAACGTTTCTTTGGCACGGGCATCGTCAAGACGAGTGAAGATTTCGGCAAACAAGGCGAGCTCCCATGGCACCCTGAACTCCTCGACTGGCTTGCCTGCGAATTCATGCAACCTTCCGCTGCCCACCGTGCTTGGGACGTCAAACACATCCTTAAACTCATCGTTATGTCGACGACTTATCGCCAAAGCCCGGCGGCGGATGACAGGATTCTCGACAAAGATCCCTATAACCGTCTGCTGGCTCGCGGGCCGCGGTTTCGCATGGACGCCGAGATGATCCGCGACCAGGCACTGGCGATCAGCGGCCTTCTGAATCCGGAGGTTGGCGGACCGAGCGTTTTTCCGGTGCAAGTCCCTAATTTGTGGAAGGAACTCGGTTTCCTCCGCCCAGAAATTGGCATGGACGAATGGCCCACGAGTGAAGGACCAGACCTTTATCGACGCGCGCTCTACACGTTCTGGCGTCGCGTCTGCACTTATCCGACATTCGCGACGTTCGACGCACCGAGCCGCGAGGTCTGCGTTTCGCGGCGTCCACGCGCCAACACACCTCTGCAAGCACTGGCCGCCTTGAATGAACCGACCCTGCTGGAAGCCGCGCGGATGTTGGCGCAACGAATTTTGCTCGAGGGTAGTTCTGATCCCAACCAACAAATTGAGTATGCGTTTCGTCTTTGTCTGGCTCGGACTCCCACCAAGGTTGAACGGCAGCGGCTGGTGAATCTTTACGAGGAGCAGTTGAAAGGTTTTGAGCTCGATGTGAAATCGGCGAGTGATTTGGTGAGCCAGGGCACCGCTAAGCGCCCGGCCAACCTGGACATTCGCAAATTGGCCGCGTGGATGATAGTGGCCAATGTGTTATTAAATTTGGACGAGACTCTCACAAAAGGTTAGTTATGTTTGGGCCTGATTTGGAAAACTTAAAGTACGTCACCCGGCGAAAATTTTTTCAACAATGCGGCACCGGCATGGGCGCGCTGGCTCTGACTTCGTTACTTAATGAAAAGCTTTTCGCTGCATCCGCTAAAAACGCCGTTGGTTCAACGCCGGCCGGTCCGCATTTCGCCCCCAAAGCGAAAAATATTATTTACCTCTTCCAATCCGGCGGCCCCTCCCATCTCGACCTGTTTGACTACAAGCCGGAACTTATCAAACAAAATGGTAAGAAGATGCCGGATGAAATCTTGAAGAATATCCGGCTGGCGCAAATTGGCAAAGACGCCGCCTTGCTTGGGACCAATTACAAGTTTCAACAATATGGCACGTCTGGAGTGTGGCTCTCGGAACTGTTGCCGCATCTCTCGACCATTGTTGACGAAATCGCGTTTGTGCAAGGTTTTCATTCGGAAGCGTTCAACCATGATCCTGCCACGCTTTTCATGAACACCGGCGCGCAACTATCCGGACGGCCCAGCATGGGTTCGTGGTTCAGTTACGGGCTGGGCAGCGAAAACAAAGACTTGCCCGCATTCGTCGTGATGACGACCGGCGCTGGGCAACCGCTTACCAACAATTCCTGGAGCAGTGGATTCCTCCCGACGGTGCATCAGGGCGTGCAACTTCGCTCGCAGGGCGATCCGGTGTTGTTCGTCTCGAATCCGGCCGGCTTGGGCGCGGCACGCCGCCGCCAATCTCTGGACGCGGTGCGCGACCTGAACCAGATGCGCTACGATGTATTGCGCGACCCGGAAATCGCCACTCGCATTTCTGCTTACGAACTGGCTTATCGAATGCAGACCAGTGTGCCCGACGTAATGGACATTTCCAAAGAGCCACAAGGCATGCACGAAAAATACGGCACGACGCCGGGCCGCGCTTCCTTTGCGAATAATTGTCTCCTTGCGCGCCGACTGGTGGAACGCGGCGTGCGCTTCGTTCAATTGTATCACCGTGGCTGGGACCACCACGGGGGCCCGGATGGCAACCTGATCTTCGATCTGAAAAAACGTTGCCTCGAAACCGATCAGCCAACGGTCGCGCTGATTAGAGACCTCAAGGAGCGCGGCCTGCTGGAAGAAACCTTGATTGTCTGGGGCGGTGAATTTGGTCGGACGCCGATGATGCAGGGAAAACTGCAGCCCGACGAGTTAGGCCGCGACCATCACCCACACGGATACACCGTCTGGCTCGCTGGCGGCGGCATCAAACCAGGGATTGCCTACGGCAAGACGGATGACTTCGGTTTTTATGCAACCGAAAACAAAGTCCACGTCCACGATCTGCACGCAACGATTCTGCACCTGTTTGGCTTAAACCACACTAAATTGACTTACCAATTCCAAGGCCGCGATTATCGCCTGACCGACGTGCACGGCGAGGTTGTAAAAGGTCTCCTGGCATAAATTCACTTTTCGAATTGTTTCGTCGTGGCTCACCTTCACGCGTTCGAACCCCCGCTGCTTAAGCGGAGATCGTCCAGCTTTGGCCCGCGATCATCGAAGTTTCAATCCGCGCTCCGTGACGAATCACGGAGCGACTAATCGGACGTTTAATTTCCCGACACCGCACGAAGTTTCAATCCGCGCTCCGTGACGAATCACGGAGCGACGTGAAGTGCGCGATTCGATCTTTCACAAGAACAGTGTTTCAATCCGCGCTCCGTGACGAATCACGGAGCGACGCGTTGCTCAACTCACGCCTGGCGAACCTGAGGTTGGTTTCAATCCGCGCTCCGTGACGAATCACGGAGCGACTGGACGATTACGATTACGTGCTTGTTCCGTTGGGCGTTTCAATCCGCGCTCCGTGACGAATCACGGAGCGACTTTGGCCGCGCTGTCTTCCGTCCCGCCCGTGACGTGTTTCAATCCGCGCTCCGTGACGAATCACGGAGCGACCAGCCGGTCAGCGCGGAATTCACAGCGAGCAATGCGTTTCAATCCGCGCTCCGTGACGAATCACGGAGCGACGCTCGATTCCGAGGAGTCACAGGCATGCCAGAGAGTTTCAATCCGCGCTCCGTGACGAATCACGGAGCGACGCTCTCTTTGCGGTGATTCGCCAGTTGCAAAGGGGTTTCAATCCGCGCTCCGTGACGAATCACGGAGCGACACACCTATTTGCAGGATGCGGGGGCGGAATACTCGTTTCAATCCGCGCTCCGTGACGAATCACGGAGCGACTGGACGTGATGATCGCGAGCATTGTCCAGTACACGTTTCAATCCGCGCTCCGTGACGAATCACGGAGCGACCGGCTCTTTCAACTGGCTTTGGCCCATTTGCGTTGTTTCAATCCGCGCTCCGTGACGAATCACGGAGCGACAGGACGAACGTTACATGAACGAGGCCGAGACGAACCGTTTCAATCCGCGCTCCGTGACGAATCACGGAGCGACCTGGTAGCCCATTGGGTTGGCCGTGGCCACGTCCGTTTCAATCCGCGCTCCGTGACGAATCACGGAGCGACACCAATGTCCCCGAACCTGAGACAACACTCCCGAGTTTCAATCCGCGCTCCGTGACGAATCACGGAGCGACCCCTGGACATGTAAAGTCTTTACGAAACTGAAGAGGTGTCAAAACCCGCACCTGTACGAAAAACGGAG
>JBBQRQ010000008.1:0-83012 GCA_038214755.1 Verrucomicrobiota bacterium
GGAGTTGCCCGCGCAACCGCCGCCGAAAATCACGGGTGCAAAGCCACCGGCCAAACCGGTCCTGTAGTGAAGACCTGGGAAAGGCGCGCCCTGATTTTCAAGCCTTTGCGCAATTTACCTCCTCGAATCCGCCAAGTCGGGTTAGTGTCCGCCGGTCGGATAGACGCTCGCGTTGGGGTTCGTTTACTTTTTGTCACGGCGAAAAATCTTACCATCTTGGCCGAGCGAAAACATTTGACGGTAGTTTTTTTGTCGGATAAAAGAATGAGCTTCCTGATAACAATTGCGTTAAAAAAATCTTTATGAAAATTGACTCCAATAATTCGCTCGTTGGTTTTTCGCCAGTTTGGGCGAAAAAATTGACCTTGTCCTTTGCGTTCATTGCCACCTGTGGCTTGGCCGTATTCTCCCCCGGCCTATTGCTGGCCGATATTGTGTACGTGAGTTCTTCGCCGCAAGGCGGGTGTACGGTAACGGCAAATTGCCCCGGTCCCAACACCGATGGCACGTATGCCGAGATCGGTGGTCTTAACGTCGGTGACTTTGGCGCGCGAGGCACTGCGGTGGGCCGGCCGTCGCTTCGTCCTGTGCCGAGAACTTACATCTCAGGGACTTCGCTGACTGACACCAATCAAGGGGTTGACATCATGCCCGCATTAGGCGTTCCCGGCGCGGTTTATCAAATCGATTACAATTTCAGCAGCACAGCGGGCAACACCAGCACGGATATTGTGATGTCGGCCACTGCTGCGAATGGCAGCTTGTCCTTCACTGAAACGGATAAGTTGCAGCGACAATTTGGAAGTCCGAATAACCAATGGCAACTCATGGGCTACATCACCAATGGGACTGGCACTCCCACCATCTCCTTTCGCTATAAAAGCGGAGCCGTTAACGGTGGAACGCAAAACCGGCTAATCATCGACACCTGGAGATTCACCCAAGTAGTCCCTTGCCTCGCCGTGCCCGTTGTCGATGTGACCGGCCCGCTTTCGACTAACTCAAATCAGGTCATAGTGGCCGGTGTTAACAGTGCTGCAAACACAATTACGGTTTATCAGAAAACCACTTCCAGCTTCGTTCCAATCGGTACGAAAACAACGGGTGTTACCGCGGGCGCTAATAGCGTCACCGTCACCGGACTGGTCAAGGGAGCACAAGTCGCCGCTACTCAAACGATCGGTACTCAGGAAGGTTGTGTGCCCACGGCTGGCACTCTCGTTGGCGGGGGAGCCAATCCCACCGTGCGGATTGCTTACACCATCCGGGAAACGATCGACACCGGGCCAGTTGGCGCTCCGGCCATTAATTTCAGCAACGCGAATCTCCATTTCCTGGGAGCGAACGTTGTTTCTGTTGGGGCACCCATCGATGCCAATGTCGTTTTCCCCAGTAATCAGTGGCAGACGTTCAGCTTGGTGCGCGGGGCCGCCAGTATCGCAGACGCCTCCAATGTGGTTGGAACCGTGATAGCCATCCCGGGATATAGCGCCAGTAGCAGCGTCGCGATCCGAGTATATGCCTATCGAACGGTCAATGGGATTCGGCTCTATTCGACCAACGGTGTGCAGTCGAGTACGGTGACAAGTAATGACACGTTCTCCGTTAATTGGGCGTGGAGTGCTGTGACGGGCGCAGAAGGATATCGTCTGCTCAGGAATGTTTTGGGCGACTTTCTGGAAAATGTAGACGTTCTTACCAACAGTTATACGGACAATAGCAGCGGATGGGGCTCCAACATCGAGGTGACTCCGAACAGCGCGCAGATAGATCGTTCCGTCCAATGGAATCCAACCATTGGGAATACCAATAATCTTCCAGGACAATGGGGCATTCTCGAATCGATCAATTTTGCGATCGTTTCCGACGACACCGGCCCGTTCGATCTCTACATCGACAACATCCAAAATGGGTCAACCGTATTTCAGACGTTTGAAAATGCGTTGGCAGGAAGAACTGATTTTGGTTTTCGTTCTCCCACTTTTTCGGGAACAACCAGTGGCAATCTCCTTTCTGCTCCGAATGTCGGGGTCGTCACCAACAGCGCGGCGGACACGGGAACCAAATCGTTCCATGTGCAGTTCCAATGGAGTGGAACAAATATAGCAAGGTGGTTGCGCTTGACGACCTCTGGCGTTGGCTCCTCCAATGGAACAGGTAATCCGTTGGTGAATCTGGATGATCCTATTTCTATCCGTCTTTTGCTTCTTCCCGTCGGCGCTCCTGCTCCAATAGCTCCTCCGGCCCCTTCGCTCTCAATCAGCAAGGTTGGTTCGGACGTATTGCTGAACTGGCCTGGCGCACATCGGCTGCTCGAAGCAACCAACGTCACGGGCCCTTATCTGACCAACGGCGTTACATTCGGGCCCTATACAAACGCCGCTCCGATCGATCCGCAGAAGTTCTACCGTCTCAAAGACTAAATAACTCTTTGTAGGTTCAAAGACCGGCGGACACCGCCGGTCTTTTTTTTTGATAAGTTGCTGAGGCATTGCGCGCCGTGCTAATTAAACTCCGTGAAACGAAAACTGTGGCGATGGCTGGCTTATGGATTTTTCGCATTGGCCCTTCTTTTCATCGCGTTCATTTTATCCATCGACACTCTTGCAAAATCCATTGCGGAGAAACGCCTCAGCGCCCAGACCGGGATGAAAGCGCATATTGGAAAATTTTCCATCGGCTTGTCCTCCCCCACCATCCATATCCAAAATTTCGTTCTGAAAAATCCTGCGGAGTTTGGCGGAGATTCATTTCTCGAAATGCCGGAATTGTATCTGGACTATGACCGTGAGGCTTTACGCTCGGGCAAACTCCATTTGAACCGCGTCCGAATCGACATCGCAAAAATCCATTTGATCGAAAATAAAGATGGGAAAAAGAATCTCGACGGCTTGCAAAAGCGTCAGGCGAAATCAAAGTCATCCAGCGGCTCCGCTCGCAGGAGTGAACGTGCGTTCGCCTTCGACGGCATTGACCTGCTGGATGTCAGTTTAAATTCTGTCCAATTTACCAGTGAAAAACATCCCGATCAAAACCTGCAACAGGATTTCGCGATAGAACATGAGATGTTTAAAAATCTAAAGACGGATCTGGATTTCCAGACTGCGGCGGCCGTCTTGCTTTTGAAAGCGTGTCTCTCCGGCGTGCTCGACCTCGATACCTTTTTTAAAACAAGTCGGAAAGCGGGGAAGAAGACGAAGAAAGTTTTAGAGGAGCTTCCTAAACCTTTGGAACTGATTTCCACAAACTTGAATTGGACCAATTCGATTTCCACCAATTTTTGAAAGAACTCTGATGATTATTCTTTTCGACATCGGAAATACGAACACACACCTCGGTCTGGCCACTCCGCACCGCGTGTTGCAGCAAAGAAATATTCCAACGGCGTGCTTGTTCAGCGGCGTTGCGGAGAAATTAATTTCCAGTTTCGTCCGCCACGAAAAAATCACCCATGCGGCGCTCTGTAGCGTGGTTCCTCGCGCCACGCCTCGTGTCCATGCGTTGTGCCGAGACATCTGGGATTTAAAATGTCTGGAGCTGACTCATAACACCGTGCGTGGAGTTGGGATCGACTATCCGAAACCAGAAACGATTGGGCCGGACCGGCTGGCCAACGCGCTCGCGGCAAAAATTCATTTCGGCGCTCCCTCGGTCGTGGTGGATTTCGGAACCGCCGTCACCTTTGACGTGGTGGATGCGAAAGGAAATTATGTCGGAGGAATTATCGCGCCGGGGCTGGCGGCGATGACCGATTATCTGCACGAGAAAACAGCGTTGCTGCCAAAAATCAAAATCCGCGAAGTGCGCGCGGTCGTGGGAAAAAATACCGGGCAAGCGATGTTGATCGGAGCGGTGCATGGTTATCGCGGATTAGTCCGGCAACTGTTGATCGAACTCAAAAACACTCTGGATTGCGAAAATCTCCCGGTCGTCGCCACGGGGGGATACGCGAAGCTCATTGCTGGTAAGCTGCCGGAAATCATCGCGGTTGAACCGTTGCTCACATTAGAAGGCCTGCGCCTCTTCTGGAAAAACACGCGAACATAAAAACCTCTGCTGAGCGCCAGAAATAAATTCTCCGTCCGCCGGGAACGCCGATCTCCCGAATCCGCCATCGTCTCTCTAACTGCCGATCAGGAGATCGGCGCTCCAATTCGAAAATTACTTTTGGCCATCGTTCCAACCAGCGGGATTAACTTTGATTTCAGCCAGCGCGCGATGCCGGTTGCTTTTCGACATGCGGGAAAACTTTTTTGTCTCAACGAAAAACTTGCTCATCTCCCCGCCACAATCCCGAATGATCTGGTGAAACGTCGGCACCAAATTGTAATAAGTCGCGACGGTGTTGAGGTGGGCGTTGTTGAGCGATTCGCCGAACCAATCGTCGTAAGCCGAGTCACCGCCCCATTCCTGTTTGAGTTGCGCGTAATTTTCCAGGAGCCGTTGCAAAACCAAATTCTTTTCCTCGCGCATCGCCGCCGTATCGAGAAGCGCGCTGCCATTTTTTGAATCCGCCTTTTCGTAAATTTCACCCAGTCGGGCGCGCGCGTCCTGAATCAAATTGACGAATTGTTTTTTTCGTTTGAGAGCCATTTGATATTTTTTCAACGCCGCTAAATCATTTTTCTCGACGAGCCAGCGCCGCACGCCTTCCTCAGCAACGGCCGTGGCAAATGCCTCGTTGAATTCCGTGTCGCCAGAAATAAAAACGCGTTGATGCGCGAGTTCGTGAAAAATCAGCGCGGCCAACCGGCGCTCCGAATCGTCGATGAACGTGTTCAACACCGGATCTTTAAACCAGCCGAGAGTGGAGTAGGCATCGACTCCGCCGACAAAAACATCGAATCCTTTCTTTCGCAATTTTGCCGCATAAGTTAGCGCTGGTTGCTCCGAGAAGTAGCCGCGATACGTGACACGGCCGACGATGGGAAACCACCACGATTTTGGTTCAAGCGAAAACTCGGGTGCGGCGTAAACATTCCAGACCGCGTTCGAGCGATGCAGATCAACGTAGGAAAGATAATGTCCATCGGCGGGCAGGCTCAGTCTGGTTTCGGCAAATTGCCGCAAAGCAAGGATCAGCCGGAATTTTTCCTTTAACTGCGGAGGCGTTTCCGGCTCTCCGATGAGTCGCTGCAGCGGGCGCTGGTGCGACAACATTTTCATCTGCCCGGAAATCGCCTGCTTGTAATAACCGATCTCGTGACAACCTGCGACGAGCGCAACTAATAAAATCATCAGCGCACTGCCGAGCCATTTTTTTTTCTGCACGATAGACATTTTTGTCCCTGGTCATTCCACCCTGATTCATTAAAGCGTCGCGCAAGTTTTTCACCTTCCATATCGCGGCGACATCGCCGGCTTGCAACCCGCTAGCCGTCGCCGGGTGGAATTCCACGTAGCGCAGGTTTGCAACCTGTATCGCCGATTTCCAATCGGCAGAGTGTAACCCTCCCGATGATGGCAACGGCATTCTCCGCCGCGCAGGCTGGAAGCGCTGCGATACGGCAGATTTGAAAACTGCGCTACGACTGGGATTGACCGACAGTTTAAATCACACCCGTATCACGGCCGATGTTTTCTTACGGGCGAGTGAAATGAAAAGACGTTGCCGGTTCTCCGTGGATGCAAAGAACCGGTTTTTGCGTTGTTACTTGGTTTCTCCCTTGTTGGCGTCTTTGATTTTCTTCATGTATTTGGCCGGCTCTTTCTTGAAGTCTTTCAAGCAATCTTTGCAGCACAGTTTGATTTCCTGACCCTGATGCGTGAAGACGTAAGGCTTGCCGTGTTCGCCCAGCTTTTCGTCGGAGACGACGCACTTCTCCAGCGGATACGGTTTGGCTTTTGCGTCCTTCTGCTCGCTCTTATCTTTGTGGTCTTCCGCGCGAATGCTCTGGACTCCGGCAACCAGGCCAGTGAACAAAACCGCGGTGAGGATATGTTTCGTTAATTTCATTTCGTTCCTTTCTTTTTTTGTTTGTTGTTTTTCGCCGTCAACGTAGCGGCAAAATTTTTTATAGCGAAACGTTTTGGTAGGGCGGCGTTGCTGCGCCGGAAGGTCACGGCCAAGCAGCAACTTTGCCCGACCGATTGCTTCTAGTGTTTCTCAACGAGAGCCATGCCGCACTTTGGACATTTACCCGGAGCGTCCTGCACAACTTCCGGATGCATGGTGCAAGTGTATTGATGAGCGTGACCCGCCGATTCGTGCTCGGATTTTTTACATCCATTCACGCCAATAACCATGACACCTATCGCCAGCGCGGACAGCACTGACACCAGCCATTTTGTTTTTTTCATATTTCCTTTTGTTAGTTTTGTTAGTTCTGCAAAACGCGTTGTAGTCGCGACCAAAAGCGCCAGAGGACTGGCGCAGTCCAAGACGCTTCGCGTTCTTCATGCCTCATCGAAATTCGCGCGAGCGTCTTGGACTGCGGTAGCCCTCTACCGCTTTTCCGGTTTTGTTTACTGCACTTTGATTCGCATCGTTACTTCGTTTTTCGCGAGCAACGATTTCGTCGGTGGCAACGTTCCGCAAATCGCTTCATTGGATAATGACGAGGAGGCGGATGCCGTTTTCTCTTTCTGTTTTGGCAACTCAATCCCATCGCGTTTCAAATCTTCTTCCTGCGCGGCTACGGCGAGAGTTCCTTCAGGATGTTGATACCAGCCGGGGTCTTCGTAATTCATGATGCCTTCGCGCACTTTCAAAATCGTGAACAGTCCGCCCATCGTGATGTAATCGAATGGTCCCGGCCCGCCGACCATCGGGATGCTGTTCTTCGGATTTTTCATTCCCATGTCGCCCATATCGCCCATGCCGTCCTGACCCATCGTCATGTAGCCGGGAAGGAACTTGCGGATTTTTTGGTTCAAACCCGTTGGATCAATTCCAATCAAGTTCGGAAACCGATGTCCCATTTGATTCATCACGTGATGCGTCATGTGGCAGTGCATCGCCCAATCGCCCGGCTCATCCGCCACGAATTCAAAGGTTCGGGTCTGTCCTACGGCGGTCAATGCAGTCACCTCTACTTGTTGCGCCGATTCCGCGATTTGTCCGCCATCCGTTTCCGTAATTTTGAACTGGTATCCGTGCAGATGAATCGGGTGATGACTCATCGCGCTTAAGTTTCCCAATCGAACGCGCACACGTTCGCCGAGTTTCACCACGAGCGGCGCTGTGCCCGGAAATGCTTTGGCGTTGAACGTGAAAATATTGAAGTCGGTCATTTCATTCGGATCAGGACGGCTGGCGCCCACTTCAATTTTCCATTCACTCAGCATGTAAGCGAAATCGCGATCGGGACGCGGATGTTTCGGATTGCGCGGATGAATGACAAACAGCCCCATCATGCCGAGCGCCATTTGCGTCATCTCGTCGTGATGCGAGTGATACATGTGCGTGCCGTGTTGCCGGAGCGTGAATTCGTATTTGAACGTCTCGTCAGGCTGGATTGCTTTCTGGTTCAGGCCCGCAACGCCGTCCATTCCATTGGGCAAAAGAATTCCGTGCCAGTGAACGCTCGTCGGCGCGGGAAGTTTGTTCGTGACGTAAATGCGAACGCGGTCGCCTTCGACTGCTTCAATCGTCGGGCCGTGAACCTGCCCGTTGTAACCCCAACAATGCGCTTTGAGGCCGGGCGCGAATTCATGATTCATCACCGGCTCGGCAATCAAATGAAACACCTTCACGCCGTCCACGATTCTCCACGGCAGCGAACTTCCGTTTGGCGTGATGACGGGCGTGTAATCTTTTCCCGCCTCACCGGGCGGATGAGTTGGTTTGGGATCGATGCGCTCCAGCAGCGGTTTGTTTTTGTTGGCAGCGGCGGAAGTTTCGCGCGGTTTGTCCGGCTCACGCGTTTCGATTTGCGCGTTGAGTTTGTGCAAGAGAGTCGCGCCACCGGCCAGAGTTGCCGCGCCCGCCACAAATTTTCGACGAGAGAATTTAGTTTCGTTGTTCATAGATTTTTTAGTTTTCAAATTTACCAGTGAAAAAATTCGCCCCTGCGTGATTTTTGTTCACGCTCGCCCTCACCCCAGCCCTCTCCCCCGAGGAGAGGGAGCACGATGGTACGTCGCAGGAGATTCGTTTGTCGCGGTTTCAGTTTCCGTTTTCAGATCTTTTTGGAGAACAATGCGTCAAAACAGAAACGTCCCGCATCGCGACAAATCGGCGAATGTTTCTCCCTCTCCTTGGGGGAGAGGGCTGGGGTGAGGGCGAGCGTTCATCATAATACATTCCGGGTTGAGGGTGAGCGTTTCATTTCATTTCATCATTGTAAAAAACACATCGCGGCCAGCATCGCTGACGCCATTGCCAAAATAATTTTCATATCAATGTTTGTGTTTGGGTGGTGGTTCGTGGGAATTCGATTTTGTCGGCGCGGGCGTGGGAGAAACATCGCCGCTCAATTTTCCGCCAACGGCGCGCTCCAATTCAGCCCGCGCAATCCAGTAATCACGCAACGCTTCCGCGGAGGCACGCTCGGCGATTTGTTCGCGCTCCTTGGCGGCGAGCAATTGATAAGTGCCTTCCTGCATGGCGTTGTATTGCAGCAATGTTTCGCGCAAGACGCGCTGGCGCTGCGGCAGAAGAATTTTTTGATAATACTCCGCGACGTCACGCGCGGCGATGAGCGCATCGCGAGCTTCGCGGACTTCGGAGCGGACATTGACGGCCAATGCTTCAAAGTTCCGTTGCGCCTGACGATATTGCGCGGCGAGTCTTGCCAGCGCGGATTGGCCTTGATCGAACAACGGCAACTCCAGGGAAAGATTCGGCCCGGTGACTCGCTGTCCATCTGTCTCTCGCTCCGTGCTGACGCCAATTTTTGCGCCGGGAAAGAAGCGTGAATTGCTTTTCAATCGCAATGCGCTGGCAACGGATTGAGCCTGATTTCGCGAGGCGGACAAATCCAATCGCTGCTCGACCGCGAGCGATTCGAGATTTTCCAGCGGCAATTCTTTTTCCGGCAATGCAGGCAAATTCTCTGCGGCCTTCCAACTGGTTTGTTTTCCCCAAAGACCGAGCAAGCGATTCAACTTCTCACGGTCAGCACGCGATTGTGCCGTCGCTTGCGCAAAGTCCAGCCGCGATTGCGAGTAAGCCGTTTGTTGATTGAAAAATTCCAGATCAGGAATATTGCCCGCGTCGTGCTGCCGCTTCGCCAAATCCGCCGCCGCTTCGTTGACTTCAATAATCACACTCAATCGTTTTGCGAATTGTTCCCGCGCTTGCAACGTGTAGAACGCGGTTTGAACTTCGCTCGCCAAACGCAGGACTGCTCCGGCCACGCGCAATTTCGTTTGCTCCAAACTTCGCGCCGCAATTTTTTTTCGGATGGGCAACGTCAGCAAATCGAGAAAATCCGCCGCTGCGGAATATTCCGTGTTCACCATCGAAGGCGGTCGGTCGGGAATGCGCCAGCTTCCGGCAATCTCGATGTTTCGCAGCCGCGAGACTTGCGCCAATTCCGCTTGTGAAATTCCAATCTCCTCAAACTCCGCTTGCAGTGTGCGATTGTTCAACAGCGCAATTGCCACGGCGGATTGCGCGGTGAGATTCGTTTGCAGCAACGTTTCGACTGACTTCGTAATTTCTTCTCCGCCGTCGCGCATCCATTGCACGCGGTGGCCGGTGCGGTCGCTCACAGTTTTTCCAACATCATCAAACGCCGCTTTGGGATTCGGGCTGATGCAACCGGCCAATATCACCGGAAACGCGCTCGCCAGAAAAATAGCTTTATTCATGGTCATGTTTGTGTGCGGGTTTGGATTCAGGTTTTGCGCCGTGCTGATCATGTTCCGATGACGCCGGTTTTTCTTCGGAAGAAGTCAGCGTCAATAAATTGGTGTCGCTCATCAGAAACGCCATCGCGGGCGCCGAACCTTCCGGCGCATTCGGATTCATCGGGCTTGAATTCGACGACAAGTCTTGCGTTTTGATACCGACACAACCGGCCAAAGCCAGTGCGGCAGTTCCGAAAAGTAAATTGGTTAAGAATTTCATAATTGTATTTCTCACTTCTAAAATCATTGCTTCTGTCGGGCGCGGAAAAATAAATTGGGCCGGTTGGTTTCCATCTTTTCAGTGAGGCGGGTTGCGCCGGTGACGTTGAGGAGCGTGGTCAAGTATTGCCAGGAAGTGAAATCCTTGGAGGTTTCGATTTCACAAACGCGAGTTGCCGGACCATTCAGCGTCAAATCAAACTGATCGCCGACCGGACTGCTTATTTCCAAAACGAGCGGCGGCACATTGATTTCGTTGTCGAGAATCAGAGCCGTCGCGTTCGTGGAAGGTCCGACGTGATAGCCGGCGTTGTCGAACAGCGAGAGCTTCACGCTTTCATCGCCCTCGACCGCGCCATCGTCTTTCGGTGTCACGGTGATGATGTTGGAATTTGTTCCCGCCGCGATGACCACGAAATTGCTGATCGCATTGAAGTCCGCGCCATTCACGGCTGTTCCAGCGATTGAATAACTCACCGTCAGCGGAGCGGTCGTGCCGCCGGTGCGAGTGACACGGAGCGTCGCGATGTTGACGCCAGGTTCTGCCGCCGTCGCATCGTCCGCCGTGAGGCTCACCGTCGAAAGCAGGAGCGGCGCGACGGGCGTTGGAGTGATGCGCACCATCCGGCCAACGGACGGAATATCGTCCACCATCGCGAACAGAATATACCAGCCCGCCAAGGCGCGAACCGGGTCGTTCGGAATCGTGGCCGTGACCAGCGAATTGCTCTGCGTGAAATCCAGCGAGAGAAATCGTTGCGGCCCGCCGTCCACCCAATGCGTCACCGTGCGGGCGCTCACCAACACGAGCTTGGTGATGCGAGCCGTGAGCGAGACTTGCAGAGTGAAGTTAGTTCCCAGCACCAAATCGGTTGTCGAGAGCGAATCAATTCGTGGCCGCACGCCGCGAAAGAGATACGGCGGCTCGAAGGCTTCAATCGAAGAATCATCGCCCGCGAACGAACGATTGCTCGTCAGGCCCGCGCCGCCGGTCGCGATGACGCGGCCATCGGGCGCGAGCACCGTCACGTTGTGGTAGTGGATGAAGCGATTCAGGTCAGCCATCGCCCGCCAGGCGTTGCTCGTTGCGTCATACAGGTCGCAAACTTTTGTGCAGTTGGGAATCGTGCCCGCGTTGGCCGTTGGCACGGGAGCGGGAGCCGGGCCGTTGTATTGACCGCCAAAACACAGCACGCGGCCATCGGGGAGAATCAACGCTTCGGGCTGGCCGCGAATGGCGCGAGGGTTTGGGCCGAGCGTCCAGGTGTTGTTCGAGGGATTGTAGAATTCGCAGAAGCGCGTGCTGGCGTTGGTCACGACCGGCAGGATTCCGACGGCCATCACGCGTCCATCGGGCAGATGCACAATTTCGTGATCGGCATGATCGCCGTTGTTCTGACCGCGCCGGGCTTGAATCATGTTTGCGGCCGCACGCCACGTTCCGTTGCTGATATTGTAAAGCTCCGGGTAACGCCACGTCTTCAAGACCTCGCCCGTGAACAAAACCAGCGCGGGCGGAATTTCTGTCGGCAAATTGAACGAGCCAGTGATGCTCCATGAATTCGAGCGCGGATTGTAAATTTCACAACCATTGGTTCTGCCGTAACCGGGATCGTTCAATTCACCGCCGAGAACCAACAGCCGTTCATCCGGCAAACGCACCAGCCCCGGATACCAACGGCCAGTAATCATGTCCGCGTTACGAACCCAGGCGTTGGTGTTGCGCCAATACGTCTTGGCAATTTTCACCACCGGGTCTTGCGGATTCCCACCCATTGACCCGCCCGTGAGAAACATACCGCCATCGGTGTTGACCGTGACCATGTGGCAGCCTTGAGCCGACAAAGAATTGGGCGGATACCACTTCGTCCCGCTCACCGGATCGAACATGATCGGCTCTTGCGTGTCGTGGCAGAAAAAGATTTCGCCGGTCGGCAACAGATTGCCCGAGCCGCTGCCGTCGAGGAGTTCCGGTTCGGTGTTGCCCACAATCGTCCAGCGACCGCCGTTGGTTTCCAAGTTGAGGCGGAAGTTCAACGAGACTGCCGCATTGGAAATTGTGACGGTCGTTTCCTGATATTCAAAACCCAGTGCTGCGATTCCCAATTGATAATTTCCAGAGCCAACGTAATCGAAACGGAAATTCCCATTGGTTTCGGTGCGCTGTTCCCGGAAAAATCGAAAGTCCGGCGTGAACAACGTCACGCGCACTCCCGCGATGCTGTTGCTGGAAATGGCAGCGGAAACCTGGCCGGTAATGGAGACGGCCTGCAACTTGAGAGGCGCCAGCACGGCAATTGCGGCGGCGAAAAGATGGGTGAATTTCATAATATTTGTGTCTCACAGGTTACTGTTTTTTCATTTGTTGTTCGAGTTGTTCCAAGGCTTCGCCAAATTCTTTGAAGTTGTTTTTCATGACCGATTCGCTCCCGGTCTCCGCTGAACTTTTCAATCCATCGAGCGCGTGAACGATTTTGTTGACTCCACTTTCGACAGCGGGCTTGTGATCTGGATGCGCAACTTCAACGAGCTTTTTTGCCAGCGCGCTGATTTCCTTCGCGTGAGATGGAATGTCGCTGAACTTCTTGTCGTTGACGGCGGATTCCAACTCGCCGTGATGTTCGTGAATCGCTTTCCAGATTCCTTCAAGCGTGTCAGGCAGCGGCTTTTTTTCGGTGGCCTGCTCAGGAGTGGCGCCATGTTTATGGCCGTTTGTTTTCGACATCTGCATCGTTTCATGCGATGGCTCGGATGCGCCGTGTTCGTGTGAAGCGGCCTTCGTCGAAGTGGCTGACATCGCGCGAAATTCGGGATGTCGAATCTGTCCGCCGGCTTTGGCAATCCATCCGCAAGCGCCCAGCGAAGTCATACCGAGAAAAAGCGTGGTGAGCGCAAACGGCGTCGCGGCTCTGGGAAATTTTTTCCGGCTAACCATCGCGACGATGCCGAGCAATGCCGTCGCGTAAAAAAGATAAACCAGTTTCTCCGCGCGCTCCATGTGCTCGTCCAACGCATCCGCGCCTGCCTCATCCGCCAACTCGCGAAGGTGTTTGAAGGCGTTGGTCCCAAAGTGCGTCACCGGCCAGACCGACGCGCAAGCGATGACGACCAGAGCGAGGCCGATGAGTTGCGCAGTCCTATTTCGCGCGACCAATGCGCTGGCTAGCGCCAGAAGACCCATCGCGAGTCCGTAACCAGGAATCGGATTCAACAGCACGTGAATATATTCGGGCGGCAATCCGAACAGGCCGCCGCCTGCCGCGTGTTCGTGCGCTTCGTGCGCCAACGCAGTTGTGCCGAGAAATGCCGCGACAAAAATAGCAATTAAAGTTTTCATCAAATTTGATTCCGCGTGACCGAGTGGATAGAATTTTTCCATGACGAATGGCGGCACGGAACGAGTGAAGAAGCGAATCAGCCGCGCGCGAGGCGCGAAGGAGTCCCCTTAGAGAAGAACGGGCGGAGCGAGACTGCGGAACGCCGGGCCAAGATACACTTCGGGCGTGAACACCAAATCAGGGAGTTGCGCCTGGCGGGAAACTGGCGTTTTAAGTTCCGCAACCGTCAATGATTGCGACTGCGAAACAAAATTTAAAAAAGCGAAACCGAAATCGGGCCTGGAAAAAACTTCACTGCCATGAGGGTGAACCACGGATTTGAGCGAATCGCAGAATGAATCTTTGTGATCGTCATGCTGGTCAGAGTGGGGCGATCGATCGTTGGCATGGTGTGAAGCATCGGCATGTTCATCGTGACTCGACTCACAGTGCGATTCCCCAATGCAACAAGCGCCAGAACAAAAAAGAAACGCCGCGAGCCAGACCATCAACGACACCGCCGCACAGAAGCGAGTCGCAGTCCTCAAGCTTGTTTTTCGAGAATAGGTCATGGCTGTTTCCGTCGGTAGGTTGCAGAGCCAAATCTTCTTTGTCAAATTTCCATCTTGATTCGGGGAGAAGCAGGGTGTGATTAAAAGCGGGTGAGGCTGGATTTGGTTTCTTGGGCGGCGGCGGCATGACGCCGCTTTTCCTGCACGTTACGCGATGGAGAAAGTGCCAAAATGAAGAACCTTTCCGGCTTTTCCACCGTGCAGCCAATGCGGGGACGTGTCCCCGCAGTCCAAAATAAGTTCGGTTCCAACCTCACCCACTTTTAATCACACCCGGAGAAGCACAGAAAAATGCGCCGGAAAATTTTCCAGCGCGCTGTGTTGTTCTAAAATTTCTTCAATCTTCCTTGAGAATTTCAAAGCGGCTCGTGCCTTTGGTGATGAAATTGATGCTTACACCTTTTTTTGGATCGGTTGATTTCATCGCATCGCGAAATTGTTTTAGAGTTGCCACCGGCACGCGATTGATTTCAGTGACCACATCGCCGGGCTTGATCCCCTGATCAGCCGCCGGGCTGTCCGGCGCAACGGCGGTGACGAGCACGCCCGTCTTCGTCTCAATGCCATATTCGTCGGCCAGCGCCGGCGTCAGTGGCCGGACGGTCAGCCCAAAACCAGTCGGTTCAGCAGAGGAAGGAGAAGACTTGTTCGTCTTTCCGGCATCGGCGGTTTCCTCGCCGGGAAAAGCGTCCGTTTTAACTTTGATTTTTAAATTTTTAATTTTGCCCCCAGCATCAACTCGCGCCACGTCGAGCGTGACGGATTGTCCAACTTTTTTGTAGGAGATCTCGTCTTTCAATTCACGTGAGGTTTTGACGGGCTTGCCATCGACCGCCGTGATGATATCGCCCGCCTTCAGTTCAGATTTTGCGGCCGGCCCATCGGGTGGAATGGTGCGGATGACCACCCCGTCTTCCAGGTTGGGGATTCTGGTTTTATAATCCTGATATTTCCGCAAGTCCTCAATGCCAACTCCGATGCGCGAGCGGGTGAATTTTCCTTCCTGAATCAAATGGCCCATCACCTGTTTGGCGAGGTTGACGGGAATGGCAAAACCGATTCCGGTATTCATTCCGAAAATCATGGAATTAATTCCGATGACTTCGCCGTAAAGATTTACCAGCGGCCCGCCGCTGTTGCCGGGGTTGATGCTCGCGTCGGTCTGGAGAAAATCCTGATCGAGCAAAGGCTGATTTGGAACCACGCGTCCTTTGCCGCTGATGTGCCCGATGGTGACCGTATAATCCCAAATGAAAGGTCCGCCAATCGCGATGGCAAATTCCCCAACTCGCGTCGCAGCCGAGTCTCCCAATTTCGCCGGCACCAAACCCTTCGCATCAATTTTAATGACGGCGATATCCGATTGAGGATCGCGGCCTTTGACGGTGGCTTTGTAGGATGTGCTGTTCTGAAATCGCACCGTGATTTTCTCCGCATCCTCCACCACATGGTTGTTCGTCAAAATATATCCGTCCTCCGTCACGACAATGCCTGAACCTTTTCCGGTTGGAACCGGCTGGCGACGCCGAGGCTGATTTTCTCCCCGCTGGCCAAACCGCTCTTCAAAACGACGCCGAAACTCGGGAGGAAGCGCGTCCAGGAACGATCCCTCATCTTCCGTGCGACTGGTTGGTTTTTGGGTGACCTCGATGACCACGACTGCCGGTGAAACTTTGTCGGCGACTTCGATGAAAGCCTGATTGAGTTGACGGGCCATATCCAGCGCCGGTGAAGTCTCTTTTGCAAAAGAAGAAGCCCCGGAGAGAGAGAGGCAACTCGCTGCCATTAAGATCGAAAATAATTTTTTTGATTTCATATTGTTTACTATTCGTTCCGTAGTTATGGAGTCGCTTTCGAGGAAAATGTTCAAAATGCGTTGGGGCGTGAATGCGTTGCCGGGTGAAAATATATTTTTGCTCCGAAAGGTAACAAGAGGTGGATTGTTTTAATTTTTTATGGAGGAACGCCGGGTAGCATCTGCCTCCGGCGGGTGCGGCGACATTTTCGGAACGCCGATCTCCCGATCGGCTTGTTGTCGGGCAGTGGGGGCAATGCCGATCGGGAGATCGGCGCTCCCAAGAGGTTTCTTCGCACCCGCCGGAGGCAGATGCTACCCACGGAGCCTCGCTCTCCTTTCGGTAGAGCAAGACTCCGTCGATCTCCATTTAAAAATTTTTAGCGAATGAGAAAGTAATCACGAATTGCGCACCTCATTTCATTTCACTAACTTGGCCGCATGACAACGCTTGCTCTGCCCTCGCCCGCAAAACGTTTCCAATCGATGCGCGCAATCGTCCCGACGGTTGATCAGGTGATGATTGAGGAACGAGCGGCGGCGTTCACGAAACGAAGCATCAAAACGAGCGCGAAACTCGCCGGTTTGAAAATGGCGGTGTCGATGATGGATCTCACGACGCTCGAAGGAAAAGATACGCCGGGAAAAGTTGCGTATCTCTGCCAGAAGGCGCTGCATCCGCTGGAGGCGAAATACGACGTGCCGAGTTGCGGCGCGGTTTGCGTTTATCCGAACATGGTGAAGTACGCGCGAAAATTTCTCGGAGAAAATTCGCCGGTTCATGTCGCATCCGTCGCGACTGGATTTCCCAGCGGCCAGGTTCCATTGCGCGTGAAGCTCGAAGAAACCCGCCGCGCCGCCGGCGATGGCGCGGACGAAATCGACATGGTGATTGATCGCGGCGCATTTCTCTCGGGAGATCACGGAAAAGTTTTTGACGAAATCGCCGCGGTGAAACAAGCCTGCGGCGTCGCCCATCTCAAAGTCATTTTGGAAACCGGCGAGTTGGTGACTTACGACAACGTGCGCCTCGCCAGCCAGATCGCGATGGAAGCCGGTGGAGATTTTATCAAAACTTCGACCGGCAAAGTTTCACCCGCGGCGACGATTCCGGTCACGCTCGTGATGCTCGAAGCAATTCGCGATTATTTTTTTGCGACAGGCATTCGCATCGGAATGAAACCCGCCGGCGGCATTCGCAATTCCAAGCAGGCTTTGGCCTATCTCGTGATGGTCAAAGAAACCCTCGGCGACGATTGGCTCACGCCGGATTTATTTCGCTTCGGCGCGAGCACACTGGTCAACGACGTCCTCATGCAAATCGTCAAAACCGTGGACGGAAATTATCAAAGCCTCGATTACTTTTCGCTGCCGTGAGTTGAACGATCCGCAGTCATGATTGAAGAAATTCGAGAAAAGTTCTAAAGCGGCTTGGTGGAATATTCGTTGCATGCCGTCCGGCAAATGATTTTGCGGAACGTCGTCACGAATGAAGTTTTGCAATGCGTATTGGCAGGCGAAGTGGTTGAAGATTATCCTGAAGATAAATATGGGCCGAGTTGTTTGATTTCCGGTAGAACGGCGGAGGGTCGAGCGTTGCATGTCCAATGCACCCATCCCAGCCGCCCGCTCATCAAAGTCGTCACGGCTTATGAACCTGATCCCGCAGAGTGGAGCGAGAATTTAAAAGAAAGAAAACAATGAAAACACACGACTGGAAAGAAACCTTTGAAGAACGCGTTGTCACCTACACCCAAGAAGTGGGCGGACGCTTCGTCATCATTGAACATGTTCCCTGTCGGGTCTGCCGCGAGACCGGCGAACAATTGTTCGCGCCGGAAACCGTGGATCGGTTGCAAGCGATTATTCGTTCGCACGTCAAACCCGCGCGCGTTCTGGAAACGCCCGTCTATGAATTCTCCGCCGTTGCAGCTTGAAACTCAAAACGCGAATGAAACTGGAAAAGCGTTCGTTTGTTCCATGGGAAAAAAACCCCGGCGACGACTGGCTCACGCCCGACCTGTTCCGCTTCGGCGCGAGCACGCTCGGCAACGACGCACTCATGCAAATCGTTAAAACCGTGGACGGAAATTATCAAAGCCTCGATTACTTTTCGCTGCCGTGAGCAAGGAAGAAAATAATCCATCCGGGCTAATCCTCTACCAAACTGAGGATGGCCGGACGCGCGTGGAGTGCCGATTTGAGAATAAGAATGTCTGGTTGACGCAGAAGTTGATGGCGGAGTTGTTTCAAAAAGATGTCCGCACCATCAACGAACACATCCAAAATGTTTTCGAGGAAGGCGAGTTGTCGCCGGATTCAGTTATCCGGAATTTCCGGATAACTGCGGTGGACGGCAAAACCTACGCGACGAACCATTACAGTCTCGACCTCATCCTCGCCGTTGGCTATCGCGTGAAATCACCGCGCGGCACGCAGTTTCGCCAATGGGCCACGGCGCGGCTCAAGGAATATCTCGTCAAAGGTTTCACGATGGATGACGAGCGATTGAAGCAGGGCGGTGGCGGTGATTATTTCGACGAATTGCTCCAGCGCATTCGGGAAATTCGTCTTTCGGAGCGCAATTTCTACCGGAAAATTTGCGACATTTATCAGACGAGCGTGGATTACGATCCCGACGTGGAAATGACGCGGCGATTTTTTCAGGCCGTGCAAAATAAGATGCACTGGGCAGCGCACGGACACACGGCGGCGGAAATCATCCATCAGCGCGCCGATGCGACCAAACCGAACGCCGGTTTGACTTCGTGGCGCGGCGCGAAGCCACGGAAAGCCGATGCGTCTGTCGCCAAGAATTATCTCACGGAAGACGAATTGAAGCGGCTTGGCCTGATTGTCAGCCAGTATCTCGACTTCGCGGAGTTGCAGGCGTTGGATCGTCGCCAGATGACCATGCGTGATTGGATTGCGAAGCTCGATGCTTTCCTCGGTGCAGGCGGACAGAAAATTCTCAACCACGGTGGAAATATTTCTGCCGAAGACGCGAAGCTGAAAGCGGAATTGGAGTTCGACAAATTTGAAGTGAAGCGTCGCGGTCTCGAAGATGCCCAGGTCAACGCAGAGTTCGCGAAGCAAGTGGAAGATCTGGCGAAGCAAACAAAACAATTCGCGCCGCTGAAACGAAAGCCGAAGAAGTGAGATGACGAAGGACACTTGCTTTCCCACGCATGGACTCAAAAGAAATCCAAGTCAAAGCCCTTCAGTTGTTGCGCCAATCCACCGGCGATTCACAAGCGACGTTCCGTTCTGGCCAACTTGAAGCAATCGAACATTTGATTGAACGACGCGGTCCGCTTCTGGTTGTGCAACGCACCGGTTGGGGCAAGAGCAACGTCTATTTTATCGCTGCAAAACTCCTGCGCGAACAACAAGCCGGGCCAACACTGATCATTTCTCCATTGCTGGCGTTGATGCGAAATCAAATCACTGCCGCTGAACGCGCGGGTGTCCGCGCTGTTCGAGTCACGTCGGAGGAAAAGAACCGCGACGATTGGGGACGCATCCGTGATGAACTGCTCGCCGACCGCGTGGACGTTTTGCTCATTTCACCGGAGCGGTTGGGCAACGAGGAATTTGTGCAGACGATGTTGCAGCCGGTTGCGGCGCGCATTGGCTTGCTCGTGGTGGACGAGGCGCATTGCATTTCGGATTGGGGACACGACTTCCGCCCGGACTACCGCCGCATCACGCGCATCCTGAAATCGTTGCCGCCAAATGTTCGCGTGCTCGCGACGACAGCGACGGCGAATGATCGCGTCGTGGCTGATTTGAAATCGCAACTTGGCGCGGCGCTCACGGTTCAGCGCGGTAAACTGGCGCGGGCAAGTTTGCAACTGCAAAATATTTCTCTTCCCAGTGAAATCGCCCGACTGGCCTGGCTCGCGCACACGTTGCCCAAACTTCCCGGCAGCGGTGTGATTTACACGCTGACCATCCGCGACGCGCGCACGGTGGCTGCGTGGTTGCGCGAAAATGGTATTGATGCTGAACCATATTGGGGCGGGCTGGATGAAGAACTCGGACAACCCGGCTTGCGCGAGCGGCTTGAAGCGCGTCTGCTCCGCAACGAACTTAAAGCGCTCGTCGCCACCACCGCGCTCGGCATGGGCTTTGATAAACCCGATCTCGCATTTGTCATTCACTATCAACTTCCCGGTTCTGTGGTGCATTACTATCAACAAGTGGGTCGTGCCGGCCGCGCGTTGCCTGATGCCTTTGCGGTGTTGCTCGGCGGTGGCGGCGACAGCGACATCACAGACCACTTCATCGAGACCGCATTTCCGCCGCGTGAGTTGGTTGAAAAAATTCTCTCGCAACTCGACGCTGCGCCCGACGGACTGACGCTCGGTGAGTTGCAAATCAAACTGAACGCTCCGCGCGGGCGTTTGGATCACGCGCTGAAATTGCTTTCACTCGAATCACCTGCGCCGCTCTTGAAACTCGATAGCCATTGGAAACGCACCTCCGCGCTCCTCGCTCCATCGTTTTGGGAACGCGTCGAGCGGCTCACGGAACTTCGCAAGCGCGAACAAACCCGGATGTGCGAATACCTTCACGCGCGTTCTTGTCTCATGCAATTTCTCGCCCGCGAACTGGATGAAGACGACGCGCCGCGATGCGGACGTTGCTCGGTTTGTCGCGGTGAACCATTGCTGGCCGAACAATTTACTCCGACGTTTGCCGAACGCGCCGCGCAATTTCTCCAACGCACCCATCATCCGATAAAGCCCCGCAAATTGTGGCCGAAGGACGCCTTCAGCACTTACCAGTTCACGGGAAAAATTTCAGAATCGCTCCGTGCCGAAACGGGTCGCGTGCTGGCGATTTGGGGCGACGCGGGGTGGGGCGATTTGGTGCGCGCGGGAAAATATTCCACCACCAACCGCTTCGATGACCGTCTGGTTGCCGCTGTCATAGAGATGATCCACGAATGGAATCCGCAGCCGCAGCCAGCATGGGTGACGTATGTACCGTCGTTGAATCGCACAACCCTTGTTGCCGAATTTGCCGAACGGCTGGCGAACCATTTGAAACTGCCCTTTCATTCCGTGTTGCAAAAAACTCGACCCTCGCCGCCACAGAAAGAAATGCAAAACAGTTTTCAACAGGCGCACAATCTCGACGGCGCGTTCACGGTCAAGCCGGGCGTTGGTTTTACAAAGCCGGTAATGTTGGTGGACGACATGGTGGATAGCGGCTGGACGTTTACGGTTTGCGCCGCGCTGCTTCGGCAGGCGGGCAGCGGGCCGGTGTTCCCCATCGCGCTTGCGCAAACCAGCAAATCTGACGAAACTTGAAACCCATGAACGCCAACCCGCTTTCACCCGCAACACAGGTTACGCTGCTATTGTGTTCGCCGTTGCGCGCCGGGCGGAACAAGGACGTTCGGACGTTGAATATCGGCGAGTTCAATGAACTGGAAAAGCAGCTGCTACGTCTCGGTGCGCCGCTGGAACAGTTGCTCGAAACGGACGCTGCGACGCTGCTTAAAAAGATTTCTCCGGCGATGGATGGGGCAAAAATCGAAACTCTGTTGGGACGCGGCTTCATGTTGAGTATGGCCGTTGAAATGTGGCAAAGCGCGGGCGTATGGGTCACCAGTCGCAATGAAACTGATTACCCGGAACGCCTGCATCGCCTGAAACAAAATACTCCACCATTGCTTTACGGTTGCGGCGAAAAAAAACTTTTGTCGCGCGGCGGACTCGCGATTGTTGGATCACGTGATGTGGACGAGGCGGGCGAAGAATTTGCCAAACGCGCGGCGGCATCTGCGGCGCGCGAAGACGTGCAGGTTGTATCGGGAGGCGCGCGCGGTGTGGACCAATTCGCGATGTTGGCCGCGCTCGAAGTCGGTGGGACAGTTGTAGGCGTACTCGCAGATAGTCTTTTGCGGTCAGCTACATCTGGCCATGCGCGTGAAGCAATTCAAGACGGACGGCTCACGCTTGTCTCGGCATTCGATCCTGAAGCTGGATTCAATGTCGGCAATGCGATGCAACGCAACAAACACATTTATGCGCTGGCCGATTTTGGGCTGGTCGTAAGTTCCGGCTACAATGAAGGCGGCACATGGTCGGGCGCGATTGAGCAATTGGAAAAACTTCGTCTCACCCCAATCTTTGTTCGCGGCGGCGACGATGTGCCGGAAGGGAATCGCCAGTTGCTTCGACGTGACGCGTTGCCATTTTTGCCAGAACCGTGGCCAGCTTCGTTGCGCGAATTTTTTGGAGCGTTGTCGCAAAAGAAAGTTCAGTCGATGGAGACAGCCGACTTGTTCGCTCTACATGAAACACCGCTCAAATATCATAGCAGCCGACGTGAGGAGGCTCTGAATTCTTCGCGAAAACGAAAGCATTGAAATGAAAACTAAACTCAAGCCCGTCACCCGCAAACTTTCCGCCAAGCGTGCGCTTGCCACCATTTCGTTACAGCCTGTCGTGCCAGTCAAAGATCGTCGTCTGAATTTTGGCGACAAATGGGATTACGCGCCCGCGCCGGAAACGGTGCCGGTGAAAATTCAGCCGCGCTACGAATTGTTCATCAACGGGAAATTCACCGCGCCGAGTTCTGGAAAATATTTTGAGTCGATCAATCCTGCGACCGAACAAAAACTTTCGGACATCGCAGCGGCGAATGGAGCGGATGTGGATGTGGCTGTGAAATCGGCGCGGCGCGCTTATGAAAAAGTTTGGAGCAAAATGTCGGGACGCGAGCGCGGCAAATATCTTTACCGCATCGCGCGCATCATTCAGGAAAAGTCGCGCGAACTCGCCATGATGGAAACGATGGATGGCGGCAAAACCATCAAGGAAAGCCGCGACATCGATCTGCCGCTCGTGGCCGCGCACTTTTTTTACTACGCCGGTTGGGCGGATAAACTGAAATACGCGTTTCCCGGAAAAACTCCGCAACCGCTCGGCGTCGCGGGACAAATTATTCCGTGGAATTTTCCCTTGCTCATGGCCGCGTGGAAAATTGCTCCGGCCCTCGCGTGCGGAAATACCGTTGTTTTAAAGCCCGCCGAAACCACCAGCATCACCGCGATGCATCTCGCGCAAATTTTTCAGGAAGCCGAATTGCCTGAAGGCGTGGTGAACATCGTAACTGGCGCGGGCGAAACCGGCGCGGCCATCGTCAATCATCCTGAGATCAACAAAATCGCGTTCACTGGCAGCACGGAGGTGGGGAAGGCGATTGCGAAAAGCATTGCGAATAGGAGCGCGGACAGCCATGTCCGCGAGAACCAAAACGGCGGAAAACACGCGGACAAGGCTGTCTGCGCTCCTCGTCTCACGCTCGAACTCGGCGGCAAAGCGGCGAACATTATTTTCGAAGACGCCCCGATTGATCAAGCCGTCGAAGGAATTATTTCCGGAATTTATTTTAATCAAGGCCACGTCTGCTGCGCCGGTTCGCGTCTGCTCGTGCAGGAAGGAATTTTCCGGACCGTGATTCGCAAGTTGCGCGACCGCATCGCCACGTTGCGCGTTGGAAATCCGCTCGATAAAAACACCGACATCGGCGCGATCAATTCGCGGATGCAACTCGAAAAAATCCGCGAGCTGGTGCAAAGCGGCGTCGATGAAGGTGCTGAATTGGTGCAGCCGCGCTGCGCGTTGCCGGAAAAAGGTTATTGGTATCCGCCAAGTTTTCTAACGGGTGTCACCGCGTCGCATCGCATCGCGCAGGAAGAAATTTTCGGCCCGGTGTTGAGCGTGATGACCTTTCGCACACCGGAAGAAGCGTTCGAGCGCGCGAACAATACGCCCTACGGATTGAGCGCCGGCGTCTGGACCGACAAAGGCAGCAAGATTTTCAAGATGGTCAACAAACTCCGCGCCGGCGTCGTCTGGGCAAACACGTTTAACAAGTTCGATCCGACAAGTCCGTTCGGCGGGTACAAAGAAAGTGGATTTGGCCGTGAAGGTGGTTTGCAAGGACTCGCCGCTTACTGCCGACTCGACTAAATCGCAAAATTCTTGTTGTCATCTGTGAACGAAGCCGTGTGCGAATTCCCATTCCAAATCAAGGCGGAAGGCGCAGCGCAAATGGCGACGCTGCACTTTGCGACCCAAGTCGAACTACGTCGTTATCATCGCAGCCTGTCGCCATTCGCGCGCGAGGCTTCCACAGTCGTTCGGGAAGCCGTCGAATTCACCCGGCTTGCCGCCAAACGGTGGCGTTATTATTTCCACACTGATGAAGCCGCCGAGAGTTTTGCCGCTGCAACGCGAAATTCACCGCCACCCAAAATGCGAAGTCGCCTTCATTATGGTTGCCACGATTCGGCAGGCGAACCGCGACTTGCCGGTTGACCTCGCCTATTGCCGACGAACCTGGTGTCATCACCTTGCGCTTGATTTCCTCGCGTTGCATCCGGGCGCGCTGGCGCGAAACTGGCGGGTGAGCGGCGTAGGCAGCGGCATCGTATTCGGACTGGTTCAATTGGCGAACGCGTTGAACATTTCGCGCATCTGGGGCGAGGCCACGGTGAATTCTGCTCCGTTCTACGAAAAGCTGCTGGCCGTTTCTCCCGTTCAAGATTTGTTCCTCATCGAAGCGCCGGAGATGGCGGCCATTACCAAACGGCAGGAAAAAATCAGCCATCCAACTCTTGTCACCAAAACCACAACTGAACTACATTGACGCCGTGACAGTGAAACGCACAAAGCCAGTGAGCCTTGAAGAACTCTGGGATTACGAAGCAAGGCATCCCGTGGTCTTCGCCTCGCCTCGTGCCTTGGCCGATGCACGGTTGATTGCCAAACTGGAGCGCACGACACGGAATCACCGTCGCAGCACACACCGCAATGGTGTTGCCCATCGCCGTAAAGCCGTGTCCGCCTGAAAAAGTAGCGCTGGCGTCGTCTGAGCGAACACGTTCAACAAATTCGATCCGACAAGTCCGTTTGGTGGATACAAAGAAAGCGTCTTCGGTTGCGAGGGTGGACTGAATTTGAATTGGATTTTCCATGCCGACTTATATTGCAATGCTGCGCGGCATCAATGTCAGCGGGCACAAGACGATCAAAATGGCGCGTCTTCGTGCGTCATTCGAGGAGTTGGGATTCAGCGATGTCGAAACTTATATTCAGAGCGGCAACGTCATCTTCAGAGCGGGGCAGGAATCCGCAGCCAGCTTGTCCAAACAAATTGGAGGAAAAATTTTAAGTGATTTTAGTTTCTCAGTTCCTGTGCTGGTCAAAACAGCGAATGAGATGGGTGAGGTCGTGAAAAAGAATCCGTTTTTGAAGGATGGGGGAATTGACCCGTCCAAATTGCACGTCACTTTCCTCTCGAAAACCGCGCCGCAAATGGCTGAAAAAATTCTGGAGACATTGGCCGCGAAGTCCGAACGATTCTGCGTTTGCGACCGGGAAATTTATCTCTATTGCCCAGATGGATACGGCAACACCAAACTTTCGAACAGCGCCATTGAAAAAAAGTTTTCAGTCCAGGCCACCACTAGAAATTGGAAAACGGTGAATGTCCTTTTGGCGAGATGTTCGTTTGCAAAACAGAAACTGGTTGGAGAAAAATAGAACACTCAATTCCAATTGGCGGTGTCCTAATTAATCCAAATTAGGACACCGCCCGGCTTCCCACTGGTTTGACGATTTTCGTAAATGGTGGATAGATTGTGTCGAATCTTCATGAGCCCTCCTCTCTCATTGAATGCACGCTGTGCCCTTTCGCGATGGAGCGCGGGTATATTCTTCCTCACCGCGCTCGCCGTCGCGGGCGCAGACTGGCCGCAGTATCGCGGTCCCAATCACAACGGCGTTTCAACCGATCATCTCAATACACAATGGACCGGCTCTGTAACCAATCCGTTGTGGCTGGTTTCATTCACCAACGGTCTTGGCAGTTTTTCAGTCAGCGGAGCAAGGGCTTTCACCCAGGTTCGCCGCACCACCAATGATCTCGAAAAGGAATTCTGTGTGGCCTTAAGCAGCGCTAGCGGAACTGAACTCTGGGCGACGATGGTGGACGACGGCGATTATCCTGACTTCGGCGTGGGCTTTACCGACGACGGACCGCGCACGACACCAGCCGTCGATGGTGACTCGGTTTATGTGTTGTCGTCCTACATCAAATTGTATCGGCTCAATGCCGCCAGCGGCGCGGTGATCTGGCAAAAGGATTTACGGGCAATCTATGGAGGGGAGGTCATCGCGTGGCAAAATGCAGCGTCACCCTTGATTGAGGATGGGTTGATCTTCGTCAACGCCAACTGTGGGACTTCAACCTTGATGGCATTGCGCACGAGTGACGGAGAACCAGCGTGGCGCTCGCAGAACGAAGCGATGACCCACGCCACGCCGGTGCTCGCCACCATTCATGGAGTGCGGCAAGTGATCTTTGCCACCCAAAGCGGCCTGGTCTCTTTGAATCCCCAAACGGGAAATTTGGTGTGGAGATTCGATTACCCGTTTTCCTACACCACTTCACTCGCAGCCTCACCCGCAGTAGATGGAGACATGGTTTTCGTTACCGGCTTTTACGGGATGGGTTCGGTCGTCGTAAAAATCCTCAACCCGAACGGGACATTCGTGCCGACGCAACTTTGGTACAATGCGTCGCTGCAAAGCCATTGGTCCACGCCCGTCTGCTATCAGGGATGTCTCTTCGGGCAATTCACGCCGGACGGCGCGAACGCCCAACTGAGATGCATCGACATGGCGAGCGGCAGTTTGAAATGGGCGGTGAACGGTTTCGGGCGTGGCAGCGTGTCGCTGGTGGGCAATCATCTTCTGGCCATCACGGAACGCGGTCAATTGGTGGCAGCCCAACCGAACACAAATACCTACACCGAGGTCGCACGTTTTCTGGCAATTCCAGGTTACAACGATGGCGGAAATAAATGTTGGAACTCTTTGGCGGTAGCTGACGGAAAAGTTTTTGTTCGTAGCACGGCCTACGCCGCCGCATTTGATCTTTCGCTGCCAGCTCTCAAATTGGATTCGCCCCAACTCGAACCGGCCAACAAGGTTCAACTCACCATTCGCACTGTCAACGGAACTCCCGTGAACTCCAACCGGCTGGCGGGCTTGTCGGTGCGATCCACCACCAATCTGGCGCTCTCGCCTTCACTGTGGCCGGCGCTCACCAACAATCTGGTGCTCAGCAACGATGTGCTGCGGGTGGGCGGCGTCGATGCAAAACCGCCCATACAGTTTTTTATCCTGGACGAACTACAGTAGGAGGTAATTGATGAAGACGAAATTATTTGCGCGCTCATCGAAGAACGTCGCCTTTACGCTCATCGAGCTTTTAGTGGTGATTGCGATCATCGCCATTCTGGCGGCGCTGCTTCTGCCATCGCTCGCCGGCAGCAAAGAAAAAGCGCGACGCACCAGTTGTAAGAGTTCCGAGCGCCAACTTCTTTTGGCCGCGCATCTTTATGGCGACGACAATTTGCAGCGTCTGCCCAGTGGCGCGCCCAACAAACCGATGCCCGAGGATGACGATCATCTGCCCGTAATTAGTGGCGCGACCAGCAACGCGTTTGTGCAATACCTGGGCCATGAGCGTATGGTTCATTGTCCAAGCTTCGCGGATTATTTCGTGAAGAAACAAACCGAGCGTCCGTTTGAAGAGCGCCAATACGGCTACGTCATTGGTTACAACTATCACGGCGGTCACTCGAAAACACCGTGGAAACCGATGCCCGGTTTCGACGCCACATGGGTTTCGCCACAACGCCTGACTGATTCGGGTACGCTGGTTTTGGTGACCGACATGAATGACTGGTCGCCACTCTATGGAAAGAGTTTTACCGCGCATGCCAAGAGCGGCCCGGTGCTCCAGGAAGTGGACGACGCCAGCCCAAGCGGCCCTGCTCCGTCTGCCGCCGCTATCGGTTCGACGGGTGGGAACATTGGGCTGCTCGACGGCTCGGTTTCCTGGAAGAACATTCAAAAGATGCAAACCTATCGTGGTTCACAAAAGTGGGACAACGATGGCTGCTGGGCGATGTGGTGAAACTTGTTTCAGCGATAAATCTCCCGGCGATGCCCGACCGCAACCACCAGAACAACCAATTGTTCGTCCCGGATTTGGTAAATAATGCGGTAGTCACCGACGCGAACTCGATAAACATTTTCCTCGCCAGATAGTTTCACGCAGCCGGAGGGTCGCGGATTTTCCCCCAAGCTGCGAAACGCCTGCGTCAAACGTTGTCGCAAAGATTGATCCCGCAATTTCTCCAGAAATTTCGTGGGTGTAGCGGCGATGCGAACCGTGTAATTCACATTCCGAGACGTTGTTCCAGTTCGTCAACGGTGATGCATTCACCGGGATGGGCGAGGGTGGCGCGCGCGGCTTTGAGATCCGCGTCGTTTTCGAGCGTCTCCAATTCCGCTAGATCATCGATTAAAGAAACGACCTTGTTGGCTCTTTCCACGGAAAGATTTTCCAATTTCGCCACAGCTTCCAGAACAGTGCTCATGAGTTTATTCTGCCTGGATTAAAACCTTTCTTCAAGCGCGGCGCATTATTGATTCTCTCACCGTTTCCAAAACATCCTTTTCAAAACTTTACAATCTTTCCGCATTTCATCGCCTCCTCACCCGCAATCGCCAGTAAAGTTGCGTCCACACAATTTTTTACGGACGTGAGCGACTCTCGTTTTGCCAAAATGCATTTCACAGTTTCGGGTGGGTTTCGTCATAGTCGAGATGGTGGCACCCACGAAGTTCATTGTTCAGATGAAGGGATAAGTTTTCAGATATAGATCAATTGGTTTTTCATTTCCTCGCGAGACGTGGTGTTGAGAATCCCCAGCACACGCCGCGCGATCTGTGCCGGCGGACGGCGCACAGCAATAACGATCCCAAAATGCGTTTTGCCGAGTTCAAAATATTCTCGGGCCAAGGCCTCAAAATCTCGGCGGTTATGCGTCAAAATTGTTTTCCCAGCCTCGGCTGCATAGCTTAACTGTTGGGCATCTTCCGCTTCATTCATCCCCGCCATCTGTGTCGTTGTGAAAGAGTAGAAGCCGCGAGCTTGAACAAGTTTTCCAATCAACGGATCAACGTCTTCATCCAAATGCAACTCAATAGCAGGTCCCGTCACAGGTGTTTGACTCGGGGGTCAATCCATTCATCCGGAATGCGATTGCGTTCAATGTAATTATGGATTTCTTCCTGATGATCGCTGTAATAACTGAGGGCATCAAAAATTTGTGCCATGGAAAGGTGTGGCACCGACTGTAGAATTTCTTCCGGGCTTTTTCCCATACGCCAAATTTCTACAATCGCGCGCACTGTCACCCGCGTGCCTTTGATGATTGGTTCCCCGCCCGCGATTTTTTCGTTCCTGCCGATGTAACAATGTTCTGTGGCCGTTGTCATAAATCCATTGTGCCTTTGCGGACACCTGTCTTCAAGCGCCGCATCATAACTTAACTATTTCTCCTTTTCTAATGGCTTCCTCACCCGCAATCGCCAGTAAGGTTGCATCCACACAATTTTTCACGCTGGTTAGCGGCTCAGATTTTTCCAAAATGCATTTCACAAATTCGAGGTGGATTTCATCGAAGCCCAGATGATTTCCCCAGCCTTCGCCGAAATTCGCGGCGACTTTGCGGATGATCGGTTCTTTCTGATTTGTTCCGCGTTTCCATTGCAGAATTTCGATTTGCGAAATGCGCGTTTGCAAGATGCCGCCGTCGCCGATGATTCCCATCTCCAAATCTTCGTGGGGAAAATCAAGCGCGAACATGCAGAGTTGATGCGTTCCGAGAACGCCATTTTCGTATTCAAAACTCATCGTGACGTGATCGTGGACTTGATGCGGCCCTTCGATCACGCGATTGACCGCGTTCCCGCCGAACGCCGCGACACGTTTTGGTTTTGAGCTGACCCACCAGTTCATCAAATCGAAGTGATGACAATTTTTATCGACGAGCGCGCCGCCGGAGCGGCGTTCATCCTGAATCCAATCCCGAGATTTTTTTTGAAACGGCCCGCGAAATTCTTTGCACCAAACCATGCGGGGCGCACCGATTTCTCCCGCATCGACGAGCGATTTTATTTTCTGGAAAAACGGCGAGTAACGCAGTTCGTGGCCGATCATTATAACGCGATCCGATTTTTCCGAAGCGGTCAGAAGTTTCTGACATTCCTCCCGCGTGATGCCACACGGCTTTTCGAGAAACAGATGCTTTCCTTCGCGTAAAATTTCGAGCGCGAGCGGGACGTGCGTAAAATTAGGAGTGGAAACGATGACGGCATCGAGCGGTGAAGCGATGAGTTCAGATTCGTTTTTGAAAACTTTTACTTTTGATGAAAGTTCGAGAGCTTTTTTGATGTTCGCGTCGTTGGAAGAACAGATGGCGGCAATCTCGATTTGTTCGCCGCAAAGTTTTGCGAACGAATTCACGTGGCTGAACCCCATCGCGCCCAAGCCCAGAAAACCGAATCGCAGTTTCACTTGAGAAGTAAATCCCACAACGTTTGCCGTTTGCAATTTCCATCCTGGCGCGAAACACTTTCTCGGTGGAGACCAAACACATCGTGGTTCTCGGAGCGGGTTTCGGCGGTTTGACTTTTTGCCAGGATTTTCACCATGCCTCGGCTCGCGTGACTTTGATTGACCGCCAAAATCATCATTTGTTTCAACCATTGCTCTATCAGGTCGCCTCCGCTGGTTTGTCCGCGCCAGACATCGCGCAACCGATTCGTTCGATCCTCGCGGAGAAAGATAACCTCGTCGTGTTGATGGAAAACGTGGTCGATCTCGACTTGAAAGAAAGGCGCGTCACTCTCGAAAAGAAAAATCTTCATTATGATTATCTAGTTTTAGCGCTCGGCAGCATGACCGGATATTTTGGTCATCCAGAATGGGAACCATTTGCTCCGGGATTAAAGACACTCGACGACGCCTTGCGGATTCGCCGCGAAATTTTATTCGCATTTGAAAAAGCCGAAACGGAAACGGATCCTGCGAAACGCGAACAACTTTTGACCATGGTCATCGTGGGCGGCGGGCCGACCGGCGTGGAGTTGGCGGGCGCTTTTGCGGAATTGCGCCGTTACGTTTTGGCGCGAGACTTCGATCACATTGATCCAACCAAAGCGCGCGTGATTTTGATCGAGGCCAGCCCGCGCGTGTTGTCGCATTTGTCAGAGCACCTTTCCGAAAGCACGCAGGAACAGCTTGAGAAACTTGGCGTGGAAGTTCGCCTGAACACGCGCGTCAAAAACATCACGAGCAAATGTGTCGAGTTTGTCAGCGGCGAAATGATCCATGCCGAAAATATTATTTGGGCGGCGGGCGTGGCGGCCTCGCCCTTGACTAAAAAACTGGGCGCGGAACTCGACAAAGCGGGCCGCGTGAAAGTGAATTCCGATTTAAGTTTGCCGGATCATCCCGAAGTTTTTGCGATTGGCGACATGGCGCTGGTGCTCGACGAAGACGGCAAACAAGTTCCCGGCGTTTCTCCCGCTGCGATGCAAATGGCGCGGCACGTTTCGCAAATCATTCACGAGGAACTGACTTATCCCGGTCGCGCGGAACGTCCGCGATTCAAATATTGGGACAAAGGAACGATGGCGACGATTGGCCGTTCCGCGGCCGTCGCGAAAATTAAAAATTTTGAATTCACGGGATACTTTGCGTGGCTGGCCTGGCTGTTTATTCACCTGCTTTTTCTGGTGGGACTTCGCAACAAAATTTCCGTTTTGTTTTCGTGGGCCTATTCCTACTTCACCTACAAACGCGGGTCGCGAATCATCACGGGTCTGCAAAACGACGACGCGGTTCAGAACCTGGGCGATACGGTTTAAAATTAAAAGGGTTCTCGCGATCACCTTCACGGACAAATCCTTTTTATCGCTTTGGATGCGAGACGCGGAATTGACCCTCTGCACGGGAAGTGCTACCTACCTCGCTAATGAAATCCACCTTCACCATCGCGGAAGCTCAGGCCAATTTTTCCAGGATCGCTCGAAGCAATTCGGTGGTCGGCATTTCCAAGAACAGCAAAGTGATCGGCTTTTACATTCCGCGAGAACGGTTTGAGGGCTTGCTCGAAACGATGGAAATTCTCGCCAACCCCGAAGCCATTAAATGGATCAACGCGGATAAGGCAGGCAAGCTTAAATATAAACCATTGGCCGAGTGCGAAAAAGAATGGGGGATCGATTGATCCGTTTGTCTCCGCAAGTTAACGCCTACATTAAAACGCTTCCACCGGAGACCCGCCGAAAAGTTCGGGACGCCTTGCGCGGGTTGGAGCAAGGTCAAGGAGAGATTGCCCCGCTCCAGAGGCAACTCGAAGGTTATCACCGCCTCAAACTTCCGCCCCGCCGGGTAATCTTACGCTATCAGGAAAGCTCTCGCGGCCCGGAATGCTATTGCGCCTTCATCGAAATGCGCGACGTGGTTTACGAAGCTTTTGCCGCCATTGTCTCCGGGCAAGAACATATCTAATCGAACACGGTCCAAGTTTGTCGCCTTATTCCCAGTGCCGGACTCAGCGCTTGTGTTTGGTTAGCGCGACTTTAAACTGTCTTTATGAAAACGCTGACCGCCACCGAAGCTCGCCAGAATATTGGCAACTGGCTTTCTCGTGCCATCAAAGGCGAAGACATCGGGATTGTTTATGAAGGGAAAGTTGTCGCGCTTCGTCCCGTGGAAGTTTACAGCGAGGATTACGCCATGATGGAATACGGCGTGACCGAACAAGAATTAAAGCGTTTCGATAAAAAAATGTTGAAACAACTCCAGAATGAAAAATCCAACCTCTGGGACGGAACCGCCAATGGCCTTCGCGGTTGAACCGGGCACTACTTGGAAACGCTGGGCGAAACACCGCACGAACGCCGAACTTCAAGCCATCTCCGAACGGCTGGAGCAACTCAAAGAAGATTTCGGCAAACCGCACCAACATGCCGGCCTTGGGGTCCGGCGTTTGTCTCAACATTTTTTTGAGTTTAGAATCTCCCGCGACGTGCGCGTCGTTTTCGCATTGATCAAACCAAACATCATTCGTCTGGCTATGTGCGGCAATCACAATGAAGTCAGAAACTGGATCAAAGAAAATTCTTAATCATTGGGATTGTCGCGATGGATTGGACATTCAAATCATGCCTTCAACTTCGCGATCAAATCCTTGCTCTCCACCGTATCCCCGACTTGCGCGAAGATTTTATCCACTGTTCCGTCCGCCGACGTTGCCGAAATCGCGGTTGAATTTTGTAAACTCAGCAAAAACTTCGGGATACATCAAATGGCTGTAAAGATCATCCTCGGTCGCCTCGCGTTTCAATTTGCCGGAAATTTCTTCGCGAACTTTTTTCAAGTTGGCGGGTCTGCAATGCGCGCTCGGACGGTCAATCAACGTTCCTTTATCCCAGTAAAAAATACGATTGTTTCGACTTTTTCCTGCCACTTCAAATTACCTTGCCACCGCAGCAGTGGCGGGATGACTTTTTGAAATTTTTCGGGGGCGTCCTCGAAATAAATCACTTCAACATTTTCCAATTCAAGAATAGCGGACTTGTCGGCCTTGACGATTTCCCAAAAATCAGACTCCCTGAGAGCAAATATCTCTTTGCAATCAGCGAACATTTTTATTTGCTCTGCCAGCGATGCGACTCGGATGTTTGAAAGTGGTTTGGTTGCACGAGCCGTCAACTCAACCTGATGGAGTTTCCCGTTGATTCCAAACCCGACTCGCAAGCCGCCGTAGTAATGCCCAGTCACAACTCGATACCCATCAATCGCGCGCCGGAAAAATACATGCCGGGAAACGACGCGCGTCGGTTTGTTGTATGAGTCGCGTTCTGTTTTTTCAAAGACGTAATCCAACCTCTCCGCGGTAGGATGTTTCATCAAATCCACATCTTTATTCAGTCCAAGAAGCTGCGCCATTTCCAATCCGCGTCGCACGGTTTCTTCTTCTCCCGGTGCTGCTCCGGTAACATTAGTGATTGCGCCAAGACACCGTATCGAATCCATCCTTGGGCGGGGATAATCGTCAGCGTGTGTGTCTGTTCCAAACTTCCATAGTATTTAACTCCCGGAGTTCCGAACACTCCTCGGTTATTTCCTTTGAAAGTCTTTTGTGAATCAAGCCCTCCCATTCTCAAAAGAGTAGCGATGGTTGCTGGCGATAACTGACGCGGGACGACGCTCTGCACTGCGATCTGGTCAGGAATTTTGCATCTCAGCAGTTCTTTCGTGGAAACGACTTTGGGGCAAAACCGCACCGGCTCGCCTAAACTTCTTAATGCTTTGCGAGAGGCCTGCTCGTAATCCGAAGCCAACGCTTGCCCAACCGACAGCCATACCACCAAAAGGCTGCAACTCCATCGCGTCATCATTGCGGCGTGTAAACGGTTGTCTTGTCGAAGTGAAGATTTTCAACTGAGCGACCGGCCAAACTGAAATTGGCTGAGAAGGGCTGGAATCTGTCGGTTAAGGTGTAAGCTCCGCTTTCTTGGCGAGCGTCCCAATATAGATAGCTCATTATGACCGTATGATCGATCAGAGGTTTTCCCCTTTTTCGGCGGCTCTCATTTTCAGCCGCGTGCGCGCGTCGCCCGGCTTCCACCCAGGCGTTGATGACGGTCATAGGTGTGCCGTTTAATTCTCCTTGTAGACCTTGCGCCCAAAGCCTGCCCATTGTTGGGTAAATGTAGATGGTCGATCCAGTGGCAAGATACACATTCAAGGAAGCGCTCATCGGCCAAAAGCCCCGTTCCTTCACACCCCCCGCCCAACGGGTTTGCGTCAAAGCATTGCACCCGTAGTAGCCCATCCACTTAAGAAATTGGCTTCCGAATCTCATTTCCGCATCGGGAACCCATGTGTAACCATTGGTGTTCTGGCTGCTGTTGTACAAAGGATAGCTTGCCAGCGAACCAAACGTCCCTGAGGGCCAGCCGGGTGGATTATATTCAACGGTGTGTCCGGCTAAAATGCCGATGTTACAGCCCGAATTAAATTTGCTGTTAAGCGAATTAATTCCCTGAGGAGTCTTGCCCGCGCCCACAAGATTGGTTTTGGTGAGTGCATCATCAATCAGATGAAAATTATTCCTCCAAGAAGGAAATTTCGTGGATTTCGCCCCCTGCGCCATTTTATCTATGAACCCTTTTGCAACGGCCGTTGCGTTCTGTAGCGGCCCATACGCCCACGCCGTTTTAGGATGATGCCCCTGCGAACCTGCGCCAGTCACGCCGACAAACGACATTTGGGTGCGGCCGGGCTCTCGGTGAGGATCTCGGGTGGTTTGATTAGTTTGGCTTCCTGCAACCGCAGGTTGAAACGCATCGAGATTTTCTGATGATAACGTGGTGGGTTCGATTGAACTTTTCGCAACGGCTGGAGTTTTCTGAAAAGAAGGATTAGCGCTTAGTTGAGCGATCATGCCCGGCGGCAGCGGTGGCAACTCCGGCTCCATTAGTTGGCTACCCCGTGCAGCTTCATTAGCTTTTAATGCGGCCTTGCGTGCCACAAACCACGGAACCCGCTTCGCACGATGAGCAAGAGCCGAAGAAGCAGCAGAATCTATTGGCAATGGAATCGAGAAATAGCCATTTTTAATTGGTTTTTCTACAAATGATTTTGCTCCTTCGATGGCGGAACCTGACTCAGTGCTCTGCAATGACCCCGGAGCCGGTGGCGGGTCACTCGGCGGTGAATTCGTGTCTTCGCCTTCGCTGGATTGGCCCCCTCCAATAACCGCTGCGGTCAAAATGTAATCATAATATCCCGGCGGATAAAAATTGTTAAAGCCGTCGGAGCCGTCCCATTCCCCATAGATTTCCGTTCCCGTGCCCGTTATCATTTTTACCGTATTCTCATTCTCGTCCACGATTTCAACGCTCCAATCGCAATTAAGAACAAGGTTTGCGTAAACGATTTGCTCTTCTGGAAAAGAAGGATCAAAAGGATCAAAGAATGGATTCACAATAGTGAAGTCTTGAATCAAATTATCGAAATGAAGCGTGATTGGCGCAGAACATCCGACATCGAGATTGCCGCTGGTGTCGTCACCTGCGCCGCCCGTCGTTTCCCCGGACGTAGCAAGTTCAACGGTGGCATGGATTACATGATCTCCATTAATCCATTCGCATGTATTTATGGAGAACTGGAAAGAATCAACGTCCGTTTCTTCATCGACTCGTTGTCCGTCAACATAGAGGCGAATCCAACCTACCTGATTGGTTGTGTTAACGGTTACTTCGACGATCAAATTGCTGCTGACTGTCGCATTGTTCGTTGGCGCAACGATGGAAATCGAAACAGGCGCGTTCGTGGATTGCGCGACTTGCCGCACTCGATAAAAACGATGAGGCCTGTCAGCGGGGTGAAGGATTCGGTTTAACGCAGTCGGGTCACCATAATCGAGCCACGTCGTATTTGTGCCTTGCGAAACAATGCGTTGTTCCCTCGGGATAAACGCCAAATTGCCATCCTGATCTACTGCCGAAAGATTTCCCACAGACTGAACCTCATACACCGCGCCGGTTTCACTCTGCCAATGCAGTTGAATGGATAAATCGTCGAAGACGCGAGGCTGTTTGAGCACGGGTTGCGCGAGAAGCGGCGAGGCGGCGATTGAGAAGAGAAGAATGAGTTGGTTACGTTTCATATTTAAGTTTTTTTTGGAAATCCATACGAATCCTCGCTCGGCAATTTTCACGGTTGCGCGGCCACTCTCCGCGGTCTGCGTAAGTGAAGCAAGCACAAAACTTAGCCTGCGGGTTATGGCCGGTTTTTTTGCTGCTTGTTTCTGTAATCGCCCGTGTCAGAAATTCCACAACATCGACTTGCCGTCGCCAAAACGATTCGCAAGTATCGGCTCAAAGCGGATTGGAGTCAGGAAAAACTCGCAGAAATGGCGGACCTTCATCCCGTTCATATTAGCAATCTGGAACACGGGAAAAAAAATATTTCTTTGGACACGCTCGTGAAAGTCGCCGACGCGTTGGGAGTTCAATTGTCCCAGTTGGTTCGCAATGTTCAGCCAAAAGAGAAGAACGACTAGAGGCGTGGGATTGTATCTCCGGTAAACGACTTGCGATTTTAAGTGGGTGTAACTGGTATATGACACACGTTCGGAATCGGCGCTTTGATTCTTATCCCTTCAACTTCACGATCAAATCCTTGCTCTCCACCGTGTCGCCGACTTGCGCGAAAATTTTGTCCACCGTCCCGTCCGCTGACGCGTAAATTGTCGTCTGCATTTTCATCGCTTCCATCGTGAGCAGCTTGTCGCCTTTCGCCACTTTCGCTCCAACGGTGGCGTTGACTGTTGTAATCAAACCGGGAATCGGCGCGCCGATTTGCAATGGGTCGGCGGGATCGGCTTTGAGACGCGGCTTGGTTTTTGGCTGGACAGAACGATCTTGAATTGCCGTTTCGCGCGACATGCCGTTTAATTCAAAGGTGACAATTCTGCGCCCGTCCTTGTCCACTTGTCCGATGTTGATGAGACGAATAAAAAGCGTTTTGCCTTCTTCGATGTCCACGGAAACTTCCTCGCCCGGTTTCAGTCCATAAAAAAAGGCGGGAGTCGGCAACACGCCCACATCGCTGAAATCGCGATTGAATTTTGTGAACTCAGCAAAAACGTCGGGATACATCAAATGGCTGTAAAGATCGTCTGCGGTCGCTTCGCGTTTCAATTTCCCGGAAATTTCTTCGCGAACTTTTTTCAAATTCAGCGGTTTCAAATTCGCGCCTGGCCTGGTCGTCATCGGCTTTTGATTTCCCAAAACGACTTGCTGCAATTTTTTCGGCCAGCCGCCAAGAGGTTGTCCGAGATTGCCCATGAGCATGTCGATGACGGACTCGGGAAATGGCGTGGCGCCCGGTTCCAAATTCAAAACATCCGCCGGCTTGATGCCGCGCGTGATCAAAAACATCGCCATGTCTCCGACGACTTTGCTGCTCGGCGTGACTTTGACAATGTCGCCGAAAAGTTGGTTTACCTCGGCGTAAGTGCGCGCTATTTCCGGCCAGCGATTTCCCAGACCCATGCTCGCCGCTTGCTCCTTGAGATTCGTGTATTGGCCGCCCGGCATTTCGTGCAGATAAACTTCCGCGCTGCCACTGCGCGGGGCGGTGTCGAACGGTTTGTAAAATTGCTGAACGTGCTCCCAGTAATCGGAAAATTCATCGAGCGTTTCCAAATTCAATTCGGTGTCGCGCGGAGTATTTTTCAGCGCGGCCACGAGCGAATTCAAATTCGGCTGGCTCGTTGAACCACTCATTGACGCAATCGCCAAATCCACCACATCCACATTCGCGTCGCTGGCGCGCAAAATTGCGGAGGCGTTGATCCCGCTTGAATCGTGCGTGTGAAAGTGAATGGGAATTCCGATTTCTTCTTTCAACGCTTTGACCAATTGAAAGGCGGCGTACGGCCGGCACAATCCGGCCATGTCTTTGATCGCGAGAAAATGCGCGCCCATCCGTTCGAGTTCCTTCGCGAGGTTCACATAATATTTCAGAGAATATTTTGTGCGCTTCGGGTCGAGAATATCGCCGGTGTAACAAATGGCCGGTTCGCAAATCGCCCGCGTTTTCTGCACCGCCTCCATCGCGACTTTCAAATTCGGCGTGTAATTGAGCGAATCGAAAATCCGAAAAATATCGATGCCCGCTTCCGCGGAATGCTTTACAAAACCGGCGACGACATTGTCGGGATAATTGGAATAGCCCACCGCATTCGAGCCACGAAAAAGCATTTGGAAACAGATGTTGGGAATGCGTTCGCGAAGTTGGCGGAGCCTTTTCCACGGGTCTTCGTGGAGAAAACGCATCGCGGTATCGAAGGTCGCGCCGCCCCACATTTCCAAACTGAAAAGTTCCGGCGTGCGGCGAGCCACTGCGCCTGCAATCGCGAGCATGTCGTAGGAACGAACGCGCGTGGCGAGGAGCGATTGGTGCGCGTCACGAAACGTAGTGTCGGTGATGAGCAAACGTTTTTGTTTCAGCGTCCATTCGGCAAATTTTTTCGGGCCAAGTTCAATAAGGAGTTGGCGCGTGCCCTTCGTTGGAATTTGTTTGTGGTCGTAAGTAGGAGGAGTCGCTGGCGTCAGCGCCTTTTGCGGGAGGTAACCTTTGGCTTGCGGATTGCCGTTGATGATGACGTCGCCTAAAAAATTCAGAAGCTTGGTCGCGCGGTCGCGGCGCGGCTTGAACTTGAACAACTCCGGCGTGGTGTCGATGAGTGTAGTGGTCGCAAATCCATCGCGAAAAACTTTGTTGTGAATGACATTCTCAAGAAAGGGGATGTTCGTCTTGACTCCGCGAATTCTGAATTCCCGCAAGACGCGATCCATGCGTTGCAGCGCCATGTGAAAATCCTGGCCGCTCGCCGTAATTTTCACGAGCAATGAATCGTAAAACGGCGTGATGACAGAACCGGCGTAACCCATGCCGCCGTCCAAACGAACACCAAAGCCGCCCGCTGATCGATAGGTCAAAATTTTTCCGTAATCGGGCGTGAATTTATTTTCCGGATCTTCCGTGGTGACGCGGCATTGCACGGCGCAACCGTTGCGTGGAATTTTTTCCTGAGGCGGCAAATTAATTTCCGGCCCGTGCAAAGCGAATCCTTGCGCGATCAAGATTTGCGCCCGCACCAAATCGATTCCCGTGATGACTTCGGTCACGGTGTGCTCGACCTGGATGCGTGGATTCATCTCGATGAAAAACCATTCCTTCGAGTCGAGGTTGTAGAGAAATTCAATCGTGCCCGCGTTGTCGTAACGAACTTCCTTCGCCATGCGCACCGCCGCGTCGCAAAGTTCACCGCGCACTTTTTCGTCGAGAGCAATGGACGGAGCGATCTCGATCACTTTTTGGTGGCGGCGCTGCACGGAGCAATCGCGTTCGTGCAGATGCAAAACATTTCCGTGTTTGTCGCCGAGGATTTGCACTTCGATGTGTTTGGCGCGCGGAATATATTTTTCCAAAAACACGGCGGAATTTCCGAAAGCGCGTTCGGCTTCACTGCGCGCTTCGTCGAGGAGATTTTGCAAATCGCCCGCTTTGTGAACGACGCGCATCCCGCGTCCGCCGCCACCGAAAGCGGCTTTGATGATGAGTGGGAAACCAATTTCCTTCCCGATTTTCAGGGCGGTGTCGCGATTTTCAATCGGCTCTTCCGTCCCCGACAAAGTCGGCACGCCGATTTTTTTCGCGAGACCGCGCGCGGCCGTTTTGTCGCCCATCAATTCGAGCAGTTCAGGACGCGGGCCGACGAAAACGATTCCTGCCTTTTCGCAAGCACGAGCGAACTGCGCATTTTCCGCGAGAAAACCGTAGCCGGGATGAATGAGGTCGATTTCTTTTTCTTTGGCGAGCGAGACAATTCCGTCGATGTCGAGATACGCGCCGACCGGCCCTTTGCCCTGGCCAACGAGATAGGCTTCATCGGCTTTGAAACGGTGAATGGAGAGTCGATCTTCCTGCGCGTAAATGGCGACGGTGCGCAGACCGAGTTCGGTGGCCGCGCGAAAAATGCGGATGGAAATTTCACTGCGATTGGCGGCGAGCAGTTTTTTAAAAGGGCGGTTTGCTGAAGCTGGTTTTTGCTCTGGGGAAGTTTTGGTTTTGCTCACAGCTTTTTGCGCGGACATAAAGTTCGCGTGTTTATACGGGCGAAAGCCGGGTTTGGCAAAATTTTTCCGGGAAAACTGCCGGTCAAGACTGCGAGTCCGTTGAGTCTTCTGACACAGAGAAAAAGCGTCTCCAATCCTGAGCGGCGTGAAGAATCCGCACCACCATGATTGTCGCTTGAAACGGCTGATAAAAAATCAAGCAATTGCGAAATTGCGGCACGACGATCCAACGGATTTTCGCATGACGAGGAGCAGCGTTGCGAATGCGATTCCCAATTCAGGATGTTGAGCGAGCAAATCGGCGCTATCGAGGATCACTTGACGGACGCGTTGGGCAGCTTCGAGGTTATCCGCGCGAATCTGGTTGGAGATATTTTCCAAGTCGTTCTGCGCTTTCGGGCTAAGTTTAGCACGACTCGAATCTCTGTTAACGCGACGCATCCAATTTCAGAATGGAAATTTCACTGCGATTGGGCGCTAAAAAAATTTCCAACGCGCGCGCCCACCAAGGAGTGGGGCACACATCCTGTCTGCCATCTGGGCTTCCAGCCGCAGGATTCGCGGGCAAGATGCCCGCTCAGACAGGCTGGCAGCCTGCCCCACGGCCTCTTGATCGGATTGGTGGTGGTGTCAAGGGCGTGTTGCCCAAATCAGTAGGAGCGCGGACGTTCTTCGTCCGCGTGAATCGTGAGAGACGAAAGCACAAGGGTTTTGTCCGTTTTGAAGCTCGCGGACGAGAACGTCCGCGCTCCTTTTCATTTGGGCAACACGCCCTCAAGATGCGCCCGGTCGATGATTAGCTCTCTGAAAATTTAGTGCGCCCGGCGTTGCTCAATCGTATAGGCGGATCGCGCGATAATTTGTTCCGCTTCCAAATTTTTACAGGCGACCGCGACTCTGCTGTTGGGCGTCTTTTTTTATCGATGCCCGTGGCGAGGCACGGTTCTCCACAAAAAAATTTGGTCGATTTTCGTTCGCAGATTCTTCCCATCATTTCCACAAAATGTTTTCACTGCCACGGGCCGGATGAGGCCGCGCGAAAAGCAAAACTGCGATTGGATATCCGCGACGAGGCGATCAAGGAACGCGAAGGCAAAATGTTCGCCATCAAACCAACGTCTGATTGGTCCTACTAACGAAGCGCGGGTGGTAAGGGAGATACTGGGTTAGGAAATTGTCTGGGTTCATTAGCTTTCTTACATTGCCAGCCATTGAAACAGCCTCGCCGATCTGACTCTCCTTCTTCGACGAAGCTGGAAGCTTCGTAACCTGCAGGCTGAAAGCCCGCGCGACGGTCAGAATTCTTTCTTCGTGGGGAAAAAAACAACCGAGGGATGGAGCAACTCCACTATCCCTCGGTCGGTAGTTCGTTTCCGGTGCGGCCGGCCAATTATTGCTCTCCGCCTCCAGGGAAGGTAGCCGGTTCAAGGACGACCCGTCCGCTTTGGTTGGTGCCCAGGAAGTAACCGGAAGCATCGTTGGCTTTTTGCAGGACTGCGCCTTTGAAGGTGCTTGTTTTGAGTGTGCCCTTTTCCTTGAACGTTCCGGTGAACAGTCCAGAGGAGAGCGTAAAGCTCATGGTCACTGTGTTCGTGCTGTTATTCGTGATGTGACTGCTCGGACCCATTGTCACGGGGTTCGCAAATGCGTGAGGCAGATTTCCCCCGGTCACAGTAACTACACCGTTGGTAATACGGAGCACCTTGTTCGTGCCGACCGGCGCTACGTAGCGCGAGCCTATCGAGTCACTACCTACGTTGAAGCCGGCAGGGTAGAGTAACGTTGCCATACGCGGGCGAATCCAATTGAGCATACCCGCGACGTCGCTGTTAGTGTGAGTCGTGTCGAAGGACATCCAACCGAGCAATGATCCCCGACCACTGTAGAGCGACGAGTAGAGCGGCCAATCGCCATTCTTCGAGATACTCGTGGTCTGCGGAGCGGCCGTCCCATCAGCCAGTGTTCCGCTGAAGGTGACCACGCCGCTTGAATTAACCACCACCGTGCCATATCCGTCCCCTTCCGGAGAGGTAGTGGCACCGGGTATACCCGGGATAATCAACGTATAACGTCCGGCTTGAGGCGCGGGGTTGGTCGCGTTAAAGACAGCGCGGTCACCGAGTAATGGCGCGGTCCAGGTAGCATTACTTACTACTCCGGTAATGCGGTCTGAGTCAGTCGGGTCAAGCATCCAGAATACGGTGACGGCATTGGTGCCAGTTCGAGGCACGGTATTAGTTGCTTTGCCTTCGGAGGAAAGCTTGCCGCTGGTGGGATAGTTCTTGCCGGTTGATTTCAAAGTTGCGGTATAGCCGCCGTTCGTGGCGAGAATCAAGCTGAAGAAACCAGAGCGGTCGTTTTGCACGTCGTCCGTGACTGCGAACAAGCCATTATAGGTTCCTTTGGCGAAGCGAACTGCATTCGTCGTCGGCGGCGGCGGATTGATCGTGCCGGAGCAACTGGCCGATGCGGCTACGCTGACGGAGTGGCATACACTTAAACCGCGAGCCGTGACGGTGCCTGCTGCGGGATTGACTCCCGCAGTGACGATATAGCTTCCGGTGAATTGCTGTGACTCACCGGGCGCGAGTTCAATTGGTCCGAGCACCGGCGTATTGGCAGCGGGCAGACTGCTGACGACAAACACATTGGTGAGAACCCCATCGCCAGAGTTGCTGACGGTGCCGCTGTAATTAAATGCCTGGCCCACGGCGATAGTGCCAGTCGGACAATTCTTGGTAACGGTGATGCGGGGATTGGTCTTCAACGGGCAAACGTCGGACACTTCGTCCGTGACCGTGACGCCGGAGCAACGGTCATCGCCCCGCGCAGCCACTGTACTCGGCACGTCGCAACAATCCGACGGAGCCGTAAAGGTAGCGGTAAAGTTGCTGGAGGCTCCTGGAGCCAGAGTGATGGGACCGAGGATAGGTGTGTTGGGGTTAGGAACACTGCTCACGACAAACACATTTACCAGAGTGCCATTTCCCGTATTTTTAACTGTGCCGGTGTAGGTGAAGACGCCGCCGAGCGGAGGTGGCGTCGCCGGGCAATTCTTGGTGACCTTAATCGACGGAGTATAAGTGATTGGGCAAGTCGTCGTGGTACTGTTGGTTACCGCGACATCGCAGATGCTCACGCCGCGGGCGGTGACAGTGTCGGTTCCGCAGAAATCAACCGGCACGGTATTGGAGCCGGTGTAACTGACCGTTTGACCCGGCGCCAAAGTGATGGGACCGAGCACGCGAGTGTTGTTGGTCGGTGTGCTATGGACGACGGTCACATTAGTTAGCGAGATGTCGCCGGTGTTTCTAACCGTGCCGCTAAATTGCAACACTTGTCCGGGACCGGTCGTATTCGTGGAGCACACTCTGGTTACGACTATGCCGGGCGAACTAAGTATCGGGCAAGTGCGGGTCGCGGCGGCGGCAACGACGACTCCGTTGCATGGATTGGCGCCAGTCGCTTTAACCGTGCTTGTATCGGTGCAACAATTGGTATGTGCCGTGTAACTGCCAGTAAAGTTCGCCGAAGCGCCTGGAGCCAGTGAAGCCACGCTGAAGACCACGGTATTGGTGTTGGGCCGATCACTCACCACAACGACGTTGGTCAAAACCACGTTACCGGAATTACTAACAGTACCACTGTAAGTCAGGGTTCCACCAGGGGCCGTCGCTCCCGGCGGACAAGTCTGGCTCACGGTGATGCCGGGAGTACCAGCCACCGGGCAGGTTGACGAAGTCGAGTCGGCGACAGTGATTCCGCTGCAAGCGTCCCGTCCCGTAGCCGTGGTCGTGGAGGTGACCGAACATACTCCAGCGGGGGCGGTATAACTCCCGGTGAAGTTGGCGATGGCGTGCGGCGCAAGAGACGCCACGGTGAAGACGGGGGTAGCCCCTGTCCGATCATTGGTCACAACGATATTGGTCAAGGAAATGTTACCGGAGTTACTGACACTGCCGCTGTAGGAGAGAACGCCGCCGGGACTAGTCACGCTCGCCGGACAGTTCTGCCGGACAACGATGCCTGGAGCGGTTCCGAGCGGGCAGGTGGCGGAGGCGGTGTTTGAAACCACCAGCGAGGTGCAGGCCGAGGTGCCTCTTGCAACAACTGCGGCGCTGACGGAACAACCACTTAACGGCGCAGTGAAAGTGGCGGTGAAGTTAGTCGATGCCCCAGGCGCAAGACTGGCCAGGGTAAGAACCGTTGTGGGAGAAGGCTGGCTGCTCGCAACGGTTACGTTATTCAAGGTAACATCGCCCGGATTGCTTACGGTGCCCGTGTAGGTGACCGGACCTCCCGGCGAAGCTGGCGCAACCGGACAAGCCAGGCTGACCGCAATGACCGGAGTCGTCGCAATCGGGCAGGTGGTTGAATTAACATTGGTGACCGCGTTGCCATTGCACGTGTTGTTGGCAGTGGCAGTAAGCGTTGCCGTGACCGAGCAGCCGCTACTCGGCGCGATATAACTACCCGTGAAATTAGTGGTGGCGCCCGGCGCCAGCGTAGCGACGGTGAAGACCGGGCTGGGTCCACTGCGATCATTGACTACGACGACGTTGGTCAAAGTGATGTTACCCGAGTTGTTGACGCTGCCGCTGTAAGTCAGGAGGCCACCGGCGCTCGGCGCGATGGTCGGACAACTTTGGCGAACGATGAGGCTCGGACTGGTGGTGAGCTGGCACGTGGCCGAAGCGGTGTCGCTGACACTACCGGCGGCGCAACTGTTCGTCGCGCTGGCCGTAACGGTGCTCGTGACGGAACAGGTATTGGTCGGGGTAACGAAAGTTGCGCTGAAATTTGCGGTGGCTCCGGGAGCGAGACTAGCCAGTGTGAAAACCGTGCTCGGTGAAGCCTGATTATTCACAACAACGATATTGTTCAAAGTGACATTGCCCGGATTTTTGACCGTTCCCGTATAAGTAATCGACGCGCCCGTAGCGACGGGGGTCGTGGGACAGTTCAAGGTCACAGCAATAATGGGAGAGCCGGAGATGGGGCAGGTGGAAGAGAACGAACTGGTAGCCACGGCGCCATTGCAAGCGTTCACGCCTGTGGCAGTAGCAACAGATGTAACAGAGCAACCGCTGTTCGTGGGCACGACGTAACTTCCCGTAAAATTAACCGTTGCTCCGGCAGCCAATGTGGGGGCCGTGAAGACCGGGGTGGTTCCAGTGCGGCTGTTGGTTACCAGGACGTTGGTCAACGTAACGCTGCCCGCGTTACTGACGGTGCCGCTGTAAGTCAGCGTGCCTCCGGGAGCGGTGGGGATACTGGGACAATTCTGGGTAACGACAATGGTTCCGGTAGTGGTGTAAGGACAAGTCGCCGAAGCACTATTGGTAACTACCACGGAAGTGCAGGCATCACTGCCGCTCGCGCTTACAGTGCTGCTGACTGAGCAGGCAGCAACCGGCGTGGTGAAACTCGCGGTGAAATTGGAGGAGACTCCCGGAGCGAGGGTGGCAATGGTTAACACCACCGGACTGGGCACCGCATCGTCATCCCGGACAACCACGTTGTTCAAAGTTACATTACCGGAGTTTCGGACGGAACCGGTATAGGTCACATTGGACCCGCCATTGACCGGCGTTGTGGGGCAATTCAAGGTAACCGCGATGCCGGGGGCCGTGGTAACCGCACAGGTTGCGGAAGTGGAATTAGTGACTCCAGTGCCGTTGCAGGCATTCTTGCCGCCGGCAGTGAGGTTTGCCGTAACCGAACAGGAAATCCCCCCCGGAACGGTATAACTGCCGGTGAAGTTAGCGGACGCTCCGACCGCAAGCGTCGCCAATGAGAAGACGGTTGTATTCGACGAAGGACGATCACTGATGACGGTGACGTTCGTGAGGGTCACGTTTCCGGCATTGCTGACGGTGCCGCTATAAGTAGCGGTCCCGCCGGGCGAGAGCGGAATGGACGAACAAACTGCGGTTACTAAAATAACCGGAGTCGTCGCAATCGGACAGGTCGTCGTAACGCTGTTCGCCACTGGCACGTTACAACGGCTGCCGGCACTGGCGGTTAACGTATCCGTCACCGAACAATTGGTTGGGGCGATATAACTTCCCGTAAAATTGGCCGAAGCGCCGGGAGCCAGTGAAGCCAGGGTGAAAACCGGGGTGGACCCTGTCTGGCTATCGGTGACGAGAACGTTGGTCAAGGTAATGTTCCCTGTGTTGCTGACCGTTCCCGAGTAGGTGAGCGTCTGGCCAGGGAAGGGAGCGACCACGGGACAAACCTTGGTGACGACAATTCCGGGAGACGTCGTAACTGAGCAGGTTATGGGAACGACGCTCGTGACAAGCTGGGGACTGGCCGTAGCCGCATCCCGGCCCGAGGCGGTCAACGTGGCGGTGGTTGGTCCGCATGAATTCGTCGGCACATAGCTTCCGCTAAAAGAAACAGTTTGATTGCTGGTGAGGTTCACAGGGCCGAAAACAAGCACTGCCGTGCCATCCACCACATTACTGACGGTCACCCCGCTCAATGGGTTGTTGCCGCAATTGAATACCATGCCGGTAAAACTAATAGAACCATTTTCTCCGGTGCTACCGACGCATTGCGCGGTGAGACGAATACAAGGCTTACTCACTTCAGTGTTCACTCCCTGGTCGGCGCCGCCGTTGCTGTCGGTGTCGTTTTGATGAATGGTTGCACGATCCTGGGCAGTGGCGCGGAGTGTATCGTCAGGCCTCACATCCTGAGCGCGGGCCACATAACTGACAACGTTGCTGTAGAAGTCCGATTGTCCGTTGGAGAGATTCGTGCGGACGAGAGTAATAGGGTGAAGCACGCCGTCTGGTGTCGTAAGAGATGCAGTGATACCCGTGGCATCGCAGACTACTGGACCCACGCCGGTTCCATTGAAGACGAGAATACTGTAATTCAGTGTATCCCCAATATGAATGTCCGGCGCATCGGTAAAAAGTGTTATCCCCAACCCGCTGCCGGTGCATCCAGGCGGCCTTGAGTCGGCCCGCCCCTGGGTTGTTCCAAAGAGCAGGATGATCAAAGCAGACAGACAGGTCAAAGTCGTTGCCATAACGCTGCTATTGAACCAGCGTTTTTCTTTTCTTGTTCGATTGCCCGGCAACGGCGCAAGGCAATTTGAGGCTGGGTAGTGGATTGAGGTATTCATAGGTTTTGTTTTTGGAGGGTGCAGGTCTGGATTTGCGGCCCCAACGGCCTTGAGTAAATTTCTAATTGTCTGTGCTTACAACGCGACTCCGAACTTTTTTTTGTTGCGCGATAATGAACGCAACCTTTCCACGGTCAAGCCCAATTTAGTTTTTTTTTCAGCGCGGGTTTGATTAACAATTATCGGTTGGCCATACGGAAAAAGTAAAAAACGGAATTGATTGCGGTGAACTTTGATCCTCCATCCGGCAGGTAGCAGAGGGAAAATCGATGCACGAGATGAAATAGTTATTTCCTGGACCTGGCCGCAAAGGGTCCGCTGTTCAGTGGTTACTTGAAGGATTGCCTTAACGCAAAATCGGGGACTTGGCCGTCGTAGCATTAGTCCCTATCCCCGATCTTCCGGTTCGCCCGCGGGAGGAAGGTTCAATTCTCTCCCGAAATTTTTTCAAAAATTTCGTTGCAAACCTTTTAAGTTTTATCAAGCTCTCCCCGCGGCCCATCGTGAACGATGGGTCGCTTTGAAACCAAAAAATAAGACCTATGAACGTATCCAAAAAAATAAACGCCTGGTACGGCTGGGTGCCCGACCGGCCGGACTACCGCGATAAACTTTACTCCGCCATCGCCTCGCCGCCCAGGAAGCTGCCGCCTGCGGTGGACCTTAGTCCGCAATGTTCGGCCGTCGAGGACCAGGGCCAACTCGGCAGTTGCACGGCCAACGCGCTCGTGGGCAATCTGGAGTTTTTAGAAAAGAAAAATGGAAAGCCCGTCACTAATCTCAGCCGCCTCTTCGTCTATTACAACGAGCGCGTCATGGAAGGCACGGTCAAGGAAGATGCGGGCGCGATGATCCGTGATGGGGTGAAGAGTCTGGTTAACCAAGGCGTATGTTCGGAGAAGCAATGGCCCTATACCACCTCGAAGTTCGCGCAACAACCCTCCGCTGCCTGCGTCAAGGCCGCGCTTAAGCGAAAGGTTATTTCCTACCATCGCCTCCTTTCTCTACAGGATATGAAGAAATGTTTGGCGGAAGGTTATCCTTTCGTATTCGGCTTTTCCGTTTATGAAGGCTTCGAGACGCCCAATGTTGCGAAGACAGGGATGCTTGAGCTACCTCAACCCGGCGAACGTCAACTCGGCGGTCACGCCATCATGGCCGTCGGTTACACCGACTCTACCCAGCGCCTTCTGATTCGTAATTCATGGGGGAACGACTGGGGATTGAAAGGCTACTTCACTATGCCCTATTCCTATGCCTCGAACAGCAATCTGTCGGATGACTTTTGGACCATTCGCGCTTGAAATCGGGTCAAGCAATTCTCTCATGAGCCTGTTGCCCAAAGGACGGAGCGCGGACAGCCTTGTCCGCGCGTTTCAAAACCGACAACAACTGTTTTCATCATTTTGAGTTCGCGCGAACAAGGCTGTCTGCGCTCCTGTTGATTTGGCCAACACCCTCTCAGCTATCGGTGCTATCAAGGGCGAAGGCCAATTTAGCTGCGCCCCATCCGGTTATTATTTGTGAATGACTTTCGACACGGCCAATAGATGCATCTTGGAATTTCAACATCCTTATGAAAACAAAGAGAACGAAACCGGTGAGCAGGACAAAGGCTAAATCGAAATCTCCCCTCAAAACTACATCGGCGGCGATGACGGGAGATCCTATCCAACACGTCATCGTGCTCATGTTGGAGAACCGTTCCTTCGACCATCTTCTTGGCTGCATGAAGTCGCTCCATCCGAAGTTAGTCGGATTTGATCCAGCCAAACCCGGGCTGAACAAGGAGGGGCTGACATGGTATCCGCAGACTCCCGATGCGAAGTTTCTATTGCCTTATGGCGTGGACCCCAAGCATGAACTGAGTGACGTGCAGGAACAGGTTGCCTTCAACGGCGCGGCTGGTGGGTATGTCCATAACTTCATCCGCAATTATCCCGACAAAAAGTCCAGCGCGCCGCAAGTCATGTCTTACTTCGACCGCAAAGGTAAGACCAGGTTGCCTGTGTTGCATACGCTGGCGGAGTCATTCACGATTTGCGACCGTTGGTTCTCGAGTGTGCCGGGGCCGACTTGGCCGAACCGTTTCTTCGTGCATAGCGGGACCTCCAATGGTTGGATTTATATGCCAGCCGGTTTGTTCAGTCATTGGCATAACTATAATCAACCCACCCTTTACCGTCGATTGAAGGAGAAGAACGTCACCTGGCGCATCTACCATGATGGCATTCCGCAATCTCTGATGCTAACGGAATTGCGACAACCAAGTTACGCGACCAACTTCAGCGACATAAAATATTTCTGGGAGGATACAAAGCAGTCCGAAACGAAATTTCCCCAATACGTGTTCATCGAACCCAATTACTTCGGCGGTTATGAGAACGATCAGCATCCACCCGCCAACATGATGGAAGGAGAGGTGTTGATGGCGAAGATTTATAACGCGCTTCGGGCTAACGATGCGCTTTGGCAAAAGACCTTACTGGTTATTCTCTATGACGAACATGGCGGCTTCTATGACCAGGTAGTCCCGCCTGCTGCTACTCCTCCAGATCCGCTCGCCGGAGATGGATTCAAGTTTGATCGATACGGTCCGCGCGTCCCTGCTTTATTGGTGTCGCCTTACGCGCCGCAAAATATCCTTTCAACTTCGTTCGATCACACTTCGCTTCTCCGCTACCTCTCGGACAAGTGGGGTTTAGGCCCGCTCGGCTCACGAACAGCTGCAGCCAAATCTTTCGCCAGCGTACTGCTCTCCACTCCGCGCGCGGATACTCCCGCAAACATCCCGCAACCTTCCACGCAACTCAGTGCCACGCTCAAGCTGGCGGCGCGCCAACCTGCGCGCACCCAGGCACCGCCACCGATTAATGATCTGCAAGCAACCCTCCTTGCCTTTACTCAGGTGCTCGACGCGGAGATCGATGAACCCGCCGCCCACAAAGCGCGGCGACTCCGCCTCTCGGTGCAAAGCCCGGAGGATCACATCGCTGTCGCGGAAGAACGGGTGAAGAAATTTCTCGCGCAACAAAAGCGTCGGGCGAAAACGCAGAGGCGGTGAGATATTTTCGTTAAATCCGAATTCCGAAATCCGAGGACCGAAAGAAATCCGAAGACCGAAGGGCGAAAGAGGTGCGGGACGGCGCACATGGCAAAGCGTCTCCGGGTGTCGGTGAAAGTCGTTTTCGGCATTCGGATTTCGGGCTTCTTTCGGGATTTCGGGATTTCGGGATTTCGGGATTTCTGGAATTCGGATTTCTGGAATTCGGAATTCGGAGTTCGAGCCAACACCTGAATCCTAATAAGAAAAAGCCAGCGCACTTGTTATAGCGCGCTGGCCATTGTTATCGAAAACAGAACCAGATTAAATACGACAAGTTATTTCTGTCGACCGGCAGAGGGGGTTTCTTCTTCGTCTTCTTCTTCCTCAGCCTCCTCCACGTTAATCGCCGTTTCCGCGATCTCCGTCAGCTTCTCGTCGGTTTCCTTTTCTTCGTTGAGCGTTTCTTCGAGCAACTCAACAGCTTCATCTTCTTCGAGCAGTTCCGCCCAGGCGACGAGCGAGCCATAGGAAGCAATCTCATAATGTTCCACTTTTTGCGCCCCGCAAATCAACGCAGCGTCACCCGCCTCCTCTTCAATGAGTTCTTTACCCTCTTCCAATAGTCCCTGCATGGCCTTGCATTTCTTGCCTCGCGCTGTTTCGCCAAAAATTTCAAAAACTTTTTCCAATCTTTCGATGTGCGTTTCAGTTTGCGAAAGATGTTCCTCAAACGCCGCCTTCAACTCTTCGTGTTTCGCGGCCTTCGCCATTTTTGGCAAACCTTTGGTCAATTGTTTTTCAGCATCGTAAAGGTCCTTCAATTCATCGATAAATGTTTCCCTTAAGTTCGGCATAATTTCTCCTTGGTTTCTCCAAAGAAGGAGCCTGCACAGCGCAAACCCCGGTTGGAGCGCAAGGAAAATAAATTTCTTCCCTATTGTTTCAATACCGGCAAAGCCTGAAAATATCCCATTCCTTTTTGCTGACTTCAGAGCGAAAGAAGAAAGAATCCCACAGAGAACTCGACTGCAAGTTTTCCCATTTCAACAGCATCTCCGAAAGAACGTGTTCAGTCCCCGCCCTGTTTTTCTCAGGTTCGCAATACGAGAAGCTCCTGAGCGTCCGATGGGTAAAAATTTCTCAATTGTCCGTTGACACTCCAATAATCGCGCGGATAAATTGCGCGCCTTAAAATTTCGGTTGGAACAGAAGTTTTTCAGCGGCAAAAAAATAATAGCCATGGAGCCTACAACTCACGAAACACATCACGACGACGCGCACGCCCATCACGAGCCAGGATTCTGGGGAAAATATGTTTTCTCCACCGACCATAAAATTATTGGGATCCAATACGGCATCACCGCCCTCGTCTTTTTATTCTTCGGCTTTTCCTTGATGATGATAATGCGCTGGCAACTCGCCTATCCGAATCAGCCCATCCCGGTCGTCGGAAAACTTCTGGAAAAAGCGCTCGGCGACGTCGCCGCTGGTGGGAAAATGTCCCCGGATTTGTATAACGCTTTTGGCGCGATGCACGGGACGATCATGGTCTTTCTCGGAATCGTGCCGCTGGCTTTCGCCGCCTTTGGAAATTACGTCGTGCCACTCCAAATCGGTGCCGTGGACATGGCGTTTCCGCGCATCAACATGGCGAGCTACCAATCGTTTGTCATCGGAGGCGTCATCATGTTGGTCAGCTTTTTTATTCCGGGTGGCGCGGCGCAAGCGGGTTGGACTTCTTACTCACCTCTTGCAACAGTTATTCCGTCGCATGGACAAACTTTTTGGATCATCGGAATGGTGTTTTTAATTACCTCGTCGCTTCTCGGCGCCGTGAATTTTATTGCCACGATTATTCAAATGCGCGCCCCGGGAATGAATTGGATGCGCCTGCCGTTTTTTGTTTGGGCGCAATTTGTCACCGCCTTTCTTTTGCTGCTGGCATTTCCTCCACTCGAAGCCGCGGCCATCATGCAGTTGATGGATAAAGTCGCGCATACCAGTTTCTTTCTTCCCACCGGTTTAATTGTCTCCGGCCAAATCGCCAACATCAGCGGCGGCGGCAGTCCATTGCTCTGGCAACATCTGTTTTGGTTCCTTGCTCATCCCGAAGTTTATGTTTTGATTCTTCCCGCGATGGGCATCGTTTGCGAAATCATCGCGAACAATACGCGCAAGCCGATTTGGGGTTACAAATCGTTGGTCTATTCGGTGCTGGCCATCGGATTTTTGTCATTCATCGTTTGGGCGCATCACATGTATCTCACCGGAATGGGAACGAAGATCAGCACGTTTTTTCAGACGACCACGATGATCATTTCAATTCCATCCGTCATCATTTTGACCTGTTTCTTTATTTCACTTTGGGGCGGCTCAATTCGTTTCAACACGCCGATGCTTTTCTGTCTTTCGTTCCTCCCAATGTTTGGCATTGGCGGACTGACCGGCCTTCCGCTCGGTTTCAATTACAGCGATTTATTTTTGCACGACACTTATTACGTCATCGCGCATTTCCATTACATCGTCGCGCCGGGAACCATCTTCGGACTCTTTGCCGGAATTTATTATTGGTATCCCAAAGCGACGGGAAGATTGATGAGCGAATTCTGGGGCAAAGTGCATTTCTGGCTTTCGTTTCTGTTCATGAATTTGATTTTCCAACCGATGTTCGTGCAAGGAATGGCGGGACTCAATCGCCGTCTTTACGATGGCGGCGCAACTTACGTCGGCGCGACCAATCCGTCCGGCGGCATTGTCGGCATCCCGCAATTTTTTCTCGATTTAAACAAAATGATTTCGTTCGCGGCCTGGGCATTGGCGTTGGCGCAAATTCCGTTCATCATCAATTTTTTCTGGAGCATGAAACACGGAAAGAAAATCACGTCGGACAATCCGTGGGAAGCGACGACGCTCGAATGGCAAACTCCCACACCGCCGCCGCATGGAAATTTTTTGGTCACGCCGAATGTTTATCGCGGGCCGTATGAGTACAGCGTTCCGGGTCATGCCATTGATTTTACGCCGCAAAACGAACCCGATCATCCCGTGGCTAAACCCGTCCAACCTTCTCACGTTTAAACATGGAAATTCCCTTCACAGTCAAACCGCGTCCGGACACGGGACTTTACAACGCGAAGGTGGGCATCTGGCTTTTTCTCGCGTCGGAAGTCATGCTCTTCGGCGCGCTTTTTTCCTCCTACATTTTGTTGCGCGTTGGCGCGGCGGCGGGAACCTGGCCGCACGGTTTGCTCAACGTGACTCTCGGCACGATCAACACCGTTGTTCTCATTACGTCGAGTATCACCGTCGTGATGGCATGGGTTTCATTGAAGCTCAAACAATTTGGAAAATTTAGATTGTACCAGTCGATCACGCTGCTGTGCGCTCTGGCATTTTTGGGAATCAAATCTTTTGAATACCGCGACAAATTTAGCCATTACCAAATTTTGAAAAAGGACGGCGCCTACGTCGATGGCCACATGCACGGCGCAACCTATCTCGACAAGGAAGGCAAGCCGCGCGAAGAACATAAATTTCGCGGTCTGACTTTTAAAGAAGGCACTGCGGAATATTCGTTGAAGGAAGTAACGCTCAACGGATTTGAGGCGAAAGAATTGGCAGAAATCAACGAAGCCCATTCCGGTCCCAAACATGAACACACCAACATCTCCGTCGAGGCCACTGAAATAAAAAAAATCGATAACTACGGCCCTTGGCACAACACCTACATGGCGATTTATTTCACGCTGACCGGATTGCACGCCTTGCACGTGATCGGCGGCGCACTGGTCATTTTCGTTCTATGGGCAGGCGGCGGCAAAATGTGGCGGACTGATCCGGAACGTTTCACCAATCGCATCGAAGTCTCGGGACTGTTCTGGCACTTCGTTGATTTGGTTTGGATATTCCTTTTTCCAGTGCTTTATCTTCTCTAAAAAATATGAGCGAAAATCATCCGCGAGAAATCGTAGCCGCCGACGTAAGGAGGCGGTTCGATTCTACTGCGAAAGACCGCCTATCCGCGACGCCGGAACGCCGATCTCCTGATCGGCCCGGTGCTAGCAGCATTTCCTCCGAGCCGATCAGGAGATCGGCGCTCCTACTGCGTCGTGGCCGCGGTGCCCGGTTGCAGGCCGAGGCGTTTCTCCTCACGTCGGCGGCTACGTCACAAATTAAAAACTTATGAGCGAAAACCATGCGCACCCACATGCGGAGCACGACGCCAGCAAACATGTTCGCGGCTACCTGATCGTCTTCGGCGCGCTGCTGATCGGAACCTTGCTGACCGTTTGGGCGTCCTACATTCATTTCGGCAGCAAAGACAGCAACGTGGGAAACATCGTCGTGGCGCTGGTCATCGCGCTGACCAAAGCATTCCTCGTCGCCGGCTATTTCATGCATTTGATTTCAGAAAAGAAAATGATCTATTCCATCCTCGCGTTCACCGGTTTCTTTTTCGTCGGCTTGATGTTTCTGACAATCTGGTCGATGGATCCTCGGAGCATAATTCATTTCAAATAGATATGTCCCTGAAAGCTTTTCACATTGTTTTTGTCGCCGCGTCCACGCTGCTGGCGTTTGGTTTTGGCGCGTGGGAGCTTAAAAATTATTTTGCCACTGAAGAAAAACAATCGTTGCTGCTTGGAATTTTTTCGCTCGTGGCCGGCGTCGCTTTGATCTGGTACGGCAAGGTCGTTTTAAAAAAATTAAAACACATCAGCTATCTATGAAACGCGCCAAAATCATCGCATCAATTTTCCTGCTGCTGGCGCTGGCTCCGGCGGCGATGGCTTGCGCGGTCTGCGGCGGCGCTTCCGATTCGGCCATGGCGAAGGGCATGAACTGGGGCATTTTCAGTTTGATGGCGGTGATCGGCTCGATGCTCGCGGGCATCGCCAGTTTTTTTGTTTTCCTCGCGAAAAAATCCGTGCGACTCAATGCCACTCCCGTTTCGGAATCCTCCGATAAAAAAGAATTTTAAATCAATGAAGTACCTGGATATTTCGCGCTTCCTCCAATTGCCCATTCTCGCTTCCGAGCACGGCCGGAAAGTGGATGCCCTCATCATTTACGTCCATTGGCTGATGATCGTTTTGTTCGTCGGCTGGATCGCTTACTTTTTTTACGCCATTTATCGATTCCGCCAATCGAAAAATCCCAAGGCGGATTATGTCGGAGTGAAAACTCACGCCTCAACTTATATCGAAGTCGCCGTCGCGGTGGTGGAAGGAGTTTTGTTGCTGGGCATGGCAATTCCGCTCTGGGCAAAATCGGCGGACAAATATCCGCTGGAAAAAGACGCGACCGTTCTTCGCGTCACGGCTGAACAGTTCTCCTGGAATTCCCGCTATCCGGGCGCGGATGGAATTTTTGGCAAACAGGATTTTCGCTCCATCAGTTCCAGCAATTTACTCGGCTACGTGGCCGATGACCCAAATGCAAAAGATGACATCGAACCGCCTGCCAAAGAAATTCACGTCCCGGTCAACAAACCCGTTATTATTTTTTTGACCTCAAAAGATGTCATTCATTCTTTTCAACTTGATCCGATGCGCGTCACGCAAGATGCGATTCCCGGAATGAGGATCCCCGCGCAGTTCACTCCAAACCGAGTCGGCCAATATAAAGTTCAATGCGCGCAACTTTGCGGCAGCGGACATTCCACCATGGACGCAATTTTTACGGTGGAGACGGCGGAAGATTATCAAAAATGGTCGGAAGCAAAACTCAAGGCGAAGGCCACCAGCGCCACGGTTTTTGAATAGGAGCAAATCCGCGCATCAAAACTCGGAGCGCGGACGTTCTCGTCCGCGAGTCTTGGACGCCGCATCCTTCCAATGAAGTTGAATCACGCTCTCTTCGCGCGGACAAGGCTGTCCGCGCTCCTATGGGTTTCGGCGCCACGCTTTTTTCCACGCCAGCTGCTCCTAATAATTTCCGAATGAAATCAAAACTGCAACGCGTCCAATTTTTCGTGTGGGGATTTTTATTTTTAGTGAGCGCCGTGATCGTTGGCGCGTTCATTTGGACGAAGTTGCAGGCGCGCGGAAAACCTCTGCTGATTTACAGCCAGATCGATCATTTTTCTTTGACCAATCAGCACAACGAAATTGTTTCCAGCGAGAAGCTCCATGGAAAAATCTGGATCGCCGATGTGATTTTTACGCGTTGTCCGTTGCAATGTGCTCGCATGACCAAACGGTTCGAGCAATTGCAAGAGGCGTTGCCCAAAGACAATTCCGTTCAACTGATTTCCATCACCGCCGATCCGCAATTCGATACGCCGGAAGTTTTGAAAAATTATGCGCAACAATACGGCGCGGACCAAAGTCGCTGGTGGTTTTTGACCGGGCCAAAATCCGAGATCAATCGTGTGGTGGTCTCTGGACTCAAACTGGTTATTTACGAAAAAAAACCGGAGGAACGCGAGGTGCCCGCGGATTTATTTTTGCACAGCACGAAATTTGTTCTGGTGGATGGACAAGGAAGAGTTCGAGGCTGGTTCAATGGCGAAAGCGAGGAAAGCAAAGGGGAAATTCTTCGCGCGGTAAAAACATTGAAGAAGGAGAAAAGATGAATTCGAAATCCGAAATCCGAGGTCCGAAAGAAAGCCGAAGCCCGAAGGCCGAAAGCGGCGGGGAACCGCGGAGTTTGGCAAAATTCTTTTCTGGACACAGGCGCAATCGTTTTCGGTATTCGGAGTTCGGACTTCTTTCGGATTTCGGGGATTCGGATTTCGGATTTTGGGCTCACCCGTTCTCTTAAAAACAAATCACGACGAAATCATGACGCTTTCCGATCTTCCCGCCCTCAACGCGACTCTCAATGCCATCAGCGCCATCTTTCTGGCGTGCGGATATTTTTTTATTCGCCGGAAAAATATTCTCGCGCATCGCAACTGCATGATCAGCGCCTTCTGCACTTCGACCGTGTTCCTGGTTTGTTATCTGGTCTATCACTTCAACGTCGGGCGCACCAACTTCGTCAAGCCGCCCTGGTTCCGGCCAATCTATCTTACTCTCTTGCTAACCCACACCGTTCTTGCCGTCGTGATTGTGCCGATGATTTTCATAACACTGTCGCGCGCCTTGCGAGCGAAATTTGATTTGCACAAAAAAATTGCGCGGTGGACGTGGCCGCTCTGGATGTATGTGTCGGTGACGGGCGTGATAATTTATTTTCTGCTCTACCAAATTTTTCCACAGCGTTGAACCGCGTTTAGAGCAGCGCGGAATTTATTCCGCTTCAAGGTGAATTCCAAAGTGATGCGGACCGAACTCTCCGCCATTGCCTACAATTCGTCGCCCGCTTTTCCTTCCCGAAGGGATTGCATTTAGCCCTGGGTTGCGAGGCGCCAGCCGACTAGGAAATTCCTTTGTTGGCGCGCCAGAGTAAAAATCCGCCGATGATTTGGAAAATAAAATTGGGAATCCAAACGATGAGATGGGGCGCAAATTCGGCGCGGGTGTCCCACGCTTGCGCGAGAATGACGAAGGCATAATAAACGAGAACCAGGATGAGGGACATGGCGACACCGAGGCTCGTTTCGCGACGGTGCGCGCGAATGCCGAGCGGGATTCCAATGAGCGTGAACCCAAAACACGCGAAGGAGAACGCCACTTGCCGGTGCATATGCACACGGACGGGCAAGGTGATGTCGCTCTGAATTTTTGCGAGTTGGCGCAACTCGGTGCGCAAGTCTTGCGGGGAATTCGTTCCCGCCATTTGCGCTCGAGAGAAAGACCGTTCGAGTTTTTTTAGCTGCGCGTGCAATTGCGAAAAAGTCATTTCGCTCAGGGTTGGCCGGGCCATCGCGCCGCTGCCTCCAAAAGCAATCGTAGAGTCAACCGAATCAAAATGGACGCTCGGAAAAACATTGGCGCCTTGAACCTGAGTGTCGGTCGCGTCGAACAAAGTCAAAACGAGTTCGTTACTGCGCACGAGGAATTTTCCGGTGGGGGCGGTGATCAACCCGATTGAATTACCGCTCTCGCCGACTTGATAAACTTTTACGTCGCGCAAATCATTGTTCTTTATTTTTCGGACATAGACCGACAAGCCGCCCGGAAATTCGTTGTATTGATTCTCGCGCAACATCCCGGCTGGATTGGATGTGGCCACTTCATAGAGCAAATGTTTATAGGCGACGCGGCATTCCGGCGCGACTTGCAGATTGATCCACCCGCAAAGCCCGCTGAAAAGAATCCCCAAAAACAAAACCGGCGTAACCAGCGCGACCAGACTGATTCCGCTGGCGCGCGCCGCCGTCAATTCCTGATCGGCGCTGAATCGTCCAAAAACCAGCAGCGTCGCGGTCAACATTCCCATCGGCAACGCGAAGAGCAAAATCCACGGGATGAGCAAACTGATGCCTTGAATGACGGCGAGGAATGTCACTTGCCGATTGATCAAGAGCGGCAGGATTTCTTTGAGGCCATTGCCCAGGAGCAGCACGAACGTAAACACCGCGACCGTCATCATGACCGAGGCCAGCACCTGGCGTGCTAAATAAAAATGCAGCGTTTTCATTTCGTCATCGCGCGCGCATGATCATCGCGACCGCCGCGCCGACGAATAAAATATTCGGAAGCCACGCGCCCAGCCAGCCGGGCAGCCAGCCTCCTGTTCCCAGCGCCAGACCCAGCCGCAACAAAATAAAATAACTAAAACAAATAAAAATACTCCCGGCTACGCCCACAAAAATATTGCGGCGTCCCGTAATTCCGCCAAACGGCAGCGCGATCAACACGACGACCAGACACGTGACGGGCGCGGCGATGCGGCCATGCAGTTGCGTGCTGATCAACCAACGCGACGCGGTGTCGAGCCGTGGATGAAGTTGCAGATAATTCAAAATGTCCGCGATGGAGAGTTGCGGCTTTTTCGTCGCTTGCCGGCTATTAAGGCCGCTGATTTTAATTTCGCTTTTGATCAGCGCCGGACTTTCGGACCAATCACTAAATTCAATTTCATTCGTGTGAACCGTGGCGGCGGCGATGTCCTGTGGATTGACTTGTCCAACGTCGGTGAATTTCCAAACGCCCTGCGAGAAGATTCCGGTTCGCGCGGAAATCACTTTTCGTTTTCCGTCAGGCAAACGCCAGTCGATGATCACTCCATTCATCTGGGAAGTTTTCAAATTGTAGGCTTTGATCCACCACGCGCGATTGTCGCGAGAGTTTAAAAATTTCAAATCGCGCCGCCAGTTGGCCTCTTGCGGATTGGCCTGCGCGGGATCGTGGCGATGCAAAATTTCCTCCGCTTTCTCCAAGCTGGGCGGCACCCAAAATTCGTTGACGACCAGATAAGCCAGACTAAAAAAAAGTCCCACCGCGAAATAGGGCGCGGACAATCGCCAGATGCTGATTCCTGCGGCGCGCATGGCGGTGAGTTCGTTGTAACGAGAGTGAGTCGTCAACGAATAAAGCAGCGCGAGCAGAAGCGCGACCGGCATGACGACCAGCAATGTCTCCGGACTGGTGACCAAATAAAATTCGACGACCTCCGCGACACCCAGATGATAGTTTTGAAAGCGGTTAAGCTGGCTGATCAAGTCGAACGAAATCCAAAAAACTAAAAATCCGCCGAGGCAATAGCTGAGCGGAAGGAGCAATTCGCGCAACAAGTAGCGATCCAAAAGGCGCATGGCGCGGGAGCTTAGCGGGCGAATTTTGGCAAAGCAAGTGGGTCGGCAAATTCGGGAGTGATTCCACCCGTGATCAAAACGTAGCGCAGGATTCCATCCTGCTGTATCGCCGATTTCCAATCGGCAGGGCGTCACCACACCAACTTCCCCGGCCTTGGATTCGGCGGGCTGGAAGCGCTGCGATACAGCAGATTGAAAATCTGCGCTACGACCCGGGGAACTTTTTAATCGGATTTTTTGTGAAGTGCAGCGAGACCAAAAAGAAAATCATTCATCACGTTGATGGCCACTTGAACGTCCTCCTTTTTGACCGACTCATCGGGATGATGGCTTATTCCATTTTTGCACCGGACAAACAGCATGGCGACCGGCGCAATCGAGGCCATCACGGCGGCGTCGTGTCCCGCGCCGCTGGGCAATTTTGGAACCTGCCTTTGATGTCGGCGCGCGGCGGTGGCAAGCAGATGGGAAAGCTCGACCGACGACGGGACCGCGGCAGTTTCCTGGACGATTTGCCATTTGACGCTCACACCACGGGAACGCCCAATTTTTTGCGCGCAATTTTTCAAGGCGTTGCTCGAGATGTTTCTTTCCGAATCGCTTTGATGGCGAAGATCGAGGCTCAAAATGGTTCGCGCTGGAATCACATTACTGGCGCCAGGACTGGCCTCAATTTGGCCGACGGTGGCGACCAACCCGCGATTTGTTTTGGCAAAATTTTCCACCGCCAAAATAAATTGTGCGGCGGCGCACAAGGCGTCCCGCCGTAAATTCATCGGAGTCGTTCCGGCGTGAGCGGCGCGGCCTTCAAAAATAATTTTCGCGCGGGTTTGTCCGGCAATGGCGGAAACAATTGCGATGGGGAGATTTTTTTTCTCCAAAACGGGGCCTTGTTCGATATGAACTTCCGCGTAACCGAGAGTTTTTTTTAGGTTGAGCCGCGAAGATTTGAGCGCGTCGGGATTCCCACCAAACTGACGGATGGCGTCGGCCATGGAAATTCCGTCCGCGTCCCGCCGCTGCAAATCTTTTTCGTCAAAGACACCGGCGAGAACTTTGCTGCCCAGGTAGGCGGTTTGATAACGAACGCCTTCTTCGTCGGCAAACCCAATCACGTCTATGGCAAAGGGCGGTTGAATTTTCTTCCGACGAAGATGTTCGACACAGGCGATGGCAACGAAGACGCCAAGGGGTCCGTCGAATTTTCCAGCATCGCGCACGCTATCGAGATGCGAGCCGAGCAGAAAAATTTTTGCGTCAGGATGTTGGGCGGGCCATCGCCCGATGAGATTTCCAATGGCATCTTCTCGCGTGATCATTCCAGCCTGACGCATCCATTTTGCGACCAGCTCATTGGCGGCTCGCATCGCTGGAGAACAAAAGGTGCGAGTGAGGCGGCCGGGTTCTTCGCTGATCTTCCCAAGCGCGTCGATGCGCTGCATCACGATTTCGGCGGCGCTCATTTAACTTCCGCGATAAGTGCTGTAAGCCCACGGAGAAACCAACAGCGGGACGTGATAGGAACTGTTCTCCTCTGAAATTCCAAAGCGCACGGGGACCTGGTCTAAAAAAGAAATGGGCGAACCGGCCCTTTCTGCAAAATATTTTCCAACGTGGAAAACGATTTCGTATGGGCCGGTTTGAAATTCGGTTTTGCTCAATAACGGCTCGTCCGTGCGTCCATCCGAATTACTGCGCAAAGTTTTGAGCAGAGAGCGCTCTCCTTTTTTTAATGACCAAAGTTCGATTTGCATTCCGCTGGCGGGGCGGCCATTGGCGGTGTCGAGAACGTGTGTGCTGAGTTGGCCGGGCATGGCGAAAACATTAGCGAAGTTCGAGCCCGTCAGGCAAACGAACAATTCAAGAAGGGTAGGAATTTCAAGTGGTGGTCACGTAGCGCAGGATTGCATCCTGCTGTATCGCCGGTTTGAAACCGGCTGAACGTCGCAAATGGAGAGAGTCTTTAGGTTTCGAAAGTCACCTGTTCTGGCGGCCTCTCGCAGGTTGAAAACCTGCGATACGGCAGGATGCAATCCTGCGCTACAACTGACCAACTGACCGCCAGGTTAAATCACCCCCATTCAAGAACGCGGGGAGGTTTTTCCGGAAACGGGACTGGGCTTGACCAAGGTTCGAAACTCGATGGCGAAGGAAAGTTTTTCATCGGACACCGAAGACAGCCCGGCCGGTTCCATTTCCAAATGTTGAATGCGAATGTAAGGATACGAGTTTTCGAAACGCGCCAAAAATGTTCCCAGATCGTGGAAGGTGGCCGCGCCCGCGACATTAAAGGAAATGGTTTTGTAGGAAATATTTATCGGCAAATTCAATTCGACGGACTGGGGCCGATCGATTTTCGAAAACTCAATCTTTTGTGGCACTTCAAACTCTTTCAGCATTTTGTAAATCCACAAATAAGGATCGCCACTGACCATTTGCGCCTCGATCGCGCTCAACTCGCGCGAGCTGGCCGCAAATTCCGTTTTGACTTCCTCGGCGTTTCTGATCACTTGTTTTTTTGCGGCAATTTTCTGGGACAAAGAATTTTCCGCTTGAGAACTTTCTTTCAATCGGTCCCTTGCCGGAGCGATCAGGAGAAACCAAAGGGCTAGCAGCAAGGCGACGGTGACGACGCTGAGGATCAGGAAGTTTCTTCGTTGTTGCGGTGAAAAGTTCATTTAAATTTTTGCTCCGCGTAACATTCCACCGTGAAAAGAATGCTGATTTTATTTAGATCACTCGGATCGGTCTGGGGCGGCTGGCTTTCTTTCAGACGAATGGCTTCGTCGCTGCGCAGCGCGGTTTTAAACCAGGGAGACAGCGCGATTGCATTCATGAAACTTTCGGCCGCGGACGGTTTGGCCGAGGACTTGGCCTGGATGGTGAAGACGGTGTGTTCGATTGTTTCAGGCGGTTGTGCGGGCACGATAATCTTGTCAAGCTTCTTGACCGCCGGTGTTCCCGTGGTCTGGCTGATGTCTTGATTTATCTGGAGGCGGACGATTTCGAAATTATTGACGACGGTTTCTTGCAAGGCGTTTAAAGCGGAGGCCCAAAGGAAACGGGTTTGTGAAAGCTGATTCAGTTCGTGAAGCGTGGCGCGAATCGAGTCGGCCTTTTTTATATTCAGTTCGGTCTGAATAAACCCAGGCTGCAATGAAGCAAGGTCGGAGGTCAGCCCTTTCACTCCGACGCTGACCTGTTTATTAAAAAATAACGTCAGCAAATACCATCCCAACATCGCCAGCACCAAAATTCCGGCGACGACATATCCGCGTTTCATGGGATCGCGGCTTCTTCTTTCGGCCGCTTCTTTTTGTTCGGCCAGCAGGTCGATGGCGGCCAGAGCCGTTTTGAAAAAGGTCAAGGCCGCGCCGATGGCGACAGTGAGTTGCGGGGATTCTTCTTGCAGCACGATGGTTTGGGCGCTGGTAAAATTTGATTTCAACGAGGCCGCCGGGTTCCAACTTTTGCAAGGCAGGTTCAACTCGGTTTGAAGAGTTTCGACGATAAATTTCGAACGGGCTGAGCCGCCAGAGACAAAAACTTCGGAAACTTTTTTGTCTTCTTTTTGCTCGAAGAAATGAATGGAGTTAATTAATTCATGGCTTAAGGGCGAGACCAGTGGAATGAGGTGCGCCCGAACCTTCTCCGGCATGATTTGCTTTAATCCGTCCGCAACCGAATAGGTGATATTCATGCCCTCAGCCAGTCCCGTCGTAAATTTGTCCGCGCCGATATTGACGACGCGAGTCAGGGTTATTTCACCGTTGACCAGAAGACTGATGGTGGAGTGGCCGAAACCAATATCGACCAATGCGATAACCTTGTTATGCCAAATCTCGGGTGACATCAAAAAGCAATTCGCAGCTCCGGTTTGAGATGCAGTGACCTGTTGTATGTCCAGACCTGCCGTGCCGGCCGCCTCTTGCAGATCGTTTAAAACTTGATTCTTAACGGCGACGATGAGTGTCTTGGCCTTGCGCGATTGTTTGCTGCCCGCTTTTACATCAGTCCCTTGATGAAGAACAAAACAGTCAAAAGAATGGTTGGGCAGATCTTCCTGAAAATAAAACTTTGGGTTTAGCTTCACCATCTTTCGCATCTCGGAAGTCTCGATCACCGGCAGTTCGGCGTGGCAAATGAGAGAGTCAGTGGCGCCCACGATGAGGATGACCTTTTTGGTCCTGGCGTTTAATGATTCCGTTACCGCCAGAAGATGTCGAGCTAGCGCCTCGCGGGAAAGAACTTTGCCACAATCAGGCCGGTCCTGGGCGGTGTAGCTGACCAGACGCAAGGCGTCCCCCTGCTCCTCCATGCAAACGGCTTTCGTGCTCCGCGTTCCCAAATCGATGGCGATGATCTGATTGGTCGGTTTCGAGTTATTGAAAATCCGAGAGCGCACGGGCTTTTGTCCACTGTCCATTGTCAGGTGCAAGTTGGAGCCTGCGGGTTTTTGTATATTGTCCGTTGTCATGTGCAAGCTGGAACCTGCGGGTTTTTGTATATTGTCAGTTGTCATGTGCAAGGCGGATGGTTCTAGAGCAGGTGCTCCCGGTGAATGGGCTGTTGGGCGGATTATAAGTAGCACCGCGGATTGCCTCAATTCTCGCTTTGACGAAAGACGTCGCCGCCACGTATTCCGAAAGTCTCGAAGAGGAGCGATGGAGGAATAAAATCGCCGAAATAGAACTGATGATAAGGACAAGAAGGAGCGCCACCGAGATCACGGTTTCGATGAGCGTGAAGGCAGCCGTACGCCGCGCCCCAACAAATCGCCGATGCTGTAGTCCCTTATTTTCAGGTTTTTTTAAGTGCTTCGCTTTCATCTTTCGCCAATCCCCATTCCGACAAGAAATCAATTCTGCGGAATCAAAGCACCTATCATGCCTCAGTTTTGCGAAAGTGAGTCATGCTTCTCCGACAAACTCCTCTGTCGAGGCGGCACTTTTACTGCTACGTAGAAAAAGGCCTTTTAAAGGCAATATTTCACATGGACTACCCCATTTTCTTTCAAAAGTTACAGCATCGTTGGAGTGGAATCTGGACCGTTGGTAAGCCTTCGTAAGCGGCGCGCGGAGTCTTACTGTCTTGGATTTTTTTCGCCCTCTCCACTTTTGGTGTGTGGGCAGATTCCACGACAAACAACGAGTTGGCCGCTCGTAAGCGAACTGTTCTGACCAACTACGCCGAAATCTTAAGCTGCGATTATCAAGACTCCGCCAATGCCGCGCGACTCTGGATGGATACTCCCGCTTCAGTTTTGAAAGATGAGAAATGGTGCCCCGGGGGGGATTCGAACCCACGACCAATTGATTAAGAGTCAACTGCTCTACCAACTGAGCTACCGAGGCCGCCATGACGGGAAGCGCGAAAGAAATTTCGCATCTCCAAAAAACAGGACAAGAAAATTCGAGAATCCTACCGGGTAGCATCTGCCTTCGGCGGGTGCATGATTTTTTTGGGGAATCAACCCGTGGATTTTTCAAAAGGGAAAAACCTCCGCGCAACTCAGCGGGCGCGGAGTTGATTCCGGGTCAACGGCCCAAATTATTCGGGCGGATATTTTTCCTCTCGCTGAACCACCTCCACCGGCTGACCTAATACACTCCAAGAAAGTGTAAGACCACCACGATTACAACAATCACGCCGATGATGTAAAAAATAGATTTATTCATTGCTTCCACACTTGGCGGCGCGGAAACGAAAGAAAATAGGAGCATAACTGAATCCTGCCACCGTGGAATATCTCAGCGCTGGCTCAGCGATGACGGGCGCATCTTGACCCCGCCAACAATCCAATCAGATGGAGTGGGGCAGGCTTCCAGCCTGTCCGAGCGGGCATCTTGCCCGCGAATCCTCGGGCTGGAAGCCCCGCTGGCAGACAAGATGTCTGCCCCACTACTTTGGTGGTGGTATCAGGATGCGCCCAAATGCCACCACCGGCCGCTTTCATTTCTGAATTTCAACCGGCAGCCAATCTCGACGAGCGCGCGGGCGTAGGTTATTTTTGCGACGTGACTAAAATTTTGATCGCCTTTCTCGCCGCGTTGCTCTCCCTCAACTCGCACGCGGCGGAGAGCAATCTCGTCGAAAAATCCGCAGGCGTTTCTGGACGGGTTCCAAATCCAACCGATCCCACGGAAAAAGAATATTTAAAACTATTGGCCGAAGACGATCAGGCCCAGTCCGACGCTGACCAATGGATTCAGGAAAGCCAAAACGCCACAGGCATTTCCTCGGCGGCGCTCCCGTTGCGCATTCGTCAGCGACTTGATCCGGTCAAAAAACATTACGACGATTTTCTCCAACGGCATCCCAAACATGTTCGCGCCCATTTGGCTTACGGAAGTTTTCTCAATGAAATCGGCAAAGAGGAGGAAGGCGTCAAGCAGTGGGAAAAAGCGCGTGGCCTTGACCCGAAGAATCCGGCCGCCTGGAACAATCTCGCCAACTATTACGGCCATCGCGGCCCCGTGAAAAAAGCGTTTGAATTTTATGCGAAGGCGATTGAACTCAATCCCAACGAGCCGGTTTATTATCAGAATTTCGCCAGCAGGGTTTATTTGCTACGCCAGGACGCGATGGAATTTTTCGGCATGACCGAGACGCAGGTCTTCGACAAAGCGCTGGAACTTTATCGCAAAGCCATGAAACTTGCGCCGAGCGATTTCATCCTGGCTTCGGATTACGCGCAAAGTTTTTACGGAACCAACCCGCCGCGTTTGCAGGATGGACTGGCGGCGTGGACGGACGTTTTGAAAATTGCCCGCGACGAAATCGAGCGCGAAGGAGTGCGAGTTCATCTGGCGCGATTGAATTGGAAGCTCGGCCATTTCGAGGAAGCGCATTCGCAACTCAACGCCGTGACCAACGAGATGTATGCCCCGATAAAACGGAGTCTGCTGCGAAACCTGGATGACTCAGAAAAAGTTGGCTCGCCCACGAAATAAAAATTCGTGAGGCCAGGAAGAACGGCTGGGTAGCATCTGCCGCCGGCGGGTGCGGATGGGCGTGGCGAAAACCATTCGCTCGATGTTCACCCCAAATCCGAATTTCAAAATCCGAAAGCCGAAAGAAATCCGAAGCCGAAGGCCGAACAGTTCCTAACGTCAGGGAGGCGCGCAGGAAAAGCGGCGTCATGCCGCCGCAGTCCAAAGGCAAGTGTCGCGGAACAGTGCGCATCGTGAAGCACTTTTCTGATGAGCAGCAAATTTTTTGGATTTCGGTTTTCGGATTTCTTTCGGCTTTCGGAATTCGGAATTCGGATTTGAGGTGGAGAGTGAATTCGCACCCGCCGGAGGCAGATGCTACCCATTCACCCCACTAGACGCAGACGCCACTTGAGGAAACAAAAACGCTTGAAGTTTTTCGGCACAATCCTCTAATCCTATCCTCATGAAAACCACCACGGAGCGCAGACCGAATTCCACCTCGTCAACCGCTCCGCGAAAATCCAGCGCGGTCTCTACCGCCAAAATTCATCCGGTCATCATCTACCCATTCCGGCAGCCCAATGATTATTCGGATCTGGAACAGCTTTATCAATTGATCGCGCGGCTCAAGAGCGAGAGAAAAAAATACGCGCAACCCATCACGGTGATGGATTGCAAAACTCATTCCGCCAATCAAGCGAACAAACGGTTCATGGATTTCAGAAAAAATACCGTCGCCCGTCACTCGAAAATTCTCGATGCCTGGTGCGTCGATACCTGCCAGATGTGGTACTCGGGCCTCGGCCTGGCTTTCGAGAAAGGCAGCGACAATGATGTCTATTGGTTAATCCCTGGCGATTTCAATTACGGCACGATTGACGGCCAGGAAGTGCTTAGCCGGTTGCACGACCTTCCCGAAATTTGTTTGGAACTTCAGCAGGATTTGTGCATTGGCGAGATCGCGACCGATCACAACAACTCCAAACAATTGATCGATACCTACGGAACTTTTGCTCTGCTCTACAACTGGTTTCCCACCGAGGCGCAGGAGATTCGCCAATACACCGAGCGGCCTCGCTCCGAATTTTTCGCAGTGCGCCACAGTTTTTTGCGCGATGCGCTCAACCGCCGCTGGTACGCCTATGAGCAGACGGTGGTGATGTTGTTGCAGGCCATGTTCGGCGAGAAACGCATCAGCCGATTCAACGTCGGCGCGATTTCCGATTTGCCGGAAGGACGCGAGTCACTCGCTTCGGCGATGCAACAGGTGGAACGAACGGAGCGTGTTCTCAAAACAATTTGGCGCGAACGGAACAATAACAAATCAGATTGGCTCGAACTGTATCGCGTCCTGGAAAATCAGTCGGAAGAAATTCGGCGAACGGCGCTGCTCATTTTGAAAAATCTTTTGGGATGAAAAATTATCGGGCAATTTATCTATGAACCGGAATCCTTATGGCGCGCACACCACGTTGCGGCCAACAAACTTTATCTGCAACGCGCCGCAAGCCCAGGCGGTGACGCTGGTCGGCGACTTCAATCAGTGGAACCCTTCGGCGCATCCCATGAAAAAAATGCCGGATGGCGCATGGCTGGCGACTCTGGACCTCAAGCACGGACATCATCGCTACGCGTTTCTGGTTGACGGCCATTTGACGCTGGATCCCCGCGCGCAAGGAATCACGCGCAACGACCGAAATGAGCGGGTCTCGCTTGTGCCGGTGAGCTAACAAAACGCTGGGGTAGCATCTGCCTCCGGCGGGTGCGAATTCACTTTCAGAATTAAAGATTCTTTCATTCAACGCGAAATCCGAATTCCGAAAACCGAAAACCGAAAGAAATCCGAAAACCCAAGGCCGAAAGATTTGCGGAACTTCTTCTGGGAGTGCGGCGGCATGATGCCGCTTTTCCTACACGCCTCTCAGACAATACGACTTTGCTTTTGAACTGACTCACGTCTCCGCCATTCCCAGGATGCAGCCAAAGCGGGGGACATGTCCCCGCAGTCCAAAATACGGAACGCCGATCTCCCGATCGGCAGCGGGCCGAAAACGGGCTTTAGCCGATCAGGAGATCGGCGTTCCAATCGTTGAACTAAGGCGGGTAACTGTGCGGGTCGCAAAATACTCTTTTGGCCGCGCTGGGGTGCAACTCATTTCAGTTTTCAATATTGGGATTTCTTTCGGATTTCGGGGATTCGGATTTCGGATTTTAATTAAACCTCAAGCTGTTTGCCGCCTCGCACCCGCACCCGCCGGAGGCAGATGCTACCCACTCGCATTTTTATTTGTTCAACACCTCGTCCATGTTCAGCAATTCGTTGGCGACCATGGTGTAGGCTGCCAAGGTGGGACGGTCCAAAGTAGCGTCGGGCTTCGAATCTCCCACCGTAATCAAAGTCTCCGCCTCTTTTGGCGCGGATTGATAATGGGTGAGAAGTTGTGCCAAAACTTTTCCGGTGATTTTATTTTCTTCCGGCCTCAACGGGCGCGCTAACAAATGTCGCGCCATAAAATCCAGCCGAGCATCTTCGTTATCAGCAGATTTTTTCAGGGCGCGCTCGGCGAGATTTCGCGCGGCTTCGACAAATTGCGGATCGTTCAGCGTGGCCAGCGCTTGCAATGGAGTGTCCGTGCGTTCGCGGCGGACCGTGCAGGTTTCTCGACTCGGCGCGTTAAAAATATCCATCAACGCCGGTGGCGCGGCGCGTTTCCAAAAAGTATAGAGGCTGCGACGATACAATTTCTCGCCACTGTCGCGTTTGTAATCGCGCGTGTTGCTGCCAATCATCGCGACCGCTTCCCAAACGCCCTCGGGTTGGTAAGGCTTCACGCTCGGCCCGCCGATTTTTTCGACAAGCAATCCGCTGGCGGACAACGCGTAGTCGCGCACCATTTCCGCGTCCATCCGAAAACGCGGACCGCGCGAGAGGAGGCGATTCGACGGGTCTTTCAATAATTTGTCAGAGGTGACCGCAGGGGCCTGACGATAGGTCGCTGACATCACCACCATTTTGAAAAACTTTTTCACGTCCCAACCTGATTCGCGAAATTCCACCGCCATCCAGTCGAGCAGTTCCGGGTGCGACGGCATTTCGCCACTGACACCCAGGTCGCCCGTCGTGCGCACAAGACCGGCCCCGAAGACTTCCTGCCAGAAACGATTGACCGTGACGCGCGCGGTCAAAGGGTTCTCCGGGAGGAGCAACCACTTCGCCAGGCCGAGCCGATTTCGCGGGAACTCTTTTGGCATCGCCGGGAGGGCGGCGGGAGTGTTCGGCTCCACTTTATCTTTACGTTTGTCGTATTCGCCGCGGGCGAGAACGTAGGCTTCAGGCGGGGCATCTTTTTCGTGCATCACGTGGGCAATAGTGCCGCGCGCTTTGATGGCAGCTTCTTCTTTCTCGAGCGCGGCGGCGACCTTTTTCATTTCTTGAAACTGCGGATCAAAGTTTTCCAGCCAATTTTTATACAACTCGTCGCGTTCCTTTTTTTCACGTTTTTCCGCGGGCTGGGATAGCAGGTAAGCCGTGCGGGAGTCGTGCGCCAACGACTTGATTTCCGGGGGCTGAAGCACACGGTCGTAAATCCGCACGTCTTGAATTCCCGCGGTGTCCACCGGCGCAGTGGTGTTGCGTTGTCCAATCTTAAAAGGAACAGTGGTGCGCGTACTGTTTGTTAATTTGTCGGTCTGAATGCTGGTTTCCTGGGCTTCGCCATCGAGATAAATTTTCACTCCTGCGCCCTTCAACAATCCGTCGTAGGTGACAAAAACATGCGTCCAACGATTGGCTTCAATCGCTTTGTTGGCCACAACTTTTAAACCATCTTCCGGCCATTTGCTGACGATGTGCGTTCCAGGTTTTCCACCTTCAATCCAAAGATCCCAGCCGCGAAAATTATTCGTGTCATCCATCCTCGAAAAAATTGCGCCGTCCCGGCCCTTCGCCAAATAAACCCACGTGCCGTAGGAAAACTTCTGATCCTTGTCGAAGTCGGCCACGTCGGAAATCTCCGGAGCGTTTGTCCCGCTCGTCGTGTAGGCTTTCGTCGCCACGATGCCCGCTTGCGAGAGAGCGTTGGTCGCTAAAATTACTTCGCGCATCTCATCTCGAACTTTTACTTTCAGCGTTGGTTTTTGGTCTTCATCCAGGACTGCGTGAAATACGGGCGCGTTGGTCGGCAGTTTATCGGAAAAGGTTTTCGCGGAAACCGTCGGGAGCCATGTCTCGAAATCATTTGTGCCCGACTGGCGGCGCGTGGTTATTTTTTTCTCCGCTTCCTGAACCTGCGGTAAGAGCGTCGCCCATTTGGCACGGTCTTCCTCCGTAGGCACGATGGTGACGGGCGGCGTGTTATGCACGTTGCCGTCCATTGCTTTTTGGGTCGTGTTGTTGAAGAACGATGAAAGCGAGTAAAATTCTTTTTGCGAAATTTTGTCGAACTTGTGGTCGTGACAAACCGCGCAACCGGTTGTTAGACCAAGCCACACTGCCGAAGTCGCTTCCGTTCGATCGCGCGCGTAGAGAACAAAATATTCCTCGTCAATGGCGCCGCCTTCGCTGGTGGTAATGTTGCAACGATTGAAACCTGTGGCGATTTCCTGATCCAGGGAGTGATTTGGCAAAAGGTCGCCCGCCAGTTGCTCGATCGTAAATTGATCGAAGGGCTGGTTGCGATTGAAAGCGTTGATGACCCAATCGCGATAGCTCCACATCTCGCGATAATTATCGATGTGAATTCCGTTGGAATCGCCGTAGCGGGCGGCGTCCAGCCAGTAGCGACCGCGATGTTCCCCCCAATGCGGCGAGGCCAGCAAATGGTCCACAAATTTTTCGTAGGCATTCGGCGATTTGTCTTTCACAAAAGCGTCCACCTCCTCCGGCGTCGGCGGCAGGCCCGTCAAGTCCAGGCTGACGCGACGAGCCAACGTGCGACGATCCGCTTCGGCGGCGGGCTTCAATTTTTCCTGCTCCAGCCGCGCCAGAATAAAATTATCAATTGGATTTTTGACCAAGCGGCGATCGCGGACTTTCGGCGGCGCGGGGCGAGTCGGCGCAATCAACGCCCAATGCTCCTGATACTTCGCACCCTCCGCGATCCAGCGTTTGAGAATTTCTTTTTGCGCGGCGGTCAAAACTTTGTGCGAGTCGGGCGGCGGCATCTGGTCGTCTGGATCGCTGGTGAAAACGCGGCGAACCAATTCGCTTTTGTCGGGCTTGCCCGGGGCAATCGGCGGCAAGCTGTCTTTGCGCGGAGCGGTCGCGTCGGCAAAACGGTCCAATCTCAAATCGGCTTTGCGCGCGGCTGAATCCATTCCATGACAGGCAAAGCAATTTTGCGAAAGGATGGGCCGCACGTCACGATTGAATTGGATTTTGCTCGAGGCAGCGTTCGCGGAAAAATTTGCCGCTACGAGTGCGGCCAGGGATAGCCTCAGAAATTTTAAATCAATTTTGTTCAAGGGCGAAACTATACTCAATTCACGGAGAAAATCCCGAAATTTTTGTCGAACATGCTCTTGATCCAAATTGCGGAACTGTTCTCGCCGGGTAGCATCTGCCTCCGGCGGGTGCGAAAAGATTTTTCCCAACATCGGTTCTCTACCGAGGAAAGGAGGAGGTCGTCACGCACCCGCCAGAGGCAGATGCTACCCCCGGTGGCGAAACCATTCCGCAATGCCGACGAATCGAAAATGCCTCAGCGTGCAAAGCTCTTTGGGAATGAGAAGAACTGTTGTCGCCAGGTAGCATCTGCCTCCGGCGGGTGCGAAAAGATTTTCCCCAACATCGGTTCTCTACCGAGGAAAGGAGGAGGTCGTCACGCACCCGCCAGAGGCAGATGCTACCCCGGTGGCCAAACCATTCCGCCATGCCGACGAATCGACAATGCCGAGTCGTTGCGTGACCGGATGGGAGCAACTTTAATTATTTGTTGGTTGAACAACTCCCCCTCGCGGATTAAAAATTGAAGTATGAAAACCTATTTGCTGGCGCATCTCTCCGGCCAACCGCATCTCCACCGAGCGGATGTCGCCGTGATCATTACGCTCCTGACGATTGCGGCCATCGCTTATTTTCTAACCAGACGCCTCGAGAGATAATCCAAAATTGTAGCGGCGCGTCTGTGACCGCCGTTTATTTTTTTAAAAATTGAAACAGCGGCGGTCACAGACACGCCGCTACAAGAGGAGCGAAAATTTATGCACGAAATAACTTCCGTGGAACTCAAGCGCGATTGCGAAGCCGTGCAAATTCCGGTCGGCACCACCGTGACTCTGCCAGTGGGAACGCCGGTGGACATCACCCAAACTCTCGGGGGCGTTTACACCATTCACGCGCAAGGCGGATTGTTTCGCATCGCGTCCAAAGACGCAGACGCCCTCGGAATCAACGAGTCTTCCTCGACACTCGGCGAAGCGGTGCTGGAAAAACCCGCCGGGCCAGCCGGACCAGTCGATGAAAAGGAAGTTTGGGAAACGCTGCGCACCTGTTACGACCCCGAAATTCCGGTGAACATCGTGGATCTCGGGCTGGTTTACGACATGGTGATCGAGCCGTTGCCGAGCGGAAACAGCCAGGTGCTCGTGAAGATGACGTTGACCGCGCCCGGTTGCGGAATGGGCGGAGTCATCGCGGGCGACGCGCAAACGAAATTACTTTCATTGCCCGGCGTGGATGAAGCGACGGTGGAAATTGTTTGGGACCCGCCGTGGCACCAGTCGATGATTACTCCGGCGGGCCGAGGAATTCTTGGTCTGGAATAAAAGAGTCGCGCGGCCACTTTCCGATCCCCTACAAATGTTGCTGCCAACGTTTCGGATCGCGCCGCAAATCCATGACTGAAACGATCAAAATTTCGTCGCGGCGAATTTGGTAAAACAAGCCAAACGGAAAACGGTGTGTCCGACAGCGGCGCGTTCGGCGAGAGAGAGCCGTCCAAGCCTCTGGGTGGGTTTCGATCAAACGAGTTGCGGCCTCAATTTCAAGGAGAAATTCCGCACCCAACCCAATTCGTGCTGCCTCGTAGAATTCGATTGCCTCTTTGAGTTCCCGTTGCGCCGGCGAAGTGAGACGAGCTTTCACTTCTCAAGATTTTTTCTGAGATCCGCAAAAACTTCCGTGGCACCACGCGCGGTCAATTTTCCCTCCTCGTAAGCGTCAATCCGCCGTTCAGATTCGGCCGCCCACGCCGCTTCACGTGTTTTCATATCCGGCTCCGCCAAAGAATCCCAGATCAAGTCCAACAATCGCGCACGATCCTCAGCGGTGAGATTCAACACTTCGGATTGGATGGTGGTCATGCTCATGAGACAAGTATTCGCGATCGGCGGTTTTGTGGCAAGCGCATGGATTAGATAGAGAGTGCAGAGGTCCGGATTGGTCCTGGACTTAGAAATATTTTTCCAACACGGGTTTCAACTCTGCCTTAATTTTCGCCGGCCAAAGTTTTTTGTCCGTCATGATCGCGTTGCGCAAGGCGTCATGACATGGCCAGTTTGGTTCGGGCGGAATTTCAGGAATAACACTTGCAATGATTGTTTTCGCCGTCTCCGCGTTCTTCAGCAAATTCGCAATCACCATTTCCACCGTGACGTGCGCTTCATCCTCTTTCCAACAATCGTAGTCAGTGATCATCGCCATTGTGGCGTAGGCGATTTCCGCCTCGCGCGAACACTTGGCTTCACCGAGATTGGTCATGCCGATCACATCGTAACCTTGTTTGTGATTCGTGATCGATTCGGCGCGAGTGCTGAAGGCCGGGCCTTCCATGTTCACGTAAGTTCCGCCGTCGTGAACGCGCGCTTTGGCTCTTCGCGCATGTTTCAACAAAAGCCCGCGCAACTCTTGGCAAATCGGATCCGCAAACGCAATGTGCGCCACGATGCCGCGCCCAAAAAAACTGTGCTCGAACGAACGCTTGGTGCGATCGAGAAATTGATCCGCCAAAACGATGTCGCACGGTTGGTATTTCGTTTGCAACGAACCGACGGCGCCCACGCTGATAATCCAACTCACGCCCAGTTTTTTCATCCCAAAAATATTGGCGCGATGATTCAGTTCGCTCGGCGTGAGGCGATGGCCCCGTCCGTGGCGCGGCAGAAAAATCACTTCGCGCCCGGCCAGTTCGCCTGTGAGAAAATCATCGGACGGCGCGCCAAAAGGAGTTTTGACCTTCACCCATTTTTGTTTGGTGAAACCTTCGATGTGATAAAGCCCGCTGCCGCCGATGATTCCGATTCGATGATTTTGCATTGGCGGATATGGCGGCAAAAAAGTTTGCGCGGCACAAGAAGTTTCTTGCTCGATTGCGAAAAGATTAAATGCGTGGCAAAAAAAAACGTTGAAAACCGAAAAAAAATAAAATTTCTTGAGCCGACGATGGAAGTCGAATCTACTGTGACGACATGTCAAAAGTTAAACACATTGGATTGATCAAATTTAAAAACGAAACGAGTGAAGAGCAAACAACCGATCTCTTCAACCAGATGCTGGACCTCACGGAAAACGTCGATGGGATTGTAGATTACGTCTCCGGCCCGAACACCAGTCCGGAAGGATTAAACCAAGGGTTTACTCACGGCTTCATTATGACTTTCACCGACGCCGGGGCCCGCGACGCTTACCTCACGCATCCCGAACATCAGCAGTTTAAAGACAAGGCTTTGCCGTTAATCGAGTCAATCGCCGTCTTTGATTTCGAAGTGTAGTCGGACCTTGGCGGGTAGCATCTGCCTCCGGCGGGTGCGAAAACATTTTTTGTTTTGATGTGCAATGTTCAGCCTGAGACCTCAATTGATTTTCTACGAACGAAGCTCGGAAGTTGAGCATCGAATATCCAATGAGTTTTTTCGCACCCGCCGGAGGCAGATGCTACCCAGCGTTGAAAAAAATTGAACCGCTCGCATCCGCGAATAGACTTCGCCGATGAACGCCCTCTTGCCCCCGGAACTCCTCCGGCGTTTGGAGCAATTCCAATTGCTCGCGGCGCGCCGCGCTAAAAGTTCCGCGCGCGGCGAAAGACGCAGCAAAGCTCGTGGGCAATCCGTCGAGTTTGCCGATTATCGCAACTACACGGCAGGCGATGATTTTCGTTATCTGGATTGGAATCTTTACGGACGCCTCGAAAAACTTTTCCTGAAACTTTACGAAGAAGAGCGCGAATTGCCCGTTCGCATTTTCCTGGATTGCAGCGAGTCAATGACGTTTGGTTCGCCGCGAAAGTTTGATTTCGCCCGGCAAATCGCCGCGGCCATTGGTTACGTTGCCCTTTGCGGTTTCGATCGAGTAACGGTCGTCGGATTTCCTGATAATCCTGACGACGCGGCTTATCGCGGCGCGCTGAGAGCGGTCCGTGGGAGAAAATCTTCACTCACTTATTTTCAAAATCTCTCGAAGCTGGAAGCGAAAGGCGTGGCGAATTTAAACGCGTCCCTTCGTCGTGGCGCAATCGAAGCGCGCCAGGCGGGCATGGCCATTGTGTTGAGTGATTTTCTGGACCCGGCTGGCTACGAATCCGGTTTGACCGCGCTCATTTCTCGCGGCTTTCAAGTGAACGCGATTCAGATTCTTGCGCCGGACGAATTGGCCCCCTCCACCTTCGGAGATCTGCGCCTCGTCGATTCTGAAACCGGTGCTCAGCAGGAAGTGACTTTTGGTAAATATCGGTTGAAAAATTATCAGCAAACCGTGGAAAATTTCTGTCAGCGTCTGCGCGAATTTTGTCGGGGCAGAGGAGTGAATTTTTTCCGAGTTGGTTCAGACACGTCACTGGAAAAGCTTTTGCTCAACCAACTCCGCACCGCTGAAGTTTGGGGTTGATCTGTAGATAGGAGCGCGGACGTTCTCCGTCCGCGTTTCTTTCGAGAGCAATCCCGTCACGATAAATGCGCGGACGAAGAACGTCCGCGCTCCTACACTTTTACGCGAGTCGAGTAGTGGGGCAGGCTTCCAGCCTGTCACAGCGGGCATCTTGCCCGCGAATCCTGGTTCTGGGGCTGGAAGCCCCATTGGCAGACAGGATGTCTGCCCCACTACTTTGGCATCGTGTGAAGATGCGCACTCCGAGCGACGCCGCCACATTTTTGCGCTATCTTCTTTCCGTTTGAAAAAACACCGACCGCCAAAATCAACCGCGCCATTGGACGCCTTCGCCCCCGCCGTCCGCGAATGGTTTTCCGGTTCTTTTCCCGAACCGACCGAAGCCCAAACCAAGGGTTGGCCGCCCATCATCGCCGGTAAATCAACTTTGCTTCTCGCCCCGACTGGTTCTGGCAAAACGCTGGCCGCGTTTCTTGCTGCGATTAACAAGTTGATGTTTTCGCCCGAGCCGCCAAAAAAAGAGCGGTGCCGGATACTTTACATTTCCCCGCTCAAAGCGCTCGCCGTCGATGTCGAGAGAAACTTACGCGCCCCCATTGCCGGAATCGCGGCGGTGGCGGGTCGGCGTGGCGATAAATTTCGACTGCCGACACTCGCGATTCGCTCCGGCGACACTTCACAAAAAGAACGGGCACAAATTTCCCGCACACCGCCAGATATTTTAATCACCACGCCGGAATCGCTTTACCTTTTGCTCACTTCGGCGGCGCGAGAAATGTTGCGCTCCATCGAAACGGTTATCGTGGATGAAATTCATTCGCTCGTGGCGACCAAGCGAGGTTCACATCTGTTCCTTTCGCTTGAACGTCTCGAAGAAATTCGTCACGGACAAAAATCCTCTTTGCAACGCATCGGTCTCTCCGCCACGCAACGGCCATTGGAGGAAGTCGCCCGTCTCCTCGGCGGCGGCGAAATTAAAAAGGAAAAATGGACTTCTCGTCCCGTGGAAATTATCGACGCCGGGCGAAAAAAGTTTCTGGAAATATCCGTCGAAGTTCCGGTCGAAGACCTGGCCAGGCTCGGCGAGATGGAAGAGATTCCCTCCGGCCCCGCGTCCGCCGGGCCAAAACGAAAATCCATCTGGCCATCGATTTACCCGCGTCTCGTCGAACACGTCCGCGCGCACAAATCGACCATGATTTTTGTAAACAGCCGCCGACTCGCCGAACGATTGGCCAATGCGCTCAACGAACTTGCCGCCGAAGAAATCGCGCTCGCTCATCACGGTTCCGTCGCGCGCGAAAAACGTGCGGAAATCGAAGACCGCCTCAAACGCGGCACACTCCCGGCCATCGTCGCCACGTCGTCACTCGAACTCGGCATCGATATGGGTGCGGTCGATCTCGTCATTCAAATCGAAGCGCCGCCGAGCATCGCCTCTGGTCTGCAACGAATCGGTCGCGCCAATCACAATGTGGGCGGAACCTCCGCCGGAATTATTTTTCCCAAATATCGCGGCGACCTTCTCGCCGCCGCCGCCGCCGTCGGCCACATGCTCGATGGAAAAATTGAAGCGACTTTTTATCCGCGCAATCCGCTCGACGTTCTCGCGCAACAAATCGTCGCTATCGCCGCGATGGACACGGTGAACGTGGAGGCGCTTTATCATTTGGTATGCCGCGCCGCGCCGTTCGCCGAACTGCCCCGAACGTCGTTTGAAGGTGTGCTCGATATGTTGAGCGGTCGTTATCCGTCGGATGAATTCGCCGAATTGCGTCCGCGAATTATTTGGGACCGCGTCGGGGAAACCGTTCGCGCGCGACAAGGCGCCAAACAAATGGCCGTCGTCAACGCGGGCACAATTCCTGATCGCGGGCTTTACGGAGTTTTTCTCGTCAACGGCGACGCGAAACACAGCCGGCGCGTCGGCGAACTCGACGAGGAAATGGTTTTTGAATCCAAGCCGGGCGACATTTTTCTCCTCGGCGCTTCGTCGTGGCGCATCGAAGACATCACGCACGACCGCGTTCTCGTTTCGCCTGCTCCCGGTCAACCGGGCAAAATGCCGTTCTGGCACGGCGACCGTCCGGGGCGTCCTCTGGATTTTGGAAAAGTCATCGGCGAACTTTCTCGCACGTTGCTCAATCGTTCCCGCAAAGAAGCGCTCAAGAGTTTGGCTGAAACAAATCACCTCGACGAAAAAGCCGCGCGCAACCTCCTCGAATATCTGCGTGAGCAAGCCGAAGCCACCGGCGAACTTCCAAGCGATCGCACCATCGTGGTCGAACGTTTTCTCGATGAACTTGGCGATTGGCGCATTTGTATTCTGTCGCCGTTCGGCGCGCGCGTTCATGCGCCGTGGGCCACTGCCGTCGTCGCGAAATGGCGAGCGCAGAGCGACAGCGAAATCGACATGATCTGGTCCGACGACGGAATGGTTTTTCGTTTGCCGGAAACAGAAAATCCGCCGGACGTTTCGATTTTCATTCCGACCGCCGAGGAGATTGAAAGTCTTGTCGTCGGCAATCTCGGACAAACTTCTTTGTTCGCCGCAAAATTTCGCGAGAACGCCGCGCGCGCTTTGCTCCTGCCGCGCCGCCGCGCCGGTCAACGTTCTCCGCTTTGGGCGCAACGCAAGCGCGCCTCCGATTTGTTGAGCGTCGCCGCGAAATACGGTTCGTTCCCAATTTTGCTCGAAACGTATCGCGAATGTTTGCGCGACGTTTTCGATTTGCCGGGCTTGACCGATTTATTGAAACGCATCGCCACCCGCCAGATTCGCATCGTCACCGTGGACTCGCGCACGCCGTCGCCTTTCGCGTCGTCGCTGCTTTTTTCTTACGTCGCGAATTTTATTTATGGCGACGATGCGCCTCTCGCGGAACGCCGCGCGCAGGCTCTTTCCATCGATCAATCGCAATTGAAAGAACTTTTGGGCGAAGCTGAACTGCGCGAGTTGCTCGACGCCGCCGCCATCGAGGAACACGAAAAACATTTGCAACGTCTCGATGACGCACCGCCGATTCGCCACGCCGATGCGTTGCATGGATTGCTTTTGCTGCTTGGCGATTTGAGCGAGAAAGAAATTTTGCGCCGCGCTGGAAAAGAAAAATCGGAAAAGGAAATTTCAATTTTTCTCAAACAGCTTTCGACCGAGAAACGAATCATTCCACTCACCGTCGCTGGTGAAAAACGTTTTGGCGCCGCCGAAGATGCCGCTCGGTTTCGCGACGCGCTTGGCATCGTCACTCCGCTCGGTTTGCCCGAAGCCTTTTTGCAAACAGTGAAAGATCCGCTCGGCGATTTGGTTTCCCGCTACGCGCGTAAGCATGGGCCTTTTCCAATCGAAAATCTCGCCGCGCGATTTGGACTCGGTGTTGCGCCGGTTCGCGCCGCGCTGGATCGACTCGCTGCCGCCGACCGCGTGCTCGAAGGAGAATTTCTTCCCGGCGGCCGTGGACGCGAATGGTGCGACGCGGAAGTTTTGCGCGCGATCAAGCGCCGTTCGCTCGCCCGGCTGCGCAAGCAAATCGAACCAGTCGAACCCGCCGCGCTCGGAAGATTTCTCATCGATTGGCAAGGCATCGCGCACCCGCGACTCGGCCTGGACAATTTGCTTTCCGTCATCGAACAACTGCAAGGCGCGCCGCTTCCCGCCTCTGTTTTGGAAAACGAAATTCTGCCCGCGCGCATCAAAAATTTTTCTCGCGCCGATTTGGATTTGCTCTGCGCGGCGGGCGAAGTGATCTGGCGCGGAGTCGAGCCGCTGGGCGCGCACGATGGACGCATCGCGCTTTATTTGACTGACCGTTATCAACTGCTCGCTCCATTGACCACGCAAACCGAAGGCGAACTGGAAGTGAAAATCCGCGAACTTCTTTCCCAACGCGGCGCGCTTTTCTTTTCTGATTTGCTCACGGAAACCGGCGCGTTTTCCGGCGATTTGCTCGCGGCCCTTTGGAACCTGGTTTGGGCTGGCGAAGTTTCCAACGACACGCTTGCGCCAATGCGCGCCACGCTCGGCGGAAAAACTGAAAAACGAAAAACATTTCGCGGACGTTCCTTTCGTTCGCGGAGAGTTGGCCCGCCCGGCAGCGAAGGCCGCTGGACATTGTTGCCAAGAATCGCATCAACGACAGGGGGAGCGCAGGCGTCTCGCCTGCAGTTTTCGGCGCCCTCGCCGAAAATCCCTAATCTGCGCGGCGAGACGCCGCGCAATGCAGCCGGGACGGCCGCGCTCCCGACCGAGACCGAGCGTCGCACTGCGCTTGCTCATCAACTTCTCGAACGTTACGGCATCGTGACCCGCGAAGCCGTTCAGGCCGAAGGCATCGCCGGCGGATTCTCCTCTGTTTACGAGGTGCTCAAAGCGATGGAGGAAAGCGGCCGGGTGCGTCGCGGATATTTTATCGCTGGACTCGGCGCGACCCAGTTCGCTTTGCCTGGCGCGGATGAGCGCTTGCGCGCTTTGCGAGAAGAGCCAGAAGAATCGCGCACCGTCATTCTCGCCGCCACTGATCCGGCGAATCCCTACGGCGCATCCGTTTCCTGGCCGCAGAAAAATGAGAAGCCCACTTCAGACGGCGAGGTAAAAGACAACGGCGAAATTGTTTCACGTCCGCAGCGTGCAACGGGCGCGCGCGTGATTTTGAAAAATGGTTTGCTCATCGCGTGGCTTGCGAAGAACGAAAACAATTTGCTCACATTTTTGCCGGAAGCCGAGCCGGCGAAAAGTTATGCGGCAGAAGCAATCGTGCTGACCCTGACAGAATTGATTGAAAGGGAAACACGTCGCGCCGTCTTAGTTTCAGCGGTGGACGGACAGCCGCCGCACCAATCGTTTCTCGCTTCCTATTTCTCAGCGGCAGGTTTTGTTCAAACCAGTCGTGGCTTTTTCAAACGCCGCGCGTCGGTGGAAGGAAAGATGATTTATGAGACGACAATAGGAACGCCGATCTCCTGATCGGCCAGAGCGAACATGAAACAAAAATCTTTTTTCGAGCCGATCGGGAGATCGGCGTTCCTATGTATGGCGCTAAAGCCACGGTGTTAATGAGAAAGCCGCATGCCTGAGGGCGATACCATTTTTCGCGCGGCCCAAACTTTGCAAAAAGTTCTGGGCGGCCAAACCCTCACCGGCTTCCGAGCGTCATGGCCGAAACTTCGCGACGTCGAGCTTGTCGGCAGGCGTGTGGAAAAAGTCGAGCCGCGCGGGAAAAATCTCCTGATGCACTTCGACGATGGCCGCGTCTTGCACACCCACATGATGATGACAGGTTCCTGGCACATTTATCGTCACGGCGAAAGCTGGCAAAAGCCTGAACGCATGGCGCTCGTCGTTTTGGAAACAGAAAAATTTGTCGCAGTTTGTTTCAACGCGCCCGTCGTTGAACTTCTTTCGCCCCTGCAACTGCGCCGAAATAAAAATCTTTCTTCTCTCGGCCCCGATCTTCTCGCCAAAGATTTTGATTTGGAAGAAGCGCTCCGCCGATTGCGTGAGCGCCGCGGAATGGAAATTGGCGAAGCTTTGCTCGCGCAACGGGTAGTCGCAGGAATAGGAAACATCTACAAATGCGAAGCGCTTTTTCTTTGCCGCGTGAATCCGTTTGCCAAAGTCGCCGAGCTTTCCGATGAAGATTTGAAACGCCTCATTCTCGAGGCGCAAAAATGGATGTCCGCCAATCTCCGTGGAGGAATGCGAATGACCCGTCCGGCGCTGATGGGAAAGCGCCTCTGGGTCTATGGCCGCAGCGGTGAACCTTGTTTTAAATGCGGCGCACAAATCAAAATGAAACGCCAGGGCCAAGCGATGCGTTCCACTTATTTCTGTCCGCAGTGTCAGAACTTGAAGCCGCAACCCTAAAGAGAAACGCTCGCCCTCACCCCCGGCCCTCTCCCCCGAGGAGAGGGAGAATCGTTTGGTGCGTTTTGGCGTTGCAGAGTAGTTCGGGTATTGTGCGCTTCTTTCGCGAATAGCCAGAAGGCTGGAATAATACAAAGGACTTTCGAACTTTGCACAAAGACGGCCATGGCTCCTCCCTCTTGTATGTTTGTTTTCATCTTTCTTGTTTGGCTTTCCGCCGAACGGGAAGATGGGGCCGCCGGCCCCCCC
>JBBQRQ010000009.1:0-78870 GCA_038214755.1 Verrucomicrobiota bacterium
CGCACAGAGTGACGCGCCCTACCTTTTCGTTACCCGTCTTCATGCGTAGTTATTACGGGACCGACTTTTGTTTCTTCGGAACAAATGCTTCAACTCGGCGTTGACCTTCTGAAAGTTGTCCGCTCGACATGCTCTGTTTCAGATCATCCCGCGCTTTTACGGCATCCGGCTCACCTTGGGCGCCAGCGAGACTTAACCACTTGTATGCTTCGACGGGATCCTTCGGGACCCCTTGTCCAGCCAGCGAGCGCCGGCCAAGATTATATTGGGCTAAACTATCTCCTTGTTCGGCGGCCTTCGTGTACCATTTAACCGCTTCATGGTCATTCGCATTGACGCCGCGTCCAGCGGTGAACATGGCGGCAAGGCTGTACTGTGCGTTCACATCTCCTTGTTCCGCCGCGCGCTGAAACCACATTGCCGCTTCACTTTCATCCCGCGGCACGCCTTGGCCCGCCTCGTAAAGTTGAGCTAAATGAGTTTGCGCGCCAGCATCGCCCTGGTCAGCGGATGATCGGTACCATTTGGCGGCTTCCTTGTAATTCTGTGGAGCGCCGTTTCCCTTGGAATAAATCTCTCCGAGCAAATTCTGCGCGTTGGCATCCCCGCCTTCGGCTTTGATCTTGGTTTCCTGGAAGTTTGCGGACGAAGTCGGCGCGGGACTTGGAGGGGGAGAAGTAGGTGCTTCACCCGTTCGTATGAATCTTGCCGCAGTCAAACCGACCGCCACACAGATTAAGACCAGCACGATAATTTTAGTCGGCGTGGACGAGTTGGTCCCCGATCGTTTCGCTCCGCAAGTCGGACAAATCGCAAGACCGTTGCTAATTTCGCCGCCGCATTTTCCGCATTTCGTTAAAGCCATAAATTTGCTTCGTTGGTTTTAGCCCCCGCTGGATTTTCGTCCAGATAAATCCGCTTCCGCGAGAAGAGACTGGGTCAGGAGTGTGATTCAAACTGGCGGTCAAGTTGGTCAGTTGTAGCGCAGGATTGCATCCTGCCGTATCGCAGGTTTTCAACCTGCGCGACGCCCCCAGAACGCGAGACTCTCGAAAACTAAAGACTTTCTCTATTGGCAACGTTCAGCCGGTTTCAAACCGGCGATACAGCAGGATGCAATCCTGCGCTACGAAGATTCTTCCCGATATAAATTTGTTGTATAATTTTCTTCCCTTCGTAAAAATGGGGGGGTATTAAAGTGAAATCAATCAGCGAAATTCAAGCTCAACGTTAACCGGAAGTTTTTACCAACCGCCATTAACCAAATGAAAACTAAAATCGTTACGCGTCGATCTCTCCTTTGGCGGATCTCCACCAGCCAGACGCGTTCTGCTGGGACAGGTTTTACTCTGATTGAGTTGTTAGTCGTAATAGCTATCATCGCTATACTCGCGGGCCTTTTGCTACCCGCATTGGCGAAAGCCAAGGATAAAGCGAAAGCAGCCCAGTGCATGAGCAATCTCCATCAAATTGGGATAGCTGCAATCCTTTATGGCGATGACTCTAACAACAGCTTTTTTCACACCGGCGGTGGGGGGTTTCCTAATAGTGGGCAATGGACGGCCAGTCCACGCTCTGACGTTCTTCTTCCTGCCGATCATTCGGACGCTTATTGGGCGATTGGCTATTATAAATATTTTGCCGGCAATCGGAAACTCTTCCGATGTCCAAGCAGCATTCACCCGGACGAATGGCACGATACTGGATTGTATTACCCCACCGAGTTTTGGTTGAATTCAACTTACGGAATGCATGGGGTCCTTCTGCAAGGAATTGATTCAACTGAACCAGCAGTCAAGAAAATCACTTACTATAAGACTCCCGCGGCGACGATTTTTTGCCAGGACGCCGCTGAGCAGCGGATGGATGGCGGGAGCGACAGCCTCAGTACTTTTGACGACAACTACGGTAGAATTCTGACGCAATGGATAGGGGGCAGTGCTCCGACGAGTTATGGTGGCTTGGCCGACCTATACGGCGGTTACCATTTTGAGAATGAGTGGTATCGTCATGGGAAAGGGTGTCAGACAGTGTGGGTCGATGGCCATGTGTCTCGTATTCGTTTTACAGGATACAGCGGAGGGATCGACCGTCGCTATTATACCGGTCAAACTGTTCTGAAACCTTTCTGAGGGTCGCTAAGCTTTGTGGTTAATATCATGAGACATTTTTTAATGCAGAAGGTTAGCTTCGTTGTGCTTTTCATTCTGTTGGTCACCTTTGGTTGCAGTAAAAAAGACATAGCGCCGCCCGAGCCATTAGCGGTGGACCAGTTACCCTCTGCCATGGGAAAAGCCTTCAGCAACGCCAAACCGCCGGTTAAGGATTTGGCGACGCAGGTTGTTTCGTCGGTGCAAGCTCAGGACTATTCCAAGGCCTTCATGGATGTTCAAAATCTTTCCGCCACTCCCGGACTCTCCAAAGAACAATCAGCCGTCACGACCCGCGCGATGATGACCATCAATGATCTGATGAAGTCGGCCATCGCCAAAGGAGACCCCAAATCGGCGGCCGCTCTCAAACATTATCAAATGACCAAATAAAAAAGCTTCCCGGACCTAACCAGTTTCAGTAAACGAAAACCAAACCAGTAAACCTATGAGAACAATAACCAAACTCCTCGCCCTGTCCGCAATCGGCCTGCTCGCCTTTGTGTCCGCTTCAAAACTCCAAGCCCAAGCCGTGGGCCAATGGGACTTTAACAGCAGCAACCTTACGGCTACGGTTGGCGCCACCCTTGGCGATATGACCTACAACGATGGCACCACCGCCGCTGTCACCCAATTCGGCACGACCACCGGATTAGGTATCTCGAACATACTAGGCACTAATGCCATCGTTATGGGATTTCCCGCCGCCACGAATGGAATGGGCTACCAGGTTCCCACGCCTCCGGCGAATGGCGGCGGCTCTACTACGGTCAACCAATACACCTATATACTGGATGTGTATTATCCCACGGCTTCGAGTGGAAAAATCCGCCCGCTGATTCGAACCTATGCTTCGGGCGGCACCGAGGAATATATCGTTATTGACGCCACCGGTGCCATCGGTCCCGCCGTCGTTGGCTCCGGTGGGGTGACTAGTCCGGGTGTCGGCAATCTCCTACCCAATACCTGGTATCGTATTGCTATCTCCGTCACAGCCGGAGGAACGATTCGAGTTTATACGAATGGTGTCGCGGTCGGTTCATTTGGAGGTGACTTAGTGGACAGATACTTCGCGTTGACCGCTAATTCCACTGCTTTAGTTCTCGGGACGACCAGCACCAATGCAGCTTTGGGCTATGTGAACAGTATTCAGTTGCGCGATTCTGTCTTGAGTGCAGGACAAATCGCGGCGCTCGGCGCGGCTTCTGCCCCGGGCATTCCACTCGTCATCCCTCCCGTGCCTTCCTTTATCGCTTCGCGCTCTCCTGATGTCGCCCAGACGGGTGTTTCCCAGGCTCCCGCAATTAATATCGTGCTCGACCAGGGCGATACGACGGTTAGCAGTGGAACGATTCAACTCAGGCTGGATGGAGTCATCGTGCCCGCAACGGTGACACCAACCCCTCCCACCTATACCATCGCTTATACCGTGACTAACCGATTGGATCCGCTTTCGGTCCATACTCTGGTCTTAACCTATTCAGACAGCGTGGCAGGAAGCAAGACCAACACGTGGACCTTCACCGTCAAAGATTATCAAGTAGTCACGCTGCCGACGCCGTTTTACTTCGAGAATTTTGAGTCGCTTACCGAAAATCCCACCAATGGAATTGCTTTGCCAGCCGGTTGGACCGTCCAAAACCAGACGGGGGCAGACCAGCCCGGTCTCGATTTGGCCAACCTAAGATCCGACACGTATAAGGATTGGGCCCTTGTATCCGCCACCCGGATTGGCGGTTTCGACGCGAACAAAACAAATACTCCAACAATCATCCTCAACGGAGTGGAACTCTCGGGTTTGGCGAGTGGTAACTTGATGTATGCTGAATCCGATTCGCGCGGCGGCAATCCCGGTGAATATCAGGAATTATACACGGCAAATATTAACTGCACAGGCCGTTCTAATGTTTTTGTTGCCTGGAACAGCCTCTACATGCAAAACCAGGATAATATGGATCTCTGTGAATACTCGGTCGATAACGGAGCCAACTGGCTGCCTGTCATTTACTACTTGCAGTTTCCAGGAGACGCTCAGTCAGCCGAACCTGACATAAGATATACCAATGGTATGATTGATTGCTGTTCCCCCCGCCAGTATGTCAACGTCACCAATTATGTGGCCAACTCCGGCGGAACTTTTAATCGCATCGACGACAACCGGAACTGGTCGCCGGACATTCCCACTCATGCGACCAACTATGGTATCTATGTCAAAGCGCCGATCAACTCCAGTATTAATTCTTACGTTAAAGCCAGAATTAATGACGACACGTTGGATGGCAAGCGAATCGAAGTCGTGCGGCTCCCGGCGGCGGATAACGCGGCGACCGTGAAGTTCCGGTTCCTGAACACGGGCACGGCTTCCTGGTTTTGGGGCATAGATAATCTCGGTCTTTACGAGATCAACACTCCGGTGATCTCAACCCATCCGGCCAGCCTGACTATCGCCGCAGGCACCGGCACCAACCTAAGCGTTGTAGCGTCGAGTCCCTCGCCCCTGAGCTATCAATGGCAACATGCCGGGACAAATATCTCCAACGGCGGCCATTATTCGGGTGTCACTAACGCTACATTAACTTTGTCCAACGTCGATACCAATGACGCCGGCGCATATAGAGTAAAAGTGAGCAACAGCAGCGGGTTCGTGTTCAGCAATCCTGGAATACTTACGGTGGTGACAATCCCAACGGTTATCACCCAGCCAATTTCTGCTGTCGTCAGCGCGGGCTACCCTGCTTCCTTTAGCGCGCTTGGATTTGGCGGGTTGCCTCTGTCTTATCAATGGTTGCGGAACGGCTCGCCCGTAGGAGGAGCCACCGGCACGAACTTAAGTTTCGCAAGCACCGACGCGACCAATACGGGTAACTACACCGTTGTTATCACCAACAGTTATGGATCCGTCACCAGCAGAGTGGCCCGCCTCACGGTGGTCACCGTCCCGGTCACGAACAACCTCGTCGTCTATCTGAAGTTCGATGGCAACTACAACGATTCTTCCGGTCGTGGTAATAATGCAACGCCTGTCGGTTCGCCGACCTTTGTCGCCGGCAAGATCGGGAATGCCATGCAGTATACCGACGGCGATAGCGGGTCTTCGATAAATTATGTAACCTTGGATAATCCGGTTGGAACTCATCCAACAGACTTGCGAATGGTGGCGGATGTTTCTTTCTCAATCTCTTTCTGGTATAAGGTCCCTGTTGGTAATCGGCACGGCGACCCGGCAATCGTGGCAAACAAGGACTGGGACAGTGGATCCAATGATGGGTTCTCGATATTTAACAGTGGTTCTGGACTGCAATGGAACTATACCGAAGTGAATGATGGGATTAATCTCAACACTCGCAAAGATTCAGGCGGCACCAGCCCGGGTATTGAGGACGGCAATTGGCATCATTGCCTGGTCGTCTTCGATCGTGGAGCAAATGGAGACACCTACGTGGATGGTAACCTGGTAAAAACTTTGCCACTTGCCACGCCTTCTCCTGGCGGTTTCTATGCACCCACCACCATCGACAATGACCCGCCGGTGGTCCGAACGCGCACGGCAACCGGCGCGTGGAACATTGGCACAGACGGCAGTGGCTTGTACTCGACGGTAGGAGGTGGACATGACGGGCCGGGTATCAGCGTCACGAATGCCATGATTGATGATGTGGGCGTCTGGCGGCGCGCCATCTCGCCGCAAGAAGCATTGGCCATTTACAATGGCGGGAATGCTGGACAGACCTTGGCTCAAGCGGTCGTGCCTTTAAGTAAACTGACCATTTCCCTATCAGGTGGAAACGTTAACTTCAGTTGGGCGGGCGGGACTGGTATCAGGTTGCAAAAGAAGACCGGTTCTATAGTAGGTGGAACGTGGACTGACATCATTAGCACCCTCGGTAACAGCACCCATAGCGAAGCCATTACTGCTACTCCAACCTTCTACCGACTCTTCAAGCCGTAACTACGGCGGTACTCAAATGGGGGTCTGGTTGCTTTGGCAACCGGGCCCCTTTTTTAATCCGGCTTTTGCGAGCAAGCTGACCTTCCAATGAGAATCCTTATCGTAGGCGCAGGCATTTTGGGATTGGGACACGCCTGGGCTGCGGCGAGACGGGGTCATCAGGTAACGGTATTGGAACGAACCGCTCGGGCGGAAGGAGCTTCCATTCGTAACTTCGGCATGATCTGGCCGATCGGTCAACCGCCCGGAGAACGGCTTTCCACCGCGATGCGCTCGCGCGAGTTGTGGCTGGAATTTATCAAAGCCTCGGGGATTTTCCACCGTCTGGCCGGCTCGATTCATCTGGTGACAGAGGTGGATGAATTGGCGGTGCTGGAAGAGTTCGCGGCTCAAGCATGCGCCAATGGATACTCGGGACGATTGCTGACAAAAGAAGAAGCATTGGAAATGAGTCCGGCTGCTCGCGCCGACAAAGTGCGCGGCGGTTTTTTCAGTCCAACCGAAATCGGCGTTGATCCTCCGCAAGCGATGCAAGCACTCGCCGCGTGGCTCACAGAAAAGTTGGGCGTGAGTGTGCGGTGGAAGCAACCTGTCATAGAGGTTGGGAGCGGTTGGGCAAGAACGGCGCAGCAAAAGCGGTTTGAGGCAGACCTTATTATTATCTGCGGCGGTCAAGATTTGCAGTCACTCTTTCCCGAAGTGTATGTCAACTCAGGAATTCGCCGTTGCAAACTTCAAATGCTTTCGACGCAACCTCAACCCGGCGGCTGGCGGCTCGGCCCGATGATCGCGAGCGGGTTGACTCTTCGCCACTACGAAGCCTTCTCGATATGCTCATCCTTGCAGACCCTCAAAAATCGAGTGACTCATGAAACGCCTGAATTGGATCGTTATGGTATCCATGTCATGGCCGCACAGCACGCCAACGGTGAATTGATCCTGGGTGACTCCCATGAATACGACGACGCTATTTCGCCTTTTGATCGGGAGGAAATTGACGCGCTGGTCTTGCGTGAGTTGCGCCGGTTTGTTTCCTTTCCCGACTGGACAATTTCGCGGCGATGGCAGGGCATCTACGCCAAGCATCCCACCTTGATGCAGTTCGAGGCGCGGCCCCTTCCCAATGTCTTCGTCTTCACCGCGCCCGGAGGTTCGGGCATGACGATGGGATTCGGGTTAGCCGACAAATTTTGGAATTCGCTGTGAGAGCCTCGTTGACAACGAGGCTCTCGTAGCCGCCGACGTGAGGAGAAACGCCTCGGCCTGCCACCGGGCATCGCGGCCACGACGCCGGAACGCCGATCTCCTGATCGGCTCGGAGGAAATGCTGCCAGCACCGGGCCGATCAGGAGATCGGCGTTCCGGCGACATGGATAGGCGGACGATTGGCTATGTTCGTCGCAAAATCCGCCTCCTTACGTCGGCGGCTACTTTTGAATCGGCTTTGAAAAAGGCTTCCATTACCTTTCTCCTTCCATTCGCATCAATGCTTCGATTAGTTTTATCCCCAGCAGTTCAGCGTTTCAATTCATGAAATTTTTGTTCGATCAAATCCGTCCTGCAATCGTTCGTCGCGCAAGATGAAATCCGCGTTCTCTACCCAGTCCTTCACGGTGAATGGCCGAACCTACACACCGCCCGCGCGCCCGGTGGTTGCCATCTGTCTGGATGGATCCTCCGATGAATATCTCAATGCCGCCCTGGTGCGGGGTTTGATGCCCAACTTGCAGAAGATGATCTTGAACGGATTCCGCGGCCTTGCTCGCGGCGCTCTACCTTCCTTCACCAATGTCAACAATGCTTCTCTCATCACCGGTGTTTTACCTTCCGTCCATGGAATCAGCGGAAATTTTTTTTATGATACGGCCAGCGGTCAGGAGGTCATGATGAATTCTGCCAAATATCTTCGCGCCGATACGATCCCATCGGTTGCTAGTCCAGCGGGTAGGAGAGTGGCGATGATTACGGCTAAGGAAAAATTAAGGGAGATTCTTGGGCACGGTTTAAAGGGGATTGCCTTTTCCGCAGAGAAGGCAGCAGACGCAAGATGCGAGACTCATGGAATCGAAGGAGTCGAGAACATGGTAGGACGACCAGCGCCTCCCATCTATAGCGCCGAGATCAGTCTATATGTTTTGCAAGCGGGCGTCGCTTTACTTCGCCAGAACGCGGCCGATTTTCTTTATCTTTCAACTACCGATTATATGCAGCACGCCTATGGGCCGGACCGTCCAGAGGCTCTTGCGTTCTATCATGAGATTGATCAGGAGCTAGGGCACCTCCTGGAACTCGACGCGGTAATTGGTCTTACCGCCGACCACGGAATGAATGCCAAACAAAAAGCCAATGGCGAACCCAATGTGCTCTATTTGGAAACAATGTTGGATGCGCAATTTGGCCGGGGGTTCCGGGTGATTCTTCCTATCACCGATCCGTACGTCGCGCATCACGGTGCTCTGGGATCGTTTGCGTGCGTGTATGATGGTGTAGGAAAAAATGGGGATGAGGTGGGACGCTGGCTGGCAGGGCAACCTGGAATTACCGAGGTTTACGACCGGGCCAATGCAGATCGTCATTTGGAGTTACCTGAGGACCGCATCGGTGATTGGGTTGTTCTCTCGGGACGCGACGTCGTTATAGGACGGACGCCAGCCTATCATGATCTCAAGGCGCTGCACGGTGGACTTCGCTCTCATGGCGGCCGTTATGAGGAGATGGTTCCTTTTATTATTTCTCATCCCTTGAAAGAAACCTACGCAGCGCGAGCGGCGGGCGATCCTCGCAACTTTGACCTGTTTGACTTTTTGATGAACGGAACAATCACGTGAACTCTCAACCCGAACAACTCAACCTCCAGTGTTACGTCGCAGGAAAAAAAATTAGTTCTACCCGATTTCTTACCGTGCGGAATCCTTATGACGGACGAGAGGTAGGACGGGTCGCTATGGCGGGATTAGGGCATACCGAGCAGGCGATCTTGTTGACGCGCGCAGGCAAGGAAGAACTAACACGGTTTCAACGTTCAGAAATTCTGGATCGTGCCCGGCAACTTTTAGAACAACGCCATGAATCCTTTGCGCAACTCATCACGGCAGAATCCGGACTCTGCATCCGCGAAACTCGATACGAAGTAAGGCGCGCGCTGGATGTGCTTCGGTTCGCGGCGATGGAAGCGTTGCGGGACGATGGGCAAGTATTCTCGTGCGACATTTCACCGAATGGAAAGTCCCGCAAAATTTTTTCGCAGCGTGAACCTCTTTCATTGGTCGTAGCGATTACCCCGTTCAACCACCCACTTAACCAGGTGGCACACAAACTGGCTCCGGCCATTGCCGCGGGTTCTCCCGTGATTCTCAAGCCATCGGAAAAGACTCCACTCACCGCCTTAAAATTCGCGGAGCTACTTTTTGAAGCAGGTCTGCCGGGTTCCATGCTCAGTGTTCTACTTGGGCCGACCGAGGAGGTCGCGATTCCGCTGGCGCAGGATGCGCGAGTCGAACTGGTCACCTTCACCGGAAGCGTCGCAGTAGGGAAGCGGTTGGCTACAACCGTCGGCTACAAACGTTTGGTGCTTGAGTTGGGCGGGAACGATCCATTGATTGTCCTGGAGGATGCGGACCTCGACCTGGCGGTGCGATTGGCTGCTGAGGGTTCTTTCCGTAACTCCGGACAACGATGCACCGCAGTGAAAAGAATTTTAGTTCAGGAATCAATTCGAGCGAAGTTTATTGAAGGCTTGGTTCAGCTAACCCAGACCTACAAGTGTGGTAATCCTGCCGATCCTGCAACCTATGTCGGTACTGTCATTGACGAAGCAGCGGCCATCCATCTCCAAGGCCTGGTGAAAAAGGTAGTTGCGTCCGGAGCCAAAGTGCTATGCGGCGGAGAACGACAAGGCGCTTTACTCGCACCTACTGTCATTACTGAAGTCCCGCGCGATTCCGAAATGGTAGTCTGCGAGTCGTTCGGCCCATTGGCCCCGGTCTTGGGCGTTGCTGATTTGGATGATGCCATTGAGGTGGCTAACTCGACTGCCTACGGCCTTTCTGCCGGTGTAGTAACCAATAACCTGGCCTTGGCTACCAGGGCGATCAAAAGACTTCGCGTCGGCACGGTGAACATCAATGAAGTTCCCGGGTATCGAATAGAAAATTCGCCGTTCGGCGGAATAAAAGATTCAGGCCTCGGAGTCAAAGAAGGAGTCATCGAAGCTATGAAGTTAATGAGCACAGTAAAAACCTTCTCTATACCCTGGTAGAAGATGAATTCGGAACCGCATTCGGAAAGTTCCCTCGACCACCTTCGATCAGAAGGAGACATCAACCTCTCTCCTCACCGTCGGGCGTGGGCCGCTGAGAATATTGACGCCGAGACGCAACATTGGTTGGAGGAGGATGCAAAATATTTTCTGCATCAATCTCTCTCCACTCCATGCCTCAATGTTCTGGCCGGATGCAAAGGCTCCGAGGTTATCGATCTTCAAGGCAGGAGGCTCCTCGATTTTCACGGGAACAATGTTCATCAAGTAGGGTTCAGTCATCCGCGTGTCATCGAAGCCATTACCCGGCAGATGAAAGAACTTTCTTTCTGCACGCGACGATACACCAATATTCCGGCGATCCAGTTGGCCAAAAAATTGGTTGAACTTGCCCCCGGTAATTTGAATCGCGTCCTATTCGCTCCGGGCGGAACCAGTGCCATCGGGATGGCATTGAAGCTCGCCCGCGTTGCCACTGGCAGGTTTAAAACGATCTCGATGTGGGACTCATTTCACGGAGCATCGCTCGACGCGATTTCCGTAGGCGGTGAATCGCTCTTTCGCAGCGGAATCGGCCCGCTCCTGCCGGGCTGCGAACACGTGCCGCCGCCAGACAATCGCCACTGCCCCTTTGCCTGCGGAGTAGCCTGCAACCTGAAATGCGCGGATTATATCGAATACGTTTTAGCCAAAGAAGGCGACGTCGCCGCCGTCATTGCTGAACCGATTCGTAGCACGCCCTTTGTTCCACCACTGGACTACTGGAAAAAAGTGCGGGCCGCTTGTGACAAGCATGGCGCTTTGTTAATTTTTGACGAGATACCTCAGTGCCTTGGACGGACGGGGCGAATGTTTGCCTGCGAACACTTCGACATTGTGCCGGACATCCTTGTCATCGGCAAAGGTCTAGGTGGAGGCATCATGCCTTTCGCCGCGATGATTGCGCGAGAAGAGTTGAACGTAATGGCGGACCGCGCTCTCGGACACTACACCCATGAAAAGAATCCAGTCGCCGCTGCCGCCGCTCTCGCCACCATCGAAGTGATCGAGACAGAAGGCATCCTGGCGAACGTTCGTGCGCAAGGTGAATACGCTTTGCAGAGGTTGCGGGCCATGAAAGAAGAACATCAGTTGATCGGAGATGTGCGCGGTCTCGGATTGATGATAGGTGTTGAGTTAGTAACTAATCACAAGACCATGGAGCGCGCGGTCAATGAAGCGGAACAGGTGATGTATCGTTCACTCGCGAATGGGCTTAACTTCAAGTTGACTATGGGTAACATCATCACCTTGACTCCCGCATTGAATATCACTCGCCCGGAGATGGAGCGGGCTATGGACATTCTGGACTCCGCTATCCGCCAAGCTCGATCAGTCACTCAACGGTGAACATTTTTCAGGGCTGAAGAACTTCTCCCTCTCCTCGGAGGAGAGGGCCGGGGTGAGGTCGAGCGTTTCTTTTCTGAATAGTTCCGGCAAAGAAGTTTTCATTGCAGGTCAGTTTAAGATTGTCCGCCCTCACCCTAACCCTCTCCCCCGAGGAGAGGGAACAGCTATTGGCGCCTCTCGAAAGTTTGCGGTTTGTTGTATCATTCCCGCCTCCGGGTTAGTCGCGAGAAGAACTGCACAAAAACCAAGCGCATCCGAATTACCAAAACGCGGCGAAGATTCTCCCTCTCCTCGGAGGAGAGGGCCGGGGTGAGGTCGAGCTTTTTTTCACTGAATGGTTCCCGCTTATGCTATCAGCGCAGTCGCGCTTCTAACTCGGTTGGCAGGAAATCTTTGGTGACGGCAAAGAATTTTCCGAGGTTGACCTGGACAGCACTGGATGTGGGTGAATGGTTTTAGGAAATCGCGAATCAGAGTTTACCTACAGAATCGTTCTCCGATGTTCACACTTTTTTCCCTGGCGGAGCGGGCTGGAAGCGCTGCGACGCGGCACATCAAAACCCGATTACCGTTCTGGGTTGATCGCCAATTTGAATAACACCTTTCCATTAGTTCGGCTTGCAAAAATTTCCGCAGCTTCTATGATTACGATCATGTTTTCTCCCCACTTCTCCAGGACGCCGCTCTTTTTGATGAGCTTCCTGACTTTAGCATTTAATGCCTGGACGCAACTGTCACCGGAAATCATCCAACAGCCGCAAAGTCAATCTGCCGTGCCGGGTAGTATGGTCATTTTCAATGTCTCTGCCTCGGGACCGCGCCCCTCTCTTTTCAATGGAGGTCCAACAGCCTCTCAATTTTTAACGAAACCAACTCTTCATTTACCATCGCGAGTGTTACAACAAATGACACTGCTAACTACACCGTTCGCGTTGCCAACAATTATGGATCTATCACGAGCCAGCTTGCTACCTTGATTGTTTACGTCGCTGCGACAATCACTGTTCAACCTCAAAGCCAGACCAACAATCAGGGAAGCAATGTTACCTTCACCGTCACCGCGACTGGCTCGTCCCCGTTGAATTACCAATGGAAGAAGGATGGAACCAATCTCTCGGGCGCAACACTTAATGGCTACAGCATCATTAACCTGCAGCCCAGCGACTCCGGGACCTATTCAGTGTCTGTCGGTAATCCCGCAGGAACGGCGAATAGCGCTCCCGCCATCCTATCTGTTCGCGTCAAGCCAGCATTCATAACCCAACCCCAGAGCCAAACCGTTTTTGTGGGGCAGACCGCAAATTTTTCCACCAGCGCCTCCGGCACAGCACCATTTGGATATGCATGGTTCAAAGGCGGCCAGGCGATTGTGGGCGCAACAAATTCCAGCTACACCATTCCTAATGCGCAAGGAGGAGTCAACGCGGGTTCTTATAGTGTTATGGTCTCGAATGCGGCGGGAAGCGTCACCAGTTCCAATGCTCAATTGAGTTTCGTCGGCGCACCTGTCATCACCGTCCAACCCCAGTCCCGTAGCGTTGGCGAGGGTAGCAACACTACATTTAGTGTCACAGCAGGCGGCAACACGCCGCTATTTTTTCAATGGCGCAAAGACGGCACAAACATTCCGTTTGCCACCTCGGCAACCTATTCGATCACAGCAGTGCAAACGAATCACGCCGGGAGTTATTCGGTCATCATTACCAATAACGCCGGGTCGGTCACCAGCACGAACGCATCGCTGACTGTGCTGGCTTTTCCGCCTACTATTCTTGCGCAGCCGCAAAGCCGCAGCGCGGGGGTAGGAGGTAGCACAACATTTTCGGTCACCGCTGCTGGGGCCAGCCCATTACGGTACGAGTGGAGGAAAGACGGCGTCCCTCTGTCGGCAACTAACGCCACGCTGACTCTCACCAATCTAGCGTTTCAAGACGCCGGGGCTTATTCCGTTTTGATCACCAACAACTACGGCGGGATTACAAGTTCCATCGCGAACCTAGTCATAGGTATTTCACCGACATTTTCCTCGCAACCGTTCTCCCAAACCAGTTCTTTCGGCAGCACTGTTGTTTTTTCTGCCGAAATTTCCGGCAGTTCTCCCATCTATTTGCAATGGTATCGCGATGGCGCTGCTCTGGCGAGCGCCACCAATTCCAGTTTAACGATCCCCGACGCGCGGCCCTTGCATATCGGCGCGTACAGTGTCAGCGCCAGCAATACTTTCGGAAGCATTCTCAGCTCGAATGCGTTATTGAATCTGTCCGGTTATGCTTTTGAAGATTGGCGCGGATTAGCGGCGTTCTATCCATTCAATGGGAACGCCGTTGATGAAAGCGGGTCTGGAAATGATGGCGTGATCAGTGGCGCAACACTTGTCTCCGACCGTTTTGGAGCGCTCTCCGCCTACTTTTTTAATGGTTCGGACAACGTCATCGATTTTGAAAGGGTCCCGATAACTCAGACCGACAATTGGTCGGTCTCCGCCTGGATTAATCCCGCCGCGCTCCCGCAGACCGGGGTAGCCGTCTCGGTGGGATTTGACAACGGCATCAATGGAGACGGTTTCGGTTTTGGCTTTGACGGTGCGTCAATCTGGAAGGGTATTTTCTCGGGAGTTACCTGGATGGGCAGCGGTTATTCTCCAATCAGCAATCAATGGTTTCATTCCATTATGATTCGAGAAGCAGGGGTCACGAAATTTTTCATCAATGGCGTTCAAACGGGTTTTTCCTATACCGTCAATCCCGCGCCGCCGACTCGCTTTTCCATCGGCTCACAAACGGGCGCGCGATTTTTTAACGGCGCGGTGGATGACGTTCGGATTTATGGTCGCGCATTGTCTTCAAATGAAATCCAGCGACTCTACTCGATAGAAGCTGATCTTCCTGTGATTACGCAGGCACCCCGAAACCTCGTAGTCTGGCAAGGCGCGACCGCAGTCTTTAGTGTCATTGCGACCGCGCAGCATTCTGCGGTCACCTATCAATGGCAAAAGAATGGTATTGCCATCTCCAACGCGAATACTTCGACGTTGACGATTCAAAATGTGCAACCCAATGCAACCGGCGTGTACACTGTTATCCTCGGCAATGCTCTTGGCGCAGTCACGACTCCGGCAGCCGCATTGTCTGTGGTCATTCCACGAGTTGACAGCCCAGCGATCACGCAAGGAAAGATGTCCTTTCAGATCCTCGGCTCACCGGGCAGCCAAGTGATTATTGAAGCCTCCGAAGACCTCCAAACCTGGGCACAAATTTTGACAACGAATCTGAGCAGCGGAACAAATATCATCATTGATTCTACTGGGCTGAATTTTCCTCAGCGGTTTTATCGTTTTCGATATTAACGACGGGCTAAAGTGTTTCCGATCGGATAATCGCCCTAATGGGTGAGCCCTTTATTTACGGCCTTCTTTCAACTGGCTATTTACTCCTGCACACCTACTCGATAGAAAAAGGGACCCACGCCCACTGCGTTGGTATCAATGTACGTGGTCGTGGTGCCTTGAGCGACAATGTTGCTTTGAATAGTTTCAAAAGCCGGTGGCGTGGCAAGCTCGATGGCGCGTTGGAGAAGATAGATTCGACCACTGATACTTTTCCAACTGATGGTGGCGCGTGTCAGAGTAGGATTGGGCGTGGCATTTGAAATTTTTAGAAACGAAAGTGCGTTCGTAGGGTTTGTGCCCGCTATCCATTCTTCCCAATTGTTCATGCCGTCTCCGTCGCCATCCGCGTAATCTGCCGAGCCGTCAACCGGTAAACCATATTGCTCCGCCCAAAGGACCGAAAGAACGGAGACTGGCGATTGAAACTCATACGCGCCCATGTCCACCGTGCGCCCGGCAATGCGCGGGTTGCCGTCCAGGTCGGGACCCATCGGCGCATACGAATTCCTTCCAGAATTGATGCAGGGAGAATTGGATTGCAGATGGAAATCTCCCGTCGCCGGGTTTACGAACATGGGATCATTGGTCAGATTGCCCGACCCAGAAGGTAACGGCATGGTGCAACTATATTTGATGTTGGTCATCCCGGTTACATAGTTCGGTGAGTTCGATGCAGTGTTGAAAAAGATAATCGAGTTACTCACTCCCGTGGAAATGGGTTCATCAAAAAAACGAGGAGCACCCGCTACCCCACCGCCGCTCCCGGATGCTACGTTGCTGACCACCGTACAGTTATTCAAACTACCTCCATACGCGCCTCCGCCAATGAAGGCGGAATTATTGATGACCAAACAATTATTCAATTGGCACGAGTAGGACCCGCCCCCATTAGGTTTTAGTGAAGGAAGAATGGGACCTCGCTCTAAAGCGGAATTGCCGCGCAATGTGCAATTGCTCAAAACGCAATATGCTGCCCCGCCACCAACGTTGGCTGAGTTGCCGTCAAGCACGCAGTTTTTAAGAGTGACCCGGTATGCTCCGCCACCTTGTTCATAAGCCGTATTGTTGATGACCATACAATTCGAAACCACGCCACCCGGCCCGAGAGGAACAAGCGGACTATAGACGCCCCCACCCGCAGCAGAAGCTTTATAGAAACCTTGCGTTGGCTTGGAGGTAGCTCCATTAGTCAGCGTGAATCCAATCAAACTGGCGTCGTTTGTGAGATACACGCACCGGACGGCGTTGGTTCCGTAAATCGTGCCGGGTACCTGGTAACCTTCAATGATCGTTACGGCGGGGCCGTTCACACTTTGCACCGTTAACTTCTTGGTCACGGCGACGCGATTGCTCGTGCTGTAGGAACCTTCAGGTACGACTCTCGCTCCACTGTTGTAAACGCCATTGGTGACTAAAATTTGATCGTCGGTATCGGCACTATCGATGGCATCCTGGATGTTGGTTGCGGCACTGCTCCAGTCGGTGTAGGGTGCCGCCGGGCTGGTGCTGTTCAAGTCCACATAACGTACCGTGGCGGGAGCATTTTCCATTGCCAGTAACAAGCATGTTGCAATTAAATGAAACCGGATTTTCATTGTCCGCTCCTAAAGTAGTTGTTCTAAGAAGGAGTAGCTGCCTTCTCGGAATCTTTCTTACTTACCCTTCGGCCACTGCCAACTCTGCCACGACTCAACCAGCTTGTCCAGTTCTGCTATAAAATGTCTTTCTTACGTTACGGTGTTACTGATTCAGTTTTGCACTCGATTCGTCTTTGATGAAACCGTGGTAGAGTCCCATATAATAGGGTAGAAGAAAGACTGCGCCATCACCCAATTCGCTACCATTGCCACCGGTGTCCAAGACAAAGGGATTGTGGTTCCAATGGTAAAAGTATCGTTCGTCCACCGGAATGACTTTGCCGTTGACGCGATAACCAACCGGCCTGCGTCCCTTGGAGTAGGGATCGTCGGTTTGACGCATTAGAGGTATGATATCGAGTCGTTGTGTATTGGCGTGCCGCCAGTTGAACCGGTCGAGAGGGAATCGCTGCAAGGTATCGACCGAGTCTTCCAGCCATCCATCCCAAGGAGTAATGTCATGGGTGCCCCAAGGGTTGGTGTAGTTGCGGCCGACACCAAACGCCGCATAAGCAAAATTGAAAAACGGATTCATCTCTGGGAATTCCAGAATCCAATAAGAGAAGAACGAGTAGCCGGCTTCGTCCGTCAGCTTCTTGTCGTTGCCATACTTCATCAGGTTGTAAAAACCCATGAACGCCATCTCGTCGTCAGAATGGTTTACAGAGCCAACACCTCTCTGGATTTTCGGGACCTTGAGGTTGGTGTCGTAGGCATGTTTCTCCCTGAGCATGTTAATAAGCTGGCGGTATTTTGGATCGCCCGTGACGTGTTCGGAGGCGGCGAGATAGGAAAGAAGACTCAACGATTTCAGCCCGCGTTCCTCAGCCCAGAGTGGGTCGTGATTAAGCGAAGCAGGGTTGTAAACTGCCCAGCGCGTCGGGGTGCCATCGTGATCGACCAACGTGAAATCGTGACTGACGATGTGGTCCATCAGCCCGCTCATATGTTCGCGCACGCGCGACTTTTCCGCTTCGGTTTCGCAAACCAGATCGTAGTAGAGTGGGTAAAAGAAAAAGTGCCCATCAAGTTCGTCTGAACTGGTGTCGCTTTTCCAATACCATTTGCCGTCTTTGCTGGTCGGCCAACGCGGTTCGTAAATTTTCCATAGCGAATCCTGGTTTTTCTTTTCCTGCCGATCTTGTTCCACTCGGCCGGTATTTGGATCGTGTCCGCTCGTTGGCAGAATCGTTCGCGCCACGTATCCCGGAGGCGGCGCATGTTGACCGCCCTGGGTTACTTCACCCAGCCAGCGCAACGCTTCAAACGCTTTTTGCGCCCGTTTTTTAGCCAACGGATTTTTCGTCGCACCATAAGCGAAACATTCTCCCGCGCCATACATACTCGTCCACAACCCGTCGTTGTCGCTGTCGCCTTGGGTTACTTGATTGGTTGTTCCCGGTTTCCCCACGGCCACTTCCAAAATATATTCCCAAGGAGTGCGCCGATGAAACGCGTCAATTTGTTTTTCATAGATCGTCGCTTTTTCGGCAAGGGTCATGGGCTTGCGTTCGATGACACTCAATCCCGCAGAAGTGGCGAACCACGCATCACCTTCCGGCGTCACGGCGATGCTGTTGACCACATCATTCGGCATCCACCGGCGGCCTTGCCGATACTCCCAGTTGGTTCCGTCATAGCGGATCGCGCCCATTCGTGTGCCGAACCAAACCACGCCCTTCTCGGCAGCAGCCATTGTGGTGAAATCATTGTAGGGCAAACCTTCCGCGCCAGTGAATAGAGTCCAATGGTTGTCGAACCGACCTACCCCTTGCGGCGATGCGAACCACAAACGTCCTTCCGTGTCATAAGCCACGCCACGCACGTTCACAGGTGCCCAACTGCGACCGTTTTTGTCAGCGGGAAAGAGTCGCGTCCATTTTTCGTTTGCCTCCTGCTGGAAAAGTCCCGAAGCCGCGCCCACCACGATGCGCGAGCCAATCGCAATTTGGAAAACGGAACGATTCTCGCCCAACAAATTATTCAGAGCAACCATAGGCTGCATGCTGCCGCCTGCCTCGAGAAACAAGCCTTGTTCGGTGGCGAGGTAAGTTTTTTCGCCAGCATTGAGAGAGTTCACTTTCACTCCGTGCGGCAAGGGAGCAATAGCTTTCGGTTTCTCTCCATCGAGCGAGAACAGTTGTTCGTTGGCCGCGAAGAAAATTTTTCCACGACCACTCGCGACCGCTTCTATTTGCGCATCGGCGGTTCCTTTAACCAACTCCCAAACACCATCGCTGAACCTTGCCAGTCCCTTTGCTGTTCCAGCGAAAACCGTTTTTCCATCCTGTGCGGCGACCGAAGTGATCGTGTCCGTCGGCAGACCATCGGCTGAAGTAAATTCCCGGCGCACCTCTTGTTTGAAAGTGCCGATGGTGATGGCGGGTGTTTCCGCTGATGAGCTAACATGGGAGAGCGATCCGACCAGGAGTAAGAGAAGCACTAAATTATTATTTCGCATAGTGATGGAGCAATGTGGGATCAAGTGTTAGCAGCATTACGGTTCAGGCGAGGCGATTCAATCCGAAATAAACGGTGAAGAATTTAAGAGTCGGTTTGAAAACCCGGTGGGTAGCCTGCGGGCGTAGCGGCGGGCCTCCTGCCTGCCATAGAGCCGGGGCTTCCAGCCCGGCGGAAAAGACGTTCGCTTCCCGCCGGTCGTTGATTTCCCTGTTTGACTTCGGGTGTTCCACTCGACACCGATTACCTGGCGGATCGAAAATTCACACCGCAAAGAGCTCACCAAACGTCCGCCGAATTTTTATCGAAAGGAGTTGGTGGAACTGCTTCCTCCGGGCGAACGGCAATTTGTCCGCATCAATACTCAACCGTTCATCCTCGATGGTGGCGATGGAGGGATGACTGAATTGCCGGGCGATGAATACCTCTTTGGCTACTGGCTCGGGCGGTATTTAGGTGAGATAAAATGAGTATTCGGCTGAAGCGCTACGTCTTGTTTCTGGCGCTGGGTGATAAAATCATGGTGCCATAGACTCTCAAAAATGGGCTAGGGCGGCTTCATTGGACAAAAACGGGATGTCTAAAAAACTTGCAAAAACCTAAAAGGCACCTACAGACTATGGTGCCAAAAAAACAACTGACCGGGCGAAAATTTGCACCAACTCAAAACCGATGAACTTGCACCCAAAAACCTTGTCTCGATTTGTTCCCACATTAATCCTTTTGGTGCTAACTCTAGCGTGGGTTTCCCGATCCCATGGGCAAACGTGGGCTACGAATAGTCCTTTGAAGGCAGCTCGCTGGAGTCACACGGCCGCCTTGCTTACCAACGGTTCCGTCCTCATCGCGGGAGGCACCATCTACAACGTAAGCGGCAACTTCGCCGACACCAATGGCTGCGAACTTTATAATCCCGCAGCGGGCACATCCACGTTGACCGGTTCCATGCAAGTTCACCGGCACTCGCACACGGCCACGCGGTTGACCAACGGGCAAGTCCTTGTAGCAGGCGGCGGCGGCAATGCGACTTCGGAATTATATGCTCCATCCAGCGGCACTTGGATCAACCTTGCTAACATGAGCGATGAACGTCTGGCGCACACTGCAACGCTACTACCCAGTGGCAAGGTGTTGGCGGCGGGGGGATACAACGATAGTAACGGCCAGGAGTTGTCGAGTGCGGAGTTATATGATCCAGTTAGCGGAACTTGGACGAGCACAGGCCAAATGCCTTACGCCGCAGACAGTGAAGCCGCTGCGCTACTTACTAATGGAATGGTTCTGGTATGCGGCGGATCTCAAGATGGTAACGCGGTGACAAATTCCGCCCTTTACAACCCCGTGAGCCAGACGTGGACGAACACCGCCCCAATGAAACAGGCGCGTAGCGGACACACGGCAACCGCGCTGACCAACGGGATGGTCCTTGTTGTGGGCGGCGGCGATGTTACTGCGGAGATTTATGATCCCGTCGCCGGAACGTGGACTTATGTGGCGTCTATGAACGATGGTCGCGTCTATCCTCAAGCCCTCTTGCTGAACAACGGCCAAGTGATGGTTCTCGGAGACGCCAATCCCCATGTGGAGTTGTATGATCCAGCCAGCGATACTTGGACTTATACCGATTCATTGCCGGTTCCCGGTCACTTCCAGACTGCCACGCTGCTCTCCGGCGGACAGGTGGTTGTCACGGGCGGCAGTGTAAGCGACTACAACGGGCCGCCGCTGGCGGTCGTGGAAACGTATGGTGCCACGTTGACCACTCCCAGTTTAACGGTCACAGCAACTCCGTTGACTGGCCCGCGACTACTTTCAGTTCAATTCACTAGTCCAAGCGTAGATAGTGGCGGCAATACTGTGACTAACTGGAATTGGAATTTTGGTGATGGTGGAACCAGCACGGCGCAAAGTCCCTCACATACCTACACCAATGTTGGTTCTTACTCGCCCAGCCTCACGGCTTATAGCACTTACGGCGCATCGCCCCTTTCCATTACAGGCCCCGGCGTGATCACCATTACTAACCACACTCTTAATGTCACCTTTAGTCCTCAAGGCGGCCCGGCACCACTGTCCGTTCAGTTCACCAGTCCCGGCGTGGACAGCGGCGGGAATAGCGTGACTAACTGGAACTGGGATTTCGGCGATGGCGGGACCAGCACAGCGCAGAATCCCTCGCATAGTTATACTACTGTTGGTTCTTTTTCGCCTAGCCTCACGGCCCGCAGCACTTATGGCGGATCACCTCTTTCTATCACGGGCCTTGGTATAGTTACTGTCACGAACACTCCCAACCCTAACTTCAGAACTCTGTATAGTTTCACTCCAACCTTTGGTTCTGATCCAACTGCCGGATTGGTTTTATCGGGTAACACCCTGTATGGAACGACCTACGGTGGGGGCAGCGGGAACTATGGCACGGTGTTCTGCCTCAACACCGATGGCTCGGGATTCACGAATCTGAATAGTTTTAACCTCAGCAATGGAGCCAGACCAAACGGATTGATTTTATCGGGCACTACCCTTTATGGAACGACAGCGATAGGCGGCACTCGGGGCGGTGGCACGGTGTTCGCAATCAAAACCAATGGCCTGAGCTTTACGAATGTGCTTAATCTCAATGACGCGCTTGATCCCAACAGCGGCGATGAACCAATGGCTGCAGTGGTTTTAGCGGGTAACACCCTGTATGGGACAACGTGGTTTGGAGGCTTTTATAATAAAGGCACGGTGTTTACTGTCACCACGAATGGCACCAATAGCACTATTTTGCATAGCTTCATCACTCCTAACGGCAACAATGCAAACGCCGACGGAATTCTTCCTTCAGCCAGATTGATTATATCGGGTAGCACCCTGTACGGAACGGCGTTGAATGGTGGCAGTTTGGGACGTGGCACAGTGTTCGCCGTCGAAACCAATGCCCCCGGCAGTTTTAGGGTTCTGCATAATTTCACGCTCCCGGATCAAAGTAACGGAACGAACAGCGATGGATCTAATCCGTGGGCGGGATTGGTTTTATCCGGCAACATCCTGTATGGGACAACCTTCGCTGGCGGCAGTTCCGGCTATGGCACGGTGTTCGCGGTCAACACCAATGGTTCGGGTTTTACGAACCTGTATAGTTTCACCGGCGGCAATGGTGCTTATGGTCCACATGCCGGATTGGCTCTATCAGGCAATACCCTGTATGGAACCACCTCGGGTGGCGGCTTGTTAGGCACTCTTAGCAATGGAACTTTGTTTGCCCTCAACACCGATGGCTCGGGTTATAGGAATCTGTATAGCTTCACTGGCGGCAGCGATGGATCGGGGCCGGTGGGAGATTTGATTGTATCAGGCAATATCCTGTATGGAACGGCTGCTCACGGCGGTTCAGGCGATGGCACCGTTTTCAGCTTCACGCTGTCAGGGCCTCGACTGACCATCACCCCTGCCGGAACGAATGTAATCTTAACGTGGTCAACCAGCGCTTCCGGTTACGCGTTGCAATCAAACATTCAACTCGGCGCTGGGGCGGTCTGGAGCTCCGTTTCTCCCTTGCCGGTCGTGGTCAACGGGCTGAACACCGTTACCAATCCCATCTCCGGCTCACAAAAGTTTTATCGGTTAAGTCAGTAACAATAAGTTCGCCGCGCAGGAGTTCGGAGCGGGGGGGTGTCGAACTGCAGCCGAGGTTGCTGGGTTGCGCGACGATCCAATCGCATCGTTGCGGTTTCAAAAAGAATTTATCTCCTATTGCATCGGGCGGATAAGGAAATAAACTCTTGTCTAATTTTTTGACTGTCCTTATGAAAGTATCGCGAAATAAAATCATTCTTGGCGCGTTGCTGTGCTTGACCGGACTGTTGGCCGCATCGGCCCAAACACTCACGCCACAAGTCTTGCTTAATTTTCCACGAGGCCCGGTAAATCCCCAGGCCCCTCTAGTGCAGGGGCCGGATGGTAGTTTCTACGGCACGACTTACAGCGGGGGCAGCGGCAACTTTGGGACGGTATTTAAGATGACAACCAACGGCCTGCTGACCACCTTGGTCAATTTTACTTCCACTACCGGAAAGTATCCCAGGGCGGGACTGGTGCTGGGTGCGGATGGCAATTTTTATGGCACGACAACCGGCGATGGTGGAGCGGGTCCTGTCCGCTATGGGACGGTGTTCAAGGTGACGACCAATGGCGCGCTGACCAATCTGGTCATCTTCAACTCTGCCAACGGGGCTAGACCGAATGCGAGTCTGACATTGGGCAACGATGGCTTCTTCTATGGCACGACTTCGTATGGCGGCTTTTATGATGCCGGGACGGTGTTCAAGATGACGACGAACGGGGCTTTGACTCAACTGTTCAACTTCGACACTGTCTCTACCGGGTCGAATCCGGGGACTGCGCTGGCGCAAGGCAATGATGGTAATTTCTACGGAACGACTTCCCTTGGGATCGGCAACAACTACGGGACAGTATTCAGGATGACAACCAACGGCGCATTGACCACGCTGGTCAACTTCGCCCAGACGAATGGATCGGGTCCGGCGGTGAGTCTGATGTTGGGCAGCGACGGGAACTTTTACGGCGGGACTCTTGGCGGCGGCAGCAACGGCAATGGAACGGTGTTCAAGATGACGACCAACGGCGCGTTGACCCCTCTGTTCGGTTTCGCCTTCGCTGATGGATTTCCGCAGGGGAAGTTAACGCAAGGCAGCGACGGTAATCTCTACGGCACGACTTACAGCGGTGGCAGCGGCGGCTATGGGACCGTGTTTCAGATTACGACCAACGGCGCGTTGACCAAGCTGGTCAACTTCAACTACGCCAATGGAGCCAATCCGCAGGCGGGTCTGACACAAGGCAGCGATGGTAGTTTCTACGGCACGACGGCCGCTGGCGGTAGTAGCGGGAATGGGACGGTGTTCAAGCTCACGACTAATGGCACGCTGACTACCTTGATTCATTTTGCCTTCGTCAGCGGAGCATATCCCAATGCCGGTCTGGCACTGGGTGGCGACGGCAATTTCTACGGCACAACCGTCTATGGGGGCAGCGCCGGGAATGGGACGGTATTCAAGATAACGACTAATGGCGCATTGACGACGCTCGTTAACTTCACTAATGGGATATATCCGTACGCAACGCTTGCGCTGGCCAGTGATGGCACTCTCTACGGCACGACCGTCCAGGGCGGCAGCGGAAATAGAGGGATCGTGTTTAAGATAACTACTAACGGCCCATTGACATCGGTGGCTAACTTCACGTCTGCGAGCGGGTCAGTTACCTATGACAGGCTCACGCCAGATGGCAATGGCAGTTTCTACGGCACCGCTGCCCAACAGGGCACTGGCGGTGGAGGGACGGTATTCAAAGTAGGGACTAATGGCGCATTCACCGCGCTGGTCAGCTTCAATGGCTCTTCTACCAACGGCTATTTTCCCCGCGGGAGCCTGACGCCAGGCGGCGACGGTTACTATTACGGCACGACAGTCTATGGCGGCAGCGGTGGGAGTGGCACGGTGTTCAAGATGACGACCAACGGCACGTTGACCACACTGGTTAATTTTACCAACAGCAACGGGAGGTATCCCTATGCGGGTGTGGCACAGGGTGCCGACGGCCTTTTCTATGGCACGACTTCCAGCGGCGGCAGCGCCTTCAATGGAAGTCTGTTCAAGGTGACGACTAATGGCACGTTGACGACGCTAATTAATTTTAACGCTACCAACGGGGCGAATCCGCAAGCCGGTCTGACACTGGGCAGCGATGGCAATTTCTACGGCACTACTTATAGTGGAGGCAGCAGCCTCTATTATGGGACTGTGTTCAAGGTAACGACCAACGGCACGTTGACTACATTGGTCAGCTTCAACGGCACCAATGGCGCGAACCCGACTGCGGCTCTGGCCCTCGGCAGCGAGGGTAGTTTCTATGGTACCACTTACTCCGGCGGCAGCGATAATTTCGGGGTAATTTTCCGCGTGGATTTGCCGCCAACGATTATTTCGCAACCGGCCAGCCGAACCAATAGCGTGGGCACTACCGCCACCTTTTTTGTCACTGCCAGTGGGACGCAACCGTTTAGTTATCAGTGGCGTAAGAATGGGACTAATATTCTGGACAGTGGCAACGTCTCCGGTGCGAACGCCAACACGATTACGCTGGCGAATGTTCAAGCGAATGACGCGGGGAATTTCACGGTCGTCGTTACGAACAGTTGGGGCAGCGTGACCAGTTCCGTGGCAGCGCTGACCATTCAATTGGGTGGCACCATTTCGGTGGTGTCGCTGCAAGTGGGAGTTCCCGGCCGGCCGACGAACGCGCTCACCTTCGCGGGCATTCCGACCGCCCAATACCTCGTGCAATTCGCCACGAACCTGACCAGCAGTCCCTGGTTCATCCTGTCAACGAACACCGCGAGCGGGGACGGAACATGGACGGTAATTGATCCCACCGCCACCAATGACGAAAGATACTATCGCGTCGCTACGCCGTAATTCCAAGCACGCACGACCACGAACGCGTTCTGCGCAAATAAATCCTATGAAAATGAAAACATTATTTCCCCCAAAACTATTTCTTGGTACGACCGTGTTGCTGGCCGGGCTGTTGGCAGTCACGGCGCAGACGCTCCAGCCACAAGTGCTGTTTAGTTTTCCACATGGCCCGGAAAATCCCTATGCCGGTCTCGTGCAAGGGCAGGGCGGCAGTTTCTATGGCACGACTTCCAGCGGCGGCAGTGGCGGGTATGGGACGATATTCCAAGTGACGACCAACGGCAAGTTGACCACGCTGGTCAGTTTTGCCTCCACCAACGGGACGCTTCCGTATTCGGGTCTGATGCTGGGTAGCGATGGCCTTTACTACGGCACCACTTACAGTGGCGGCAGCAGCAACGTGGGAACGGTGTTCAAAGTGACTACCAACGGTGCATTGACCACGCTGGTCAGCTTCATCAGCTACACCAACGCCAGCGGGGCGAGTCCGTTAGCGGGCCTGACGCCAGGCAGCGATGGCCTTTTGTATGGCACCACTTACACCGGCGGCACCGGTGGCAAGGGGACGTTGTTCAAGGTAACAACCAACGGTGCATTGACCACTCTGGTCACTTTCAACGGCACCAACGGCAGTTTTCCGCGAGGAGATCTGGCAGTGGGCGGCGATGGCCTTTTCTATGGCATAACTTATAGTGGCGGCAGCAGCAATAAAGGAACGGTGTTCAAAGTGACGACCAATGGCACGTTGACTACGCTGGTTAGTTTCACCTCCGTTAACGGGGAGAATCCGCAAGCGGGTCTGACGCTGGGCACCGATGGTAGTTTCTACGGCACGACTTACAGTGGCGGCAACCTCGGCTATGGGACGGTGTTCAAGGTGACGACCAATGGCACTCTGACTACGCTGGTCAGTTTCAACTTGGTTAACGGATCGCAACCGTATGCCGGTCTGGCACTGGGCAGCGACGGCCTTTTCTATGGCACAACTTATAGTGGCGGCAACAGCAACAGAGGGACGGTGTTCAAGGTGACGACCAACGGCATATTGACTTCGCTGGTTAGTTTCACCAATGCCATCGCCACTGGGTCGAATCCACAAGCAAGCCTGGTGCAGGGCAGTGATGGTCTTTTCTATGGCACAGCTTCCCAAGGCGGGAGCGGCGGCAAGGGGACGGTGTTCAAGATAACGACCAACGGCACGTTGACCACGCTGGTCACTTTCGCCTCTGTTTACGGGGCGCAACCGCATGCCGGTCTGGCACTGGGCAGCGATGGCCTTTATTACGGGACCACTTTAAGTGGCGGGAGCGGCGACCGGGGGACATTGTTTAAGGTGACAACCAATGGCACTTTGACCACGCTATTCAACTTCGACTCCATCTACTACAACTCCAACCTTGGAAATTTTACTAATACTATCGGTGCGAATCCATTTGGGAGTATGACGCTGGGCAGCGATGGCCTTTTTTATGGCACGACTGAAAATGGCGGCAGCCTCGGCTATGGGACGGTGTTCAAGGTGACGACTAACGGCGCATTGACCACGCTGGTCAACTTCAACTACACCAACGGGGCCAATCCGCAAGTAGGCCTGACGCTGGGCAGCGATGGACTCTTCTACGGCACGACAGTCAATGGCGGTAATGCCGGTGGAGGGACGGTGTTCAAGATGACGACTAACGGCACGTTGACCACGCTGGTCAGTTTCGCTTCCACTAACGGGTCAACTCCGATTGGAAGTCTGGTGCAGGGGAGCGACGGCCTTTTCTACGGCACGACTTACTATAGCGGCATTAGCGGCTATGGGACGGTATTCAAGGTGACGACCAACGGCGCGTTAACTACATTGGTCACGTTCAACTCTGCCAACGGGGGAGGGCCGCAAGGGGTAACGCTAGGCAACGATGGGCTTTTGTATGGCACGACCTACTATGGTGGCAGCAGTGGCAAGGGGACGGTGTTCAAGATAACGACCAATGGCGCGTTGACCACGCTGGTCAACTTCAACCACGTGAACGGAGCCTCTCCGCTAGCGGGTCTGACGCTGGGCGGCGATGGCCATTTCTATGGCACGACCGATAGTGGTGGCGGCAGTAATATGGGCACGATATTTAAGATGACGACTAATGGCACGTTGACCACGCTGGTCAGTTTCAATTCGGCCAACGGGTCGTATCCCGAAGCGAGTCTGACGTTGGGTCGCGAGGGTAGTTTCTACAGCACGACCGTCAATGGCGGCAGCGATAATTTTGGGGTGATCTTCCGCCTGGACTTGCCGCCGGGAATTATTTCGCAGCCGGCCAGTCGAACCAATAGCGTGGGCACAACCGCCACCTTCACTGTCACTGCCAGCGGGACGCAACCATTCAGTTATCAGTGGCGCAAGAATGGAACTAACATCGTGGATGGCGGGAATGTTTCCGGCGCAACCGCTAACACGCTCACGCTGGCGAATGTTCAGACCAATGACGCGGGTGGTTTCGCGGTAGTCGTCACCAACAGTTGGGGTAGTGTGACCAGTGCCGTGGCCGTGCTGACCGTGCAGACAGGTGGCAGCATTTCGGTGGTGTCACTGCAAGTGGGAGTTCCGGCTCCGCCGACCAACACGCTCACCTTCGCGGGCATTCCCAACGCCCAATACCTCGTGCAATTCGCCACGAACCTAACCAGCAGTCCCTGGTTCATCCTGTCAACGAACACCGCGAGCGCGGACGGAACCTGGACGGTGATTGATCCCACCGCCACCAACGTGGAGCGGTACTATCGCGTCGCTATGCCGTAAAGAGGTCAGTCGTGCGCAACCGCATTTTGACTTTTCGGAACTCATTTCTGATTGAACTCAGTGGCGAAGCGGAAGGACTCCACGTAATGACCGTCCTTCTTCTCTTCATTCTTGCGATAGGTTTCCTTGAGAGTGGCCAAGGTTTTCGGTTCCCAGTCCGGGCGGTATTTCGTGACGGCGGGTTCGAACTGGCTCACCTGTTTGGTAATGGCGTCCAGCTTCAATTCAAAAGTGGAGTCAATGTTGACGTGGTAATTGGCGTCGTTGGTTGTAGTGTAAAAGAAATAAAGATTCGGTACGATGTACGGTTGCAGTTTGTCCACCAGCAGGTGTTCAGGGTAGTAGAGATGAAACTCTGCGGCGCGCACGGCATCAATGGTGTTGAATGCCGCCATGCGATGATCGGTCTTGTGCCAGCGCTCGTACCACTCGCCAGGATCCACGGACAGAATTGCGTCCGGGCGATATTGCCGGATGATTTTCGTTACCTGACCGCACAGCATTTTCGGCGGGACATATTCCAACTCACCGTCATCGTGGCCCAACCAGACGATATTTTCCTTGGGAATACCCAGGACAGCGCACGAAGCCTCCTCTTCAGCCTTGCGGATGCGTGCCAGACGCTCTGAAGTCATGTCTTGATCGTAGCTGCCTTTGTTGTCGTTCGTGTAAATGACGATGATGACGCGGTTCTTGTTCTTGGCCAGCAACGCGAGTGTGCCACCGACGGCGAACGTGTCGTCGTCCGGATGCGGCGTGAAGGCGACGATGGTTTTGTTGGTGTAGTTTTCGAGCCGTTCAGCGGCCCCGATTTCCGCAGCGCAAGCCAGCAACACAACTAGGAGCAACAGAATTTTTTCCTTCATTTAGATGATTTGTTTTAGTGACCAGGGTCAACGATTCGGAATGCATATTCAGTTCTTCAACAACCACACTTCGCTGACGCGAGATTGTTGACGCCAGTTGAGGTGTCCTTCATCCGTCAGAGGATCGAAGGTCAAAACCAATTTGCCATCTTGAGTCAGATTTGCCGGCACGGGAAACTCTTTGATCTCGCCGACCTCTTTGCCTTGGATCGTCGGTGTCAAGAGACTGCCATCGGCGCGCAGTTTGGCCTGGCCATAACCGGTCAACCGCACTCGATAGGAAGATTGCGGGTCGAGATGATGGTATGCGATGCCGAGCGGCCAATCCATGCTGGTCTGCCAGGAGAGTCGTTTGCGGCTCGAACCCTCATTCCACCACCAGAAGCCCGGAGTCGGATTCTTGTCCATCGTCGGATCAGTGTTCAACCCTTCTCCGCGGATGACGTGAGGCGACTTGGCAATGTTTCCTACCTCGTCATAAAAACTGCCTGAGCCGGGAGTTTCCCAAGTGCGAATTGTCTCAAGCTGTTTCAACTTGTCGGGTTCTGTTGCGAGTTTGCGAATGCGCGCGAACTCGTCCTCCAGCCACCAACGGTTATTGAGCGGGTGATCAACAAAGTCCAGAACTGCGCCTCGCTCATGCCCACTGGCCTGGTAACGTTCGACACTGGTTTGCAGCTTGATGGACTTGAATAGGTCCTCGCATAACTGGACTATCCGCTCTCGCCACTCTTTCTTCACGGGTTGCGCAACTGCTCGTTGCAAAACAGCGAGGGCATCGTTCATCGCAGACTCCGAACCTTGTTTCGACGCATTGGCCAAAGCGCTGTTCGCTTCGTTTTCCAATTTGGATTCATAGAGCAAACGATGTCGCGTGTAGGCATCGTAGTAAGCGCGAAGGAGACAAAGTTGCCAACGCCAGTTGTCGCGCACCGCCGGAGATTTGCGTTCGAGTTGTTGCCAGTGCGCCAGCGTTCCATCCACGCTGCCATTCGCGGCCAGTGGGCCTTCCCAGTTTTTTTCCAGCGCGAGAATGCCGTCGGCAGCGGACTCGGCCACAGTCGGTCCGAAGAAGAACCGAGTGTATTGAACGAGGATGTCGCTCGCTTCCAAATCGGGATTCCAACCCAACATGCTCCACACGGTTTTGTTCACGTCATCGTGCGCGCCGTCCGAGTAGGAAATCGAACCGGTGGTGTAAGGGCCGAAATAATTTTGAATCAGCTTGTAGAAAACGGGACGGGGATTCGAACACTCCCGGCCCAAGGTGAAATTAAAGGCGGCGTCCCACCACACGACCGGAAACTGGCAACGAACCGTATGCGTGATGTCCGGGTAGTCGCGCAATCCGTACTTTTGTGGCAAGCGCGCTCGCGTCTGCGGAATAGGCGGACTGCTCGGACCGGCCACCAGACCGCCGAGCCAATCCGGCATTTTTTCGTTAATCCAGGTGTGAACGGTATCCACTTGTGGCTTTTTAAATCCCTGCATCGAGAGCCAGATTTTCGCGCGCGGATGATGCTTCGCCAGCACCTTGGACAAGTCTTCGAGAAAAGGAATGACGTGTTCCGGCTCGTTGTTTCCGGGATCGCCTCCGGGAAAAAAAATTCCGTCAAGGCGTTTGCAATCGCGAAAAAATCTTTCGTGTTCTTCCAAGGCTTTCGTGCGTTTCGCGCTATCCTTGAGATCGAAATCGGCGGGAGTCCAAATCCAATACTGCATCTCATAGCGCGCGCAAATTTCGCTGATCTTCCGGTCCATGACCTCGCGGGGCAACGGCATGTGCGGACTTTTCCTGTCATCCTGAAACGGAATGCTCTCGATGCTGTTCGCGCCAAACAAAGCCAACTCGCGGATGTATTGCTCGTATTGCTTGTCGTCCCAAGCATCGTAACTGTTGGCTGCGGCGCGATAACCGAGTTGATGCCCGCGAATAGGATGAACCGGAGCAGTGGCAATATCCAGACTGGATGGAACGCTGGCGGAACCTTTGGCCCAATCCAATGATCGCAGAAGTTGACCGACGCCGAAAAGCGTTCCCCGCGAATCTGCGCCAGTGATCCAGACGATACCCGGCTTCGCCTCGCCGCTTTCCACGAGCAGTCGAAAACCTTCCGGACGATTCTCCGGCAAATCCGTACCTTCGCGTCGCGGAATCGTTTTATTCCAGCCCGAGACATCTGGCGTCGATGAGATCGCGATGGCGACCCCACGCTTCGGCCAATTGGTACTGATCGACCAGTTCAGTCCCGTCCGTTTCTTCACTTCTTCCACCAAGACGCGGGCGGCGGTCTGCTCGGCGGGAGGAAGATTTCCCGGACGCACGACGACGGTGGCTTTGCTTAGATCAAGATTTGTTGCGATGCGCGATTCCGCCAGCAAACAGAAACTCGACATCAACATAGTTGCGACGGCCAAGAAGCTGGGTCGAAATGAATGCATGCAATAATCTCCGCAAAACCGGAGAAGGAGCGCAATGGAAAAGAACGAGTCAATATTAAGGCGGGCATACTTTTCAGCCGCGTTATGTCGCACGATCGAGCGGTGGTGAACCGGGCGACGTTTGACGAGGAATGGGTTTGGGAGGGGGCGAAACAGAAAAGTGCCAAGAGTTAAGCGAAACGCCGACGCAGATTCGCTCCTAACAACAGGACGCTGAAACTTAAAAGAACTAGGGAAGGCGGTTCAGGAACGGCCATTGCATGGATGGCGAATTGAAAGGGGTTCGGACGGTAGCCTGACCAGCTTGAGCCGTTAGGCGAGCTTAAAAAGCCACCATCCAAAAACCATCCGTTACTCGCACTGTATTGGGATGTATTCTGAATACTCCATTGATACGCTCCAACCGCAACAGGTGTTCCCGCGGTAATCACAACAAAATAACGAGTTGCTGGCGATAATGACAGGCTCGCGGCGATATAGGTGTAAATGCCTCCGGCGTCCGGGTTAGCTCCCGCCAAGTTACCTTGGCTGGTCCCCGGCACAACGCCGTTCGCATCGTAAAGATAGGCAGCAAAACCACCAGGCTTCCCTACAGAGGAAGCCATTAACAGTTGGATTGAACTGAGTTCGTAGCCTCCTACATTCGTCCCAGTGTGAAAGGAAACTGCCCGCCACGAGTCGCTTGCCACTGTGGTTACGTCTGCAGACGGCCCAAAATTTGATAAATAAGTCGTTCCTTGAGCTTTTCCAATCAGCGGTGTGAGGAAACCTACCAGCAGAAAAGTAGAAATTGTCTTTTTCATAAATTGCTCCGTGAAACTTACTCACAAGATGACCAGGCCTTCAGAAAGAGGGCGGAATCGAGAATTGCATCACCGAAATCTTCAATCGCAATTTTGATATGGTTCGTAACATTGGCTGAAACCTGAATCTGCGCCGTGAGCAGCACGGTGGTTCCATCATATTGGAGGTTAAAAATCGGGGTTTTAGTGGAGTAGTTTGGATCTCCATTGTCCACATAGTACTGAGGATTGGCAGGGGGAACATAGACATTCGATATATTAGTACCTCCTCCATTAATTGAATTAACCGTCACCGCTGTGCTGGTTCCCGGGACCAATGCAATATTATTGGTCGTATTAATAACCCAATTTGTGCCGTTATAGTTCGTGCTGACAAAGATCGCCATAGGGTCGCTATAGCCATTCGTCGTGTTTATGTATTCGGGATATTCTTCGGAAGCGAAGATATATTTAAACTGGAGCAGAAAGGAATTTGACGAGATAATATCGAACTCAAGAACTGCCGCATTAGCCACTATGCCGGTCCCTACGAGACTATCAAGGTCGGTGTCGTTTACGGCGTTATTATTGAGGCCTGCGTCGGATTGGTTGTTGGGGCCAATCGCAAGTGCAATGTCACCCGATGAAAGAATCACTCCGCCCTCGATTGGGAGTCCGACCGCAAAGCCGTTTGTAAATAAACCTAGAGCTACTTGTGCTCCGATGTTAGTTGCGTTCGTAACTATAACGCCGGGTGGCATCAATAGCTGCGCCAGTTCCGTTGGTGTGGCATTGGTGCTCACCCAGAGACGCTCTCGGTAATGGAATCCAATATCGACCGCGCTGGAGTCGAGAGTTTGATTTGTAAGCACCGTGAAATTCGAGAGTCGGGCGTCTTCAGTGGTTCTGCTCCCGGCATCCAGCAAAAGACTCAAGTTGCCATCGCTATCGGGATAATAAAATCGACCCAAGAGGCCGGTTTCATAGGCGGGATTGTCGGCCAAGATTACGTCGTTGCTCGCGTTCGGGCTCAGCCGAGTCTGGTTGGTGATATAGCCGTTGTAATCGTGAGTAAAGTATTCGCCCGTCCCGCCGCGCGTAATTGTCGTTCTATCGAATAAATTATCGTAGGCCAAGAGAACTGGACTGTCCGCCTGAGCTTTGTAAAAAAGGGTGCCTCCGTAAAAAAGATTATTGTATAAGTACCATTCTTTATCATAACCGTTATCTTCCAAAGAAACATAGACGCGGTGCCATAGGCAATTTGTTAGAGCAAATGACGCCTCGTTTCCTGTGAACTTCCCTCCATAAAACTGAGAGTGGGTAAACGAAGATAAACCGGTGCTACTGGTTGTATCGTCGAAATGATTACCGGTTCCGCCTGGGAGCGACCAGCCAGTAAAATATGTCCGCACGGTCGGCGAACTGGACAACATCTTTACGCTGCTAGCGACGGAACTGAATGACCAGTTCGTTGTGCTCTGCTCTTGGACGGTGTTGTAACGGACTATCCAGTTGAGTCGTCCGGGATTTCCCTCCGATATTAAACCGCCCGAATTCAGTCCCAGCCCATAAGACGATGAGGAGCCATAGATACCGAGAGCGACCCCACAGGTTAGTTTTACAGTAGCGGCGACTGTTCGACCGCTAACCACGTAATCCAGCGGGTCGTAGTGGTAGCCACGATCGGGTGTGTCCGTGTCCCTCTGCGCATAAGGCTGGAGCATCGTATCCACCGAGAAGTTATTCGTATAGACAAATGGCGGATAAGTAGTTTTCTTCTTCAAGTCGGCTGCCAGGCTCGAAGTAATATTCGTTGTGCCGGTATCACGATTCGTGCTCGAGTCAGCGAGATAATGGCTCCCGGCCCCGACAGTTTGAAAGACACCACTGGCACTGGCATAGGTTACTACCTGGTTCGTGGAGACAACGTCCAGGCTCCCGAGGCCATTTGTGATCGCAACAAGGAGGCAGTTTGTCAGATAAAGTTCACTGTTGGCGCTTCCAGCGTGGACCCAAAACTTATTGCAGGCATCCACGGTCAGGTGTTGGCCGCGAAAGATGTTGTCATACCCGCCGTTGATGACATTGGTGACTAAGTAATAAAGACAATTGTCCGCATAGATAGTGTTTTCACCGTTGTTTTCCAAATTGAGGGCATACCGGCAATCGATAAACTGCATGTTGCCTAACCGAAATTCGCCGGAGTTGAAGAGCAGCGTGACCGCACTATTGGCGTGGGAAAAACGAAGATAATTCAATGCGCCACCGCTCGTGCTGAAGTCCAGCCCCTCTCCATATTTTCCGGACGGAGAACCGGTGCTGCCTGAAATGGTTTCTCCGACGGTATTATCGTCCTTGGCGGTGAACACGGCCGGGCGATAGGGTTCGGTCTTACAATCAATAGAACCGGTGACCGAAATTGCGGGGGCGTTACTGGAAAACTTCACCACTGTCCCGCCCTCAATTACAGTGGCTTGGCTCAAGGTCACACGACCGCTCATATAATAGGTCGTGTCGCCTTTAAAAGTAAAATTCGTGGCAGACGAAAGAACTGAATAATCCAGAACAAATCCTTTTTCCCTTGGTTTAAGGATTGCCACTTCGATGGAGTTTTTCTTTTTCGTGTTTGTCGCTGCTCGTTTCGGCAGCAGCCGTTCCAAAGAAACGACATGACGCACACCTTTTGCCGTTGGCTTAATAGCGGCGTGCGCAGGCAACGGCAACGTTCCAAGATGGTTTTTAATTTTCTGGTAATCCAATTCCTCAATCAGAAAATTCCGCTCGTTCAATTTTACCCATGCTTTATCCACCGTCACCGGTTCGAGCGCCGTTTCATGGCCGATGAAAAAAGCTTTTCCCACTCCAATCTGCATTGCGCCAAAATCCAAGATTGCGTCGCACTCGCGTTCGCCGCGAACCTGTTTCTGGATGTGCGGCGCGGGCGGATCATTGAACTCAGTCAACAGTTGCAAACGCGTCGTTTGCGGATTCAAACCGTAATCGGCTGGGGAAGAAAATTGCTCCCGAAAGATGACGTCCTGTTCCAAACCGGCTTTCGTGTAGGTGTAGCGCACATCCGCTTTCAGGTCTGTAAACGCGTTGGGATAAATCAGCACGTTCGGTTCAGTGAGCACGCCAATGGAATCTTTCAATTCCGCGATCAAGACGTTTTGGCCCGTGGCGGCATCAAAATAACTCAACCCCAAAATATGTGACGTGAGGCGTTTCCCATCTCGCATCACCAAATCCACCGCGCCCGGGGCATTGAGGTTGGCAAGAAAACGGACTTGGTGATTGCCCTTGAGCGTTGCGGCCCCGGTGGGAGTGATTTCAATGACCGCTTCCGATTCCCGCCATTGGCCATCCTCCAAATAATGCATCCCTGTTTCCAATTCGGTATAGCCAGCCTTGATCGGCCTGTCATTGCCATTTATTAACTCTGTCCGCTCCCAAACCCGATGGTTGAATCCTCTCTCTGCGATAGAGAACTCGGCCTGCTGGGCGACAGCCGCTCCGGTTATCAACAGAGTGAAAACAAAGCAGCAAAGGGAGGGTTTCATAGTTTTGGACGAAAGGCACCGCGGACATCGGAATGTTATGGGAGACAGGCCAAGCCTAGACCTTATCGGCGGGATGTCAATGCAAGGATCAAATTGATTTTTTAATAGCGAAGGCGAGATCAAACCGGGCAGTGTTGGAAGCGGAATGATTCAACCACCGTTTCAAAACAGACTACTTGCTTTGGTGGTGAGCGGCTTATTGCTGGCCACCACTGTAGAAGCGCAAACTTCAACGAACCGTTTTGCTTTTGAAGAGTTTTTGCTGGTGCCGGTGCGTGTTCATTTGCTCGCGGCCAAAGATTCGCCGGCCATTCAGACAACGCTCACGGAAACGGACATCACTCGCATTTGGAAAAAAGTAAACGGCGTGTGGTCGCAGGCTGGCTTGCATTTTTATATCGAATCGCTGGTGAAGGAGGAAGCAGACCATCAGAAAACCGACCCGCAGCCTGGCCCTCAAGTTGATGGCAAAGCGTTGCTCGGATTGCGACTTGGGCAATCTCAGGCCGACAAGATGTTTCACGTTTATTATGTGAAGGAGATGTCGGTGAACGGCATTTATTTTCCTCAAGCCATTTTTGTGAAGGACACTGCTTCGCTTCGTCAGGTCGAGGGCGGAATCGACGAACCGATACCGCGCGTAACCTCGCACGAGCTAGGCCACGCCTTCACGCTTCCGCACCGCCAACATACTACGAACCTCATGGCGTCCGGAACCACTGGCACTCGTCTCAATGAAGAAGAAATCTCTCAGGCGCGCAACGCAGCCAAGTCGTTGAAATGGATTGTGGCCGCACCGGACATGATGAAGCAGGCCGATGCACAGTTCCGCGCCAAAAAAATGGACGAAGCGGCAACATTGTATTCAAGGCTGGCGACGATTCCATTGAACACTGACCCGGTAGAATTGGCCAGGAAGCGAGCGGGAAATCCCATTCAGTGAGCCTGGGAATCCAGGGTTGAGGATCAACCGGTATGATTTAAACTGGCGGTCACAACCGTTGCCTGGAAAGCGGCGGAGGGCCGCCGCACTCCAAGATGCTCGCGCGAATTTCAAGGTCAAGGGTGCATGAACGGCGCGAAGCGTCTTGGAGTGCGCCCGTCCTCTGGCGCTTTTGTTTGACCGCCAGTTTAAATTCCACCCAGGTTCAACTGCACTTGTGCTGTAGCACCTTCAATCACGGTTCAAGCGGCTCGGCTTTTTTGCGGCGTTCTTTTAACTCTTTCCACGTGGTCAAAATGATTCCCCGTTCCTGAATCAGTTTCTTCACCGCTGGATCGGTCAACGCTTTCGCATCGGCCCGGCGGGATTCGCTTGAGTTGGTAATGAGCGGAAAATCTTCCGTTGGAATGGAGGCGTGAAAAAGAATTTCCGTTACGCCCGGTTTTAATTCTTTAAGCAAGGCGATGAACTTTTTCGTTTTCTCCTCTGGCTTCCAACCGTAGGAAGCCGTGTGGAGATCGTCGATGACCGGCAGACCCGCGTTCCAAATTTTAGGAATCCAAGGGCGCAGTTTGCCGGCTGCTTCGGGATTTTCTTTCAATGCGTAAGTGGCATGACCGCCAATAGCGAGAATTGGAATTCCTTTCTCTATCCCGACTTTGGCGAACCGCTCGAAATAATCGGGCCGGGCAAAAAGCGTTCCCATGTGTGAATCCAGATGGGTGATGGGCAGGCCGAGAATTTCGGCTCGCTCAACCTGTGCGCGGATTTCCACTTCGATTTCATCGGGCGTGGCGTGGGTGGCGACTTTCACCACGCTTTGCCAGAGACAACCTTCTTCGTCCACCAGGCCGGGGACTTTCGGTTTGCCAGCCAGCGGCGGCCAGCGATAGAGGCTCCATTCCGACGTCAGCGTCAGATGCAGGCCGCTGTCCACCTCTGGATGTTGCTTCAAATATTTGGCGATCTCCGGCACCCACGGGCACGGCATCATGACACTCCAGGAAGTCGCCACCCCTTTTTCCACCGTGTCGATGGCGCCCAGATTGGAGGAATGAGACATGCCGACGTCGTCCACGTGAAGGATGATGACCACGTCATTTGGTTTCCAACCCAGACGCTCGGCGAAAGTTTTTTCCGCGTGAGAATTGTTTGGCAGGAGCATAAGGGCTGTCGCGAAAATTAAAGCGGGTAAGCACGTTTTGGTTGAAGGGAAATGCATGACTGACTATTCACAAAATCGATGGGCACGAAAGGAAAAAGAAATTCTGTTAAGCGGTGATTCTGGATTTTAGCTGTTGTCAGCCACGGTGAGTCCTAAAAAAAGCAGTTGCGTTTTTTTTTAAGATTGGTCAAAGTCGGCTAACGTTTCACCAATCCACTAACAGCATCACTATGAAAAGAATTATCGTCCTTTCTCTATTAACCCTCACCACCTTCATCGGTGTCGCCCGTGCGGCCACCGTGACAGTATTAATCGCTGACGATGGAGTCAATCTGATCGGGGCACCGGGCAGCTTTTATTGGGCTATCACGAATGCCGGCCCCGGAGATACCATCGCCTTTAATATCCCAGGTCCGGGACCGCATTATCTCAAAGTTCCGCCCAACGGTTTCCCGCTTGTTTACCAAAAAAACAATTTGCTCATTGACGGCTATTCGCAGCCGGGGTCTTCGCGCAACACCAACGCGATAACTTCTTCCAACAACGCCGTGATTAAAATCGTGATTGACGGGCGCAATGGCAATTCGCGCGACATGGCCTATGAGGCTTATGATGGAACCCTGGCCACCAGTGTTCCGGCCATCGACAACACAAGTATGGCTTTGGAAAGAAGCGGTTATGGCCATGATGAGTTAGCTCTCTTGGGAATTTATCGCTCGAGTGGTGTTACTGTCAGGGGCATTGCTTTTCTGGGGACGCTCACTCCTGTGAATTCTGGCGTGGTCAAGGGCATCTGTCTTGCGCATGACTACGGATTAGTCACCAACGTTCTTGATCGATTCTCCTATACGGCTGGGAGCGACGCCAATTTCCATGCCAACGGTTGTTGGTTTGGAGTAGATCCGGCTAACCCGACGATCGCGGGAGTCGCTCAATCCGGCTTCGCGATTTCTGCATACCGTCATCGCGCCGCCAGTGGAGATCCCCGTCCGGAGCTTCCCAACATTGGATTGACGGTCGGCGCAAAAGCAGCGTCCACCAATGCGCGGGCTGAGTTCAATGTATTTGTCGGGCTTGCCTACGCTTTTGATTGCGAAGGCATTCGCGGACGGGTGTCGGGAAACTTTTTTGGTGTGATGCCCGATGGTGTGACTCCCTACAACACCACCGAGTTGCAACCGGCGGCATTTGCCGGGGGCCAGTTCGAGTTCGGGCGCTATGACGACACGGTGGCAATCGTTATTGGAACAGACGGTGACAGTTTCAATGACGCCGACGAAGGCAACATTTTTGGGCCCCTGGCTCCCATTAGCGGAAGCATGCAGTCACAGTTTGACTTTTTTAACAGCGGCAGAAAGCCGTGGATCATTGCGGGTAATCGGTTTGGCATTGCGGGGAACGGCACCATCTGGACGAACAACGCCTTCTACATTGGCAGCTTCCGGCTCGATCAAGGATCCCAGGTTCGCTTTGGTTCCGATTTTAACGGCGTGAGCGACGCATTGGAGGCCAACGTGGTTTATAACAATAACACGTTCACAAACCTGTATCCCGATCCCACGATGGGCATCGCCCGCTCTTTGTTCGCGGTCCTGAATAACACTGCGGCGACAGATGGGTGGCTCAGTGTGCGCGGAAACAAGTTCGTGAACAACTTTCCGCTCTATAACCCCGACGAAGATGCCACAAGGTACTTTAATAGCTGGAGCAATTATACCGCCGGCGCTACTCAGACCGTACCCACCTTGTTGACCAATAGCACAAGGACGAACCTGATTGGCACTTGCGGCCTTCCGACAAATAACTACACGAATCTGGTGATTGACGTGTATCTCCCTGATCCGGAGGGACAGGTTAATGGCGCCCTGATGGATTACCCATTCTTCGGCGGCACGAACGGCCCCGGCTTCGTCCAGGGCAAGACCTACTTGGGAAATTTCCTCGACAACGGACCGCAGGATTCCAATCCCGCCGTCGGTGCGTTCTCGCTGAATATCAGCAGCCTCGGTCTTACCAACGGCACCAAAGTGACAGTGGCCGTGACTTACAGCCGGTTTGCTCATCCAAAGCTGGCCGCTCCAATTGTAGGCGGTGGCACCGTGACACTTTCATGGACAGGCGATAACGGCGGGCCATTTAACGTGGCGGGCGCAGGAGGCCCGAGTTCTGGATTTGGTGTTCAAAGCGCAACCAGCATAACCGGGCCGTGGACTACGAAGTTCGTTCCAGGGAACTTGACGTTCTACTCCGCCGGTTCACCAGCCGCGTTCTATCGGGTGGTGGCGCCGCTCTCCGGGATGACGACGCTCTGCGCTGCGCCTGTGGTTCTCCAGTAAGGGGAAATTCTGAATCGCAACAGGCAGGGCCCGCCGCAAGGCGGCCTTGCCTTTTTTAGCGGTGCATTTATTTTAGCGCGAGCTAAAAAACTCTACGCCATGAAAACACGAGAGCGGAAAAGATCAGGTTTTACCTTGATCGAGTTATTGGTCGTCATCGCAATTATCGCGATCCTCGCAGGGTTGCTCTTGCCCGCCTTGGCTAAAGCCAAAGACAAGGCGCAGAAAACAAAGTGCCTCAGCAATATCAAACAACTTCAGCTTTGTTGGATCATGTATGCCGACGACAATCTCGACTTTATCCCGCCGAACAATGTAAACGGTTACTTTGGTGGGCCGCCCGGCACCGAGGCGTGGATTTACGGCAACGTGCAAACCGACATCGATACCAAGAATATCCGAGAGGGAGTCCTCTTTAGATACAACACCTCTACTGCGATCTACGTATGCCCCACCGACCCTTGGGTGATACGCCGCAACGGGAATGTTTACCCCACGACGAGAAGTTTTTCCATGGTCAGTGCTATGGGCGGGACAGGTATAAAGGTGTTAGCTATCCGGGATCCCAAACCGTCCAAGGCTCTAGTGTTTGTGGAGGAACAGGAGAACCTCGTTGGAACTCCGAGCAATTTTATTAACGATGGAAACATTGGATTGCGCGAGTATCCGTCAACTGATTGGGGCGATTTGCCCGCGCAACGTCACACCGGAGCGACCGTTTCCATGGTGGATGGTCACGCGGAATTTTTGAAATGGAGATCTAAAATTCTTTTACAACGTGGACGCCCAGCAACCGCCGCCGAGAAACCCGACCTGCTAAAACTACAACGGGGTCTTCCGGGTTTCCCGAATCAATAGTTCACCAGTGATCAGGTCGGCGTGATGACCCTTCGTGGCGCGGGCGTCATCACTCTGCGATTTAGTATTCCAAAAAGAATTCCCGCGATCTGGTTCGCGGAACTGGGGTAGTATCCGTAAGGTGGTGGCGGCTTCTCACTCAAGGTGATCCTCTGGCTCGGTAAAAACGTTGGTCGAGTCGCGGGATGGGATCAACGAAGTCGATAGTCCCGCCGCGACTGGAAAGGTTGGTCAAGGTTTGCCAATCGAATAAATTGGTGGACACTTCGATGGAGTAGGGGAGGTCGCTCTCGCCGCTCAACGTGAAATGAAACCGGCCATCGGATAAAACGGAAATGGAACTTAACCGCGTCAAGGGCAGGATGGTTAAGGCTGCTATGTCGCTGATGATTGAACCTGCCGGATTCGAGATAACTACAGTGTAACCTCCGATATCAGCCGTTTGAACATTGGTTCGTGCATAGGAGCTATTAGTCGCTCCTGCGATATTGGCCTCGTTGAACTGCCATTGGTAAGTCAACTGTCCACTGCCCGCCGCTAGCACAGTGAAGGTAGCATTGGAACTGGCTCTGACGTTTTGAAGCTGCGGTTGGCTATAAATGATCGGAGCGGTGCTATAGCTGAAACGCATCGCATCGGCCACGACAAGCTTGTTGATCTCCCCTGTGTTATTTTCTATTTCGACATAGCCGTTGGTCCCCCCGGCGAATTCTCGCGTCGTTAACAAACGCCAACCCCCACCTCCGGTAGTCTGGTTGATATGAGTCACGAGACTATCACCATTGAATACGATCAAAAGACGGGTGTTAGAGCTACGATTAGTGCCTTGAGGGTACGAGATGGAAATGTCATACATCCCGGCCAGCGGAATTGCCGGGGTATAAGTCGAGGAAGCGGTTGCACTTCCAATAACGGTGGAGGCGTACTGATAATAGCTCCCATATTTATCCGGCGCAGCGGTCGCTGTAGTCCAGACCCCATCGAACCGGGCGTCTGGGTTATCCAAGATGATATCTGCGACGCTGATGAAATTGGCGAAAAGGGTTTTACTTCGCGTCATAGTAACATCAATCTGATTGCTGGTAGTCACTACGTCGCCAGACCATCCTACAAAAGAAAAGCCCGCCGATGCCGTAGCGTTTAATGAGACCATACTACCAGCGTCGTAGCCGGATTGGTCGGGAGTCACCGTGATAGTTCCTCCGGTCGGTGGATTGACATAAGAGCGGAGATAGAGGTTGACTACGAGGAGTGCCGCGTCGCTGGAAACGGACCCTATCGGATTACTCAACACGACCGAATGCTCTCCCGCATCGTTCGTGGTGACATTGGTCAACGTATAAGTGCTATTGGTGGCATCCGATATGTCCGCACCTCGGAACCGCCACTGATAGGTTATAGGTGTGCTGCTGCTCGCGGTAACAGTGAAGGTTACGGACTGACTTTCCACCACCGTTTGACCGATAGGTTGTTGAGTAATGGAAGGAGGCGCAGGTGTGCCGGTCACCAGGATTAACCTCGGACCAGTGTTTGCATTTGCTTCCCCGGAAACAATGCTAAGACTATCCGCGTCTTGGGTGTCTCCTTGAAATCGAACTTCGCGCGCCAATAAAAAAGAAACATCGCTACCCGGATGTTCACGAAGGAACCTCGTCACATCAATCATCCTGTCTTGCGAAGTAGCATCGGCCACAAATTGCCCGACGATCTGCGCGCCGGTCCCTTGTTCCGAAATAAAATTGTTCGTATAGTTGGTGCCCGGCGGGATGTTCTGTTTTAAGTTCGGCGCGTTACTCCAGGTAAGGCTATTCTGTGACCAGTTGTTATTCGTGATGCCATAAACGTGTGCTTGCACCAGGTTACTTCCATTGATCGATGATGCGCGGATAGTCAGCAGCGCGAACTGCAGGTCGGCTAAGTTAAAGGTGGGCAAATGAAATTTAAGAAAGGTCGCGCTACGACTGCTGGCATTGGTGGAATTATTCCTCACGAGGCAAACCGGATTAGTCGCGAAGTTCAAAGTTCGGTTCGCGCCGTCGTGAACCATCGCGTCATCGGTAGCGAGCAAAGTTCGCAACGGTTGTTGCGGTTGGGTAGGAATGGTGAAAAGCCAAACCGTATTTGATGCGTGAATGCCGGCGTTAATCTGGTTGTTAGCTACCGTGAGGAGCGCCCTTGCGCCGCCATAAATATTTTCGCTGACCTCTTCCAGCAAGACCCGCTGACCCGTTCGCAAACCCCAGGAGGTTGTATCCAACGTTACGTCCACATTGGACGAGGAATTGTTGGCCGAAAAAACTTGATAGCGTTTCGTCGCAGGATCAAAGGTCGAAACTAGATCCAATCCCGTCGCTCCAGTTCCTTTCGTTACATCCACACGATCGCGACCCGGTGCAGTGACTTTGTTAAATAAACGGTAAACCTCTCCTGCCTTGGTGATACCTCCTATATTGTAAGGCGCGTTGAAATTATCCACAAAGTGCATCCCATTCTTTTTAACTGGAGTGGAAGTCTGGCTGAATTTGAAACAATAAAGTTCGTTGACAAAATTGTTCACCAGGTTTGCGACAATGGAGCCGAAGCGCGCGTACTTCGATGGGGTATCCAATGTTTCGATCAAGGTATCGAAGACGCCCGCAGTATGAACATTAAACTCTGATAGACTCGAAGGATAGCGTGGTTCCGGTGACATATCGGCAGTCAGAGACGCGTGCAACCCTGCCACTCGACTACCAAAGGTGGACGGCACGGAATTGTATTCGTGATAATCGTATTGGCCGATGAGTGAAAAATTCGTATCGACCTGACCCAGAAAATCCTTGTGACGATTGGTTACGATGAGACGACCCCAGGTCGCATAGGTTGTCGAAACAGCGCCTGCCGTAACCGGAGCCAGCATTCGCGCCTTCAATGACTTGCCATAGAGTTGATTCACGTCGGCCAATGCGGATTGAACAGCATCAGAGGCGAGTTGAAGACGCATCAGGTAATCGGCTTGCGGCAAAGTGCCACCGAGGTCGGGTTCGTTATACATCTGGAAACGCTCCACGTCGTATTCGCGTCCCAGGTAAAACGCTTCAAAATAAAAATGCTGCCATAACTCCCACTTGCCCGCCCAGTCATTGGTATCGATAATGTCGAACTGGCCGGGACTGGCGGTGATGTTGATCAGGATTTGCACACCCAGCCCGCGCAGCTTGGTGCAAGCATGATCCACGTTCAACAGGTTCGACCCATGCAGGGCGGTGACTCCAAATTGCGGGATAAGGTAAGGCCAGTTGATGTAATTCGTGTCGAGTGGATTGATGCGCAGCGCCGCTTTGCGACTGACAAAGCTGGCTTGGTTAGTCACACCATCGCCCCGGGCAGGCAAATCGTCGTTGGGTTCAATCACACTCGCCGTAAGGAACACACGCGCGCCGCCAACTCCCGCATAGTGCCACCAATCCTCCGTGTTGCTGAGTGGAGCAAAATGGCCTGAATTGTAGGCGATCAATTCGGGTGTGGCACCCAGCTTGTTAATGCTGACGGTCAGAGTTGCCGCGGGCAAAGTGGTCGTGAAAAATAAAAACGCCCAAAATAAGACGACGATTCGCCGAGGTAGATAGAATATGGAATGCATTTTGGTTGACTGTGCCAGCGACCCGGACGAACGACAAATTTATTTTCTGGAAGGGACAAGGGGGCATTTTCGCTCCCGGCGCGGCGCAGGCGGCTCGGTAACAAAAAACCGCAGTTGCGAAGATTAAGGCGCTTCCAATGCCGATGTGAGGTAAGAAAACTACAGTTAACGAATAAAAGCAGGATAGCGTATCGCCCCATTACGGACGCTCAAAGCGAATGCGGTAAAACCGCATGCCATTTGTACTCAGCGAGTCTGTATAGGATGACGAAATGCTCGTAGGCGGTTGATTGGTCCAGACATTCAGCCACACTTGATTCGTTGGGTTAAGCGTCAAACTGGTTTGTAGAGTTTGCCTCGCTTGCGTGCCCGCTTGCCAATCAATGCGAATGCCATTGGGAACTCTCTGCGCCCCGCTGATTCTGGGGTAAGAATTCGGATCAGTTGGATTCGTGTCCGCGATGTACTCGACAAAATTGCTCACGCCATCGTGGTCGAAATCACCATTGGTAGTTTGTGACAAGTTGCCGAAATACTGGAGTTCCCACCAGTCAGGGATGCCATTTGAGTTGGAGTCCTGATTCATGTTGATCTGAAATGGAGTGGAGGGTGACCAATCCCCCAGCAGACTGAAATCCTGGGCGCGGGCACGGAGCAACACATTCGTGACTACGTTTCCGCCGAGGTCGCCCATTACATTCCAAGTCAACGAATGATTTACACCTGTTGGCAAAGTAGCGACACGGTTGCTGGAACTATACGGTGCGCCATCTAAAGCCGTGAGCGTGGCGTTCTGCCAATTGGTCGCGCCGGAGAATTGGTATTGCAGGTAGGGTGTTGAAGCGTTGCCTTCGGCGTCCCAGAGACGAACCCTCAGGGCGGCCAGACTGCCCAGGATATTTGTCTGAGGTAACACGGCGGCGGCCGGTGGCGTTTGAACGATGCCTGCCGTTTGCGGCAGCACGGATTGCGGCGGCCACAGAATCACGTCGCATCGGGTTTGATTTATAGGATCAACACGCAGGCCGATCAAACCTTCGCCTGACCCCAACCTTTTCACACCCGCCAGCGCGTGCCAGGCCTTGCCCCCGTTCTGCGCGCTGAACAATTGCCGCTGCAACGGATTAGTACCCGTCGCCGTCCAGGCGAACACCTGACCGTCCGGCTCGCCGGTGAAAAAGACCTCGTTGCTGGCGTTGAGGAAATTCACCGAATCCAGGCCGTAACTCTGCGCCAATGTCAACGCGGCGATGGGCTGACGGGAAAGCGTCAACAAACTCGCGTTCGTTCCGCCCACCAGATATTCAGCCGTGACAAAGTCGTCGCCGAAATCAATCAAGCCGTTGGCGTTCTTGTCGTCGGTAAACGTGTAGAAAATGGAACTGCCGTTGGTGGCGCGCAGAAAACCTGAGGTGAGTGAACTACCACGCCAGTTGAACGTGTGTGCAGTCGACGGTTCTGAGAGCGAGCGCACCGGAACCTCGATAATTCCAGGAAATATATTCAAAGGTACTTGGTAGTCGCGCCACTGTCCGTTCGCTTCAATGGCCGTATAAAACTCAAAGTTCTGTGGTTCGCCAGCGGCCCAGTTGGTGAAAGTAGAAGGTGAGCCGCTTATCCAGATGTACGGGTCAGCAAGCGTCTTCCTGTAAAAACCGATCCACGCTTGCACACCAAAATTGGTCGTGAGCCAGTTGTTTTCGGCCAAACTGTCTATTGTAACCAAGTTGCCTCCGAACTGCTGGGCATACGATTGAGCGGTTATCCAATCGGATTGCGTTGGCGTTAGAAAATAGGCCGACCCAGACCCGGCCCAGTATGTTGCATTCGCCGGAAGGGGTGGCGCAAAGGTGAGTTCGACTCCGCCAGAATCGAGTAGTCGAAAGCCCGTCCGATTTGCCATCAGGTCGGCAACAGTGCCAAGTCCGCGATGGGCGACGTTTGCCAATAGCGGACGAACGATCCAATTAGTCGAAAAGTTTGCGGCTGATAATGAGCCGTCCGGTGAATTGGATGTGGCGAGGCTGATAAGTATATCGGAACCACGCACGCCCAGTACGAACGCTGCTTGGTTCGTGGAAAGTGCCACCATATTCGATTGCCAAAATCCACCGTTGCTCGTGAACTCCATCACGCGCCCGCTACCGTTCGTCGTTCCACGCAGGCCAACGTAGATTGCAGCGCTTGGCCGGTTCGTCACTTGTCCGACGGCAATGGAGGTGATACCGAACGAACCTACGTCCACTCGTTGTGTTGACCAGCCGCTCGAAGTTTCTGTTAGAACCAGTAGAAAGTTCGTGTTCGTTCCCGGATTGCCATCCGCGCCGATGACAATCTCCTCAGCACCAATTCCGTCCAGTTGGCCGACGCCGACAACGAAGTTGCTGGGTGTGAATGGCAGAACGAGCGAGGCGATGTTTATGCCGGGATTGCCGAGAAGATTGGGAGTGGACAGCGCATTGGTCGGGCTGCTGCCGGCTTTCCATTCCTGATAATCCGTCCAGCCATCACCGTCGCTGTCAAAGTAGGGACTGGTGTTGTTGGTCAGACCGTTGAGAAAGCGCCAGAGCACCGGAAGCCCGTTCGTCTCAGCGGCGCGGGAGAGGACGGTGTAACGCGCGGGATTTCCGTCGCCATCGTATTGGTAGGCAAGGGATATGCCGCGCGAAGATTCTTCGCCGACAAGTCGGTCGGTGCGGTCGTAGAAAAAACGGTTGGTTTTCTGGCCGCCGGTGAAGATTTCGTAGTCGGAAAGACCCAGTCCTCTCGAATAACCGTTGCGAGGATTGAACGGGGTGTTGGTGTTGGCAAGGCTGTATTGATATTCCTGCGAATTGGAGAGACCGTCAAAATCTGCGTCGTCGTTTGCGTCATTGATTCGCGGATTCAAACCGTTCTGCACCTCCCAGCCGTCCGGCATCCCGTCGCCGTCGGTGTCCTTCTCCAGCGGGTTCGTCCCGAAGACGAACAACTCGTCGTAATCGGAGAGACCGTCGCCGTCGGTGTCCGCATGGTCGATTCTTGTCCCAATTCGAAATTCGGTTATGTTGTCCACTCCATCTCCATCTTCGTCACCATTTGCAGACACAACTTGAAGATAAACTGGCGCACTCGTAACGGATCCAAAACTATTCGTGGCGTATAATGAATAGAATCCAGAGTTCCCCGCTCCAACATTGGTCAAAATCAAGGCGCTGTTGGTCGCCCCATTAATGTTTGTATTATTATACCGCCATTGCAGTTGGATCGGCAGTAAACCACCTACAGCAAACTGGAGAGTGAATGTTTCGCCCGCTGGAATAAAATTCGACAAAGCCGGGGGGATTGTGATGGTCGGAGCAGAGGGGAAAACATGAACAGAGACGTTATCCAAACCCCAACTCTCGTCCTCAATTTGCTGTAAATTTTCGCCATAAAATTCAATTGCAACAGAGTTGCTGCTGTGGTCGGCTTCAAACAAGAACCGATATATAAAATCCCCTCCGTATAGCGTATTTGTTAGCAACGCCCCTGTCCCTGTTGGATAATCTCCCCCCGGATATGCACCAGGGTAGGCCTGTCGCTTTTGTCCGCCCGAGTAGGCAAACGTAGTCCGTAGAAAATTTGTGCCTCCTTGAACTCTACAACCCCAAATATCAGGGCCGTATTGCGTGTCGTTACCATCCCATGAACCCAAGATGTAGAGGTCAAATGAGAGGCGAATCCGCTGGTGAGGCAGCAGATTCGTCAAAGTTAGCCGCACTGTCTGAAGGCCAAGTGGGCCAAGAAATTTCTCTCCAAAGGTAGGACTCGTTATATTTGTAACAGACCATTCCGAACCAGCGTTCGAGGAAAACCCGTTGGTATAAATAAGCTGGGGAGATGCGGAGCACCGAGCCAATCCAGTCTCCATAATTACGAGCAATAGCGCCGGAATCAGGGCGAGGCTTCGTTTGGTTTTTGTGGCGCTTGCCGTTTTCATGCGGAGCGGGTAAGGTTTGCGGCATGAGCACGCTGACGATTCAATTGCCGGATGACTTGAAAGTAGAACTGACGGTGGCCGCGCGCCGGTCGGGGAAGACGCCTGCGCGATTTGTGCGCGAGACGCTGGAGCATCGCTTGAAGCCCGGTCGTGTCCGGGCGCGCAGCCGTGCGTCGCTTTATGAATTGAGCCGCGACCTGTGCGGGAGCGTGACGGGCGGGCCGCCTGATCTCGCGCGGAACAAAAAATATTTGAAGGGTTATGGCGCATGGAAACGGTGATGGTGGATGCCGGGCCGTTGGTGGCTTATCTCAAGCGTGACGACGGGGATCACGTTTGGGCGAAGGAAGTGTTTCAACGTCTCACCACTCCGCTCTTGACATGTGACGCGGTATTGGGCGAAGTGGTTTTTCTTTTGCAGCAAACTCACGGCGGCACGCGACAATTGATCGAGCTTTTGGAGAATGGCCTCGTCGTGCCCGCCTTCGATCTGGCCGGCGAACTTCCCGCCGTGGGAGAATTGCTCCGCAAATATGAGAGCGTGCCGATGTCGCTGGCGGACGCCTGTCTGGTGCGGATGGCGGAATTGCACCGGGACGCGGTGGTGCTCACGCTGGACGGAGACTTCCGAATCTATCGCAAGAACCGGCGGCAGGCGATCCCGCTGATTTGCCCGGAGTGATAGAACGCGGGGCGTGGAATAACACAATGCCAACGATGAAAACCAAGAACCCCAATCCCGGCTCGCACGAACATCTCCTACAGATTGTCGAGAAGCTGCCGAGCGATTTCGAGCCGTTCGGACGGCGGAAGCATCGTGGCTCGGATTGTTCGTGCGGTTGCAAACATTTTCTGAAGCTGGCTGGCGAGCTTGGTTCTGATTGGGGTGTCTGCGAGAATTCCAAAAGCCCGCGCTGCGGTTTGCTGACATTTGAGCATCAAGGTTGTTCTGAATTTGAATCAGCGGAACGGTCGGCGCATGCATCACGACGGCATCCAGTTCTGGCAACGGAAACGCGCCACGCTCCAGCGGGTGGGCTGGGTGTAACCAGAATGAATCGTGAGCACGGAAGCTTGGCTCGCAAGACAAGCGCGGCGGCACGAGCGCCGGAATCAGGGCGGGGCGGCGTTTGATGTGGTGGCCTAAGTTCATCGGCGGCGGGGGATCGTGAGAACTTGGCCTGGGCGAATGACATTCAGATTCTGGAGGCCGTTGGCGGCACCAATTGCTGCCGCACTGCTGCCGTAGTTGTATCCAATGTTGCCGAGCGTGTCACCGGATTTGACTGTGTAGGTGGTTGATCCGCCTCCGCCGCTGCTGGTCGAAGTTGTGCCACCGCCTGATCCGCCACTTGGCTTTGTTGACGTCGCTGCTGTCGTCCCAGAGGCTTTGGGGGCAGCGACAGTGGCGGTGCGGCTAGGCATTGAAGGGGCTTGCGATGATGAAGCCTTCTGAACTCCGTATCCTAAAGAGTTAAGAATATTTCCGCCTACATTGCCGGCAGCATTTATTCCATTCATATATGAATTCATCAAAAACTTGGAAAACTTCAAGATTGGATCGGTTGTGTGATTGGCTACTTGATCACCGATATAAAATGCAACACCAACTCCGCCGACACTTGCCCCACTCTCAATAAGCTGTCCTCCAGCATGTATAGTATGAGCGAATGATTTAAATTGAAATCCGAGCTCTGCAATTTGCTCGCGCCGTTCGTTTCCCATACCAGATGCAACAGTTAAATCTACAGCGGCGCTTTCAGCAAGGCCCTCAAGGCTTCCTTTAAACCAGCCAAGAGCAAATGCTGCTACCCACGGGTTCTGCCCATTTGGGTCAGTATACTTTAGCGGGTTTTCTTGCGCATAAGAAAACGCTTCTGGCTTCCACCCCGGCCCAATATTCTTCACCGGATCGCTGGATAGAAACACTCCTGCATCCGCCGAGTAATACCGCGCTCGCATGAAGTAGAGACCGGGCAATTCCTCCATCACGCCTTGTGAACCGACGAAAAGATACGAATTGGAAAATTGAGATTGAAAATTCGTTGAGCCGAGGCTGCGGCCATAGGGCGTATAGGCGTATTGCGCCACAAGGTTTGCGCTTCCATCGGTGAGCGCGCTGATGTTGGCTTGCGCATCGGCGTGATAACAGGTCAGGCCATTCGTAGCGTTTACTTTGTAGGACAGGTCGGGGCCGTGGACGTACCAGGCAGTGATGTTGCCACTGGCATCCGTGTCGCAGAGAGTCCGCTCCATGCTCCCTTGCAAGTCGAGAACGTAACGGGTTTCCACAGCATCCAACGTCCGCGAGATGCGGCGACCGAGCGCGTCGTAGCGGTTGGTGATAAGCTTGTCGGTCATCGGCATGAGCCGCCAGAAGATGGAAGTAGTGCGGTTATCTTCGTCGTAAGTCAGGGCCCAGCTTTGTCCACCACCACTGGCGTTGGTCATGTTGCCGCTGGCATCGTATTGATAGGTGAAGTTGTTTGTAGAATTCAGGACATCGACGCGATTGGTGATACGGCCCGCTGGGGTGAAGCGGGATGTTTCATCAATGAGCGACGGTAACGGCCAGGCAAATGTTCCTCGTTCGCCACCGCCGGTTTTGTTGCCATTGCGGTCGTAGGCGTAAGTCAGCGCGATGTTGATCGAGTTGGAACTGATAAGCGACGGCGCATAACTGAGGCTGGTAATTCGGCCTGCGGTATCAAAGGAGTTCGTCTGGGTAATGCCATTGGGGTAGGTCCGTGCCAGGAGACGGTCCGCCTTATCGTAAGAGTAAGTCATTTGCCTTCCCGCCCAATCCACTTGATTGGTGACGCGACCGATGGCATCGAAGCGGTTCACCAAAACCTTCCCCGCTGGATAAGTCAACGCAACCACTCGCCCCAAAGCATCGTATCCATAATGAATGGTTTGTGAAAAAGCATCGGTCACGTCAATGGCGCGATCCAGTGAATCATAAGTAAAGCGCGTCGTGGTGGGCGTCAGTCCAACGCGACGAGTGATGGTGCGGGGATTGTTGTTGTCGTCGTAGCTGAAGGTGTTTTGTCTTCCGGTATTGAATGTCACGGATTGAACGCGACTAACCGGGTCGTAAATAAGAGTGCGCGTCGTGCCATTCGGATCGATTTGTTGTCGCAAGCGAAGAAGCTCGTCGTAGTCATAACTCCACTGGTTCGTGTCCTGATTGATCTCTGTCTTACGCTCATTACGCAGGCCGTAGGTCATGACGTAGTGACCGCCCAGCGCGTCCGTGATGTTGGTGATGTTGGCAACCCCATCGTAGTCATAGAGCCACTGGAAATTTTCGGCATCCACCCATTTGGTGAGGCGTCCGCGTCCATCATAAAAGTGCAGCGAAGGATAGCCGTTTGGCGTAGTAATTTGTTTAATTCGTCCGGCCGCATCGTAGGAAGTGGTTCTGGTATCGCCTTGAGGATTCGAGTCAGCAATCGCACGGTTTAACCGATCATAAGTTTTCGTCCAACGTTGAGCAACCTGATCCATTAACGCAATAACATTGCCGTTGGCATCAAAGACATTTGTCGTAGTAAACCCCAGCCCGTTACTCACTCGCTCCAGGCGATTGGCGGAATCATAATAATTCGTGCTGGTATTGCCTATTGGATCGGTGATGCGTTCCAGTTTTCCGCGAGTTGAGTAGAAAAATAAATTCGTATTACCCGAGCGATCTATTGTTTGGTTGCGTTGGTTTGCCGCGTCATAAAAATGCCGGGTGTTTTGTCCCTTGCCGTCGGAAGCAGCGAGGAGATTTCCATTGGCATCAAAGGTCCTGGTAAATATGCGGTTCAAGGGGTCCACGGTGCGGACAACATTGCCGTTAAGGTCGAGTGTTAAGAAGGTCAAATCTCCCAGCGGATTCATCTCGGCAAGTTTCCAGCCGACATCATTGAGCGTGTAAGTCCACGTGCTCAGCGCCGCGTCGGTTTTGGATTTCAAGAATCCATTCGTGTCGTAGCTCATGCTGGAAACGTGCGCGTTAGCATCCGTTGCGGTCATGACAAGTCCGTTAGTGAAATAAGTATAGGTCACCAAAGCGCCAAGCGCATCGTAATGACGAAGCAGGTTTCCGTTCGTATTGTTCAGTTCGTAAAAGTTCGTCCAGCCCAGAGGATTGATGTCCTGAGCCGCCTTATTGAAGAACGGATGGAAAACCCAGCGATTCACTTCGCCAAGCGCATTGGTGCTGGCAATGACATTAGCGCGGTCGTCATAGCCAAAAGTGGTCATCCAGCCCAATGGTTCGGTGATGCTGATGCGATTGCCATTCGTGTCGTAAGTATAGGTGGTGATATTCGTCAGCGGGTCTTGCTGCGAGAGGATATGCCCCTTGCGGTCGTAGGTTTCAACCCATTGATTAGTTCCGGAATCGGTGCGCCGTATTTGTCGTTTGCCGGGCACTCCATACTCAGTCGTTGTTGCGCGATTCAATGCATCGACCTGATTGGTAATTCTCCCATACTTATCATATTGAACCAAAACATTCGTGTTGACGCGTGGATCGACGATTCGATCAAGCAAGCCGTTGGTGCTGTAAAGGAATTGCCATGTCGTATTGATATTTGTGTAAAGGCCGGAGGTGTTGGTGATGGATTTGGAGATGAGGCGGTTGGTCGAGTCGTAAGTAAAATTGGCCAGCCATTGACCAAATGTGACGTTGGTGACCAGTCCTGCCTGGTAATTGAAAACATATTTGCCGCCAGCAGAATCCACAGCTTGCGTGACCACGCCGCTGATTTCGTTCCAAAGAATCTGGACGGCGTTGCTGTTGAAATCGCGGATGGCCGTAAGACGTCCACGCATGATGGCCGCACCGGAATCTGGTTTACGAAAAATGTAAACAAGCCGCTCCGGCGTGGTCCATTGGCAGTTGGTGGAGGTAAGGGTGAATTCCCCGTGATACTCACGGTCCCGAGTGAAATACAAACCTGAGTTCAGATCCTTATCCCACGTTACGAGCGTGCCATCCCAAGACATCAAGCCAATAGTGTCCGTGTCGCCTAACGGGGAAAAAGCCTGGGCTGGCAGCACCCGAGTTTCAAAAGTGTGGCGCCATCCTTTGCCCAGCGGGCCGGTGGCGTAGGGGTCGAAGTTGACCAAGCTGTAGGTCCCGGAGACGTTCGCGCTGCTATAGCCAAATCGGAAATCGAATGTGATTCCCGGCGTCGGTCGCGCCTGCGCGGTTTGCTGCCAGGAAAAACCACCCGACAACGGCGAGAGTGCGTCGCGACCACCATTCTTTCGTGTATCGAAAGCGGATTGTTCACCCGCTTGATTCGCTTCTTCAAATGTCACAGGTCCGGAAGCAGTCGCGGATGCAGTTCCACTCGGCACCGGCGCAGGAGCAAAATTACGGAACTGGTCGGCGGTGTTGGTCGAGAATGCCAGAGGGAAGTAGCCTTTGAGATTCAAGGAGGGGTCGTTGGTTGGCTGGGAGGAGAACATGTTCTGGACGATGAACGCCTGCGCGTCGGTCGGAACGCTCTGGTAAACGGAAACCTCCTGCACTTCGCCGTAAAGGTATTGGCTTGAGCCCCAACCACCGATTGAAACCCCCTGAGTCACGGTGGAATTGCCGACCGTGCCGCCGCTGGAAAACATCAAGCGGCCATCTGTGTAGCCAGTGAATACCTCGCCCTGACGAACCACAGCGACATGATACCAACGCTCCAGATAAGGCCGGGCGATCAGAGTATTTGTGTACAATCCCGTTCCGCGCGCGGAGAACTCAATGTTCCCGGTGTTGATATTGAATTGAATCAGGTAAGCATGAGCGTCGGCCTGTGAACCGGTGAGCCGATTGACCAAAATGGTCATGTTTTCGGTAAGGTTCGTGCCGGATGGAATGGAGATCTTGAACCAGCACTGGACGATCATGGCATTGGCCGAGGAATTCCAACTCAGTCCACCTGTGGAATCGGTTACCTCAAGACGAGCGTTGCCGGGAAAGAGCGCAGCATGGCCGACGCAGATCGGGAGGAGTAGCACAGAGAACAGCAGAGAGACGCGAGAGCCAAAGACACGGTTCACCGGGTGTCTTGCTCCATCGCGTTTCGAGAATCTGAGTTTATCCGCGTTCATCCGAGGTTAAAATTTCGCAGCGGCCATTTGCTTTACATTGTTGCAGCGAACAACTTTGTAAGTTTGATTTTCGGCAAAGAGAACAATTTCTGATCGCAGGCCGTTCTGTTCCATTTTAAATGCCACACATTTTTCAGGAGAGACGCCCGCCTGCCTTGACCAAGTTTCCGCTTCTTTTGGGAACACTTCCTTTAATGACCCAAAGACGCCTTGCTTTTTCAGCAGAGTCAGGCCCGCATCTGAAATTTCGTCTTGCAGGCTTTTTCGGATGAAGTCCAGTTGTTCGTTGGAAGTCCGACTTCGGACTGCGTCAGGAATCACGATCCGGTCGAGGAAAGTCGAACTGCCTGAACTGAGGTCACCAGAAAATTGCCTTAGAGATACTAACGCCCGGCGTCGAGGCGCATCGTGCCTCCAATGAAAATACAAAAGGCAAGACACCGCCCCAACCATCACCCCGCCAATTAGCCATGCCCGATTCATTGTGCGGCGTTTCATTGTCCGGCTACTCTGCGCCTTTTTGTAGCGGGTGCAATGCTATTCTCGCCTTTTGGAAATTGCGGCACGCCGGGGACAAGGCGGTGAGTTTTTGTTGGATGTTGCATCTGGTGGCGTGAGGAACTTGACTCATTCCATACATTACTGATCCAGTTGGAGCCGGATGGCACCTATGGCTCCCTTATTTGTTGGACTCGACATGCTTGCCGCGAATTTTCTGCTGATGAAAATCCCACAGGAGCCAATCGTCATTCTCCACAAAGCGATTGAGTTTGGAATCCCACTTCTTCGGCAGGCGCTTATTTAATTTTTCGACAAAAGGCAAAAGAGGTCGTTGCGGCGGAAAGCGTTTCTCATGTTCGTCGAGCGCAATTTCCTGATGCCAACCAAATTTCTCTCGATACTTCGCAAAACCAAAACCATCAAAAAAATTATCGCCGCCGACCAACGGCAGATACCACAGACTCGGAATGCCTCGCGGATTTTCTTTGATGGGAATTTCCATTTCCAACCGCTTCAACAGGGCCGCGCCCTTCGCATCGTTCCGCAAATGTTCCCGCAACTCGTGCAACGTTTGAAATTCCACCGGCGGACTGACAAAAAGAACCGGCTTATGCTGCGTCGTAGCAATGATGATCTCGTGCGGAGTGCCGACGCTATAAATATTCGTCGGACAATAGGAGATGGCGAAGTCGCTCGTATCCACCATGCGAAGGTCGATGTGCAAGGTCTCCCAAAATTTATTGGCGCACCATGCGCGCGTCTCCGCCCCTTTTTTTCCACCCTGATAAGTCCAACGCTCCTTGATGCGGTCTCCGCTCTTCTCATCTTCGCGTCCGTATTCGTGCAAGCCGCGCACCTCCGGTTTGAACCAAGGATCAAACACAGTCACACCCTTGACTTGAAGAAATTCGCTCACGCGATTGCGCCAGCCAAATTGTTTTTCATTGGCGCGGGAAGCGACGAAATCCATCGGGCCGGAAAGATACACTCGCGCGCCTTGCAACAAATCCATCTGACGTTTTGAACCAGGCATGGCGCGAAGGATAGGCAAGCTCAACTCAAGCCGCAACCATGTCGTAAAACTTAGCCGAAGGATTCAGTTGCAACAGAAGGTAACAAAGCGAACGAAGGTAATGGGATTGCGGGCAAATTCGGCGAAACTTCAACTCAACTCGTTTCGTGCGCCCACAGGCGATTTGAAGGCGAACTCCCGTCCGGTCAATGCTCCGTTTCCTTCTGTAACGGTCTAAATTATTTGTCGCGGCGCAAAAGATATTCCGCCAACGCTTCCAACGCGTCTGATTTGCCTTTAAAAATTTTTAAACTGGCGAAGGCGCGAGTCGTCAATTGTTTCGCCAACGCGCGTGATTTTTCCAAACCCACAATCGAAGGATAAGTTGCCTTTTGCGCGGCAGTGTCTTTGCCGGCGGTCTTGCCGAGTTGCTCGCTGGTCTGCGTGATGTCAAGAATGTCATCGATGATTTGGAACGCGAGTCCGACGTTGTGACCGAAGTCCGTCAGCGCTTTGAGTTGCGCGGCGGTGCAATTGGCGCTCATGCCGCCGAGTCGCGCGGAACAAGTGAGGAGCGCAGAAGTTTTTCGTTCGTGAATATATTTAAGTTGTGTGGCGGAAATTTTCTTTCCTTCGCCTTCAAGATCGGCGACTTGCCCGGCGATGAGTTGCAATGAACCGGAAGCGCGCGCGAGTTCCAGAATAATTTCTCTGTGTGAATAGCGCGGCCAGCCGCGAGATTGCGCGGCGATTTCAAAAGCTTGCGTGAGCAGCGCGTCACCAGCGAGCACGGCGATGCCTTCTCCAAAAACTTTGTGGTTCGTCAATTTGCCTCGGCGAAAATCATCGTTGTCCATCGCGGGCAAATCGTCATGGATGAGCGAATAAGTGTGAATGCACTCGACGGAGCACGCGAGTGGCAGGGCGTCTTTCTCCGAACCGCCGCAGGCTTCGGCGGCGGCGAGACAAACCGCCGGTCGCATCCGTTTTCCTCCGGCGAAAAGCGAGTAACGCATCGCTTTGTGAATGGTGGACGGTTTGGTTTTTTCTGACGGAAGAAATTTGTTTAGAGCGCGGTTCACGGAAAGAGTTCGCTGCTCCAGATATTTTTTTAAATCAAATTGTCCACCAGACACGCGCAGCTTTGTAGGCAAAGGAAGTTGGCGGCGCAAGAACGGAGTCGGGTAGCATCTGCCTCCGGCGGGTGCGAAAAGAATTTTTATTTACGGAGATTCAAAGAAATTTCTTCGCACCCGCCGGAGGCAGATGCTACCCGGAATTGAATAGTTCCGCGACAGCGCATGGTTAGCGATTTGCATTGGCACGGCTCCAACGCCGGGCCGCAGCACGGAAAGCCCCCTCGTGCTCCGGCCAATCGTGAAGCGTGGCCGGGTCGAAGTCGGCCCCACAGGGCCAAACGACGGTGTGAATCTCCGGGTCGAGCGTGACCTGAGCGAAAGCCGCCGGGTCGCGGAGCGGGCCGTAAAGCTCGCCCTCAAGAATCGGCTCAAAATCAATGGTGCGCGCCAAACCATCGTTGAAGCGCAGACGCAGTGAATACGGAGCGATGTGCTCGCAGGAGGTGATTCGGTAAATCGGATGGTTCATGGCGCTACTCTACATCAAAGGAGTGATTGGGGAAGGCTTGCGGCCCTGTTCCAGAAGTGCCCAATCGGCCAGCAACTCTTCCTCGTGCAGCTCGGCCCACGCCTCGACGAGCCGCTGCTGGCGCTGCGCAATGACGCCGATGATGAGCGTGACCGGCGAAATGGAAAAGACGGCAACGTGCTCACCGTAGTAAGCGTGGAAATGCGGAACGTGGTGGCGCTCCGAAGGCTCGGAGAACATCCGAATGATGATACCATAAAAGCGTGAGAGTTCGGGCATGGCTTGCGATTCGGAGAGAGTTTATCGGCATCATTTCTTGGAGCAAGCGCGCAAACGCCTAACCTATGATTTTTTTCAATTAAATTCACCGCCCATGAAAGCGTGTCTCGTCGAAATCTTTCAAATCGCCCAGGCGGGTTCTGCGACAAAGGATTCGAGAACCTGAGAGTCTCTCTGCAACAGTCGAGGAAGACTTTATCCTCATTGGATTCGATGTTTCCAATAACCCGGCTCTCGACTACCGTGCGCTATGGCAACGATGAGAATAAAGTCTTCTTCGATCGTATAGAGAATGGCGTATGGGAAAAGGCGTGTGAGACGGCGACGCACATTTTGTTCGATCAAGCGCCAACGGTCAGGTGTCTCAAGAATTGTCTTGATCGCGGTTTCGACTTCTACGGTAAACGTTGCCCCAAGACCACGCCGGCGAGCCTCATAAAACGCGGCTGCTTCTCGGTACTCCAGGCGCGCCTCCGGGTGAAAGTCATATCTCATCTTCCGACCAAACGGCGCACTTCAGCCAGCACCTGCTCTCCTGGTATCGGCTGGACGCGCCCGGATCGAACCTCGTCGCGGCGCCGAACTGCCTCTACGGCCCACAGTTTTTGTATCTCGTCCGTCTCTGCCTCATCCAAACTCTCGACCATCCGCTCTGCCAAAAGCGCCCGGGACGAAAAGGGAAGTTGCATCGCCTCTTCGGTAAGTTGGTCAACGGTCAATGACATGGGCAAAAGGTATTTGCTCGACGAAAAAACTCAAGCACGCGATGGCGCGGTCTCGTGAAACAAAATTCTCTTCGCACCCGCCGGCGGCAGATGCTACCCAGCTCGGAAAAGCTCCGCGATTTCAATGCGCAAATCGGGAAGGAGTTTCTCGATCAGTGTTTCTTTGTTCGCCAGAATTTTTTGCAACGCCAGGCCGTAGGGACTGCCGTGATAAACTTCCACATTGTCGTAGCGCGGATCGATCATCCAAAGGCGCGGCAGGCCGGTTTCTTCGTAAATCGATTTTTTCACCACGGTATCGAACCGATGATCGTCGGAATTGATAATCTCCGCCGCGAGCCAGAGTCGATTGTTGGCGGTGGTGACGATGGCGAGATCGGGCCGCACCAAAGTGCCGGGCGAAAGTTGGATCACGGAACGCGGTGAGAGCAAACGTGAACTGGGAATTTCGGTCAAACATTTCGCGATTTGCGCGTGCAAGTGGGAGCAAATTTTTTCGTGGCGCAAACCGGGGGCGCTGCGCAAAAAAGTTTCGCCTTCGAGAATCTCCTGATACGGCTTAGACATTTTTCAGCACTTTTCGCAAAAAACGTCCGGTATGCGATCGCCGGTTGGCCGCGATTTCTTCGGGCGTCCCTTGCGCCACAATCTCTCCGCCCGCCGTGCCGCCTTCCGGCCCGAGATCGATTACCCAATCGGCTTCCGCAATCAAATCCAGATTGTGTTCAATCACGATGACGGAATGGCCGGAATCGACGAGGCGCTGCAAAACCTCCACGAGCTTCCGCACGTCGGCCATGTGGAGACCAATCGTCGGTTCTTCGAGAATAAAAATGGATGAACCTGGCTTGCGCGTCTCTCTTGCTAATTCCAGTTCCGCTTGTTTTTTGGTTTGAATTTTCGCGTCGAGCTTTTGATTTCTAAAACCGGAGAGCAAATGCGTGACAAGTTTCATCCGCTGCGCCTCACCGCCGCTCAACGTCGGACTGGTTTGCCCGAGCTTGATGTAATCGAGTCCAGTATCGCGCAACGCTTCCAGGGGGCGGCGAATTCGCGTTTGCGCCGCAAAAAAATCAATCGCTTCCGCCACGCTGAGATCGAGAATTTGCGCAATATTTTTCCCGGCAAACTCGACATCCAAAGTTTCTCGGTTGAAGCGACAGCCACCGCACGTTTCGCAACGCACAAACGCTGGCGGTAAAAAATTCATTTCCAGTTTGATCGTGCCCGCGCCCTCGCATTCGGGGCAGCGGCCTTGCGCGCTGTTGAAAGAAAATCGGCTCGCGGAATAGCCGCGCATCCGCGCTTCCGGCATTTGCGCGAACAGTTGGCGGATGTCATCGAAGAAACCGACATAGGTCGCAGGAATCGAACGCGGTGTCCGCCCAATCGGCGCTTGATCCACTTCGTAAACGGATTGGATGGATTCAAATCCGCGCAACTTCATGTTTTGCAAAGCAGGAGAATCCGCTGCGGAAGTTTTTTCGGCATTGTTTTTTTTTGATCTCACTTTGGCTTGAAGCATCGGCAATAAACATTCGCGCACCAACGTGCTTTTGCCCGAGCCGCTCACGCCGGTGACGACGACAAATCGATTGAGCGGAAAACTCACGGAAAGATTTTTTAGATTGTGCACCGAAGCGTTTTGAAGCGTGAGCCAATAATTCGTAGCAGCCGAGGTGACGAGGCTCTGACTTTTTCCCCCACCAATTTTTTTTGAAGTGAGCCTCCTCACGTCGGCTCCTACAGAAACAGGCCGCCGTTTTCCCGAATGAGGGAAACATTTTTTCTCGCGCAAACAAGAGCCTGTGATCGAATCGCGATGGCGCATCAATTCTTTCAACGTGCCCGTTGCCACAATTTCTCCGCCGTGAACTCCCGCGCCGGGACCGAGATCAATCACGTGATCGGCGTGACGCATCGTCTCTTCATCATGCTCGACCACGACAAGCGAATTGCCGCGCGATTTCAGAATCTCCAGCGCGGAAAGAAGTTGTTCGTTGTCGCGGGCGTGCAGACCAATCGTCGGCTCGTCAAGAATGTAAAGCACCCCGCTAAGGTTTGAACCGAGTTGCGCCGCGAGGCGAATGCGTTGTGCTTCACCGCCGGACAAAGTCGTCGCGCCGCGCCCAAGTTGCAGATAACCCAAGCCGACTTCGCAAAGAAATTTCAGGCGCTCGCGAATCTCCGGCAAAATATCGCGGGCGATTTCCTTGTCGCGCCCTTTGAATTTCAACGTGCAAAAGAATTTTAGCGCGCTATCCACGGAAGCGTTACCGATGTCGATGATCGTAGGGGAGGCTTCCAGCCTGCCCTTTTTGGGGGCTGCGTGATTTGTGCTCATGGAAGGAATGGGCAGGCTGGAAGCCTGCCCTACGTTTAACCGCACCGTTCGCGCCACGGGATTCAACCTGGCCCCATTGCACTCAGGGCAAATCTCTCGTTTGCCTTCCTGCCATTCAAACCATGATTCCTCGATGGCGTCGGCGCGCGCGCCTCGCTCGACCTCCGGCAAATAAAAAAGTTCGCCGAAGCCGCGACACTTCGGACACCAGCCTTGCGAAGAATTGTAGCTAAAATTTTTCGGGTCCAGTTTCTCGAAGGATTGTCCGCACCCGGGACAAGCACGATGAATCGAGTGGATGGAAACTTTCTGATCGTTCGAGAGGGCGAACAAAGTCCCGTTTCCGAGACGCAATGCTTCGTCGATCAACTGTTGCGCAGTTTTGGAAAGGGGGGCAGAAGACTTGCCTATTTTTCGGAGGGGCAGGGGAGACGCCTGCCCTACTTTTTTATCGAGGATGCCGACGACGATTTCTACGTCGTGCTCGCGGAAACGATCCAACCGAAGGCGTTCGCTGGTGGAATAGATTTTTCCATCCGCGCGCACTTCGGCATAGCCATGTTTGGCCGCCCAGGCAGCAACATCGGTGTGAAAACCTTTTCGGTTTTTCACGACCGGGGCGAGCAGCAGCAAATCGCCGCGCCGCTTCATTTCCTCGCGGAGTTTTTTTCCAAGTTGATCGCGGGTTTGCGCTTCGACCGGCAAATCGCAGTCGGGACAATATTGCGTTCCGAGCCGCGCGAAGAGCAGTCGAATGAAATGATAAATTTCCGTGACGGTCGCGACGGTGCTTTTTCCGCCGCCGCGCGAATTGCGTTGTTCGATGCTGACGGTCGGAGGAATGCCCGTGATCAAATCCACTTCCGGCCGCGAAAGTTGCTCGACGAATTGACGAACATAAACGTTCATCGAATCCAGGAAACGCCGTTGGCCTTCGGCAAATAAAATGTCGAAAGCCAATGTGCTTTTGCCCGAGCCGCTGACGCCAGTGATGACAACGAATTGATTTCGCGGAATCGAGACGGACAAATTTTTCAGATTGTGTTCGCGCGCGCCGTGAATGCGAATGGCGTTGTCGGAGGCCGCGAGAATTTTTCGTCCATTAATCACCGGAAACTCTTAACATTCAAAAACGAATTCGCAAAATATCGCGCGAAAAAAAAAGCCGCTGAGAGCGAACACTCCCAGCGGCCAGATGTTTGCTACGCCCGACTTGGGCGCGGCACCCAACGCAGTTATATTTTTCCCAACAAAACCAGAATCACGATGATGATCAGAATGGCACCGATTCCTCCGGTCGGCCCGTAGCCCCACGAGGAACTATATCCCCAAGTGGGAATGACTCCGAGGAGAATGAGTATCAACAGAATGATTAGAATTGTTCCCAGTGACATAATTGTTCCTTTCGAAAAACCGAATGACGGACGATTTATTTTACAACCAAATCGTTTTTAACGGACTTCACGCCATTGACACTGCGCGCGATTTCGGCGGCGCGATTTTTCTGAGACATTGTATCCACGAAGCCACTCAACTGGACGCGACCGTTGTAACTTTCCACTTTGACGGCGAGGCCTTTGACATCTGGGTCGCCCAGAAGGTCGGCTTTGACTTTGGCGGTGACAGATTTGTCATCGATATAGGCTCCCGTGCTCCGATGGGTGCGATCTCCCGCGCAGCCGCTGTTGAAAACGGCGATACCCAATCCCAAACAAACTACCAAACTGACGCTGGTTAATAATTTTTTCATATTTTTTTCTACTGCGGCTGCTCTTTTTTTCCTGAAAAAATTTTTGAAAATATTGGCGCGGCCTGCAATCAGGGCGCGCCTGTTTGGTTTCGACTAGAAAGTAACGGAGGTGAAGTGAGGGATTCCTCGACCCGCGGGAGCATCGCAATTTCTTATAAAATGATCGAACGCCGATTAAAGGAACGCCGATCTCCAGATCGGCATTGGAACAAGCTATTTTTCCGCGAGCCGATCAGGAGATCGGCGTTCCGTTGCCTTGCCGTTACTCGCCCATCGGCGCGAAGGCGCGCAGGGCGTGACCCGTATGACTTTCGGCGTGCGCGGCGATGGATTCCGGCGTGCCGACGGCCACGATTTTTCCTCCGTCAACGCCGGCTTCCGGTCCCAGATCGATGGCCCAGTCCGCCGATTTTATCACATCCAGATTATGTTCGATGACGACGACGGAATGACCGGCATCGACGAGGCGTTGGAAAACTTTCAGCAGCACCCGCACGTCATGAAAGTGCAAACCGGTCGTCGGCTCGTCGAAGAGAAACAACGTCGGTTTTTTTTGTCCGCTTTCCGCAACGTTGGCTTCGGCCAAATGACTGACCAATTTCAGGCGTTGGCTTTCCCCGCCCGAGAGCGTGTTGATCGGCTGGCCGAGACGCAGATAACCCAAGCCCACTTCCTGAAGCAGCCGCAAACGTTCAACGCCGCGTTGGGCGTGGCGTGATTGGGAAAAGTCTTCCAAAAAGGCAATCGTTTCATCGACCGTCGCTTCCAACAGATCGGCGATGCTCCAGCCTGAAGTTGAGAGTTGAGAGGTGAGGGTTGAGCGGCGGAATAACTTTGAACTTTGAACCTTAAACTTTGAACTCAACCTGATTTCCAAAATGTGCGGGCGATAACGGCGGCCATTGCATTCCGGGCAGCGAATAAAAATGTCACTGAGAAATTGCATTTCAATTTTTTCAAAGCCCGCGCCCCGACATTTTTCGCATTGGCCTTGTGCGGAATTAAAACTGAAGGCGCTCGCGTTCAGACCGCGTTGGTTGGCCAAGTCCGTTTGCGCAAAGAGTTCGCGAATCTCGTCGAAGGCGCCGATGTAAACCGCCGGGTTGGAGCGTGGGGTTTTTCCCAGAGGCGATTGATCCACCAAAACGACGCGCCCCAAATTTTCCCACCCAGAGAGTTGGATTTTGGAATTCGGATTTGGGATTTCGGAATTTTCCTGGTCCTCCTCCGCCTGAATTTTGTCTCCGATCTGCTCTTTCTTGAAATTCGTCTCGAGAGCGGGCAACAAAACATCGCGAACCAACGTCGTTTTTCCAGAGCCGCTCACGCCGGTGATGCAGACAAAGCGGGTGAGCGGAATCTCGACAGAAATGTTTTTTAAATTGTGCGTCGATGCGTTGCGCAAAACCAGTGTGCTGCCGACATTCTGTCGGCAGTTCGCGAGTGGGGTTGATAAGTTTTCTGCCGACAGAATGGCGGCAGCACTTTGAACCTTGCGCCGTTGTGGGATTTTAATTTTCTTTTTCCCGCTTAGATATTTTCCCGTCAGCGAAGTTTTTGATTTTAGGATTTCACGAAATGTTCCTTGAAAAACCAGTTCGCCGCCCGCTGCGCCGTGACCGGGGCCGAGATCGACAATTTGATCAGCGGCGCGCATCACGCTGCTCTCGTGCTCCACAACGACGACGGTATTTCCCGAATCGCGAAGACGCTGAAGAATTTTTATGAGACGCTCCGTGTCGCGCGCGTGCAAGCCGACGCTCGGTTCGTCGAGGACAAAAAGCGTGTTGACCAAACCGGAGCCTAGACACGTGGTGAGATTGACGCGCTCGGTCTCACCGCCGGAAAGTGTGCGCGTGGCGCGATCCAAAGTGAGATAGCCCAAGCCAACTTCATCGAGAAATCTGAGGCGCGATTGCACCTCGTTCATCGCGAGAACGAGTGGGTCGGTCGATTGGAAATTTTTGCGATGCGATTGAAGCGCTTCCACAAATTGCAATGCGTCTCGAATCGAGAGTTGGTAGAAATCGGCGATGTGGATTTGGGATTTACGATTGACGAGTGACGCGTCGTTGGGAACTTCGCTCGTAAATCGTGAATCCGAAATCGTAAATCCCAAAGTGTTCGGTTGGAACCGTGTTCCGCCGCAATCCGCACAAGTTTTATATAAACGATAACGCGACAGCAAAACGCGGACATGCATTTTGTAAGCTTTGGATTCGAGCCAGCGGAAATAACCTTTGACGCCATACCACGCTCGAGGCCATTCGTGCGCGGAATCCTTTCCGTAACCGGGGTCGCCTTCGATGACCCAATCCTGAAATTGGCGCGGCAAATCTTTGAACGGAATATTCGTCGGAACTTTTCGCAGTTTGCAAAATTTCAGGAGGTCCTGCTGCGACTCCGCGCCTTGTCCGGTCTGCCACGGCCGCACCGCACCTTCGGCCAAAGTTTTCGCACGGTCTGGAATGGCGAGATCGTAATCAATCGCGATGGTGCGACCGAAGCCGCGACAAGTCGGGCACGCTCCGAGCGGATGGTTGAAACTAAAAAGGGCAGGAGAAGGCTCGCGGTACTCGATGTCGCAATGCGCGCAGTGAAAACGGTTGGAGAAGAAACGCGGAACGGGGAATGCGGAACGCGGAATGACATCAACTTCGCGAATCGACAGTTTTCCTTTTCCAAAATGGTAGGCTTGCTCGCAGGCTTCGACGAAGCGTTTGCGATTGGAGTCAATTAACTTCAAGCGATCCTGGACGACGGTGAGCGTGGTTGGTTTTAATTTCGACAACGCGTCGAGCGATTCATCAACGCGCAAAATTTCGTTGACCACCAACAATCGCTGATAGCCTTGTTTGGAAATCAGCGCCAACGATTCTTCGAGTGAAATTTTTTCGGAAAGTGGAATGTCGAACGTAATGAGAATTTCATCGTAGCCGCCAATTTCATCGTAGCCGCCGACGTGAGGAGGCGGATGGATCGAACGCGTATCAGACCGCCTCCTCACGTCGGCGGCTACGATATTTTCCCAAATCATTCGCGGCGAATCTTTGCGCACGAGTTGTCCGCAATTTTTGCAATGGAGTTGCGCCAGATGCGGCCAGAGCAATTTCGCGTAGTCGCAAATTTCCGTCATCGTGCCGACAGTGGAGCGCGTGGTCTTGACGGTGTTGCGTTGTTCGATGGCGATGGCGGGGGGGATTCCTTCGATGCTGTCCACTTGCGGCTTGTCCATGCGGTCGAGGAACTGGCGGGCGTAGGGCGAAAAAGTTTCGACGTAACGTCGCTGCCCTTCGGCAAAAAGTGTGTCGAACGCGAGGGAACTTTTTCCAGAGCCGCTCAAACCGGTGATGACAATCAATTTTCCGAGCGGCAGATCGAGGTCGAAATTTTTGAGATTGTTATGGCGCACACCGCGAAGGCGAATGAATTTTGGCGCGGACTTTTTGAACATGGCGGCGGAATGTAAATCCACGCGCGAAGAAGTTCAAATGAACGCCGGGTTCAAATGAATGCGGGGTAGCATCTGCCTCCGGCGGGTGCGGCAGATGCTACCCCTTCAGATTGCTACCCGCGAAATACGACGATCCGGTTTGTGTTCGTGCCTTTGGAATTGTTATCCACGCCCCAGCAATTCGCTGTCTTGGTAAATTTCTGGTCGTTGATCAAAATCAGTTCGGGATTCAAACCGGCTGCGATGCCGCAGGGCAAAATGGTTTCTTCCAGCTTTATTTTTCCGCCACGAATTTCGCCGACTTCAAACGCCACGTGACCGCCCGGTTTCAACACGCGGCGCAGTTCGCGAAAAACTTCCGTCATCGCAATTTGCCAATCTTCCAATTTGCGCGGCACGGTCAGCTTTACATTTTTCGCGTCGATACCGACAAACCAACAGCGCAGCCAGTTGTCGCCCGCATAATCGACCACATCGAGAAATGGCGGCGAAGTGACGACGAGCGAAACGGATTGATCAGGAATTTGCGGAGTGCTGGAAGATGGCTCCGTGAGAAGCAATGCGCGCGAAAAATTTTTCTCCAAATTCTTCCGAGTCTTCGCGTCGCAATCGCTCAACAATATCCGGCTTTTTTTCAAAATGAGTTCCGCGACATTTCGCTGCGGTGGAATTTGATTTCGATCCAGATTTATTTTTTTCTGCGATCGCAAAGACACCGCCTGATTGGGCGGCAAAGTGTAAACGGAAAAAAATCCCGGGGAATGTCCGGTCAAACGATTGAGCGCGATCATGCGAATCCAATCGTCCACCGGATCAAGTTTTCCCTCGGCGACGCGCAGTAATAAATATTTTTTGAGCGAGAGAATTTGTTGAAGCGTTTCAGGATGATAAAACACGAGCAAATCTTCCGGCCATTCGTCGTGATCGGAAAAGTTGATTTCATTCAAGCGTTGAGCAATTTGCGCAAGAGTCGGAGGACACAGACGCGGCCTGGTTAAAAAAGCGCTCAGCGGATTCACGTCACAACCGAATGGAATTCGTCCCAACAAAGCGGCTTCGACCAAAGTGGTTCCTCGTCCCATAAACGGGTCGTAAACGATTTCGCCGGGCGCGGTGAGTCGCTCGATGAAGAAGCGGGGTAGTTGCGGTTTGAAACAAGCGCGGTAAGAAATTTCATGCAGCCGGCTCGCGGCGCGTTGTTTGGAAGTCCAGAATTCGTTGACGCAAGTTTGGACGCAAACGGATTCTCCGGTGAACGTCATCGCCGAAGTGACGATCCATTGCGTGGGTTCGCCAAATTGGCGGAAAGAATTTAGTTTGCGCGCCAACGCGTCTGACGAAAAGTTGCCGTCGGCAATTTTTTCCTCAGCTAAATCCGAAAAGGAAAGTTGAGTCACGCGACTATTTAGCAAGGCGAAAAGAGCACGAGTCAAACGTCAAGAATCAATTCGCCAAAAATAAAAAACGGAACTTGCCAAGCAAAAGTTCGATGAATAGGCTGCGCGCTCCTTTTGGAAAACCAAGAGCAAAAGCCGCGGGAAAATCAGCCGCAGATATTTAAATTTATGTCCGTAAAAATTCGCATGAAACGCATCGGAACAAAAAACGTTCCGGTCTTCCGCATTGTCGTCGCCGATAGCCGCAGCCCGCGCGATGGAAAATTCATCGAGGAAATCGGCACGTATCAACCTCTGAAAAAAGGCGACAACTTTACCGTCGATTTGGAACGCGCCAATTATTGGGTGAGCAAAGGCGCGCAACCGAGTGACACCGTCGCCAGCTTTTTGAAAAAAGCGGGTCGCGCCGCCGCGCCAGTCGTCCCAGCCGCTTAAGATTTTTTGCCATGCAAGCCTTCCTTGATTTTGTGGTCAAAGGGCTGGTCAATCATCCCGAAGCGGTGACCGTTACACCCGTTGAGAAAAATGGGTTGACGGTTTACGAATTGCGCTTGCATCAGGACGATATTGGCAAAGTGATTGGAAAACAGGGGATGACGATCAACGCCATTCGGTCCCTCTTGCTCGCTGGCAGTGCAAAAAAAGGTTTGCGTTGCACGATAGAAATCGTCGAGGAGAGACCGGCGTAAAATTTTGCAGCGGCGCGTCTATGACCGCCGTTTCGCGGAGAAAGTTTTCCGGGCATGAAAATCGACGTGCTCACTTTGTTTCCCGAAATGTTCGTTGGGCCGCTGGATTTCAGCATGGTCAAGCGAGCGCGCGATGCGGGAATTTTGGATTTGCGGGTGATCAATCTGCGGGATTACACCCACGACCGTCATAAAACGGTGGACGATAAACCGTTTGGCGGCGGGCCAGGAATGCTCCTGAAACCGGAACCGATCTTTGCAGCGGTGGAAAATTTGGCGAATGAAAAAACGCGCGTGATCATGCTGACGCCGGTGGGGCGAAAGTTTGATCAGCAAATCGCGCGCGAACTTTCGCAACAGGAACACTTGTTGTTTCTTTGCGGCGCGTATGAAGGATTTGACGAACGTGTTCGGACGCTGGCGCAGGAAGAGATTTCCATCGGCGATTTCGTTCTGACCAATGGCGCGCTGCCGGCCATGTTGATCGTGGATGCGATCACGCGTTTGTTGCCCGGGGTTTTGGGTGACGAACAAAGTTCAGACGATGAATCGTTCAGTCGTGGGGAATTGGAGTATCCGCATTACACGCGGCCAGCGGAGTTTCGCGGGATGAAAGTTCCCGAAGTGTTGTTGTCCGGCAACCATGCGGAAATCGAGAAGTGGCGGCGCGAACAAGCAAAGTCGCGCACAGAAGAACGCCGGCCAGATTTGTTGGAATAATTTTGTAGCGGCGCGTCTATGACCGCCGCTGAAATCGAAAAAGAATTTAATCACCGGCGGTCACAGACGCGCCGCTACAGAAAAGAAATTTATGAACCAGGCAATATTAGATAAAATCGAAACATCCCAGTATCGCAAAGATAACGCGAAGTACGCCGTCGGCGATTCCGTGCGCGTCCACACCAAAGTCGTCGAAGGCGATAAAGAGCGCGTCCAGATTTTTGCCGGCATCGTCATTGGCAAACGCGGACACGGCTTGAACGAAACTTTCACTGTTCGCCGCATCAGTTACGGCGAAGGTGTCGAACGCATTTTTCCAAAGCATTCGCCACGCGTCGAAAAAATTGAAGTGGAACGTCGAGGCGATGTCCGCCGCGCGAAGCTGACCTACCTTCGCAAACGCATCGGCAAAGGCGCCACGTTGGTGAAGGAAAGAGGAACGACTCTCGCTGAACGAGAAACGCAGGCTGCAGACAAGAAAGCTGCGAAAGCCAGGACAGCGGCGGATAAAGCAGCGACGGCTGAAAAGACCGAGGCCACACCAGTCGCTGCGGAGTGAATTCGTTCCCCCGGTTTGCTCACCGGGTTTTTTGTTAAGGAAGGCGACGAGAGAACCGCCCTGATTTTTGATTTGCTAGTTGAGGGGCAGCCCTGTCCAATCGCTCTCGCAGTTCAACTCTTAACTACAAAAAAATTATGAAAAAATTATTCCGTTATGTCGCAGTTATGGCCGTCGTTTCCACTCTGTCCCTTGCTCAATCCGCCTTCGCCGGTGAATGCTGCAAGAAAGCCGCCGGCCAGGCCAAAGCCGGCAAAGTCTGTGAGAAATGCGTCGGCGACCATCAATGTTGCAAAGATGCCATCGCGAAAGTGACGAAGGACGGCAAAGCCAAAGAATGCGCCAAATGCGCTGCCGCAAAAAAAGAAGACAAGAAATCTTAAGCACTCATCCATCGCGACCATCCCATCCGGCCTGCTGCCGGATGGGATTTTTATTTCACGTGGATTGCGTCCGGGCGAAGGAAACGGCTCGCGCTGGAATCTAACTCCGCACTTGGTTACTGACTTGAGCAGTCAACGTCGCGTATGCCGCATTAATAATTTTGGATCGTTGCTCGGCCATTTGCTGCCAGTCTTTGTTCAACGTGGCGAACTTGTCGGGGTGGCACTGTTTTATTTGCCGGCGATAGGCCGCTTTGATTTGGGCAAGTGAGGCCGAACGCGGAACTCCCAAAATCTTGTGCGGCCCCGTCGGCTCTTCTTCGGCACGAGCAGCCGGAGGCGATTTGGACGAGCGAAAAGTCGGGTCGGGTTGAATTTTCACGCGCACCCCCAGCACGCGCCCGAGTTCAGCGCGCAGATCGCTCGTGAGAGAAATTCCGCTCGGCTCGCTCTGCAAAAAAATTACTCCGGCTATGTCGCGCAATTGCGGAAAAACTTTGACCGAATTTAATTCCGGCACGAGTCGGGCCAACTCCGTGAAGGAGACGCGCGAACCTTTTTCCAACAGAATGACTAAAATCTTCGCGCAACTTGCGATGTCCATGCGCAGCAGCGTGGCCGATTTGTAGAACATGGAAATGGCGGAGACGAACCATTGCGGCCCGACGTAAAGCATCTGCCGGAAAAATCCATCGTCCACGCCGGGACCGGACAAAAGAATGTTCAATGCGCGAGCCAGACCCGCGTCGGACACGTGGACTTTTGCGGTTTTGTATTTGGCGTAGCGGAGGTGCTCGACGTTTCGCCGGTAGTGACTAATAAAAAGCCACACCAGAAACGCCGCGGAGAAGGTCGCGCAAAAGGGAATCGAGTTGCGAAGGTTGAGGTCAAAAGTAGTTTTCGCCAGCGTCGCGATGATCTCGAAAAGAATGAGTCCCACGACGAACGCGACACCAGTCGTGAAGGCGAGCACGACCAAGCTCGCCGCCAAACAAATCGCGCCCACCGGAATATTCAGGAGCGCTTCCGTCAGCGTTTGTTTGACCAACCATCTTTCGACGAGGGCGATTCTCATTCGGGTAGCATCTGCCTCCGGCGGGTGCGAAATCATTCCCAAATCTGATCGCGCTTAAAGAATTCTTTCGCAGCGCAAATTCACTTTGAGCGAGGACGTTTTTCCCGGCGCGAGGCTCAATTTGTTTTCTGAAACATTTCCCGACTCCACACAGACCATCCGCAAATATTCTTCGTCGCCGAAATCGGCCATCGCCTTGGCCTTCTCAATCCACGGGTTCCAAACTACCGTCGAGATTGACCCTTCTTTCTCGATGAGAATTTTGCGGCGCAATTTGGAATCACGAATTTCCACCGTCCCGGATGTGCTCAAGTAAACCCGGTCCGTCTCGCCCGAAAATGTGATCGCATCGCCGCTTTCTTTTCTCCGCGCGAAATTTTCCGGCTTGTCGAGATAGTCCGTGCCTTTCAGTCCCGTGACTTTCACTTCACGGATGTCGCCGACCGCAAAATAAGTGTGGAGACAATTCTCGAGCGAAAGATTTTCGTGCGATTGATTCGCGATTCTCAATTCGAGCGAAAGCGTTTCGCCAACCGTCACAAAATATTCCGCCGAAAATTCCGGAAACTCCGCCGCCTCGGGAGCTTTCGGCAGGCTCAATTGCAGAGTCACCGCGTCACCGTGAGTGTGAGTTAAAATTTCTTTCAACTCCCACGTCTGGGTTCGCGCAAAGCCATGCATCGGTTTCCCCTCGCGCGCGCCGAACCACGGAAAAATAATCGGCACGCCGCCGCGAATCGGCTGGCCTTTTTCAAAGCGGCTTTTTTCGCTCAAAAATAAAAGAGGCGCTTCGCCTTTGCGCTGGAATTTTGTGACATGCGCGCCCTGTAAATAAATTTCCGCGTCGCTGGCGGGTGTTTGGACTGCGATCCGTGGCAATCCCCCATTGCCGTTGTTAAAAGTCACGCCGGATTTCGGATGAACGTTGTGTTGCGTCATGGCGCGTGCAGCATTGTCGAAAAAGCCAGACGCTGCAACGAGGAAGCCAAGAGGATTTTTATAAAAAAACACCTGCAAAAAAATTCGAGGCGGACAAACCTAAGCTGTCCGCCTCGTTGGCGATTACTTCAGACTAGACGCTCACGGACATGTCGGGCAGGGCGCCAGGGGGCTTGGGGCCAACCCGTCGGGAAACACGTCGAAGAACGAATTTAACTCTGGAATTTGAAGGTCGAAGAACATATGCGAGAACGAATCGATCATCAGTTCGTGCGTGTGCATATCCATTTCGTCCGTTTCTCCGCTGCCTAACTCCATCCAACCCTGCGGATCGTCCAGGCGCGGGTTCACTCGAACAACGCCATCGCCTTCCCACTGGAGTCTCAATGTATTTCCGTTGGGATTTCGGGTGGGACTTCCGGTCGTAAGCCCCGGGGTGCAACAGCAGATGTTCACGTTGTCCAGATAGACGAAGCCCAGTTGGTAAGGCGCGACACCGGCTGGCACTTGTCCCGCGCGAATGATCAGCGCGTCCCAGACACCTTGCTGCGGAACAAGGAAACAGGCGGGTACCGGCAATGTGGTTTGCCAACCGACTTTTTGCGTCACACGTTCACGATGGATGACCTGTTGTTGAGCGGGGTTCGCCCAATTGGCGAGAACGAATTCGATGATCACAGGCCCAGGTGATGATTCCGCCAAAGACAAACACGCGCGCAACCGGAAACGTTTTCCATTGGGCAAAGGCGCGACTAACTGACCAATCATCGATTCAGTCACGAATCCACCCGTCGTGGTGTAACCGCCTTCCAGACCGGCGTAGTTTTTTCCCTCGCACGGATTTTCCTGACCTCGGCAATTGACGGGAACACCTGCGGCAGGCCGGAACAAGTTCGGCGTGCCGAGAAGCGAACGCCACGGTGGGGCGAGATCGACCAAATCGTTGCAGGGATCGGGCGGGGGTGCGTTGGGGCTCACGGTTTCGAAGCTCGGATTTCTCAAGTAGCAACCCTTGGGCACGAGACAAACTTTGAATGTGCATTGGCTTTGATTGCCCGCGCGGTCCACCGCGATGCACGACACCGTGGTGCAGCCCATCGGGAAGAGACTACCCGGTGGCGGTGTGCAAGTTAGCGTGACGTTCGTGTCACAATCGTCTCGGACGACGACGGTGTACTTGACCCGTGCGCCATTGGACGTGGCGCAAAGGATGATGATATTGCTCGGGCAAATAATGGTGGGCGGAGTTGTGTCCGGCACATTGCTGACCGTCACTCTGAAGCAGCATCGTGTCACCACACCGCCAGTAATGTTCGTGCAGCAAACCGTTGTCACGCCGGGAGGAAAGAAACTTCCAGAGGGCGGACCACAGGTCACCGGCAGTTGTTGCCCGGTGCAAGTGTTGAGTGCGCGGGATTCCCATCTCACGATCGCGCCATTCGGCCCGGCGCAATTCACGACGATATCTTCAGGGCAAATCACTTCCACGCAGTTGGTGGGCGGTGGCGTTGGCGGACAACGAACCGTCACGGTGAATTCGCAACAATTGCTGTTGCCGGTATGGTCAACGGCGCAACAAACCACCTTGGTTGTGCCAATGGGGAACACGGAGCCGGAGGGCGGCGTGCAAGTGACTTTTGGATTCGGATCGCAATTATCCACCACGACCGGCGCCGAATAGGTTACCGGGATCGGCACGCAGTTGGGACTGAGAACGAGGATGTTCGTTGGGCACCTGATGGTGGGCGGGACAATGTCCGGCTGGCACGGTTGGTCGCAGCAGCGAATGATAACGTCGAAACAGCAACATTCGGTTTGCTTCCGGCCAGTTGCCGGATCGGTCCAGTCCACGCAAACAGAAACCGTCGTTTTGCCCACCGGGAACTGTGAGCCGGATGGCATGGAGTAGGTGACCACAGTGGCGACATTGCAGGGGTTGGAAATTTTTACGTCCGCAAAAAATACTCTGGCTCCCGGCTGGTTGGTGACACAGACGATGAGATTGGTCGGGCACTCCAGTCGAATTTGGCAGTTGGTTGCTGGCGGGGGACAATTATTTCCGAGCACAACGATTCGATAGCAACAGCAGTCGCGGTAACTCCCATCAGGATATTCTACGCAACAAACGACGGTATGCACGCCCGGTGGAAAAAACTGCGCCTGACCTGGTAGCGGATTGCAAATGACCCGGTAACCCGTCGGCACCTGGCCGCCGCAGCGATTGGTCAAAACAGGAGACGGCAGGGTCACCATCGCTCCGTAGCCGAGACCCGTAATCAACGTGCAATCCTTGATGATTGTTGCCGGACAAACGATACCGACGCAGTTCGTCGGATTACAATTGGTGGGTTGTTGAGCCTTTGCCTGGAACTGGCCGAATTGGCAGAAAAATGAGACCGCGACCGACAGGGCGATGAGTGGATTTTTCATAAGAATTTTTTTTGAAAGGCAACGTCACGCTCCAACGCTGGAACGGGAATTACGGTTCGTTTTTCCTCCCGTGGCGATTTGAAGTCAAGGTAATTTGCGTTGATCCGAGAATCTTTAGATTCATCGCGTTAGCTTTTTAGTCGAAAAAAACTCCGAAAAACTTTTTCTATTTTCATTGCGCCTAAAACTCCCTAGCGTTCGCGCTTATGGCGAAATCTCACTCCTATAAATTTTGTTTTGGCCCGTGGAATATCAGTGAAGGCCAGGACCCGTACGGCCCAACCACGCGCCCTCCGCAGATTTTCGATTGGAAACTGGCGCAATTAAAAAAGCTCGGCTTCGACGCCATGATGTTTCACGACGACGATGCCGTTCCCGACATTGACAGCAAATCCGACGCACAAATTTTTAAGGAAGCCAAAGAGTTGAAGAAACGTTTGGACGGCGAAGGCATTGCCGCCGAAATGGTCGCGCCGCGTTTGTGGTTCGCGCCGCAGACGATTGATGGCGCTTACACGAGCAACGATCCGAAACATCGCCAATACGCGATTGACCGTTCGCTCCGCTGCATCGACATCGGGAAAATTCTCGGCACGGATTTGCTCGTGCTCTGGCTGGCGCGCGAAGGAACTTATCTACGCGAATCCAAAAACGGCAAACGCAGCGTCGAATTGCTGGTGCAAGCGTTCGATAAAATGTTGGCGCACGATAAAAAAGTTCGCCTCGCCATCGAACCGAAACCGAACGAGCCGATGGACCACGCCTACATTCCCACGATTGGCCACGCGCTCGCCGTCGCGCAACTCACGCGCGATCCGAAACGGGTTGGCGCATTGATCGAGAGCGCGCATTGCATTTTGGCCGGGCTTGATCCCGCCGACGAAATTGATTTCGCGATGACGTTTGGAAAACTTTGGTCGCTCCATTTGAACGATCAGAATGGTTTGAAGTTCGATCAGGACAAACCATTTGGCAGCGCGAATCTTCGTAGCGCCTTCAATCAAGTTCGCGTTCTCGAACGAAATAAATATGGCAGTCACGGCGAGTATGTTTGTTTCGATGTGCATCCGTTTCGCACCACAAAAGTGGAACATTGGCTGGCGCATCTGGACAACAGCCGCCGCACGTTTTTGAAACTTGTGGAAAAATCTCGCGCCTTCGACGACGCCAAGGCAAGGGAGTTGATCACCGACCGAAATTACCAGACGCTCGATCAAATGGTCATCGACCATCTGTTGGGGAAGTAGCGGGCGGGGCGTTTGGCTGCTATAATGCTCCTTCGCTGCCGAATTAATAAAGCCCGATGACTTGGAAAAACTTTGATGATTGGAGGGCGACTGTATCGAAGATCAGCGGCCTTGTTCCTAAAAATTCCTGGACGGCTTTGGCTTTGCTGGGAGCTATCGTTTTCATTCTGCCCATTTCAACTGCTTCGGCGCTGGAGGTCACGGGATTTCATCGAAACGGCGTCTTGATTTGGACCAATGCCCTCGTCCCCGGCGTTTGCACCATCGAAGGCGTGGGATCAATCGGCGGAGCCTGGATCGCGGAACAAAATTTTTTCTCGACCAACTCAGCCGGCCAGTTCGGCGCGCTGCTCGGCAACAGCAATAAATTTTTTCGCGTGCGCAGTGTCGGTGTTCCCGCCACACCGCAGGGCTTCTCCAATCTGGTTCAATCCTTCGGGCTTCTTGAAACTCTGGCTGGAGATGGGGCAGGACGCATCGACGGGGTCAGTTATTGGCAGCCTTTTTTCGAGGGCCGGGCGGCTTTCTCCGCCTCGCTTTCCCGTCCGCATTACGCGATGGCGGATCGCGCGGGCAACATTTACATCGCTGACAAGAACAGCCATTCCATTCTGCGCATTTCCACCAACGGCACTATTTACACCCACGCTGGAACGCACCTCGGCGGGTTCAATGGTGAAGGCCCCGCCGTGGCCACCAATCTGCAACTCAATTTTCCCAACTCGCTTTGGGTTCGCGGCGACGGAACGGTTTACGTGCTCGATACCGACAATGGCCGCGTGCGTCGCGTCAACACTAATGGCATCATGACCACACTGTTCCTCGCCACCACCGACGGTTCGGCTCTGAGTGGCGGGCGCACGCTGTGGGTGAAGGACGACGAATCACTTTTCTATTTCGGAAATGACACACGCGTCCGCCAATGGACTCCAGGCGCCGGAGTGGTGACCCTGGTTTCGGGTTTCACCGAACTGGGGACCCTCACGGTCGAGCGAGGCGGCGATCTCATCGTGTGTGATCGAGGAGCGCATTACGTTTATCGCGTCACGCCTCTGGGGACAAAATCGATCATCGCGGGCAACGGCACAACCAATGGGGGCGGCGATGGTTTCCCGGCATTACAGACCGGCCTTAACGGAGTCCGTGGCGTTTGGGCGGTGCCGACGGGCGGATTTTTGTTTTTAACCCACGACGGCTCCCAGCTTTGGTATATGGACAGCGCGAGCACGATGCACCTGTTAGTCAACGGCGCGGGCGGCACGACGCACAGTGGCGATGGATCGTATTTCTATGGGCCTGCCCAATTGAAAATCAGTGAAGGCCGCAGCGTCTCCCTGGATTATTCCGGGAACATTTTAATTTGCGAAAGTGATTACGGATACATCCGTCGCATACGATTCCAAAGATTACTGGTCCCGTGAATTCCATGGTCGGCGAGGAAACTTCTGGACGTCGAGCACGCTCCATTTCGCACCAGGAATGCTGCGCTTTTTCAATCTGCCGGGAAATTATGGCCAATGAATTTTACGAACTGGCGCTCGTGTAGTGTCGCATCGCGAAGCGCCAGCCCAACTCGGAAATAATAAAACAAAACACCGCGGTCACGACGAGTAAAACAAGTTCCCACGGCGATTGCAGTTTTTGCGCGATTAGTTTTGCGGGGACATTCGCCACGAGCAGCATCGGAATGGCGAACGTGAAAAATATTTTGAAGAAGCCTTGGAAAGCGGAATCGGGCATCCGCGAAATGTTGAACAAGTTGTAGTAACCCCAAACAATTCCCTGCGCTTTCACCGTCCAAAAACTAATCGTCGCGAGCAGAAACATGAGCGAGTAGTGAATCAAAATTCCGGCGAGACAGAGAAAAAGAAATCCGAAAATCTGCGACGCGCCCGGCACGATGTGAAGTTGTTTTGCCGCGTAGCCCATCACCGCCAGACCCGAGGCGCCATTGACGAATCCGCCGAGATCGACTTGCCGCAGCGAAACGAGGAAGCGCGTGTTGACCGGCAGCAGGAGCATGAAATCAAGTTTGCCCGTGCGGATGAGTTCGGAGAGTTGCGTGCAGTTGACAAGAAAAAATGCCTGGAAAATTTGCTGAATGAAATGGCTCGCGCCAATCAGCATGACCACCTGCCATTTCGTCCAGTCGCCGATGTGATCGGTGTGCAGATAAATCACGCCGATGAAACTGAGTTGCAGCGCGAACCAAAGCAACTCGACGAAAATCCAGAGAATGAAGTTGGATTTAAAACCCATCTCGCGCACGACGGAATTTCGCCAAAGCGCGCCGTAGATTTTTGCGTAATGCTTGAAGTTCATTTCTTCAAAAACTTTTTCACCACAGAGCGCGGAAGCACAAATAAGACAAAACGGAACGCCGATTTCCCAATCGGCTCCGTGATGCACACTTTGCAAAGTGTGGATCACCCCCGGAGCAGCTTACCATCGAGCCGATTGGGAAATCGGCGTTCCTTTCATCACGGACGGAGCGCCCGGGTTTTAACCCGGGTTTTGGGCATAGCCCCCGGGCACGCCCGGTGGAAAAACGGGGACCAATGGGGCGGGGAGGCCGGAATTTTGTTGGGTGGTGTGAAAACACCAGACGGAAAATTAAAAA
>JBBQRQ010000010.1:0-78402 GCA_038214755.1 Verrucomicrobiota bacterium
CCGCGACGGTTCAAAAAATCATGGACAAGGTCGCGCGGGGGCGAGCCGCCTTGGAAACGATCAAGCCGGGCTGGTCGCAAAAGAAAAAGCGGAAAAAGCGAAGAAAATAAGTATAGTCATTTATGGGACACTAGACTAGAAAGAGGGCTAGTTCGGCTGACCAGTTTTTCGTATGCGTCTGTCAAGCCGTCCGAATCTGAATCCTGGCCGGTTCCCAAAATGAGATAGACAGATAGGCTTGGCAGATTGGTTAGCGCATAGGTGTTGCAATGATACCCTTGCCCCATCCATCCCCATTGAGCGTTGGTCAGCGAAGACCCAACAAAAGCGGTGGTGGCAAAGACATCGTAGGGCAAGAAGTCCGCACCTCCTTGAATAGTGAACGTTAAATTCACCGTCCCGTTACCGGCGACTGTGGCAACTATATTAGTGAACCAAACGTTGCTGCTTGTCACGCAGTTGGATACCGTGCCGACAAACTGCAGATTACCTTGTCCGCTAATCGCCTGGTAAATGCCGGGAGAAGAAGAAGGGTTGGAATCGGCCGAAGAAATATTAGCCGAATTGAGCGGGTTCAAATAATAAAAGAACGATTCCATGCTGAACGTGCTGCTGATTCTTGCTGCGTCCAGTTGGAAGTTATAAGTCGAGATGTCATCAAACATCCCGCGCGCTTGCGTCAGTCCTGCATTGTCACTACCTATAAAAAAACCTTCCGCCAGCACGTCAGCATCGGGCAAGTAAGTTACAGCCAACCCATTGGTCGCCAGTTCTCCGTCGAGATAAAGCGCGGAGTTGGTCGGCGAATAGGTCAGCGCAATCATATGCCAGCGGTTGGTCGTCCAGGCAATGGGCGCAGAAAGATGCGTTTGACCTGCGCCGTTGGTTTGCGAGGAGAAATAAATGTTTGCGCCGTCCGGATCGAGATAGACACTCCACCAGCCGTAACTCGCATTGGTCGTATAAGAGCCAACTTCAATCAAGCGTCCCCATTGTCCGGGACCGTTGCCGCCTTGATTTGTTCCCGACCAGTTTGGCGCAAACCAAAACATCAAGGTTCCTTCGTTCACCGTCAGATTGGTGGCGGCGTCATCTTCAAAGACGTTGTATTGCAGCCAGGCTCCATTGGTGTTGTCTAACAAGAGCGCGTTACCTTTTCCGAACGGCGACACCTCAAGATTGGTAAAAGAAACCGGCGCGTGGCCACGCTCACTTGGCCAGGTATTGGTATTGCTGAACGCCCAACAATCCAGCCAGTCGTAAGTAGGAGGATCGCCCGGAGAAGGTTGTGCGCGAACCACGACCGCCAGCGGAAAAAGCAACAAAAGAAAAATCCCGCGGATGTAACGAAAACGCCGTGCCGCCGGATGCAAAGAGAACCTTCGCTGGAAGTCGTTCTTTAAGGATGAAGGAGCGAGAGGACTTTCCTGCGACGCGGGGTCGATTGTTTTCATGGGTTGTTTTCGGAACGGGCCTTGATCGGGAATTCCATTATTGAGGAGCACGGGATTTTTATAATGAAAGGGAAATAACATTACAAGCATTTTTACTAGGAGTGGTCTGTAAGGGTACCATCAGTTCAGAGTTGCGCTTGCTACGGTCGCGGCCATCGAAGACACGCCGTTAAACGTAATAGGGCCACAAGTGCGAAAGCTGCGCCTAGAGAAAGGCTGGACCCAAAATCAGCTTGCCGTGAAGTTACAAATTTTCGGATGGGATACCAGTCGCGAGTCGGTTGCTAAACTCGAACATCAACGAAGGCGAGCTCCGGATCTTGAACTCTTTGTCCTCGCTAAAGTCTTGAGTGCCAAATTAGAAGATTTTTTCCCGCGTAATTTGCGGGCGAAAATAAAAGACCTTTGGCCAGACTACCGTGCCAAACTCTCGCGTGGGCAACTTCCGCCCGGAAATTGATGCTCCAATCTTTTGTTTCGAAAACCTCTGCGGTATGAACGCCGCGCTCCGTCGGCCTTATCTCGATTTGGGTCACACGGGCCGTCACGATGCGCCGTCTTCCGAGAAGAGGTACTCCAAATCCATTGCCGATAAGTTGCGCGCGAAACCTTCCTCGCCCAGAACGTCGGCGATAGTTTGCGCCTTGCGTTGCTGCAGGTCCCAGATTTTTTCTTCAACCGTTCCGGGCGCAATCAGACGATAGGCATTGACCGTGCGGGTTTGGCCGATGCGATGGGAACGATCAATCGCCTGAGCTTCGACCGCCGGGTTCCACCAGGGATCATAGAGCACAACGTAGCTTGCAGTGGTGAGATTGAGTCCAGTGCCGGCAGCGCGCAGGCTTAGCAAAAACAACGAACCTTTCGGCTCCTCTTGAAAGGCATTGACGACGGCCTGCCGATCCTTCGTTTCGCCGGTGAGGATGTGAGTGGAGATGCCGCGCTGGCCACATTCTTTTTCCAACAACTTCAACATCTGCACGAACTGGCTGAACACCAAAACTTTTTGGTTGGCGGCCAGCAAAGGTTCCAACAATTCAAATAAAGTTTCGGTTTTGCCGGAGGGCGAATCGTTGCCGACCAGTTGAGGGTGACAACAAATCTGGCGCAACCGCGTCAAAGCGGCGAGCACGTGAATGGTGCTTCTGCCCAAACCTTTTTCGGCGACGGTTTGCATGACTTGCTCGCGGCTGCGGCGAAGTTCGGCCAGATAAAGTTTTCTTTGCGCCTCGCCGAGATCGCAGTCGCGCCGCTCTTCGATGCGGTCGGGCAAATCGCGGGCCACTTGTTTTTTTAATCGGCGCAGCAGGAGCGGGCGCAGCTTGGCGGAGAGCCGTCGGCGCGCGATACGCGCTTCCAACTCGGACCCTTCTTCCAACGGGGAACTTGGAACGCGAAACTCGGAACTGTCTGCACTCGGAATTTTTGACTCCGCGTTCCGCGTTCCGCGTTCGGCGTTGTTCGGCTTGGGTTCGTACTTCTCCGTGAACTGTTGTTGCGTTCCAAGAAAGTTTGGCTGCACAAAATCGACAATGCTCCATAGATCGAGCAAACGATTTTCCAACGGCGTTCCCGTGAGAGCCAGGCGCTGTTCGGCGACGAGTTGCTTGACCGATTGCGTGACCTGCGCATCGGGATTTTTTATGAATTGCGCCTCGTCCAACACTGCGGCGCGAAAGGAAAATTTTTGCAACGCTTCCAGATCTCGACGGAGCAGAGCGTAATTGGTCACGATCAAATCGTGTTGCGGAATCTGTTGGCGCAAGTTGTGTCGCGCGGCGCCACTTTCCAAAACAAGGACTTTTAGGTGCGGCGTAAACTTTTCGCTTTCGCGCCGCCAGTTGTGCAGAACCGACGCCGGACAAATTACCAAGGCAGGTTTCGGATTGTTGGGATGTTGCGATTGCAGCCAGGAAATCCAGGCCAACGTTTGCAATGTTTTTCCCAAGCCCATGTCGTCGGCGAGAATTCCACCGAGCTTGTGCCGAGTGAGATGGCAAAGAAAATCAAACCCCTCTTTTTGGTAGGGACGTAATTCTGCGGTGATATTTTTTGGCAATTCAGTCGGGATAATTCCGGTGAAATCGGCCAGACTTTTTCGCAACGCCTGGGCCTGCGGCGAATCGACAAAACGTTGCAAACCGGCTTCGTCCAGGTGCGCGGCTTGTTCCAGACCGAGCCGTTGCGGAATCGGAATCAAACCATCCACTCCGAGATCGGCAAAAGCCTCGTGAGCAGATTGCACCGCGGACGGATCGAGTTCCATCCAACCCGCGTTGGGCAGATGCACGAAGCGGCCGGTGGCAGTTTGCAATCGTTGGAGATCGGCGGGTGTCAGTTTCAAACCTTCAATTTCCCACTCGGTCGAGACGGAGAACCAATCGATCCCGCTGCCTTTGACCACCAGATGCGGACGAAGCTGGCGCGGCGCTAAAAACAAGCGATGAAAAGCGGGGTTGCCCAGATAGTCCGCTTCACTCGGACGATCCGCCCAGGCCTGGGCGAGTGCGTTGAGAAAATTTTCATTCGCGTCGCCCAGCCAAACTCCCGGCTCCGGGGTGAACCAATCTAAACGCCTCAGCCATTGGCTCGCTGGTTCCAGGCGATCATCTTCCAAAATCTCCGGGCGATCACTCGTGCGAACCACCGGCTCATCGCTTTGCCATTCGTGGCCCGTCCAGTGCCACAGGGTTTGGTCTCTTCCGCTACGCGCTTGCAGTCGCAGGCGAACCACTTCGTCGCTCAACTCAAAAGTGAACTGCGGCTTGGCGGGATGTGCGACACAAAGTTGTTCCCAATCGACTCCCGGCGTCAGTTGACTTTTGCGCAGGTTGGTGACGAGACGATGACTGAGTTTGCTGACCGGCAACGATTTTTTTTTCGCCCACGAATCAAGCAATTCGGTGGGAGGCCCATTGCGCAGCAGATAGAAAGTGTCGCCGATGAGCACGAGCGACGGACGGCCTGCAAAAAATTTGACCGAGTTGAATGGATGCACCTCGCCATTGGGCAAAAGCAAATTGTGAGTGAAGGAAAGTTCTTCGCCGATTTTTTCGAGGTTGGGTTTCAGTTCGGCGAGGTGGCCATGAAATTTGAGGACAGTTTGGTCGAGTTGCAGGCGCGCGTTGTCGCCCCAGCGGACGAGCCATTGCAATAACTCCAGGCCCGTCAAAGTAATGCTGTCCCACAACCCTTCCGGGTCGGCATGAGTTTCCGCCAGCCACTGAATAAATTCCCAATCGAGCGGAGAAAAAAGTTCCTGCTCATGGGCGGAACGGGTGGTGAGTTCGATAATTTCCGAAAGTGTTTTTGGTTTTTCGCCGGTGCGTGGACGGAACAAATGAAATTTCACGACGAGCGCTTGCAGGGCGGAATCTCCTTCAAAAGGCAATGTCTCACAGACAATGCGCAGAGCGGCGCGGGGCGAATCCAAGTGGCCCGGCGCCGGAGGAAAAAGCCAGTGCTCAAGTTGTTTGACTAATTCCTTGTCCTTTTCCGCCTGCTCGATTTCCGCGAAGCGATCCAGATTGGCGTGAGGAGTAAGTTCGGTCGGCAGAGGCCGATTGGCGCGCAGAAATAAAATGGCCGTTTCTTCGAGTCGTTTTTTTCCTTTGACGGCCAGCAAACGCGGCCACCAGTCCTGGCCGGAAAAATCTTTGCGGGAGAGGGAAAGTTTCTCGAAATAATCTTCGAGCAAAAGCCAGGCGCGTTGCGAGTCGCTGCAATCAGAAAACATTTGGAGCAGCTCGGTGCGCTCGGCCACGGCGGCTTTGGAATCGGAAAGTTCGCGACGCAAATCCGCCAGCGCCCCGTAAGTCTTGGTCAGAACGGTGTGATGCGCGTCGTATTTGGTGGTCGTTCCCGATTTGGTCGTGGAACCCGTTTTACGTGTCGTCTTCGCCATGTGTTACCCATTTCCAGCCGTGCATTCGCTCACAAAAGGGGGGTTGGGGTCAATTAGAAAGCAGGAAAAGTAAATTGTGCCAAGTGAAACTTGTTCACAAAAGGTTCGAGCCGAAAATAATCGGACAAGAGTTTGCCGCACTCTCATACGCCGCGCCGTTCTTTGGACTGCGGCAGCATGACGCCGCTTTTCCTGCACGCCACGCTGAGAGATGAAGCTCTCGAACCGACGGAGCCGCTCTCTTTTTCCTTCGTGCAGCCAAAGCGGGGACATGTCCCCGCACTCCAAATAGGCCGCGAGGTTCCCCCCAGGTTTAATCCATTTTGTAGCGGCGAATTAATTAACTGGCAGCAGCGCGTTCCAAGCGATCCCGGATGGCGTCCCACTCTCGCGTCTTCGGCAAATCTTCTATCACGATCAATTCGGCCCCCGCCTCGTCGCATTGATGAAGCTCGGCATACCACGCCCGGCCAAAAGCATCCGCGTCGTGAGGAATCACGGCGACCCGGCCGAATTTTTCGCTCGCCGGAATTTTGGTGTGCGCAATGATGTGAACCTTCGTCAGGGGCGATTTACGATTTACGATTTGCGCTTCCAAATCCAACTCATCGCGCCAGGATAAAATCACCAGCTTCGCTTTGGGCGAGTAATGTTTTTTTAATAAACCGGGGCTTCGCAAAACCTCTTCGCTGTCCCCAAAACCCAGAGTCAATTCGCCAACGACCGCGAGCAATGATTCCGCGTGAATCATGCCCGGTCGCAACAGCCGGGGCGGTTGCGCGGTCAAATCGATCACCGTCGATTCGATGCCCACCTGCGATTGTCCGCCATCGATGATCAAAGAAATTTTGTCGCCTAAACTTTTTTTTACGTGGCCGGCGTTCGTCGGAGAAATTTGGCCCGAATGATTCGCGCTCGGCGCCGCCAGCGGAAAATCACAGGCGCGAATCACCGCTTGAATGAATGGATGACTCGGCCAGCGCACACCCACCGTTTTTCCACCGGCCGTCACTGCATCAGGAATTTTTTCCGAACGTGGCAAAATCAAAGTCAGCGGCCCCGGCCAAAATGCGTTTGCTAATTTCTGCGCGAGGTCCGGCCAATATTCGACGCAGCGCTGCGCCATGTCCAAACTGGCGACATGGACAATAATGGGGTTTTGCGCGGGACGATCTTTTGCCTGAAAAATTTTCGCGACGGCCTTTTCGTCAAACGCATTGGCGGCGAGGCCGTAAACCGTTTCCGTCGGCAGCGCAACGAGTTCACCCTCGCGCAATATTTTGGCCGCGTGTAGCACGGCTGCATCAAAAAGCGCAGCGTTGTGGGTCGGCAAAATTTCGACTTTAAACTTTTTTTCCATTTGTGCGGGTAGCATCTGCCTCCGGCGAGTGCGAAGACATTTCTTCGTTCGATGTTCGATGTTGGATGTTCGATGTTGGATGTTCGATGTTGGATGTTCGATGTTCGATGTTCAGTGTTCAATGTTGGTTTTAATTTTCAAACATCGAACGTCGAACGTCGAATAAGGTTTTTTCGCACCCGCCGGAGGCAGATGCTACCCGGCGGATTTGAACATCGCGACGTTACTGGATTTTCCATTTCATTTCGTTTTGGACTTTCCGATTTTGAATTTAAAGTTTTTTCATGCTCGGCGAATTAACCAAACAACTTCAGCAGTCGCAGTCGCTCGACCTTCAACAAGTCAAGACAGCGGTGGAGCAATTGCTCGATGAAAATGTTGCGGTGGAAACCAAGGCGGAATTTCTCACCGCACTTTCCAAAAAAGGTGAAACCGTGGAGGAGATCGCGGCCTTCGTCGAAGAGCTTCGTAAAAAATCCATTCACGTTGAACTCGATGCGGAACTTCGCTCGCGCGAAATTCTCGATGTTTGCGGGACAGGGGGAGATCGGCTCGACACTTTTAACATTTCGACGACGGTTGCGCTCATCGCCGCCGCCGCAGGAGTAACCGTGGCCAAACATGGAAATCGCGCCGTCACCTCGCAATGCGGAAGCGCGGATGTTCTCGAGGCGGTCGGCATCAGGATTGAGTTGCCGGTGGAACGGACGCTCGAATGTTTAAAGAAACACGACTTCGCTTTTTTCTTCGCGCCAAAATTTCATCCGTCGTTTCGACACTTGGCGCAGGCGCGAAAACTTTGCGCGCAACGAGGGCAGCGGACCCTTTTTAATTTGCTGGGGCCGCTGTTGAATCCGGCTCGGCCAACGGCGCAGTTGATCGGGGTTCCGTGCCCGGAATTCTGCGAACCGATGGCGCGGGTTTTGCAGAGGCTCGGCGTCCGGCGCGGAATCGTGGTGAGCGGAAAGGTGGGAACATCGAACATCGAACATCGAACATCGAACGTTGAAGTTGGAAAGGCGCCAACTTCGCATCTCGATGAGTTCTCGACATTGGGCGAAAATTTTGTCGCGGAATTTTATCAGGAGCGCGGGATGAATTGCTCGACGCTGTCGCCAGAAAATTTTCCAATTAGTCCGGTTTCGTTGCCGGATTTGGCCGGAGGGAACAGCAAAACAAACGCCCAAATTATACATCAAATTTTTGCGGGAGAGGAGCGAGGGCCAAAACGGGACGCCGTCTTGTTGAATGCGGCGGCAGCGTTGTTGGCGGCAGCGAGAGTAAAAAATTTGAACGAAGGATGGGACCTGGCGTGTGAAATCATCGACACCGGAAAGGCGCGGAAAAAATTGGACGAGTTGATTGAATTTTCAAACAACGCGGTGGGCAGTTAGAGCGGTTGCCGAAATAAATTTCCGGATAGGAACGCCGATTTCCTAGTCGGCAGGAGGTCGAACGATCGAGCGCAAAGAGCCGAACCGGAGTTCGGCGTTCCGTTCGCAAAATGCGTTGTCGAAAATTATTTTGGCAACCAATCCAGGAAAATAATTCCAGCGAAAGACTTCAAACCGTCAAAGCCGTTTCGTTCTTGCCATCAATCTTCCCGTTAGCGGAATGTATCCAACCTTTATGGCGAAAAAAGCACTCATCACCGGTATCACCGGACAGGACGGATCGTACCTGGCGGAACTGTTGTTGGGAAAAGGGTACGAGGTTCACGGACTTATCCGGCGCGCGAGCACTTTTAATACGGGGCGGCTCGATCCGATTTACGCGGACCCGCATTCAGGCAAGAGCCGTTTGTTTTTGCATTACGGCGATTTGAGCGATGCGAGCGGTTTGGCGCGATTGATCGGAAAAATTCAGCCGGAAGAAATTTATAATCTCGCGGCCCAAAGCCACGTGCGGGTGAGTTTCGATGCGCCGGAATACACGACCGATGTGACGGGCACGGGAACGATCCGCTTGCTCGAAGCGATTCGCGAGACGGGTATCAAGCCGCGATTTTATCAGGCGTCGTCCAGCGAGATGTACGGGCTGGTGCAGGAAGTTCCGCAGACGGAGAAAACGCCTTTTTATCCACGAAGCCCGTACGGGTGCGCGAAAGTTTATTCATTTTGGATCACGGTGAATTACCGGGAATCTTACGGGCTGCACGCGAGCAACGGGATTTTGTTCAATCACGAATCTCCACGGCGCGGCGAAACTTTTGTCACGCGAAAAATCACCCGCGCTCTGGCGCACATTCAAGCGGGGTTGCAGGACAAACTTTATCTGGGAAATCTCGACGCCAAGCGCGACTGGGGTTACGCGAAAGAATATGTGGACGCGATGTGGCTGATGCTGCAACAGGAGAAGGCCGATGATTATGTCATCGCCACGAACGAGACCCATTCCATTCGCGAATTTTTAGATGTGGCTTTCGGTCACGTCGGAATGGATTGGAAGAAATTTGTGGAGATCGATCCGCGCTACTATCGCCCCGCCGAAGTGGAACTGCTCATCGGCGATGCGAGCAAAGCCAAACGACAGCTTGGTTGGGAGCCGAAAACTAAATTTGCCGATTTGGTCAAGCTGATGGTCGATGCCGACACCAAACTTCTGAAAGATCATCGAGAGGGAAAAATAAAAGTTTCCGGTTAGTCCATTCGTAATCGACCGCCGAGTTGCCATGAGCGAACGAACACAAACGAAAGTTTTGTTTTATTTGAACAAGGCGCTTTCCGCCGCGGGCAAAACGGTTTTGCCTCAAGTAAAACAATATCGTTTTCCCCTGGTGGAACAGAGCTATGGCACCGAAGAAATTTTGGCGGCGTGCCAGGTTTTGTTCAGCGGCCAACTGACCATGGGCGGGAGGGTCAAGGCATTCGAAGAACAATTTGCAAAATATGTTGGGTCAAAATTTGCGGTGATGGTCAATTCGGGGTCCTCGGCCAACTTGCTGGCGGTGGCTGCGGTTTGCGATCCAGCCTCGCCAAAAAAATTAAAGCGCGGAAATCGCGTGGCCATTCCAGCCGTGGCCTGGTCCACCTCCATTTGGCCCTGGACACAATTCGGTCTCGAACCGGTGTTTGTCGATGTCGATCCTCACACGCTAAATCTCGACCAGAAATCCCTGGAAGAGGCTCATCGCAAGACGCCCTTTCAAGCCATTCAACTGGTTCACACTCTCGGCAATGCTTGTGAGATGAAACCAGTTTTAGCGTTTGCCAAAAAAAATAGAATCCTGGTTTTTGAAGATACGTGTGAATCGCTCGGTTCAACCTGGAAACAAGATTTTCTGGGGACATTCGGTGAGATGGGGACTTATAGTTTTTATTTCTCACATCACATCACCACCATCGAGGGCGGAATGGTGGTGACGAACAGCCAGAAATATGTGGACATCCTTCGGACTCAACGCGCGCATGGCTGGGCGAGACAGCATTCCGAATACTCCCGATTCATTCGCGAGAATCCCGAGGTCGATCCTCGTTTCCTTTTTATTTCTACTGGCTTCAATTTGCGACCGATGGAAATTCAGGCGGTGTTTGGGGAATGTCAGCTTCGTAAATTGGCCGCGATGAATCGTCATCGCATTGCCAACGTTCGCGCATTGCAGACGAAATTAATTACTTTGAATTTGGGATTGTCATTTCCAAAACCTACGACGGATTTGGAGGCGGCCTGGTTTGGTTTTTCTTTTCTTCTCCCTGAAGGACTGGCCAGGAAGCGTCAAAAAATCAGTGAAAAATTACTTCAATTCGGAGTGGATTCGCGACCGATCATTTCAGGCAGCTGGATTCGCCAGCCCGCGATCCGTCAATTGAAATGTCATTTTCCAAACGCGCCTTATCCGGGAGCGGAAGCCATCCATCAGCGCGGACTTTACATTGGCTGTTACACCACACCGGCGACCAAATCCGCCCTCGATGAATTGGCAGGGCTGCTGGCCAAAGCGATTCGAGAAAGTTAATTCTCGGCGGACAAAGTTTTTCTCAGACGGCTGTTATCTCCGTAAAGCGCGTCCTCGCTGCCTGCTCCATCCAAAATCAAATTAGCCCGCGACTTCAAAAGTTCGTGAACGCGCAGGGCGATTTCGCCGACGGAGGTGGGACGACCCGCGCAAATATTTATAGTGCCCTCGCTGCGCCGCGCCGCCAGATGCATCAAAGTGAAAGCGATGTCGTCTGCGTGCAGGATGTCCCGTTGCGCCAGGCTATTTTTTACAGTGACTTCGCGCTCCGATTCCAGGCGGCGGATCAGTCCGGGGACGAGATAGGAATTTGATTGCTCCTCCGCGCTGAAAGAAAAAATTCTGCCAATCAAATGTCGAGCGCACAATCGGCGCACCGCAAATTCTCCCGCGAGTTTTGTTTCGCCATAGGCTGAGATAGGAGACAACGGATCAGACTCGCGCCGCGCGGTAGCAGAAGGCGCATACACGTGACTGGTCGAAGCATAGACAAAAAATATTCCTCGTTGCGCGCAAGTTTTTGCCAGCCCGGCGGTCGCGACTGCATTTACTTTCAACGCTTCAGAATAATTTTCAGTCACCCAAAAAGTCGGGACCTTCGCGGCAAAGTGGAAAAGCACGTCGGGCTGGATCCGATCCAGCCAGGATTCCATGAACGAGGAATCACAAATGTCACCTGGACATTCCGCGACAGCAAAGCCGCCGCCACGCAAGTGGGACTGCAATCGTTTCCCTAAAACGCCGCGCTGCCCGGTCAAAGCCGGTCGTTGAAAAGCGCTGGGAGCCAACTTCACCGCCGCCAGAGCTTTGACAAAGTCGGGCGGAGGGAGGAGTTGGCGAACGATGGAGTCCACAATGATTACGCTCGGCGGCTGAGCCAGTTTTGAATCAGTTGAGGTTGCCGCGTGGTCTTGATCCGCCGGTCATATCGCATCAAAAATTCCAAAGCGCGAATAATTTTCCATGCGTTGCAATGGTGCGGCCAAACTTTTTTTCCCGCCGAATAAACTGCGTCGCAGAAATTCGCCCGGTCATCGGCGACACGAATCAGAGTTTCCATGTGGGGCGAGAGATCGCGGCAGTGCATCCAGGTGTGACGCATCGCCCAAACATATTGCAATCGGAATTGCCACACATGATCGCGCAAGGCGTGTGCCGTGAGACTGCTTGGGCTGGAGCGACAGAAAGCCAACGCGTCTTCCAGCACGATAATTTCCCCAGCTCGCAGAGTGATTTCCGAAAGAAAAGCAAAATCGTTTCCGTAGGCGCGACGGGAAAAATCAAAGCCGTACGGATTCGGTATTTCGATGTAGTCATCAAACGCCGCTCGGGCCGCTTCGGCGCTGAAAAGACTGCACAGCGGCGTCACCGGAAAATATCCCGCCAGGACACAGAGGCTGTATTCATCTCCACGCAGCCGCACGGTTTTATAATCGAAAAGTTTTTGCGGAGGGGTTGTCGCGAGTGTGCCATCGGGATTACGTTCGTTCGGTAAAATGGTTTCAGCGTAAGCGTTACAGCCCACCGCGAGGTGCGAAGGATTTTGTTCCAAAACTCCGAGCATTTTTTCCAGAAACTGGGGAACAATTAAATCATCTGACCAAACAAATGTCGCCCACTTGCCGCGCGCTTCGTGAAGCAACCTGCGCCACGCTCGCGGTGGCCCGGAGTTGCTGTCACTGTGGAAAAAGCGGATTCTGGAATCGCGAGCGGCCGCCATTTCCACGATTTTTCCCGTCTCGTCTTTGCTCGCCTCGTCGTACACCACAATTTCCAAATCGCGAACAGTCTGGTTCGTGCAAGCAGTGATTGTCTCCCCAATGGTGAGCGCATTGTTGTGCGTGGGGATGAGCAAACTGACTCGTGGAACATCCGGCATAGCCGTCTTTAGAACAAACTGTTCACCGCGGTCCCCAGCACGCTTAACGGGCCGGTGTCTTCGAGACCTTCGGTCGCTTTGTCGAGTTTTTGCAGGGAGAGTTTTATATTTTTCAACAGGCTGTCATCGTTGACCAGTTTGCCGACGGAGCCTTGGCCGCGATTTATTTTTTCCAAAATCTCCCGCATGTTAGTCATGGCGCCAGAGGTTTCGTTGTAGAGTTGCTCGTCCTTCACTAACTTTCCCAGGGTGCCGTGGCCCGCGTTGATTTCATCGATCACGTTGCGCGCCCGATCGAGAGTCAATTTAATTTCCGTGGTGGCGCTCTCCAGATTGGAGACGGTGCTGGTCGCCGATAAATAAAGCGCGTCATCGTTGATCAATTTTCCGACCGTGCCTTTTCCCTCGGCGATTTGCGAAGAGATGGTGTGCATGTTGCCGAGAATGGCCGTGATTCGCGGGCTGTTTTCTTTCAGGAAATCGGTGAACGGCCCGAGGAGGTTGTCAATTTTATCGCCGGTAAAACTTTTGGTCAGGTTCTCTACCCCGCTGGCGACATTGTCGAGCTTGGCCATCAACGCGCTGAGGTCCGGCTGTTCCGCCGTTTTAAGATGCGCGCCATCCACCGCTCTTGTGCCAACCCCGCTGCCGAAATCAAGGGAGACAAAATTTTCTCCCATCAAGCCGGTAAACTTGATGGTCGCGGTGCTGTCGGTCCGCACGTCGGCGTCGCGGTCGAGTTTCATGGTGACCTTGACCAGATTGTTGGTGAGGTGAATTTTTTCCACCTGCCCAACTTGCACTCCGGCGAGCTTGACCCGATCGCCCACTTTCAGTTCCTGAACATTGGCGAAGAGGCCGTGAACGCGATAGCCTTTCTTTAAAAATGCCCCGCCGCCCAACATCTCCATAATGATAAATGCGGCAATCAGTGCGAGCGCAAAAAAAACTCCGAGGCGCGTTTCAAGTGTGTTTTTCATAGCCAATAAAAAGTTAGGTTTTTTTCAATTCCGCGTGAATAAATTTTTTGATGAGCGGGTCTGAATGATTTTTCACTTCGTCGGGCGTGCCGATGAATAAAATTTTTCCTTCGTTGATGATGGCGATTCGATCCGCGACGCCAAAGGCCAAATCGCGATCATGCGACACGACGATGGAGGTGGCTTGTGTCCGTTTTTTCAGGTTCAAAATTTCTTCGCCGATGGCCACGCCCATCAGCGGATCCAGTTCGCTCGTCGGTTCATCGTATAAAATTAACTGCGGGTCAACCACCAGCGCCCGCGCGATGGCCACGCGCTTTTTCATGCCGCCCGACAGCTCTGAGGGCGAACGGTCTTCCAGTCCTTTCAAGCCGACGAGTTCAAGTTTCTCAGAGACGATCCGGCGAATTTCCGCCTCGGGTTTCAATCGATGTTCGGCCAAATAAAGGCCGACGTTTTCTCCGACGCTCAGTGAATTGAGCAGCGCGCCGGATTGGAAGACCATCGCCATGCGATATTTGTCCATGACGGAGGAGGATTGAATCGGCTCGCCCTCAATCAAAATTTCGCCGGCGTCGGGGGTTTCCAGGCCGATGATGTGTTTCAGCAAAACGCTTTTGCCGCTGCCGCTGGGTCCCATGATGACGAAAATTTCGCCCGGCTCGACTTTGAAATCCAATCCTTTGAGCACGGCGACCCCGTTAAAACTTTTGCGCAAACCGCGGACTTCGACGCTGACACTCTGAGAATGATTGGAAGTTGGCGTCATTTCACAAATTAATCAAAAGGCGCGTTAGAAAATAATCGAGAATTAAAATGAGGACGATGGAATTGACGACAGCTTTAGTGACCGAGCGCCCGATGCCGCGCGGGCCGCCGATGGTTTGCAGGCCCTGATGACACGACACAACCCCAATGACCAACGCGAAGGCGAAACTTTTGATCAGCCCATTGGCGACGTCGCCGAGATCGACTACCTGGCGCAAGTTATTGAAATAGGATTGGAAGCTGATCAAAATCATTTTGTTGTAGGCAGCGACCAATGCGCCTCCAAACCAGCCCACCATGATGGAAAAAATTACGAGGAGGGGCAGTGCGATGGCGATGGCCAGAACGCGGGGCATGACCAGGTAGTGAATCGGATTGATGTTCATCGTCCGCAAGGCGTCCAGTTCCTGATAGGCGCGCATCGAACCGATTTCCGCCGCCATGGCCGATCCGATGCGACCGGCAATCAAAATGGACATCATGACCGGCCCAAGTTCTTTGCACATAGAGACGCCGACCATTCCACCGATCACATTTCCCAAACCGCGCTGCACCAAAACGGAGCCGGCTTGCAGGGCCAGAACTCCGCCGATGAAAAGGGACAGGATGCAAGCCATGAGCAAACTGGCATTTCCAATTTCAAAAAGTTGGTCGAAAATCTTTTGCCGGTGACGCCAGGCCAGCGGTAGCGCCGCAAGCGCCTGCCCGAATAGAAGAATGATTTCTCCAATGCTTTGAAACATGTCAGAGTTTCCTTCTCTCACCGGGAATTGGCAAATCGCAAAAACCGGGAGTTTGCGTTCGAGCCTTAGCGCAGGTTTTTAACCTGCCGTATCGCGGGTTTGCAACCGGCTGGACATCGCCGGGGTGGTGATTCCAGGTGGCGTTCACTACCGGTGCTGTTAAAAGCGGCGGAGGGCTGCCGCACCCCAAGACGCTCGCGCGAATTTCGATGGCGCAGGAATGGCGCGGAGCGTCTTGGAGTGCGCCAGTCCTCTGGCGCTCTTGTTCGGACCGCCAAATCGTAGCGCAGGTTTTTAACCTGCCGTATCGCGGGTTTGCAACCGGCTGGACATCGCCGAGGTTGTGATTCCAGGTGGCGTTCACTACCGGTGCTGTTAAAAGCGGCGGAGGGCCGCCGCACTCCAAGACGCTCGCGCGAATTTCGATGGCGCAGGAATGGCGCGGAGCGTCTTGGAGTGCGCCAGTCCTCTGGCGCTCTTGTTCGGACCGCCAATTTAAATCACACCCGAAATCGCCCATCCTCGCAGAGTCGATTGTAAATCGGCGATACAGCAGCTTGCAAAGCTGCGCTACGTCTAATGCAAAAGCCGGGCAAAAAGGAATTGAGCGGGTCATTATTTTTTAGTTTGAGTTCTCGCCGCGGTTCCGAACGAAACGTAAACCAGCCTCCACCGTTTTCCCTCCGGCGCGGATTCATATTGGAAAAGGCCAAACAAGAGCGAGCATTTTTTCGTCGTGGCCGACACGTTGCGTCGATAGAGATTCCAAAATAGAGACTGGCTTGACGCTTGCGTGATGGGATTTTTTTCCGCGCGCCAGATGGACCAGAGCGGCGAGTAATCGCGTTCGATGCTTTTGTTGTTGGGCAAAAAAGGTTCGAGCAGGGAAAGGATTTGCAAACGCTCTTTGCCTTCGAGATCACGGCGAAAAGTGAACAGCGGCCAAAAATCCACGCGATGCAGGGCGACGTTGGCTTCCAAATTTTTTTCAAGAACATCCGAGTAAAGAAAAAATAAAATCCGGGTGCGCTCCCGCTCCAGCGGCGGCGAATAGAGCCGGTTGTATTTGTAAACCGGCCAAAGATAAAAATTGCTGGTCAGATTGGAATTGGAGGCGCGGCTGAAAATCGGCCAGACCCGTTTCGTATTTTTACCTTCGCCGTGGGCAAAAACAATCAACGGCCAGGGCGCGCCGACTTCGTGATATTTCCGGGCGCGATCATCCGTGATGCTCAATCCAATCGGCCACGGCGCGGTCGTCGAGTCGCGTTGCGGCGAGTGCATCGTGGTAAAAAGCGGCAGGACAGAAAGTTGCTTTTCGGGATTCTCGGTGCCGATCCCCATCGTGTTTTTAAAAAAGATCGGCCAGAGCACAAAAAGTTTTTCGTAGCCACCGACAATTTCCTCCTCATCCAAACGATTCGTCCGAGTTGTCACGCCTTTATGTTCAACGCCAAGCAGCGGCCACACTTGCCAACCGTGGAGCGCGTTGCCGTGGCGCAAATGAAAAATCGGAAAAAGATAATTGTCGGTGACGATGTCTTTCCTCTGGGTTTCGACATACAGCGGCCAGGCGACAAAATGAATTTTGTCCCGGAACAACCGGTTTTTCAAAGTGCCATAAATGGGAAAAAGGGCGGTGTAATTGAATTCAGGAATCGGTGAACGTTGCTGAAAATAAATTGGAAACAGAGTGAATCGCCTGCTTTTATTTTCCTCCTGTGTGTTTCCGCCTGCGAAGGCAAAAACTTGCAGGATTTGGAATCGATACTCCGCGCCATACCGGTCGTACGTCACCAGCGGATAAAGAAAATCCATTTCCTCGGACTCGAGATCGGGGTCAACGGTGCGGGAAAAAAGTGGCGGCAACGCGAATTGTTTCTGCGATTCTTTTTGCTCCGAAAAGAAAAGCGGGCCGACGGCTTCGGTTCTTCTTCCTGGCGCGAGCGTGAGTGGAAATTCATCGTAAAGCGGCCCCATCGACCAGTCGGCTTTTGCTGTCATCAGACAACAAAATCCAATGCAGAAAATTGTGATGCTGAATTTGATTCGCCCCAAACGCATTGCGCCAAGTCCTTTTGACCGCGCGATACTAGGAGGGAATGACCAAGCGTCAAGCCTCGCGAGCCAGAAACTTCTTTTGACAAACGCTAACGTTATCCGTCCCAGATTGGAGCGATTTAAGGGGTGAAACAGCATTTTAGATTGACGGCAGCGAATAAATTTATATCTTGTAAAACATAATTGAGGTTTTTACCTCGGTTCCTCTGGGCCCAGCGGCGATCGTGCATTTTCGTCGCTGGGTTTTTTATTTTTCAAAGTCCAACCCGCGCGCAGCAACAAACTTAAAAGCGCAGGCAAAAATGTCAGCGCAGCCAACATGCAAGTCGTCACCCCAATCGACATGACGAAGCCGAGACTCGCGATGCCTTGATGTTTTGCGAGCATCAAGCTCCCGAAACCCGCCAGCGTGTTTAGGCCGGAAATAAAAACAGCTTTGCCGGTGCTCTTTCCGAGAATGCCCGGCGTCCGCTCCTCCGCGAACCGATTCAAAATATGAATCCCATTGGTCACGCCAATACCGATGACCAGTGGCAGCGTCATGATGTTGGCCGGGTTGAACGGAATATCAAACGCGCCCATCAACCCCGCCATCCAAATCGAGCCAATGGCGACCGGCAACAACGCCAACACCACCGACATGAGCGAACGAAAATGGATAAAAACTAAAATAGCGATTGCGCCGAGCGCATACCACGCAGCCTCCTCGTAACTTTTTCGGAGCAAGCTGGTGTATTCGTAAAGTTGAATGGGCGTGCCCGTCACGTTCGCGTCCACCGTGCGCAACTCGTGAATAAATTTTTCCTGTTTGTCGCGCTGCCAGACATCTTCCCTCGGATAAACCTGCAATAAATATTTTCCAGTGCGGCCGATGAACCGGTTGCGCAAGGCCAGCGGCAAATCCTCCGAGCGCATTCGGCCTGTGTCATCCTGAGTTTGCAACGCGTGAAACGTGTCGCGAATATCGGTGAAAAGCGCTTCTTGAAAATGAAGCAACCGCTCCGGGATTTCCCGTTGCCCATTTAACATTTCCCGGCGCAGGCGAGTGATAGCGCTTCTCAATGAAAGTAAATCCTTCGCCAATTTCGCGTCATCTTTCCCGGCGAGTTCCGCGGCCAATCCGAGATAACCTTGCAAGGCCCAGAGCACACGGCTTAGTTCGGGAATATCAATTGGCTTCAAATCAATTTCCGCAAAATGAATCGGCGCGACGTCTTTTTTTATTTGCTTAACCAGTTCTAGTTTTTTGGTTTGGTCTTCCGTCAAAAATTCGCTGATCGGGTCCACGCTCGCCACGGCGGGGAGTTTTTGGACTTTCTCTTTTAGTTCGGCGAGCTGCTCCAGATTTGTCGCGACGATGGCAGCGAACAAAACCGATTTGCCCGCCGAATCGATCAACTTCCTTTCGAACACCACGGCAGGAAGTCCCTTGCTTTGCATGTTGAGCAAGTTGTAGTCGAAATAAACTCTTCGAAATTCCAACGCCGCCAATCCACAGCAAATCGCCACGACGGCCACCACGATCACCGGGCGGCGCAACCAGATATTTTCAAGGCGCGCCCGCCGATCCAGCGCCCTCGCCGCGATCCGTTCGTCCATCGCATTTTGCCGGCCGCGCAAAAGCAGGATCGGCAACAGCGTCATCATCGGCACAAGGCACAGCACCATTCCTGCGCCGCAAATAATTCCCATTTCCTGAATGCCTTTGAAGTTGGTCAGCGCCATCGCAAAAAATGCGCCCGCCGTCGTCAACGCCCCGGTGATAATTCCCAAACCCGTGTTGACCATCGCCTTCTCGATGGCTTCGCGCGGAGTTTTGCGGCGACGCAGTTCTTCTTCGTAACGCGTAATTAAATGGACGCCAAAATCAATAGCCAACCCGATGAGGATCGGCACGAACGTAATCGTCAGAATATTCAGATGCCCGACAGTCAGGGTCGTAAAAAACATGGTGTAGCCCAGACCAATCAACAGGCAGAGCGTGGCTTTGAGCGGGCGGCCGGTTTCGCGATAGCCATAAATAAAAATCAAAGCGCAAAGAACCAGAGCGACCACGCTGGCGACGGTGGAATCGAATTGTGATTGCGCCATCTCATCGTACTCCAGCACGGGTTCGCCGGTGATCCCGACGTTTAATCCCGGCACTTCGATTTGAGTCGCTTGAACCAGTTGCCGCAAACGCTCGACCGCTTTTCCGTTCAACGCATCCTTCACCGCGCGAGTGGTCACCAGATAAATCCGACCTCGCGCAAACGTGATGTACATCTCACGCTCCGCTTCGTCGCCCGCGCCGAACAGCGCGTTGAGTCCCGGAGATGGCGCGCTGCCCGGGCGCTCCAAACTATCGGCCGCCTGAGTGATGATTCGTTCGAGCGCAGGAAAGGCTTTGAGCATCGCCTCGTTCTGCGCATTTCGTTCCTGTTGCGCGTCGCGAAACTGTTTGTTCACGAGAGCGAAGAGCGAAGTGAGATTGGTCGCGCGAGTGAACTGCTCGATGAACGGACGAAAATCCACCAGCGTCTGGCGAAGTTCCATCAAGTCTTTTTCCGGCACGAAGAGCAGCGCCTTTCGTCCGAGCATTTTCAAATCGCCTTTGTAAAAAACGTCGGAGAAAAGATTTGTCTCCAGTTCCAATCTGGCTCCGAGGCGCTCGACGAATTGCCGGTTTTTTTCCATCGTCTCGCTTTCGACAATCACCACCAAATCGTCCTGAGACGGGAATTCTTTTTTAAATTTTAAAAAGTTTTGATGATATTTTTTGTCGGAGCCAACGAGGTTGTCGCGGCTGGTGTCGAATTGTAATTTCTTGACGGTGAAAATGACTCCCACCACGAAAATTAAAATCTGCGGATAGACAAACCAGCGCGGGCGCGTGTAAATGGCGTGCGCCAATTTGCGGAGAAATCGAGCGGCCAATGAATCGGAGGGCGATGTCATTCTGGGTCCAACTTTACTCGACGAATTCGGCGTTGGAATAAACTTCTTTCACGTCGTCATTTTCTTCCAGCGCATTGTTCGGCGCGGGAGAATCAACGGTGAATTGTACCACTCAGTTTTCACGCTCGAAGAATTTCAACTATTTTGTTCCACGTGGACCGCCGTGCCGTAGCACAAAACTTCCGTGATGCCCTGGCCGATCTCCGTGGCGTCGTAACGAACTCCGATCACGGCGTTGGCGCCCAGGGCGGAGGCGTGCGTCAACATTCGTTGAAACGCCTCTTCGCGCGTCCGCTCGCAAAGAGTGGTGTAGATGGAAATGTTTCCGCCAAAAACCGTTTGAATCGCCGCGCCAAAATTTCCAAAGATAGAACGGGACCGAACAATAATCCCTCGCACAACTCCGAAAGATTTGACCGCGCGAAATCCGGGAATTTCAAAAGTGGTGGTGGTGAAAGGATGGGTGTTGTTCATCACGCGCGAAAATTGAACACAAACTTTCCAGGAGCAGAAGTTTAATTTTCCAAGCGCCGCATCACGTGACGGTGGGTCGAGTCTTTCTCCAATTTCCAATCGGCGCCTAGTAACGACGGAGCGCCGGTTGGTCAGTTGTAGCGCAGGATTGCATCCTGCCGTATCGCAGGTTTTCAACCTGCGAGATGCCGCCAGAAAAAAGACTTTCGAAAACAAAAGACCTTTTCTCTATTTGCGACGTTCAGCCGGTTTCAAACCGGCGATACAGCAGGATGCAATCCTGCGCTACGGGACGGCCACTTGAAATCACACCCTAATCCGGGTCTGCGCTTGAATCCTGGTGCGTGATTGCTTTTAGTTCTTTACGCGATGCCGCCTGAAAACAGTCAACTCTTTCCTCTGCTCAAACAATATTTTGGCTTCACCTCATTTCGTCCGTTGCAGGAGGAAATCATTCGTGACTCTCTCGCGGGCAAAGATGTTTTCGCTTTGTTGCCGACGGGCGGTGGAAAATCACTTTGCTTCCAACTTCCGGCTCTGGCGCGGGAGGGTTTGACCGTGGTCGTCTCTCCGCTCATCGCGTTGATGAAAGATCAGGTGGATGCGATGCGGGCCAGCGGTGTTCCGGCGACGTTTTTAAATTCTTCCCTCGATCCGCATGAAGCGCGCTCGCGTTTGCGGGGTTTGCACAATGGCGAATTTCGTTTGCTCTACGTCGCGCCGGAGCGGCTGATGATTTCCGGTTTTCTCGAAGACTTGAAACAATGGAAAATAAATCTCATCGCGGTTGACGAAGCGCATTGCATCAGCGAATGGGGGCATGATTTTCGCCCGGAATATCGGCAGCTCGCCGAGCTGCGCGATCATTTTCCAAACGTTCCGTTGATGGCGCTCACTGCGACGGCGACCGAGCGCGTGCGCGACGACATCATCAAACATTTGCGGCTGCGGGGAGCGAACGGCGAGACCAACTCCCGCCCCACCGCGATGTCTCGCCTCGCCATTTACGTCGCGAGTTTTAATCGGCCAAATTTGATTTATCGCGTGCTGGCGAAAAACAAACCGTACGAACAAACACTGGCCTTCGTCCGCGAACGTCCACAGGAAAGCGGAATCGTTTATTGTCAAAGCCGGAAAACCGCGGAGATGGTGGCCAACCGTTTGACCGCCGATGGGGTGAAAGCCAAACCGTATCACGCCGGCCTCGAACAAAAAGATCGCGCCACCAATCAGGAATTATTTTTGCGCGATGAAGTTCGCGTGATCTGCGCCACGATTGCTTTTGGAATGGGCATCAACAAATCAAACGTGCGTTTTGTGATTCACTACGATCTGCCGAAAAATATCGAAGGTTATTATCAGGAAACGGGGCGCGCCGGACGCGACGGTTTGCCGAGCGAATGTGTTTTGCTTTTCAGCGCAGGCGACGTGGTGAAGCAAATGCAATTCATCGACGAGAAAAGTGCGCAGGAACAAAAAATTGCGCGGGAACAATTGCAGCAGATGGTGCATTACGCCGAGTGCGCGGTTTGTCGGCGGGCGGAATTGCTGGCGTATTTTGGGGAGACGTTCGGAACGCCGAACTCCCGTTCGGCAGCGGGCGAGAACTTGCGCCAACATGCCGATCAGGAGATCGGCGCTCCGAATTGCGGCGGGTGCGATAATTGTCTTTCCCCTCGCGCCACTTTTGACGGAACACTCGCCGCGCAAAAATTTCTTTCGTGCGTTTATCGCATTCGCGAAAAAAGTGGATTTGGCGTGGGCCTGAATCACGTCATCGAAGTTTTGACCGGAGCGGAAACGGAAAAGATTCGTCGCTGGCATCACGAACAACTTTCCACCTACGACATTGGAAAAGAACACACTCGCCAGGAGTGGGGCGCGATTGGCCGCGAGTTGGTGCGGCTGGGCTATCTTCGGCAGACGACGGAGAAATTCAGTGTGCTCGAATTGACCGAGGAAGGCCGCGCGGTTTTGTCCAAGCGCAAATCAGTGACGCTCACAAAGCCTGTCACCGCGCCGGAAACAAAAACACAACGCGCCGGAGAAATTTCCTGCGATGAAATTTTGTTTGAACGTTTGCGGCAGGTGCGCAAAACGCTGGCCGACGAGCGCGCCGTGCCGTCCTACATTATTTTTTCCGATGTTTCGTTGCGGCAAATGGCGCGGACTTATCCGGCGAACGAACAGGAGTTCGCGCGCATCAGCGGCGTGGGCGAAAAAAAATTGCAGGAGTTCGGCGAAACATTTCTCTCGGAAATCGCGGCGCATTTGCAAAGCAGCCCGCGCCAGATTTTTGCCGAGGAAATTTTTGTCGCGCCGATTGCCACCAAACCGTATCTCAACACCACGGCGCGCGAGACGTTGAAATATTTCCAGGCTGGCGAAACTGTTGAAGCGATTGCGCGTCGGCGCGGTTTTGCGGTCAGCACGATTTACGGCCATCTGGCGACGGCGATTGAGGCGGGTGAAAAAATTGAGTTGCACCAATTTCTGAACGCCGAAGAACAAAAGGAGATCGCGGCGGCATTCTCCAAATTTGGTTTTGGGAATATCACGGGCGTGAAGGAATCGTTGGGAGATAAATTTGATTACGGGTTGTTGCGAATTTTTCGCGCGGCTAAACAACGCGGGTAGCATCTGCCTCCGGCGGGTGCGAAAATGTCACATATTTGAGAGGCCGCGAAAAACTCCACCCTCGTCAACAGCATTTGCAAATTCTTCAAAACCCATATTTCCGATGGAAAGATTATTTTCTACCGAAGGAACTTGGGCCGGAAGAGAGCGAAATCGTCGTCCCCTTACTTCCAACAAATCAACGATGAGCAACGGATGGTCGGATTGTGAAATCGATACATCATCGGCCACCACCATGAAGCTGTGAGGATAATCTTCTGAAACCATTTCTATCAACTGTTCTACTGTCACTCCATTGTTCTCGTGGTCATCGAGAAACTCCATGTTGAATATGAATGGATCTTCAGGCTGTTGCACTGTCTCAACAATTTGATCCCATGAACTTTGATCTGAGAAATCCGGATAATTAGAGCGCTTTCTGTAACTGGAATATTCTTCATAAATTATCTGTGGTTGGGGGTATAAACATTATAACCAATTCACCGCACCCGCCGGAGGCAGGTGCTACCCACGCCTTAGGTTTTATTATCGCAGTTTATCTTCTGGCGCGCCGATGACCATCACGCCGTCTGTGCCAGCATTCTCTTCCGGAATGCGCATTCCGTAAAACGAGCGATAGACGAAGATCAATGCGATGACAAAAAAGAAGGCGCCGATCCACGGGCTGTAATTCATGGCGTGTGAATCAAGCTTCAAACGCTCTCTGAAATTTAGTGTCATCTCAACGGCGATTTCCACCGCGAGCAAACCGAAGAGCGTGGTGAATTTAATTACCGGATTCATTGCCACGGATGAAGTGTCTTTGAACGGATCGCCCACGGTATCGCCGACGACGGTGGCGGCATGAAGCTCAGTTCCTTTTTGACGAAGGTCCACTTCCACAATTTTCTTGGCGTTGTCCCATGCGCCGCCAGCGTTCGCCATGAAGATGGCTTGAAACAATCCGAAGAAGGCGATGCCGATCAAATAGCCGATGAAGAAATAGGGATTGAAAAATGGCAGCGCGAGCGCGAAGCAGAACACGACGATGAAAATGTTCCACATGCCTTTCTGCGCATAGACGGTGCAGATGCGAACGACTTCTTTGCTGTCTTTTTCCGACGCGGTGGTCGCGCTCAAGTTCATGTTGTCCTTGATGTAAACGACGGCACTGTAAGCGCCGGTTACGACTGCCTGACAGGAAGCGCCAGTGAACCAGTAAATCACTGAACCGCCCATGATGAGTCCCAGAATAATTTCCGGCTGAACGATGCTCAACTTTGCCACCGCGCCGCCGAAAACATTTTCCAGCAAAATGATGATGCCGAAAACCATCGTGGTCGCGCCAACGACCGCCGTTCCGATGAGCACCGGTTTCGCCGTCGCTTTAAAAGTATTTCCCGCGCCGTCGCCTTTTTCCAATTGATGCTTCGCGTTTTCAAAATCGGGATTGAAGCCGAAATCTTTTTTTATTTCTTCGCGGATGCCCGGGCGCGCTTCGATCTGGCTCAATTCATAAACGGACTGGGCGTTGTCCGTCACGGGGCCGTAGCTGTCCACGGCGATTGTGACTGGCCCCATTCCGAGGAAGCCGAACGCCACGAGACCGAACGCAAAAATTGGCGCGGCGAAAAGAAACTTCGCTGGCATCAGCGCAAGCAACGCCGGGTTTTGGGAGAAGTAATACGACGCGGCCATCAACACCATGATGCAAAGACCCATCCAGAACGCGGAGAAATTGCCCGCAACGAAGCCCGACAAAATGTTGAGCGATGCGCCGCCGTGCCTGGAGCAATTGGTCACTTCGCGGACGTGACGTGAATTGGTGCTGACGAAGACCTTTGTAAATTCAGGAATGACCGCGCCGGCCACGGTGCCGCAACTGATAATCACGGACAACACCCACCAGAGATCGGGTTGCGCCAGGCCGCTCGCGTCCTTGAAATCGCCCAACAACATTTTGCTGGCGATGAAGGTGATGAGGATGGAGACCGCCGAAGTGATCCAGACCAAATGAGTCAACGGCGCTTCAAAATCAAAATCTTTTTTGCCAGCGAACATCGCTTTGCTGATGGCTTCGTTGATGAAATAGGAAACGAGCGAAGTGACAATCATCAGCGCACGCATGGTGAAGAGCCAAATGATAAGCGTCGCGACGATGTTTGGAGTCGCTGCGAGCGCCAGCGCGAGAAATGCGATCAACGCCACGCCGGTCACGCCGTAGGTTTCGAAACCATCCGCCGTCGGCCCGACGGAATCGCCGGCGTTGTCACCCGTGCAGTCGGCGATCACACCTGGATTTTTCGGATCATCTTCAGGAAGTTTGAAAACGATTTTCATCAGGTCGGAACCGATGTCGGCAATTTTCGTGAAGATTCCACCGCAGATGCGGAGCACGCTCGCGCCGAGCGATTCGCCAATGGCGAAACCGATGAAACATGGTCCGACCAATTCGCGTGGCAAAAACATCAGAATGCAAATCATGAAAAACAATTCCACCGCCACGAGCAGCAGCCCAACGCTCATGCCGGAGCGAAGCGGAATTCCGAGAGTGGCGAGAGGATTTCCTTTCAACGCGGAGAATGCGGTGCGCGAATTGGAGACCGTGTTGATGCGAATGCCGAACCACGCCACGCCATACGAACCGAGGATGCCCAGGACCGACGCCAGAAGAATTACCACCACGTTGGACAGCGTGTTGTGCTGAAGAACTTTGAAATAATAAATCATGCACGCGGCGATCAGAACCCAGAGAATCGCGAGGAATTTGCCCTGCGTAAAAAGATAGGTTTTGCAGGTCTCCCAAATGGTCTCGGAAACATTCGCCATCGTCGAATGGACCGGCAGCGCCTTGGTTTGCAGGTATTGCACCAGGCCAAAAATCGCGCCAATGCCGCAGATGGCAATGCCGATATACATCAGCATTGAGCCGCTGATGTTGCCCATTCCTGCAAAGCGAACCGCCGAAAGATCGGGGATTTTTATATCGGATTCGCTGGCGAACGCGGCGCTGCCAGCGCCGAAAAAAGCAGTCAAAATAATGAACCACGCACGTAATTTAGTTTTTTGCATAGACATGAGTGGGGGACGTTTGCAAAAGGATATCCGATTGCCAACTAATTTTTTCTCTATTGGCCTGAATCTTTAGCCGGGCAGACCCTCAGTTGCGGCTATTATTTTGAAACAGTGGTGTGTTCGCGTAGCCAAGCCAGGTCGAGATTGGTCATTGAATTAACGCCATGGGGCAAAATTGCGTCCGTCACGGGAGGCCGGGTGCGCGCGTCTTTCCAGCGATGGCTTGCGGCGTGGCCATCGGCAAAGATCAAAACACCGGAGGAATTATGGAGGCTCGACGGATAATGAAAGAAAGTATCTTGGTTCATGTAACTAATGAATGCCGGGAAACAAAGGCTTTGCGGATGCACGTCCTGGAAAACATAAATTTCAACGGGCTTTGAAATCTCGCTCGATTTTTTGAACTGGCGGTAATTAGACGACAGATAAGTGGTGATGGAAGGCGTTGGCGCCAGGTAACAATTCATCGCGTAGCTGCGAATTTTCGGTTTGTCCGTCCCGACAACTTTACTTTGATCCATCGGGCATTTGTAAATGGCGGCGGATTTCGTATACACAGCCAGAGAGGCATTTTCCGGATCGATCAAATAAGCGGGGTCCGTCATGGCCGGCAGGAAAAAATGGGTGGCGCCCAGCACCCAAAGTTTGTTCAGAGGGTCGGGTGCGGCAGCTGCGCCGTTCAACGCGAGGAAGCTACGATTGTCATCGGCGTAAATGGACCACGCCAGCATCAATTGCCGCTCGTTACTCGTGCATTGAATGCGTTTGGCCTGGGCTTTTCCTTTGCCCAAAGCCGGCAACAACAATGCGGCAAGAATGGCGATGATCGCAATAACCACCAGCAGTTCGACCAGCGTAAACGCACGGCAAGAAACCCGGGTTATCACAAAGAAAACTTTCTCACCGCCTTCGGATTTCGAGGCGGAATGCGCTTCCAGCGATTGAACTGAGTCAAATTCAATTTATTTTTCTGCGCTGGCGTGCTCGCGCAGCCAGCGGATGTCCGCGTTTCCAGGCGAAGGATCTTTGTGGGTATGATACCTCGGCGAAAATCCTTTGAGCGTGAACGGGTCCATCCACCGATGTTGACTGACATGGCCGTCGCCAAAGGCAATCACCCCGCTCTTCGAATGATAAACCGCTGGGAAATTGAAAAATTGCTCCGGCACTTTGTTCATATAAACGCCGAAGTAAGGCCAGCAAATACTGTCTGGATTTACATCTTGAAAAACGAAAAGATCGGATGCGCCCGGTTTGATCATCTGGGTCGTTTTGCGATAAAAAAGGTAATTGCTCGAAAGCCGCGTATCCCACGGACCAAACCAGCCGACGTAGGCATTCATCGAATAACTTCGGAGCTTGGGATAAGCCTTCGTCCCGATCTTAATTTCCCGTTTATCCGCCGGGCAGCGATAACTTGTGATCGTCTTGAGGTAAGGCGCAAATTGCGCGTAACGCGGATCAAGAAGCAGATTCACGTTCGTATCATCCGTTGAATAATAAAACACGCCCTGGATCCAAAATTTCTTATTCGGGTTTCCGCCGACTTCCGGCATACCGTTGTTTGCGACCGCGTCGTTATTGTCGCCGGCGTACATCAACCACGATTGGATCAATTGTTTTTCATTGGCGAGGCAAACAGCGGTGTAGCCCCGCAGTTTTGCCTTCGCCAGCGCGGGCAGCAGCAACCCGGCGAGGACAGCAATGATGGCGATGACAACCAGTAGTTCGATCAACGTAAAAGCGGTCGGAAATTTTTTTTGAAGAAATGTTTTCATTCGACCGGCACCCAGTTTTTCGATGCTCCGCTTTTATGTGGCGTTGTCAATCGCAACCACGTGCCTCCGACCGCAATGGGCGCATCTTGAGGGCGTGTTGCCCAAATGAAAAGGAGCGCGGACGTTCTCGTCCGCGTGTTTGAAAACGGACAAAACCCTTGTGCTTTCGTCCCTCACGATTCACGCGGACGAAGAACGTCCGCGCTCCTACTGTTTGGGCAACACGTCCTCAAGATGCGCCCGACCGAAACGCAGCCCGGCTGGAATTCAAATCGCCTTCTCACTCGAAATCCCGTTTTGCCTTGTCGCGCTACGATGCTGTCCGCATCTTCTGCGCGTGTCCGACCGCATGATTTCAGAAGTCTTGACCAAGCCCGACGCCGCTTTGGAGATGACACTGCGCCCATCGATTTTTTCCGATTTCACCGGCCAGGTAAAAGTCAAAGAGCGTTTGGAAATCGCCGTGCAAGCGGCCAAACAACGCGGTGAAGCGATTGATCATATTCTTTTGAGCGGCCCGCCCGGTTTGGGAAAAACAACTCTGGCGCACATCATTGCCAAAGCGATGGAGACAAATTTGAAATGCACTTCCGGCCCGACGATTGAAAAGGCGGGCGACCTCGCGGGCTTGCTCACGAATCTCGAAGAAGGCGACGTGCTATTCATCGACGAAATCCATCGCCTGCAAAAAACCATCGAGGAATATTTGTATCCCGCGATGGAGGATTTCAAACTCGACATCATCATCGACCAGGGGCCGAACGCGCGCAGTGTTCGATTGAATTTGCCGCGCTTCACTTTGATTGGCGCGACGACGCGGAGCGGTTTGTTGACGGCGCCATTGCTCACGCGTTTTCCGATTCGGGAGCGAGTGGATTATTATCACGCCGAGCAATTGGAAAAAATTGTCACGCGTTCCGCGAATTTGTTGAGCATTGAAATTGAGGAACAAGGTTCGAAAGAAATCGCGCGACGCAGTCGAGGCACGCCACGGATCGCCAATAATTTGTTGCGCCGTGTTCGCGACTACGCTCAAGTCCGGGGGGATGGCCGAATCACCGCGGCAATTGCCGATCAGGCGCTGGCGATGTTGGAAATCGATCAAAATGGTCTCGACGAAATGGACAAAAGAATTTTGGAAGCGATCATCGTGAAATTTGGCGGCGGGCCGGTCGGGCTGGGCTCGCTCGCCGTCGCGGTCGGCGAGGAGCCGGACACTTTGGAAGAAGTCTATGAACCGTATTTGATCATGGAAGGCTACTTGAATCGCACGTCGCAAGGCCGCGTCGCCACGGAACTCAGTTACAAAAAACTTGGGCTGAAACCGCTGGCGGGAAATCAGACGAAGCTGTTTTAAACGAGCAGGAGGAGAAGAAATTATTTCCGCCTACTGCGGAACGCCAACGAAAGATGCTTGAACCCAAAATCCGAAATCCGCGAGCCGAAAGAAATCCGAAGCCCGAAGGCCGAAAGTGGTGCGGAATTGTGCTGGTGACAAAGCAGTTTTCTGGACGGTGGCCGGAAATCGTTTTCGGAATTGGGATTTCGAACTTCTTTCGGATTTCGGGGATTCGGATTTCGGATTTCGGATTTCGGATTTCGGATTTCGGCTTGAATGTTCCAACACCAAAAACTCAAAACTTTCTTAACTCATCGCCATTGCCGCACTGGTAATTTCGAGAAGCTCTTTGGTGATGTTGGCCTGACGCAGCTTGTTGTATTCGAGCGTGAGGTCTTTGATGAGTTGCTGGGCGTTATCAGTCGCGTTTTTCATCGCCACCATGCGCGCGCTGTGTTCACTCGCCTTCGCTTCCAACAAAATTTGATAAACCTGGAAATTTAAATAGTGCGGCAATAATGCGCCCAGCACGGTCGCGGCGTTTGGCTCAAACAAATATTCTGTCGCGCTCAAAGTATCTTTTTCCACTTCCGTCGAATGGACGCCCGCCGTGACTCCTTTGATTTCTCCGACGGGCATGAGTTGGCGCACTTCCGGTTTTTGATTAAGCGTAGAAATAAAATTCGTGAAAAGAATATCCACGTGATCGACGTCGCCTTTGCTGAAAAGTTCGCGCGCAAATTTTGAAATGGCGCGGGCTTCGGCAAATAGCGGCGCATCTTTGTAGGTAAATTCCGCGGCGAGCTGGCGTTTGGTTCGGGCGACGAACTGCGATGATTTTCTTCCCGCAGTGATATAGACGGTCGTATTTTTGTCGAATTTTGCCGCTTCGCGAAGGAGATTGCTGTTGAGCGCGCCAGCCAATCCTTTGTCGCTGCTGATCACGATCACCGCGCGTTTTTTTACTTTGCGCACTTCGGTCAACGGATGAGTGAAGTCGCCCGCGCTCGCCACGACTTCCGCCAACACCGCGTTCATCAAGCTGGCGTAAGGACGACCAGCGATGGCGGCGAGTTGCGCTTTGCGCATTTTCGAGGCGGCGACCATCTGCATCGCCTTGGTAATTTGCGCCGTGTTTTTGACCGACTTGATGCGCCGGCGAATGTCGCGTGTGCTGGGCATGATTAAATTCTTTTCTTAATTCGATAGGGAGGCGCTTCCTCGCGCATGTGAAAACCAATTTCGGGCTTAGGCGTCGCGGGCGGGGCGAGCAATTGGCGGATCGCTGCGAATAAATTTCCAAGCGCCTGGTCGTGTCCGTCGAGACGCTGTTCCAGTTCGGCAAATTTTTGGGCGAGTTCTTTATTGGTCGCCAACATTTCGCGCAAGTTGACGAACGCTCGAACGACTCGAACGCTGGCTTCGATTGCGACGGAACTGTTGAGAACACTCGCCAACATAATGACTCCATGCTCGGTGAAAACCCACGGCAACTTCCGATGCCCTCCATGCGAACTTGAGGTCGCAATTTGCGACCTCAAGTTTGCAAACTCCTGGCGGGTAAGTTGAAACGCAAAGTCTTCTGGGAACCGTCGCAGATTCCTTTTCAATGCCTGGTTAAGGACAGTCGTCGCAACACCGTAAATTTTGGCCAACTCAGTATCCAACATCACCTTTTGTCCGCGAACCAAAAGAATCAGTTCTTCGAATCTTTCCACTCGTTGGATTTTGTTAGCCATAACCTCCGGGATTGTAGGCGGTTAGAGACTTGATATCACAATTTGTGATATCAAGTTTCCTTCATTTTAGATTACTTATACGTCTGTTTAAACTCCGTCACCGCTGCTTTCAAATCGGCAATGAGCGCGTCGCTTAGCGCTTTTTCTTTTGAAATTTTTCCCATCAACTCGGATTTACGGTTCGACAAATAATCGGTCAGCTTGCCTTGAAAATCTTTGATCTTGTCCACCGCGACATCATCCATCAAACCGTTTTGCACAGTCCAGAGAACTGCCGACTGCACTTCGACGGGCATCGGGTTGTATTGCGGCTGTTTGAAAACTTCGACGATGCGTTTGCCGCGTTCGAGTTGCGCTTGCGTTTTCGCATCGAGGTCAGAACCGAATTGCGCGAAGGCGGCGAGTTCACGGAATTGCGCGAGATCGCCTTTGATACGTCCAGCGACTTGTTTCATCGCTTTGATTTGCGCAGCGGAACCGACGCGCGACACGGACAAACCGACAGAAACCGCGGGACGAATGCCTTGATAAAATAAATCGGTTTCCAAATAAATTTGTCCGTCGGTGATGGAAATAACATTCGTCGGAATGTAAGCCGAGACGTCGCCGGCTTGCGTTTCGATGATGGGCAAAGCGGTCAAAGAACCGTTGCCATATTTTTCACTGACGCGCGCGGAACGTTCGAGCAAACGGCTGTGCAAATAGAACACATCACCGGGATACGCTTCGCGACCCGACGGACGTTTCAAGACGAGAGAGACTTGCCGAAATGCGACGGCGTGCTTCGACAAATCGTCAAAAATAATCAGCGCGTCCATTCCATTGTCCATGAACCATTCGCCCATCGCCGCTCCAGCGAAGGGCACGAGATACTGGTTCGTCGCCGAATCCGAAGAAGCCGCCACGACGACAATCGTGTAAGGCATCGCGCCCGCTTCTTCGAGCACGTTGATGACGCGCGCGACGTTCGATTGCTTCTGACCGATCGCGACGTAAATGCTATACATCGGGCGAAAATCTTTCTCGCCACTGGCTTCAGCGGTTTTGTTCAAACGCGCTTGAGAAATAATTGTGTCCACGCCAATCGTCGTTTTACCAGTGGAACGGTCGCCGATAATTAATTCCCGTTGACCGCGCCCAATCGGGATCATCGCGTCGATGGCCATGATGCCGGTCTGCACCGGTTGGCTGACTGATCGGCGCTTGATAATGCCGGGCGCGATTTTTTCGACGGGATAAGCAACCTCGCTTTTAACCGGCCCCTTGCCGTCGAGCGGTTGGCCAAGGGAATTTACGACGCGACCAAGCAAACCTTTGCCGACGGGAACTTGAAGCAACTTGCCCGTGGTTTTGACTTCCTGGCCTTCTTTGATGCCGGTGTAATCGCCGAGAATAATCGCGCCGACCTCGGTTTCTTCGAGGTTCAACGCCAGACCGACGACGCCATTGCCGAAGTCCAACATCTCGTTCAACATCGCGTCCGTCAGGCCTTCGATCTTCGCCACGCCGTCGCCAATTTCGCGAACGATGCCGACGTTTTGTTTGGCCACGGCCGTTTTTGCTCCCGAAATTTTCGATTCGATTTCTTCTAGTAATGTGCTCATAAATTTTCTCTGACTTCAGTTACGCGGACTTAAAACTTTCATTCAACTCATCCAAGCGCGCACGCACGCTCCCATCGTAAACATCGCTGCCCACTTGCACCCTCGTCCCGCCGATGAGTGAGGGATTTTCGGCGAAGGACAATTGCAATCCTTTTCCGTAGCGCGATTCCAATGTCATTTTTATTTTGGTTTGCATCTCTGGAGTGAGAGTCGTTGCGCTTTCAACTTTTGCGGTGCGCCGGGCTTCGTCCAACTTCAACAACCGCTGAAAATGGGAAAGAATGGCGGCATAACCTCGCGGCTTTTTGGACAAGACTTCATCCACCACTTTCCGGGCGCGATTTTCATCGAGCACCCCATCGCGTTGCGCGGCGCGAAATAAATCTTTCGCGTAGCGCCGGGCTTGTTTGGAAATTCTCATTTTAAATTGTAGCGGCGCGTCTGTGACCGCCGCTGAATAAATTGTAGCGGTGTCTGTGACCGCCGCTGAAATAAATCCCAAAAGAAAAAAATTAGCGGCGGTCACAGACGCGCCGCTACAAGATCACGCCGCCAATTGTTTGTTCGTTTCTTCCGAGAGACGTTTCTGATCGTCCACGCTCAAAATTTTTCCAGTGACTTTGCTGGTGGTGTCCACGACCAATCGGCCTACTTCGCGTTTCAAGTCGGCCAACATCCGCGCATGTTCCGCCTCCGCCGCCTGTCTCGCTTTGTTGACGATGTCCGTGGCGGTCGCGATGGCTTTTTGCGTTTCAACTTCCTGAACACGCGCGGCCGCCGCGCGAGCTTCCTCGATCAATTTGTTGGCTTGCGCGTTGGCTTGACTCAAAACTTCCTGACGCGCCGCTTCGGTGCGCGTGAGTTCCGCTTTAATTTTTTCCGCGTTGGCCAGACCGGACGCAATTTCCACGCGCCGCGCTTCCAAAACATTTAAGACCTTTTTGTAGGCAAATTTGTAAAGCAACGCCGCGACGATGAGGAAGCTGATCACTTGCGCGATGAAATGATGAACGTTGAAACCAAACGTCCGCGAAATTTCCTGAATCGGATTCTCCGTTGCCGCTGCGAATAAAATTAAATCGTGCATAAATTAAAAAGTTGAGAGTGGAGAGCGTGGGAGTTGAGAGTCTCTCAACTCTCAACCCCTCAACTCTCAACTATTTCTCACTGCCCTTTCGCGAGGTAAATCGCGAAGAAGACGATGCCTTCCGCGAAGGCCGTGCTCAGAATGGCTTGCACCAGAATCGGCGTCGCCGCGCCGGGGTTGCGTCCCACCGCTTCCGACGCTTTCATACCGATGAAACCCACGCCGATGGCCGCGCCGAGCGCCGCCAAACCGATGTGAATGTTTCCAGTCATTTCCGCCAACATTGGAGTTAACATATTTTTCCTTTCGTTTTTTCCCGACGGCTTCCGCGATTGAACACGGTCAAGCCGCCGAAATTTTTTAAATTTTAATGACGCGCTTCGCTGTGACTTTCATCGTGCTGCGTGATGAGCAACGTGAACACCGCCGTCAACAACATGAAGACCAGCGCCTGCACCAGACCGACCAGGATTTCCAAAAAGTAAAATGGAATGGGAATCAACCACGCCAGTTTGGGGACAAGGTTCGACATCGCTTCCAACATGCTTTCGCCGGCATAAACATTTCCGAACAGACGGAAGCTGAGCGAGACCGGGCGGAACAGAATTGAAACAACTTCAAGAATGCCCACGAGAAAAAATACGACGACCATCAAAATTTTCAGCGCGCCGGTGGTATTTCCTTTCGCCCCGAAGATGTGCATGAAAACGCCGCCCACGCCGTTGGCTTGAAAGGCCCAAATAATCCAGCACGCGAAAAAAATAGTGGACATGGCGAAGGTCATGTTCAAATCCGCGTTCGCGCCGCGAAAAAATGGCTCTGTCAAATGAAAGTGACCCTCGGCATCTTTGACGCCCCAGCCAACCGTGCCCACGCCGGGAATCAAGCCGAACCAATTGCAGAACAGGATGAAAATAAAAATGGTCGCAAAAAACCAAAACGTTTTTTTCACGAGCGCGTGGCCGATGATGTTCTCCAAAAATTTGTAAAGGCTCTCGACGAGGAACTCCCAGAAATTTTGCGCGCCTTCGGGAATTCGTTTGATATCGCGAGTGGCGTATTGAGCGAAACCAATCAGCGCCAGTGCCACGATCCAGGTCACGAGCATTGAATTGGTGATGGGAAAATTTCCAATGTGGCCAATTTCGACCGGCTTGAGCGGCAACCCGTGCTCGACTTCAGCCGTCGCGCTATGTTCGACCGCCGGAATATTTTCCGGGGAGGTTGGGACCCTTGGCGGTTCAACCGCGCAGGCCAAAGCGACGGCCATCAAAAAGAAAATTGCTGCAAAAATTGATCTCATCACACTGGCAACTATTGGAAAACATCCCTTGGAATTCAGCCGCTTCGTCGGAAGCGCGGCGAAAATTGCATTAGCGTGAATTTTTTCACAAGGTTTTTTTCGGAGCAAGTGGTGGGGCAGCGCTTCCAGCCTGCCTTCAAAAAATTTGTAAGGTCATGGAAAAGAAAGAGGCAGGCTGGAGGCACTGCCCCACTGTTCTTTCAATCGAACGAGATTTCATTCGGCCATCGACCCCATTCTGCGAACTCGATTTGGTAAATCCCGTCAGCAATCTGCGCAAGGGAATTGGTAGTGGTACAGTTTGAACTTCCAATCGTGCGACTTGCCCGATGCAAAAAAAACTTCACAGAATGTCTTGCTGGAATCGTTCACTTCGGTCCGAATCGATAACGTTCGGAAGCAACCCATGCAACGAAGATCCGGCCGTCGTCTGCTTCTGGCTAACGATGGTTTCGCCATTGGCAAATCCCGCAAACGCACGGCAAACTGGGGCCACTCTCACAGATCGGTTCTTGGTTTTCTCGTCTGCTGTCAACACACCAGGCGGGCTGTGTGGTAGCTTCGACTTCATGTTACCCAACGAAGACATTACGGAGACGCCGCCTGAAAAGGCGCACTGGTTTACCACTACGCATTGGAGTGTTGTGCTGGAAGCTCGCGGGAAAGAGTCGCCCGGTGCGGAGGCGGCTCTGGAACGACTGTGCAAAACCTACTGGTATCCGCTTTACGCTTTCGTGCGGCGGGAGGGATACGACGAAGAATCAGCGAAGGACTTCACGCAAGGATTCTTCGAGCAGCCCGGCTGAAATTGACGACGAGATGCGCTACTTGATTAGCGTTAGTTAGCACTGGCGCACCGATTTGGCAAACAATTCTCGGCCCGATCAGTGCCACAAATGTGTATCTGCCAATCGGGGTTCCGGCTTCGTTCTTCCGTATCCGCAGCCATTGAGCACTGCGCGTAGGCTCGTTGTCGTTGCTTTCCATCGGATGTTCCTGCACCGCATTTTCGTCGAGGTTCGCTAACGAAACTCGAAAACCGTAACTTCTTGCAAAAAAATTTCGTCCAACCCAACGTATGCTCAACCCTTTGCCCAAGTCGAAATGGAACTACTCGACCGCAGCGCATTTGATCAACCGCGCTGGATTTGGCGGGCCGCCCGCTGAAATTGAAAAACTGGTTGACCTCGGTCCGGACAAGGCCGTCGATTCGCTGGTCGATTACGAAAAAATTCCGGACGCAACTCAAAATCCTGCTTGGGCCAAAGCAGATCCCAGTCGCGTCGATAAATTTCTTGCTTACAAAAAAATGGGCGAACGACCAAGCGCCGACATGACGCAAGAGCAACGTTCTGCCCTCGAACAAAAACGTCGCGAGATGATTAAGCAAGAGCAGCGCGAGCAGCAGCTTCACATTTTGGAATTGCGCGGCTGGTGGCTCGAACGAATGGCTAAAGGCCCGCGACCGCTCCAGGAAAAATTGACTTTGTTTTGGCACGGCCACTTTGCGACGAGCGCGCAAAAAGTGAAGGACGCTTACTTCATGTCGCTGCAAAATGACACTTTTCGCACGCTGGGTTCCGGCAATTGGCTGCAATTGCTTTACGCGGTTGCGAAAGATCCGGCGATGTTGTTCTGGCTCGATCAGGCGCAGAGTCGAAAACAACATCCCAACGAAAATTTTGCCCGCGAAGTGATGGAGCTTTTTACTTTGGGCGAAGGTCATTACACCGAAAAAGATGTGACCGAAGCGGCGCGCGCCATGACCGGCTGGACGCTAAATCGCCCGGATCAAAAATATGAATTTCGCGAGTTCATGCATGACGACGGCGAGAAAACAGTCCTGGGCAAAACCGGAAATTTCACAGGGCTGGATGTTTTAAAATCGATTGTTGAGCAACCGCAAGCCGCTCGATTCATCACGACGAAGTTGTGGAAGTTTTTTGCCAGCGACGATCCTTCAACGGAATTGGTCGAGGCGATGGCGTCGAATTTCCGAAGCAACGGAAATAATTTCAAACCGTTTCTGCGCGCGATGTTTCGTTGCGAAGAATTTTATTCCCACTCGGTGATTCGCACGCAGGTAAAAAGTCCGGTGCAATGGCTGGTCGGAAGCGTGCGCACGTTGGAACGCGATTTGCCCGCGCCATTGGTTTCCTCGCAGTTGCTCCGAAATCTCGGCCAGGAATTATTCATGCCGCCGAATGTGAAAGGCTGGGACGGCGGCCTCAGTTGGATCACCACGAACAATCTTTTGAATCGCTACAACGAAGCCGCGATGCTGGTGCTGGCTGAAGGAAACATTGCGGGCGATTCTCCGAATAAAATGATGCGCCGCGTGGAAGAGTATGCGAACAACCTCGCTAAAAAAATGGCGGTCGTGGATGTGAGTAAAATTCTTTCTCCTGAAGAACGGAGCAGCAAAGAATTGCTGATTCCTGCTTTGGAAAAACGTTTTCTCCAAGCCAAACTCAAAGGCAAACAGGCGCAAGCCTTGCGTGATTTTCTCGATGGACGCGGCGAGCTGGACGACCAGGACATTCGTCACACAATTCGTCTCATCATGTCCACGCCGGAATATCAACTGACTTGATTTATGCGCAGTCCAACGGCATCAAACGAAAAACCTAGTGGGGCAGGCTTCCAGCCTGCCATGGCGGGCATCTTGCCCGCGTTTACGGCTTCACGGGCTGGAAGCCCGCTTGGCAGACAGGATGTCTGCCCCACTAACCAAGATGTCTGCCCCACTATTTAGCCAAATCGAAATGCAGTTTCTGAATTTATGAAAAACGAAATCACTTTGAAGACGCGCCGCGAATTTTTACGCAGCACCATGCTGGGCAGCGCCATGGCGTGGACGGTCCCGACTTTTCTGGCAAACACTTTTTCGGCTTTGCACGCTGAGGCGGCGGATTCCGCCACGCAAATCGCGACGGGAAAAGACGGAACGATTCTTGTCGTGTTGCAAATGGCGGGAGGCAATGACGGATTGAACACCGTCGTTCCGTTCGGCGACGATCATTATAAAAAGGGGCGGCGCTCGCTGGCTTTGTCAGCAAATAAAGTTTTGAAGTTGAACGATTCGATCGGCCTTCATCCGGGACTGGAAGGATTCAAAAATCTTTACGACGCGGGCAGCCTCGGAGTCGTGCAAGGCATCGGTTATCCCAATCCCAACCGTTCGCATTTTCGCTCCACAGAGATTTGGCAGACGGCGAGTGATTCCGAAAGATTTGAGAAATACGGCTGGATTGGCCGTTATTTCGACAACGCTTGCGCTGGCGCAGACCCGACAGTGGGCGTGAATGTCGGCCGACAAATGCCCCAGGCTTTCGCCGCAAAAAAACCGATGGGCATCAGTCTCGATAATCCGCAGAACTACCGTTTTGTCAGCGGAGAAAAAGCTAAGCGCGGCGAAATGGATGCGTCCGAAAAATCGTATCGCGAACTGAACCACGTCGAGGAAGAGATGGACACCGTTTCCGATTCCAATTCTGGCGGGAGCATCGGCGCGGTCGCGGGTCACACGCCCCATCGTGGATCGCCGCTCGATTTTATCGAACGCACCGCGATGGATGCGCAAATCAGTTCCGACAAAATTTTGGCCATCAGCAAAAAAGTTGAGAACAAAGCGACCTATCCGGGTTCGCAACTCGGCACCTCGTTGAAACTGGTTTCGCGTTTGATCGGTGGTGGTTTGAGCACGCGAATTTTTTACGTGTCGCAAGGCGGCTACGACACCCACACCAATCAAGCGGGCGCGCATGAGCGTTTGCTGCGCGACCTCGGCGATTCCGTGAAAGCATTTACCGACGACTTGAAAGCGCAGGGAAATTTTCAACGCGTTCTGGTGATGACGTTCAGCGAATTTGGTCGGCGTGTTTCTGAAAATGCCAATGGCGGCACTGATCACGGCGCGGCGGCTCCGATGTTTGTCATCGGAAATAAAATCAAAGCCGGCTTGCTTGGAAAATATCCGAGTCTGGCGCCAGAGGACTTGAAGAATGGCGATTTAAAATACACCGTCGATTTCCGCACGGTTTACGCCGGAGTTCTCGAAGGCTGGTTGAAAACGAAAAGCGAACCAGTCCTCGGAAAAAAATTCACGCCACTGGAAGTTGTTTAAGATAAAGGAGCGCGGACGTTCTCGTTCCAAAGTTCATCGAAGATCCGACACGGCAAATTTCTTAACTCGCGGACGAGAACGTCCGCGCTCCTTTCCTTCTTTTCTAATTCAATGCCGCTTGCCTAAGTTTGTCGGTGAGCACTTGGGTCAACAAGGTTGAACAAAGCATTCGGGACAAAAAACTTTTGTGCCCCGGTGAATCTGTCCTGGTTGCCGTGTCCGGCGGGGTTGATTCGATGGCGCTCCTTTATTTGCTCCACGAACTTTCGCACACCCATCGTTGGCAAATCACAGTCGCCCATTTCAACCACCAACTTCGCAGGCGCAGCAGCGATGCGGATGAGCATCTCGTGAAAAAGACTGCCGCTGATTTAAAAATAAAATTTATCTGCGGGCGCGGGAACGTAAAACAATTCGCAAAAACGAATCGGCTCTCCATTGAAATGGCCGCGCGAAAACTTCGTCATGAATTTCTGGCTCACACCGCAAAAAAACTTCGGATCAAAACCATCGCGCTCGCTCATCACGCCGACGATCAGGTGGAACTTTTTTTCCTGCGACTGTTTCGCGGCGCGGGCACGGAGGGTTTGGCCGGAATGAATTGGAAATCTTTTTCTCCGGCTGATTCGGCGATTGAACTGGTTCGTCCGCTGCTCGATCAACCGAAAGAAATTTTGCGCGAATACGCCAGGGAAAAACCGATTCGCTTTCGCGAAGATGCCAGCAACGAGTCTCTTGATTTTCAGCGGAATCGGATTCGCCATGAGTTGATTCCGTTGCTGAAGAAAAATTATCAACCCGCATTGGAGCGAACAGTTTTTCGCGCCATGGAAATTCTTGGAGGCGAATATCGCCTGGCCCTGGTGGCCGCGCTTGACTGGCTCGCCAAAAAAAGAAAACCGAATTTTTCCAAGCTGCCGATTGCCGTGCAACGAGGTTGTCTGCGGCTGCAACTTTTGGCGCAAAAACTTTCCGCGGATTTTGATTTAGTTGAAGCGTTGCGCGTGAAGCCCGGCGAACTTTTCACCGTGAGCCGAGGCTGTTCCGTTTTTCGCGACACTGGCGGGATGGTCATTCCGAAAATGTTGAAGGCGAAAAAATTTCCGCCGGAACCAAAAGTCAAACCGCTCAACTTGTCCGACGAAAAAGGCGAAACCAGTTTTGACGGTTTGAAAATCCAATGGTCTGTTTTTCCAAAACGCGGCGACCGGATTCGAGCAAAAACAAATTGCGAAGTTTTTGACGCGGAAAAAATTGGAACGACGATCTCACTGCGCCACTGGAAACCGGGCGATCGGTTTCAACCGATTGGAATGAAGAATCCGGTCAAGCTGCAAAATCTTTTTACCAACTTGAAAATTCCGCGAGACGAACGTCATCGACGAGTTGTTGCTCTCACTGGAGATGGAGAAATTTTTTGGGTGGAAGGGCTGCGCATTTCAGAGCGGTTCAAGCTCGACCCGCGAAGTAAGCGCCGGTTGAAATGGACTTGGCAGCGTCGCTGACGGTGTGATTTAACGGGCGGTCAGTTTGTAGCGCAGGATTGCATCCTGCCGTATCGCAGGTTTTCAACCTGCGTGATTCCGAAGAACGGGAGGTTATCGGGCACCAGAGACTTTCCGTGTGGGCGACGTTCAGCCGGTTTCAAACCGGCGATACGGCTGGATGCAATCCTGCGCTACGTTTGACCGCCACTTGAAATCACACCCCGCTGAGTGTCGGTGGTTGCGTGGGGTATGGGCGCATGATAGTGTGAGCGCGAAAGTTTTGACCAATGGCTGACGAAATTAAACCGGAGAAAAAAAACGAAAAAAAAATGGGCGATTTTCGCCCGCGAACTTTGTTAATTTGGATTGCCATCATCGGAATCATCAGCGTCTTGATGATGCTCCAGCGTCGTTCGGAAATCAAACCACTGGAATTGTCCTATCTCGAACTTTCCCAAAAAATCACCAACAATCTCATTGTCCCTAAGACCGGGCAGATGGCCTACAACCCGCAGTCTCTTTTGCGCAAGGTCACGGGACGCTTTTATGAAACGGATTCGACCGGGGCACCGGTTTTGACCAATGGCAAAACCAACGAAATTGATTTCAAAACGGAAATTCCTTTCACCGACGACATCACGTTGACCCTGCTCACCACGGGTAAATTCAAACCGGTCGAGCCAAACAACATCATGCTCAATGTGGTGATGACGGTCCTGCCATTTTTGTTGCTGGCCGGATTGATTTATTTCTTCCTCATTCGCCAGATCAAAATGGCCGGCAAAGGCGCGATGAGTTTCGGCAAGAGCAAAGCGCGGATGCTCAACAAAGAGAAAAATAAAATCACTTTCAAGGATGTCGCCGGCGTGGAGGAAGCGAAGGAAGAAGTTTCTGAGTTGGTCGAGTTTCTCAAAGACCCGAAAAAATTCCAGAAACTTGGCGGCCGAATTCCAAAGGGAATTTTGATGATTGGCGCGCCGGGCACGGGAAAAACTTTGCTGGCCAAAGCCATCGCGGGCGAGGCCGAAGCGGCGTTCTTCAGCATCAGCGGTTCGGACTTTGTGGAGATGTTCGTCGGCGTGGGCGCGAGTCGTGTGCGCGACATGTTCGAGCAGGCGCGCAAGAATACGCCGTGTTTGATTTTCATCGACGAAATTGACGCCGTCGGTCGCAGTCGCGGCCATGGTTGGGGCGGGGGAAATGACGAACGCGAACAAACTTTGAACGCGCTCCTGGTCGAGATGGATGGCTTCGATACGCAAGATGGAATTATTATTATCGCCGCGACAAATCGCGCGGACGTTTTGGATCCGGCGTTGTTGCGCCCCGGCCGTTTTGACCGGCAAATTATTGTGAACTTGCCCGACGTTCGCGGGCGCGAAGCTATTTTGAAAGTTCACGCGAAAAACGTGAAGCTCGATCCCTCCGCCGATTTGTCCGTCACGGCGCGAGGCACGCCCGGTTTTTCCGGCGCGGACTTGGCGAATCTTTTGAACGAAGCGGCCTTGCTCGCAGCGCGCACTGGAAAAAAAGCCGTCACGCAAACTGAACTTGAAGAATCGCGCGTCAAAGTGCGATGGGGTCGCGAACGGCGCAGCATGGCAATGTCCGACCAAGACAAGAAATACACTGCCTGGCACGAAGCCGGTCACGCGCTCGTCAACGTCATGCTCAAGCACACGCATCCGCTGCACAAGGTGACGATTATTCCGCGCGGACTAGCCCTTGGCTCAACCATGTCATTGCCGAAGGACGATGTTTTAAATCATCGCCGCAAAGAGATGCTCGACATGATTGCGGTCACGATGGCGGGACGCATCGCTGAAGAAATTGTTTCGGGAGATATTTCCACTGGCGCGAGCGGCGACATTCAGCAAGCCACGAATCTGGCGCGCTCCATGGTTTGCCAATGGGGCATGAGCGACAAACTCGGCATGGTTCAATACGGAAATGACAGCGAGCACGTTTACATGGGGCGCGACATGGTGCAGCGGCAGGATTACAGCGAAAACACCGCGCAAGAGATCGACGAGGAAGTGAAGCGAATCATCAGCGAAGGCTATCAAGTGGCCAAAGATTTAATCGATGGTAATCGCGATAAGCTTGAACTGATTGCCAACTCTCTGCTCGAATACGAAACGCTCGATGGAACGCAGGTGCAGGAAATTATCGATACGGGAAAATTCACACCGCCACCGCCGACTCCGCAAGTTGAACCGCCGTCTGGTGCGCCTGCTGTCACGTCACTGCCAGAAGTTCCGAAACCACTCCCGCCGAAACTTCCAGGTCTTGGCGCACCCGCACCCGCTGCTGCTTAGGATTGTTTTCATTTCTCAAAAGTTTTTACTGGTGGCAGGCTGGCTTTTTTTTTGGCGAACCTCAGTTAAAAGGAGACGAAATTCGCCAGCCGCTTCAACGTGGAAAATGATTGGCTTCATGCTTGGCGGTAAAGCTCGCTGCATTTCTCCGTGAACTCTTTCGACTTTTCTTCCATTCCCTTTTTCACGCTTCTTCCTCCGCGATGCCTTGGTCGGCGGCGTATTTCCGCACGTCCCTCCACTTCGAGTTCGCCGAATTGCGCCTGGTCGTTGGCATCCGCGATTGAACCGGGACGCAATCCGTCGCCGATGCTGAAGGCCACGTCGTGGCGATGATTTCGGTGATAACTCAATTCAACTTGGGCAAAACTTTTCAAATTTAACTCGCGTAAAAATTTTCTGCGAACGCGGGCAAAGTTTCATCGTGGAATTCGCGCGCGGTTTCAGGATCGAGATCGAGGTTACCTTAATCTTCCCAACGAAATCTCAGGCTCTGATTTCACAACCTATTCCCTTTTAGTTACGGCTTGCTCCCAAAAACCCGGTAGAACTGCGCGTCCGACGCGTCGGGCGTGATCTCGAGATCGATATGGCCCGTCACCGCATTGTAGGTCGGGGTGAAGCCGAGCAACGGCATCCAGGTGCTCAGGTTCGGGGACTTCTCCACGCTAATGTCGAGGTGGAAGTGGCCGCTGCTAGGATCCCTCGCCAGCACCGGGCGGCCGAGCGCGAGGGTCTGGAGGTCGCTCGCGGTGTAAAGCCCGAAACCCCGGCCGTTGTTGCGCAGCAGCGTAACCATCGCCGTATTGTCCACCAGCGGATTGAATCCGAACGATGCCAGGTTCACCTCTGCCTGATTGGTGATGCCATCGCCATCGTCATCCGCATTCGGGTCGAGAGCGCGTCCGGAGAGATTGATGTCGAAGGGATTCTCGTCGGCGTCATTGTTGGCCATGTGTAGCGCGGCCGTCTTTATTGTCGCCGCGACGGTCGGGGCAAAGCGCACCGTGAACGTGGTGCTGCCATTCGGGGCCACGGGAGCGATCGGAGCGGCGGTGACGGTGAAGTCGCTCGCGTTCGTGCCGTCAATGGTGATCGTCAGCCCGGTGAGGTCGGCACTGCCGGTGTTTAGGATGGTGAAAATCAGGCTGGCATTCCCGCCGGCGAGCACGGCCCCGAAAACCTTTGTGCCGCCATCCGAGAGGTTCGTGCCGGCCGGCTGCTCGACGGCAATCTCGGGGGCGAGGGTGAACGCCGTCACCGTCTCCACTCGTCCGGAGGAAGCGTTGTTGTAGCCGCCGGTGGTGCGGGCGCGGGCGCGAAGCTGGCCGCTGTCTGGAAGGCTCACGCCATCCAGTTCCCAGCCGCCGGCGATGCGCGTGCCGGCGCCGAGCGGAGTCCAGACGCTGCCGCCATCGGTGGAAAGTTCGAAGCTCACTTGCTCGACCTCCGGCGACGCGCCGCCGCGCAGCCACCGCACGGCGGTAGCGCTGAACGGGGTGAGGCTTTGCGTGGCGGGGTCGTTCTCCAGCCGCGCGATGGCACCGCGCGTCACGCCGCCCACATAGCTGAAGATCCCGCCGATGACGATCTTCCCATCTGCCTGGACCGCGATGCCCTCAACGGTGCTGTCCGCATCGGGATTGAATCCTGTGTCCAGCGTGCCGTCGGCATTGAGCCGCGCGATGTAGTTGCGCGTCGTTCCGCCCACGGCGGCGAAGTTCCCCCCGACGACAATTTTCCCATCCGTCTGCACCGCCGTGCTATAAACCACGCTGCCATTCAAATCGGCATTGAAGCCCACGTCCACCGTCCCGTCGGCCTGGAGCCGCACGATGCGGTTGCGCGCCGACACGCCGATGGCGGTGAAGCCACCCGCGACGAGGATCTTCCCATCCGCCTGCACCGCCGCGCTGATAACGGTGCCGTTCGCATTGGGATTGAAGCCCATGTCCAGCGTGCCGTCGGCGTTGAGCCGCGCGATGCGGTTGCGCGCCACTCCGCCCACGACGGTGAAGGCACCTCCGATGACGATCTTCCCATCCGCCTGCACCGCCATGCTGTAAACGGTGCCGTTCACGTTGGGATTAAAGCCGTCCAGCGTGCCAGAGGCATTGAGCCGCGCGACGCGGTTGCGCGCCACCCCGATGCCCACGGTGGTGAATGAGCCCCCAATGAGAATTTTTCCAATCCGCCTGCACCGTCGCGATATTGACCGTGCTGTTCGCATTGGGATTGAACCCCGGGTCCAGGGTGCCGTTGGCATTGAGCCGCGCGATGCGGTTGCGCGTCACTCCATCCAAGGTGGTGAAAAGACCCCCGAGGAGGATCTTCCCATCCACCTGCACCGCCGCGCTGTAAAGCAGGTTGACGTTCGGCGCCGGGGGATTGAAGCCCGCGTCCAGGGTGCCGTTGGCATTGATCCGCGCGACGGAGTTGCCGGAGAGGTAGGTGATGACAATTTTCCCATCCGCCTGCAGGGCCGTGCCGAAAACCTCGCCGCCCAACCCGGGATCAAACCCCGGGTCCACATCCCCCGGCGCGGCGGCCGCCGGGTGAGTGAAGGCGACGGCGAGCGCGGCGCAGAGGAAAGTGGCGAGCAGACGGGTCTTTGTTTTCATGAGAACAGAGTTATTCGACCGCGAACCTACACGCGCCGCGCGCCGCCGTCGAACTCTCTCTTTCCGCACAGAAAATTCCATCTAGACGTTTCAAATGGGAACGAGATTACAAAGCCGCCGCGCTCGTCACGGAGCGAGAAGTTCGCATAACCGAGTGCCAACTACGCCTTCGCGTAAAGCTCGCTGCCCTTCTCCGTGAACTCGCGGGACTTTTCTTCCATCCCCTTCTTCAACGCCTCTTCCTCGGCGATGCCTTGTTCCGCTGCATATTTCCGCACGTCTTCCGTGATTTTCATCGAGCAGAAGTGCGCAGTCTTTGCGCCTTCCTGCGGGAGAGTTTCGTCGTGGAACTCGCGCGCGGTCACGGGGTCGAGGCTGAGGTTGAATTGATCTTCCCAGCGGAATTCAAAGCGCGCCTTGCTCAACGCGTTGTCGCGGTATTGCGCGCCGGGACGTCCTTTCGCCAAGTCCGCCGCGTGCGCGGCGATTTTGTAGGCGATGACGCCGTCTTTCACGTCCTTCTTGTTCGGCAGGCCGAGGTGTTCCTTGGGCGTGACATAGCAAAGCATCGCGCAACCATACCAGCCGATCATCGCCGCGGCGTCGAATCTCCAGAATTTTTTCCGCCTCCTCACGTCGGCGGCTACGAGTTTTCAATCGCTTTTACCACACCTTCTATCGTGTGCGGCTTGGCTTCGACGGCGGGCTTTAATCCAAGTTCTAAAATGGTTTTCGTCGTCTCCGGGCCGATGGAGGCAAGTTTCGTTTTAGGAAATTTTTTCAGCAACGCGGGCAAATCAAATCGCGCGTGAAAATTTTCCACCGTGGAACTGCTCGTGAATGTGATCCAGTCCGCGCCGCTTTCCATTAACTTCGCCGCCGCGCCGTTCACGTCTTCGGATTCGGGAATGGTTTTATAGACGGCGACATCATCGACAATCGCGCCCATCTCCTCCAACTTTTGCGGGAGTTCTGGATTCGCAACTTCGGCGCGCAGTAAAAGAATTTTCAGGTTCTCGATGCTTTCAAATTTTTTAAAAGCGTCGGCAATTTTTTCCGTGACGTATTCTTCCGGCATCAAATCAACTTTTAGATGAAGCTCTTTCAACTTCGACGCCGTTGCCGGACCCACGGCCGCAATGCGCACGCCGCCGATGTCGCGCATGTCATCGAACGCTTTGAAAAAATATTCAAAAAACGCGCTCACTCCATTCGGGCTGGTGAAGACGAGCCAATCATAGGAATTCAATTCCAACAGCGCTTCGGCTAGTTCGCGCTGCCTGGTTGGCGGAATAATTTTGATCGTGGGAATTTCTAAAACGTCCGCGCCGCGTTCGAGCAATTGTTTGGAAAGCTGGCTGGCTTGCTCGCGCGTGCGCGTCACGACAATGCGTTGTCCAAACAACGGGCGGTTCTCAAACCAGTTTAATTTTCGGCGAAGCTTCACCACGTCGCCGATGATCGTGACCGCCGGCGCGGAAAATTTCTTGTCAGCGACGACATCGGCAATGGTCGCGAGCGTTCCTTCGATGGAAGTTTGCTCGCCGGTTGTGCCCCAGCGAATCATGGCGACGGGGGTTGCGGCGGACATCCCATTCGCAACGAGCTTCTCAGCAATTTCGCGAATGCGTTCCACGCCCATCAAGACGATTTTTGTTCCATCCGTTTTCGCCAGTTGCGCCCAGTCAATATTTGTCACGTCTTTCGTCGGGTCTTCGTGGCCGGTGATGACGGTGAAGCTGGAGCAATGATCGCGATGCGTGATGGGAATGCCCGCGTAATTCGGCGCGGCCACAATCGAAGAAATCCCCGGCACCACTTCAAAAGGAATTTTCGCTGCGGCCAGTTCCTCGGCTTCTTCGCCGCCGCGACCGAACACATACGGATCGCCGCCTTTCAAACGGACGACGCATTTTCCTTCCTTCGCTTTTCGCACGAGCAATTGATTGAGTTCTTCTTGCGGAATGGCGTGGGCGTTGGCGCGTTTGCCGCCGTAAATAATTTCCGCGGACTTGGCAGCGAGGCGGAGCAAATCGGGATTTACCAGCGCGTCGTAAACCACCACGTCGGCGCGCGCCAGAAGTTCCGCGCCGCGCAAAGTCATCAAGCCGGCATCGCCGGGTCCAGCGCCGACCAGATAAACTGTGCCTTTGCTTTTCATTCAATGAGAGTATTCCGAGGACGGAAAGTTTTACCAGATGAACGCGTGCGCAAAAGTGGTGGTAGGTGATGGATTCGAACCATCGAAGACGTAAGTCAGCAGATTTACAGTCTGCCCCCGTTGGCCACTTGGGTAACCTACCTTGCAAGGAGCGCGGATTAAGCCAAACCCAATCGCTCCACTCAAGTTCAAACTTCGCCGCGCGCCTGCCGTTTTCAAATTCGATGTTCAGCGTTCGATGTTGGATGTTCGACGTTCTCCAACTTTGAACTTTGAACTTCGAACTTTAAACTTTAATTTCGATTCATGTTCGATTCTCTCAGCGAAAAACTGCAAAACGCTTTCAAAAATCTGCGCGGCCTCGGAAAAATTTCCGAAACCAACGTCGCCGATTCTCTCCGCGAAGTCCGCATGGCTCTGCTCGACGCGGACGTGAATTTCAAAGTCGCCCGCGATTTCATCGAGCGCGTCAAAGAAAAATCGTTGGGCGCGGAAGTCGTGCAAAGCATCCAGCCCGGTCAGCAAATCATCAAAATTATTCACGACGAATTGGTCGATCTGCTCGGCTCGACCAATCAATCCCTCAACCTTTCCGGCAATCCCGCTTGCGTGATGATGGTCGGTTTGCACGGCTCTGGAAAAACCACGTCGAGCGGAAAACTGGCGCGTCTTTTGCACAAACAGGCGCGCGCGCCGTTGCTCGTGGCGGCTGATGTTTATCGCCCGGCCGCGATGGATCAACTCGCGACGCTCGGTCAACAAATTGATTTGCCGGTGTTCGTGATGCGCGGCGAAACCGACGTTTTGAAAATCGCGCGCAACGCTTTTGATTTTGCCCGACAAAATAATCGCAACACGTTGATCTTCGACACGGCGGGTCGTTTGCAAATCGACGAGCCGCTCGTGCAGGAATTGGTTCGCCTCCGCGATTTGATCAAGCCGCAGGAAATTCTTCTCGTGCTCGATGCCGCGACCGGACAAGAGGCGGTGAATGTCGCTTCGCATTTTGACAAAGCGTTAAACATCACCGGCGCAATTTTGACGAAACTCGACGGCGATGCGCGCGGCGGCGCGGCGTTGAGTTTGAAAGCAGTCACGGGCAAGCCGATCAAGTTCATGGGCGTCGGCGAAAAGTTGGAAGATTTTGAGCCGTTTCATCCCGAGCGAATGGCGTCGCGCATTCTGGGCATGGGCGATGTCGTCAGTCTCGTCGAGCGCGCCGCCGAAGCGGTCAATGTCGAGGACGCCCAGCGCATGGAAGAAAAAATGCGCAAAGGTCAGTTCACGCTGGAGGATTTCTTGGAACAGCTTCGCCAGATGAAAAAACTCGGCTCGCTCGAAAGCGTGGTGGGAATGTTGCCGGGCGGCTCGGAGATGTTGAAAGGCGCGGACCTGGGCAAACAGGAGAAGGAATTCAAACGTATGGAAGGAATGATTTGCGCAATGACTTTTCAAGAGCGACGAACCCCGGCCCTTCTCAACGCGAAAAGGCGGATACGAATCGCGAAGGGCAGCGGCGTGCAAGTTTCTGAATTGAACAACTTGCTGAATAAATTTTCGCAGATGCAACAGATGATGAAAAAAATGGGCAAGTTTCAAAAGATGATGACGAAGATGGGCGGCGTGATGCCGGGGATGTTGCGGCGATGAGCGACTTCTTGCCAGCGAATATCCGTTGACCTAAAATTCGCGCATGAAAGAGATCATTTTCGAGGTTTCCGAGGATGAAGTGGATGGAGGTTACGTGGCGGTAGCCTTAGGTCACGCCATAGCGACTCAAGGTGAGACTTTGCCTGAACTTCGCCACATGGTTCGTGACGCGGTGAATTGCCATTTCGGAGACGGAGAAGTTGGCGAAGCTCCTTCTATTATCCGGCTTCATTTCGTGCGTGATGAAGTGCTTACTCCATGAAAATCCCACGGGATGTTCACGCTTCCGAGCTTATCAAGTCGTTGCGTGTTTTAGGTTATCAATTTGTCCGTCAAGACGGCTCCCACATTCGTCTGACCACACAATTAAATGGGAAACATCACGTTACTATCCCAAACCATAAAACGCTTAAAACAGGCACGCTTACGAGAGGTGTTTTGAAACCGGTGGCGGCTCATCACAAACTGACCTTGGAAGAACTTCTCGAAAAGCTGGATCTGTAATCTGAACTGGAAAATTATTTCTTAATCCGCGATGGCTTGAACGGATAAAATTCTACTTTGCAAAAGCGTGAGTCACGAATCGCGGCATCACAAGTTATCAACGTCAGATGGAACGCCCGCGCTGTCGCGGCAATAACGCGGTCAAAGGGATCGCCCGGAAAATTAGACGGTAGTTCATTTGTCAAAGCCGCGATCTCAGGAGTCATTTCGATCAACTCCATGTCCGAAGCGAGGCCGAGCTTGAAAAATTCAGCCAACGTTCCGTCCAATTTCAAACGTCCTCGGCGATGATGGATCGCGCATTCCAAGAGGCTGACAGGGCATAACCCTTTTTTCTCGTCGCTATCCAGAAGTTGTTGAATTCGTGAAGGAATAACCTCCGGCAACAAAACGTTGTTTGCCCACGGCGAAGTATCCAGCAGATAGCGCACTTACATTATCCCTTTCCATTCTGATTTTTCAACGGGCGCCGGCGACAGAGCGATTCCTTTCGACATCTTTTTCCCAGCGCCGACGTGTCGCGAAGATTTTTCCATTTTGAAAATGTATCTCCGGCCTTCCCGATCCACTAATCGAACCGCTGTGCCGGTCGCGGCTTGGCGCTTGAAATGGGAGAACCGTTTGATGAAATCGCGAGTGATAACGCTCATGTCAGGCATTATGTATGACAAAAAATTTCTGTCAACGAAAGCTAAAGCAGAATCGTTCGCGCGCCCGGAATGCGGACGCGCTCCTTTCGCGAATGTCGATGCTTGGTCCTCTACCCGCACTTCATGGAATCGGAATCGGGCCGGGCAAGACGCGGTAAAATTTCGTGGACAGCGATGCGGGCTGGGAGTCATACCAAATCACCGTCGGCATGTTTAGCGTGAGATTCGTCACGCCTATCCAACTGTTGGTGTTGGATAAGTCCAGGGTTGTTTGGATGCCGTAGGTTTGGCCCACGACGCCGTCAATCGTCACGCCCGGATAGAGCGCGATGGAAACACCCGCAGGATTCACAGTGAGAATCGCAGGGTTACTCGTAATGCTACCAGATGAATTAACCACCACTACTGCATAACGTCCGGCGTTTGTGAATTGGAGATTGGTAAGAACAAGAGTCGTATTCGTCGCGCCGAAAATTTGGTTCGTGCCAAAGAACCATTGATAACTCAGTGGCGCGGTTCCTGTCGCAAGCACGCCAAATGATGCGCTCTTTCCCCAATAACCAACCTGACTTTGAGGTTGGTTAATGATTCGTGGACTGGCACACATTCCGGCATTCCCAGCCGCATAAATTGCTGAAATCTCGCTTGAAGTAAGCGCGCGGTTAAAGATAGAGACCTCGTCAATTTTTCCAGCAAAAAAACCATCTAAAACAACAACATTGCCATCATCAAGATCAAGACGTGCTCCAATTTGCACAGACGAATCATCTTGAGCATAAGAGCCGGAGTATTGGTTTGGATCTTGAATACCGTTAATGAAAAGTTTGGCTATGGATCCATCATAGGTTCCTGTGACAAAGTACCATTGGTTGGTACTCAGGACGGTGGCTGACTCCACATAGGGCCAACTCGATCCGTTTGGAATATGCAAATGAAGACGACCATTCGATTCCACGCGAAATTCAAAATTCATGTAGTAATGACCGGGCACATTATGAATTTTCGTAATAATTGCTGAGAATCCATTAGTTGTGTTGTATGACGTCAAATAAATCCAAGCGCTGAGGGTGAATTGAGTCGGATTGATACCACTGCCAACACTGACATATCCATTTGTTCCATTCAGGTTAAACGACGTGCCAACTTCTCCCGCTGCGTACGAAACGCCGCCAGCCAACGTCCCATTGTTTGTTCCGGCATTATCAAGAGCGTTCCCATCAGCCAACCACCAATGCCACAAACCTGACGGTGGTGGTAAACAGTCCGCTGTCGCGTTTTGCGGGCCAGTGACAAGACTGGCGAGGCTCAAGATAGTTGCCAGGACGCCCGACCAAATGCCGATTCCATTCTTTTTTATGATTGAATTGATTTTCATGATTTTACTTCGCTGTTGTTTTGTTGCTCCATGCGAAACTTGCGGATTGCGGAATAAAAAAGGGCGCGAACTTGTCGCACCCTCATCGGAGGCACCGCGAAGCGCCTGGAGAAAGAATGCTCCAAGCCGCGCCGGGTGGCACGTGCTTGGGCAGGGTCTTTCTCCGTAAAATTCGCGGTTTTCCGATGAGACCGTAGCCGAGCTACGCAAAATGGTTTTCTGTTTTTGGTTTACATAGGTTCGTTTGCCCGCACTTCGCGGACGTTTTGACCTTCGTGAAATGTGTCGGTCGTGTCAAGCAGGCAGGCAGGAATTTTGATTCGGCCTTTAGAAAAGGGGGCGCTTTCCATCAAAAGGCGAAGATTGGCGTATTCGCGGGACGAAAGGAATACCGGGGATGCGTCGCCGGTAAAATTTGATTCACCCGTTTTGTTCCCTAAGAATCGCTTCGAGTTCGGCCAGCGCATCCAAATCCTTTGGGCGACCGGCGGCGCGCTTCAGTCTGATGAGTGTCGGTAAATCCACACACTTGAATTTTACGTGGAAAGCTTCCAAATCAAAACTGTGTGCGATCAACTCACGGTAAGTGCCGCCGCCAATTACCTCGCCCAATAAATCCAAATCGCCCAGCTCAGTCGTCAGCGTGAAATTCAATCCGTTACGAATCGTTCGTTCGTCAAATGTGAACGGCAATCCAGGCGGCGCGCCGCGCAAGTAAGGTTTGAAGGGTTGCAGTGCTTGCACGAGACGTTTGTGATTCACTGAGTTGCGCGCGTAAATCACGTCCACGTCGTAGGTCACGCGCGCGGAGCCGTGAATGATTCCCGCCACGCCACCAATCAGAATAAATTCGACTCCTCCTTGGACGAGAACCGGCAATAGCTTATCAAACTCAGCGCTCATTGCTTGGCGCGGAATTTTTCTCCGGCACTTTTCAATGTCGCGGTGAAGCGAGAGAAGCGAACAAATTTTTCCAAACGTTGTCCCGGCGTGAGCTTCAAGTTTTCCCGCAGCAATGTGCGGTCAACATCGCGCAAATAAAATTCCACCACGGGATCGGTCTTTGGTTTCATCAAGGGCGATAAACTAGCAGGTTGATTTTTTCAGGCAAACCTCTCCGTGTCGAAGAAATTTCGGATTTCCTCCGCAGGATTTTGCGCGATTAATTCCGCCGGAGTTTCATCGAACCAATCTTTCGGCAAATAATCAGCATACGGCGATTGCAAAAATCTTTGGCAAATCAGCGCGATGACGCCGCGATCGGTTTCACTGCGAATCAGTCGTCCCGCCGCTTGAATGACGCGAGTCATGCCGGGTTGCAAATAGGCGTAGCCGAAACCGGCTTGCTCCTGCTCATCGAAATAGCGGCGCAACAATTCGCGCTCGAAGGAAACCTGGGGTAGCGCAGGCGACACAACAAAAACCCCGGACAGAAGTTCGCCGGGATAATCCACGCCCTCGGCATACATCCCGCCGAGAACGGCAAAGAGAAGAACTTTTTCCGATTTCGCAGCGGACAACGCGCGGAAAATCTCCTGGCGTTCCACATCCGGAACGTTGGGCCGCTGCCGCAAAAGTCGCGCGGAAGTTGGCGGCATCAAATCGGCGACCTTGCTCAAAAAAGTATAGCTCGGAAATAAAGCCAGAACATTTCCGGGAACAGCGTCAGCCATTTCAGCGATCAGTTTGGCGATGCGCGGAAAGTTTTTTTCGCGCGCGGCAAAAGTCGTTCGCACTTGCGGGACAATTAAAATTTTTCGGTTCTCGCGTGGAAACGGCGGCGGCAGAGAAATCGATTTGGTTTTCTCGCGCGCCAGACCCAAAACCCGTTGCGTCGTTTCAAAAGGTTGCAGCGTGGCGGAGAGAAAGATGGTGGACGCGGCGGACTTGAAAATCGGCGCGAGCGGTCGCGCGGGATCGAGGCAGACCAGCGCGAGTCGAATTCCTTTGTCCGTTCGCTCAACGACAGAGGTGAAACCGGGACCGAATAAATTTAGCGTCGCGAGAAATCGGTGTAGAGCAAAGTGGCAATCGAGGATAGAATCCTCCGCTGCGGCGATTTTGTTTTCGCGTTTCCAGGAAAGATACCGGATGAATCGCGGCTCCCACTCCTTCCAGATTTGGCGAAGTTCCTTGATTGGCGGCGTTGTTTCGGCGATGGCGGTTTCTCCCGACAATATTTCTGCCGTCGTGTGGAGCAGCGCGATGACGGACGCGAAGGTGTCGCGGATTTGATTGAACAAATAATCGGTTTGGTCAGCAGGCTGTTCCAAAGTGAAAAGCCCTTGTCCCAAATCTTTGTCCACAAAACGCTCGCCCTCACCCCGGCCCTCTCCCCCGAGGAGAGGGAGAACGGTTCGCAGTTCGCGGGTGAATTTGGGTGGCGTTGGTTGTTGGTGCGGCGTTGATCGAAGGTTCCGCTGTGCGCGAATACTCCCTCTCCTGGGGGAGAGGGCTGGGGTGAGGGCGGACAATCCGGTGAGGGCGGGCAATCCCTCCCACGCGCTTTGAAAAATCTCCTCGCGCAGTTCCGGCGAAAAAATTTGTCGCGCGCGGTCCGCCAGATTGTGCGCTTCGTCCACAACTAGAATTTTATTTTCCAAATCTTCGAGTTGCTTCATCGAAACGCCCGGATCGAAAATGTAATTGTAATCCGCCACAACGGCATCGGCGCGTGCAGCCAATTCCAGTTGCACTTCAAAGGGGCAAACTTTTTCGCGTTTGGCTTCTGCAAAAACGGCGCTCGGATCGTGGTGCGTTTGCGTTTCGCGCAGGCGTTCGAGCAGTCCGGATTTCTCCATTTTCTCAGGATAATTTTTTGCGTATGGACAAAAATCTTCGTGGCAAATCACCCGGTCATTGGCGCACATTTTTTCTTTCGAGCGCATTTGCAACGTGCGGAATCCACCTTCCCGATTCATGGCGACGAGCGCGTCTGACGCCATTTTCTGCTGCAATGTTTTTGCGGTGAGAAAGAAAAGTTGTTTCCCGCTCGACAGCGCTTCCACCAGGGCTGGATGAATTCCGGCGGCAGTTTTTCCAGAACCGGTCGGCGCTTCCGCCAGCAAATTTTCGCGCACCCAGACCGCTTGTTGGACGGCGTCGATCAATTTCACCTGACCGGGCCGAGGCGAGTCGTGCGGAAACGGGAGATGCGCGGCAATCGTCGCCTTTTTTTTGCGAATGATTTCTTCGGATTTCCAAACGGCCACGAGACGTCGAAGTCGCGATTCGATTTCTTTTTGTTGCGCTGCTTCGTCGTAGGAAATTTCAAACGGAAATTCTTTTCCCGTCGCGAGATCAACGTAAACGAGAGAACCGAAGATGGGCGAGTGACCGAGTTGCCGCCAGAGATGGCAATAAATTAAAAGCTGTCGGCAGTGGCGCTCGAAACTTTGTCCGAAAGGCCGGACGTGCGCGGAGGGCGAATAGGAGGACTTAAATTCTTCGATGAGCCATGAGCCGTCGTCGCGTTGAAAACATCCGTCGAGCCGGCCCGTGACGATGGCCGTCCAATCGCCGAGGGAAAATTTTGTTTCGAGAGAAATCTCACGGGAATATTTGACGTCGGCCTGGCAGCGTTTTTCCAAAATCCCCGTGTGCAATTCCGCGCCGAGTCCAAGGCGGTTCCAGGATTCGCCGCGCTCAAATCCGATGCGATGAAAGCCTTCCTCTTCCGTCAGTTCGCGGACGGATACGGTCAGAATTTTTGTCGCTTCATCAAATCTCAACGGCATGGCTGGAGTTTAGCACGTGAGATGTTTTTGGCCGAAGGATTTGTCGCCGGCGTTGCGCCGTTCCAGCATCGTCGAAATTCGCGGAGCGTCTTGGACTGCGGTAGTCCTCTACCGCTTTTTAGAGTTAGCCGTTCAAAGCGCCAGAGGACTGGCGCAGTCCAAGACGCTTCGCGCAGTTCGTGTTCGATGTGGGAAAAATTAAACCCGAACGTTGAACATCGAAATGATTTCGCACCCGCCGGAGGCAGAGGCTACCCGTCCAAAGCGGGTGTGTTTACAAGTGGCGTTCACGTAGCGCAGGATTGCATCCTGCGGTATCGCCGGTTTGAAACCGGCTGAACGTCGCAAATAGAAAAAGTCTTTGGTTTTCGAAAGTCTCCCGTTCTGGCGGCATCTCGCAGGTTGAAAACCTGCGATACGGCAGGATGCAATCCTGCGCTACTAACGCGGCGCGCTTGACGTTCATTTCCTCGCGTTTACTATCGAAATCGCCATGAGAATTTCTCGAATTATTTTTGCCGCGTCGCTTTGTTTTGGCGGAATCGTTCAAGCCGCCCTCGTCAACGGGATCAACGCGGTGGTCAACGACGCGGTCATTACCTACGATCAGGTTGAGCGCGGTCTGGCGCCGTTCTACGAAATTATCCAGCGGCAATATCGCAACGAGCCGGCGGTTTTGGAACAGAAGCTCCAGGAATTGCGCACGCGGCAAATGGAAGAGTTGGTCGAGCGGCAACTGATTTTGGCGGAGTTCAAACGCGCTGGATATAATTTGCCGGAAAGTTTTATTGACGACGCGGTGCGCGAGGAGATTCGCAAAAATTTTTACGGAGACCGCGCGAAGATGACCAAGACGCTCCAGGCGGAAGGGCTGACTTTTGAAGCGTTTCGCCAGCAGCAGCGCGAAAAAATCATCGTCGATTATTTGCGGCAACAAAATCTTTCCGCGCAAAAAATTTTAATTTCTCCTTACAAAATCGAGACCTATTACAAAGAGCATCAGGACGATTTCAAATTAAGCGACCAGATAAAAGTGCGCATGATTGTGCTCAATCAACCCGAAAACGCGCCGCCGGGCACGGCGAAAAAAATCGCGGAGGAAGTTTTGAAAAAAGTTGAAGAAGGCGCTTCGTTCGCGGAGATGGCGACGATCTATTCTCAAAGCTCACAGCGGAGTGAAGGCGGAGATCGCGGCTGGATCGAGCGGGGCAAGAGCGATTTGAAAAAAGAATTGGTCGATGCGGCGTTCGCGCTCAAGGCGGGTCAAAGAAGCGGGGTCATCGAATTTCCAGAAGCCTGTTTTTTAATTCAAGTGGATGAAGTTCGTCCGACTCATATCCGCTCGCTCGATGAAGTGCGCGCGGAAATCGAAAAAACTTTGATGAACCAGGAGTCGGCCCGCTTGCACAAAAAGTGGATCGATCGGCTCAAGAGCAAAGCCTACGTGCGATATTTTTGAAGTGAGACGGTAGCCGCTGACGTGAGGAGGCGGATCCCTGGTCGTTAAGTCAAAATCCGCCTCCTCACATCGGCGGCTACAAGCGCACAATTCAAATCACCATGTCGAAATTTTTATGACCGGTTGGATTGCTATTTCGCTCGGAGACGTGACCGGCATCGGGCCGGAAGTCACGCTCAAGGCCCTCGCGGCGGAAATGACTGCGGATGATTGCCGCTATCTTCTCATCGGAGATGTTGAACTCACTCAACGTCTCAACCAAACACTCGGTTTGAACCTCCCATTGGAAACAGATGATCCACAAAAATCCTTGGGCCGTTTTTGTGTGCACAATCCACTGCCCGATTCTCTGCCGAAAGAATTGTCGCCCGGTTCCCCCGTCGCGGCACGAGCGGCCATCGCCTGGTTGACCGATGGAGCGCAACGCTGTTTGCGATTGGAGACGGAAGCGCTGGTCACTGCGCCATTGAGCAAGGAATCGATTTTGCGCAGCGGCCAGCCGTTCATCGGGCAAACGGAATTTCTCTCTCAACTCGCCGGCACAAACCAAACCGCCATGATGTTGCTCGGACAGGATGATCGTGGCCGCTGGTTGCGGGTGGCTTTGGCGACGACGCATCTCCCGCTGAAACTGGTCGCAACTCAATTGCGCGGGGAGAAAATCGAATTGGCCATTTCCCTCGCGGCCAAAGCGTGTCGAGACCTCGGCTTGGCGCGAGCGCGGATCGGCGTTTGCGCACTCAACCCTCACGCCGGCGAAGGAGGAGAATTGGGCACGGAAGAAACTGTTTTGATTGCGCCAGTGGTCGAGGCCGCACGGCAAAATGGGTTGGACGTGTCTGGACCATTCGCGGCTGACTCGCTTTTTCATCACGCCTATCGCGGCGACTACGACGCGGTGGTGGCGATGTATCACGACCAGGGTTTGATCCCGCTGAAAATGATCGCGTTCGACAATGGAGTGAATTGGACTTTGGGTTTGCCGTTTGTCAGGACTTCGCCCGATCACGGCACGGCTTACGACATTGCCGGGAAAGGCTGCGCCAATCCTTCCAGCATGATCTCCGCGATTCGTTTGGCCAAACAATTGGCTCGACGCGGCAATTAATTTGCGGAAGAAATTCAGCAGGAGCAAACCGAAGTAAATGATAAGACCTTTGCTCTTCAAGCAACGATGGGCCAAGCCGGATTCGTTAATTTAAGAACCCGGTCAACGGACTGGTCGCACTCGCCATTTCCGATTCCGCAGCCAAGCCGATTTCATAAGCGTCACGCCCGCACTCGACCGCCATTCTAAATGCATTCGCCATACGCAACGGATCGGACGCGACGGCGATGGCGGTGTTGACCAGCACGGCATCCGCGCCCATTTCCATCGCGGCGGCGGCGTGGCTGGGGGCGCCGAGTCCAGCATCCACCACCACCGGGACGGTGGCTTGCACGATAATGATTTCAATTTGCGCGCGCGTTTCGATGCCGCGATTTGAACCGATGGGCGAACCGAGCGGCATTACCGTCGCGACACCGATGTCCTGCAAACGTTTGGCCAAAACGGGATCGGCATTGATGTAGGGCAAAACGACGAAACCTTCGCGCACCAAAATTTCGGCGGCTTTAAAAGTCTCGACGGGATCGGGCAGCAAGTAGCGCGGGTCGGGATGAATTTCCAGTTTGATCCAGTTGGGCAAACCGGCGGCAACGGCCAGGCGTGAGAGGCGAACCGCTTCATCGGCATTCATGGCGCCGCTGGTGTTTGGGAGGAGAAGATATTTTTTCGCGTCGATGAATTCCAAAATATTCGCGAAAGGATCGCCTTTGCCGCTCAAGTCCGCGCGACGCAAGGCGACGGTTACGATCTCCGTTCCGCTGGCGGCCAAAGTTTGGCGCATAACTTCGGGCGCTGAAAACTTTCCGGTGCCGAGGAACAGACGCGAGCGGAATTGCCGGCCCGCAATCGTGAGTGAATTTTTTGCAAGCGACATTCTCGGCGAAGATAGGCCGCAGCAACCGGGGTTGTCGAGGCGTGTTGCTCAAGGTGAACCGGCGACACATCGTAGCGCAGCTTTGCAAGCTGCCGTATCGCAGGTTTTCAACCTGCGGCGGTTTCGATGTTTCGAGGGCGAGGTTTTTCAGCGTCCTGCCGGTTGCAAACCGGCGATACGGCAGGTTGCAAACCTGCGCTACGGTCAAAACAATTGAATCTTTTGGGGCCAATTCGTAATTTCGCATACATGTTCAGGCCGGAACCGAATCCAAAACTTCAGCGCGTCGAATATGAGTTGCGGTCGGACGGCGCGCCGCGCGAAACACCCAATAAACTTCGCAGCGGAATTCATAGCCGCGGTTTTTTGCCGCATGTAAAACGCGAGGGCGCAAGTTATTTCGTCACGTTCAGATTAGCCGACAGTTTGCCCAGAGAAATTTTGTTGGCATTTCAGCAGAAGCGCGCGGAACGAATCCGCGCGTTGGGACAGGTGAAGCAACCAACGGACACACTGGAACTCATCGAACGAGATTATCAGCGCGACTTGGAACGTTATCTGGACAAGGGAACCGGTGAGTGCTGGCTGCGGCAACCGGAAACTGCCGATGTGGTCGCCGCAGCATTGCGCCACTTCGAAGGGGAGCGCTACGAAGTGCGCGCATGGGTCGTCATGCCCAACCACGTTCACGCTGTGGTTTGGCCCATGTCCAATCATCTGCTCGGAGATATTCTTCATAGCTGGAAACGGTTCACGTCTCGCGAAGCAAATAAAGTTTTGGCAAGGACGGGCCAGGACTTCTGGCAACGGGAATCGTAAGATCATTGGATTCGCGACGATGAAGAAAAAGCGCGCATCGTTCGTTACATCATAAATAATCCCGTCAAAGCAGGCTTGTGTCGCGCGCCCGAAGATTGGCGTTGGAGCAGCGCGTGGCAAAGCGGCGCAGCATCGTAGCGCAGGATTGCATCCTGCCGTATCGCAGGTTTTGAACCTGCAGCGGTTTCGATGATTCGAGTGGGCCGAGTTTTTCCCACGTCCTGCCGGTTGCAAACCGGCGATACAGCAGGATGCAATCCTGCGCTACGGTTCTGCGAATCCCCTCTTGCGCGAGAAATTCTGTTGCCGTAGTTTTTGCAAATTATGGATGACAATATACCGCCTTCCGGGACTCCGCCGTTCGCAACTCCACCGTCACCTCCGCCGATCATCGCGCCGCCACCGTCAACGCGCCCTCGAAAAACCGGACGCGGTTGGAAAATTTTTTCACTGCTTTTGCTGATCGCGCTGGGATTCAGTTTGGTGCGCAACGCGCGCTCCTTTTTCGGCGGATTTGCCCCGTCCGGTCGCGCTGTTCCCCAAGGCGAACAGCGTCTCGATGAAATCGTACTCGAAGATAATCACTCGAACAAAAAAATCGCGATCATCGAAGTGGAAGGAATCATCGCCAGCTACCCGATGGGGCGAAGCGGACGCAGCATGGTTGAATCAATCCAGGACCAACTGAAGAGCGCGGCGCATGATCCGAAAGTGCGGGCCGTGGTGCTGAAAATTAATTCTCCCGGCGGCGAAGTGCTGGCCTCGGATGAGATTTATAATTTGATCCGCGATTTCCAAATCGAAAATAAAAAACCAGTCGTCGCGTCGATGGGATCATTGGCCGCTTCCGGCGGTTATTATATTTCCGCGCCGTGCCGCTGGATCGTGGCCAATGAAATGACCATCACCGGCAGCATCGGCGTCATCATGCACGGTTACAATTACCGCGGGCTGATGGATAAAATTGGGCTGCGTCCCGAAGTTTACAAAAGTGGCAAACACAAAAATATGTTGAGCGGCGATCGCAAGGAAGACGAAATTCCCGACGACGAACGCGAAATGGTCCAGTCATTGATCATGGAAACCTACGGAAAATTTACCAACGTGGTCGCAACGGGTCGTCGCGAAGCCAATAATTCTAATAAAGGCAAAGGTCATTCGCTCGCCTCGGATTGGATTGATTACGCAGACGGCCGGGTCGTTTCTGGAAAGCAGGCGTTGGACCTCGGGCTGATCGATGAACTGGGGAATTTCAGAAAAGCCGTGGAGCGCGCGGGCGAACTTGGGCACGCCGAAAAAGCCAATTTGATCCACTACGAAGAACCATTTGGTCTGGGAAATCTTTTCAGACTTTTTGGCAAGACCGAAATGCCTGCGGCAACGATCAAAGTTGATCTCGGCCTTGATTTCCCCAAATTGCAAATCGGCCGTCTTTATTTTATCGCGCCCATTACTTTGCCTTGAACGCGTGAAAGGGGTCACGGTCATCACCCATCCTCTGGTGCAGCATAATCTCACGCGGCTGCGCGACGAGCGCACCGAGCCGCAGGAATTTCGCCGCGCCCTTCGCGAGATCGCCGCGCTGATGGTGCATGAAGCCACTCGCTCGTTCGCAGTGAAACCGATCACAGTCAAAACTCCGATCGGCCGCACGCGGGGTTGCCAACTGCAACGCGAAGTTGTTCTTGTGCCGATTCTGCGGTCGGGATTGGGCATGCTCGATTCCATTTTAGAATTAATTCCGCACGCGCGCGTCGGGTTCATCGGATTGAAACGCGAAGAAGAAACTTTGCTGGCGACGTCGTACCACAAAAGTTTGCCGGAAGATTTGAGTGACTTTGAAGTGCTCTTGATTGATCCGATGCTGGCCACGGGCGGAAGCACCGTCGCAGCGGTCGAGTTGTTGCGCGAACGCAAAGCGAAACATTTGCGAATGGTGAATTTGATCGCCGCTCCCGAAGGCATTGCCCATGTCCGAAAACATTGCGGCAACTTTCCGATTTTTACGGCAGCGATTGATCGTTGCTTGAATAAAAAAGGCTACATCGTTCCGGGCTTGGGCGATGCGGGTGATCGCTTGTTTGGGGTTTAGAATTATTCCTATGAATCGGGACAATCTCCTCATCGTGGCCGATAGCGAGCACGACGCGAACATGCTTTACGCCGTCGGCATGTTTGTGCCGGACCCATTTATTTTTTTGCGCGTGCTCGGCAAATCTCACGTGGTGATGAACGATTTGGAAATCGACCGCGCCCGAAAACAAGCGGGGCAATGTCGCGTGATTTCCTTGAGTCAATATCAGCGGAAATTAAAACGGCTTGGGAAAAAATCCCCCGGTCTGGCCCAAGTCATTCATCTGTTGCTTCGCGAAAAACGACTCAAGAAAGTTTTCGTCCCCAATAATTTCCCACACGGGCTGGCGCGGGAATTGCGCCGCCTGAGAATCAAAATCAAAGTTCGTGAAGGCGCGTTTTTTCCGCAACGCGAAATTAAAACGGCGGACGAAATAAAAAAAATCAGCGCGGCGCTGATGATGGCGGAAGTCGGTTTGGCCGAAGGAATCCACGCGATTAAATCCGCAAAAATTTCCGTGAAAGATCGCAAGTTGATTTATCACAACGTGCCGCTCACCTCTGAAAAACTGCGCGCCATTATCGACGTTGCCATTATTCAGGCAGGCGGATTGGCCAGCCACACCATCGTGGCCGGCGGCAAGCAAGGTTGCGATCCGCATGAGTGTGGTCATGGCCTTTTGCGCGCCAACGAGCCGATCATTCTCGATGTTTTTCCGCGCTCGCAAAAAACCGGTTACTTCGGGGACATCACGCGCACGGTGGTCAAAGGCCGCGCCAGCGAAGCGATTCGCAAACTTTATCGCACCGTCGAGCAAGGGCAGAAAATCGCGTTCCAAAAAATTCGGCACAACGCTTCCGGCAAAGAAATTCATGAGGCGATCCAGAAATTTTTTGAAAGCCAAGGTTACAAAACGGGAAAAAGCAAAGGGCGGATGCGCGGATTTTTTCACGGAACCGGTCACGGACTTGGCCTGGAAATACATGAAGCGCCCAGGATGGGTTCAAGTTCCAATGACGTTTTGAAAACGGGCCACGTGGTGACGGTTGAGCCGGGACTTTACTACCCCGAACTCGGCGGGGTTCGTTTGGAAGATGTCGCTCACGTCACCGCCACGGGAATGCGTAATCTGACGAAGTTTGAAAAAGCTCTCGAAGTTTAGAATTCAACTGGTGGCTGGAAGCTCCCGTAACCGGCACGCAAGATTCGTGCGCTACGTGGCGCAGGCTTCTGCAAGGTTAGGGTGGTTCCCCGCCGCCAGTTTCATCGAACATCTCGGTTGCAAATGAGTCCAACACGGAGAAATTAGAAATCGAATTATGAAATTTTTGCAAATGAGTAAGCGGGTTTTGTTGTTTGTCGGTGTGAACCTTTTGATCGTTCTCACCATCTCCATCATCTTGAATCTGCTGGGAGTTCGTGGACGGCTCGGCAATCAAGGTTACTCGGGACTTCTTCTCTTTTGTTTTATCTGGGGCATGGGCGGCGCATTTATTTCCCTGGCTCTGTCGCGTGTCATGGCCAAGTGGTTCATGGGCGTCAAGGTGATTGATCCGAAGACTTCCGATCCTGACCAGCGCGAATTACTCGAATTGGTTTACGGTCTCGCGCAGACGGCGCGGCTTCCCGAGAGACCGCACGTCGGCATTTACGAATCTCCCGAAGTCAACGCGTTCGCCACCGGCCCGACAAAATCGCGTTCGCTCGTGGCGGTTTCCACCGGCTTGCTCAACTCGATGCGACGCGAAGAAATCGAAGGAGTCCTCGGCCACGAAATCGCTCACATCGCCAATGGCGACATGGTGACGATGACACTGCTTCAGGGAGTGATTAACGCGTTCGTTATGTTCCTTGCTCGTGTTCTGGCGTTTGCCGTTTCGCAAGCGCTTCGTTCCCGCGATAGCCGCGGGAGTTCCTACATGATGCAATATGTTTTCGTGATGCTTTTCGAAGTGGTGTTTTCTCTTTTAGGCATGGTGGTGGTGGCGTGGTTTTCGCGTTGGCGAGAGTTTCGCGCCGACGCAGGCGGCGCTCGCTACGCTGGAAAAGAGCATATGATTTCTGCATTGCGCGGTTTGCAACGTTTTCACGAACGCGCGATCGAAGGAAAAAGTTCCCCCGCATTTCAGGCGTTAAAAATTTCCAGCAAACCGGGCGGCATGATGCAATTTTTTTCCACCCATCCTCCACTGGAAGAACGAATCGCACGGCTCGAGTTGCTTCGTTAATCGGAGACTTATCAGCTGAGCCGATATTCGCGCAAAGCAGCGGTAGTTTTTCATTTTCATTGCCGGTTGAAAATTCTTTTCCTACGCTCGGCGGCTCATGGATTCGACCGATGCCTTGGATATTGGCCCTCGTAAATATCCTCCCGGCTTCCGCGCCCGCCGCGGCCTGAATTGGACGGTCGTCGGTTTGATGTACACGAGCTACTACCTCTGCCGTTACAATTTTTCCTACGCGAACAAAGCCATCGCCGACGAATTCCATTTCACCAAGTCGGACATGAGCACGATTTTGTCGGCCAACTTCGTCGCCTACGGTTGCGGCCAAATTATCAACGGCTTGCTCACCGACCGCATCGGCGGCAAACGCGCCATGCTCATCGGGGCGGCCGGAACGGTCACGGTCAATCTGCTTTTCGGCGCAGCTTCCTTCTGGGGATTGCTTTCGCTTTTTACTCTGCTCTGGAGTTTGAACGGCTACGTGCAAGCGTTCGGCTCGCCGGGTTTTATCAAAATCAATAGCGCCTGGTTCAGTGAAAAACAGCGCGGCACCTTTGCCGGAATTTTTGGTTTCATGATCAATCTCGGTCGCCTGGTCGCCAATAAACTTCTTCCCGCGCTGCTCGCTGGTTTTACATTTCTCGCGATGTGGCACGTTCCGCCGCAACATTGGCGCTGGTTGTTTTGGATCCCCGCTGGTGTCGCGACCGTCGTCGCCATCGTCCTCGCTCTCACCGTAAAGGACACGCCGGAAGAATGCGGTTATCACAACCAATTCGCCGGTGAAGCAGATCATGCTGACATCGACGTGCGGACCGAACTGAAGATCGTTTTCAAACATATCGTCAGCAACCACGCTGTCTGGGTGGTGGCGGCTGCCTACGCCTGCACCGGAGCCGTGCGCCAAAGTATCGACCAATGGTTCCCGCGTTTTTTTCAGGAAGTTTACAAACTGGACATGACGGGCGCGAAATTCCAATGGCTCGGTTTTCTCATCCCGTTTGTGGCGTCGGCCGGTTCGCTTCTTTCAGGTTGGATTTCCGACCGGTTTTTTCATTCGCGACGCGCTCCCGTCGCGGCGGGAATTTATTTCATCGAAGTGTTTGTTCTGCTCATCGCTTCGCAGGTGCATACCGTGAACCTCGCGCTACTTTTTTTTGTGCTGGTTTCATTCACCGTCAACTCAACCCATTCCCTCCTCGGCCCAGCGGCGGCGATGGACATCGGCGGGCGCAAAATGGCCGCTTTCGCCTCCGGTTGCATCGACGCCTGTCAATATTTCGGAGCGGCGCTGGCCATCAAAGGGCTTGGCTATGTTTTGGACCACAAAGGTTGGAACTATTATTTTTATTACATGATTCCATTTGCCATCCTCGGCGCCATTTTAATGTATTCCATCGCCCATCGGCACAGTTTGAAAAAAGCGCCTGCGCATTGAGGTTCCGAAAAAAGCCGCTTTTGCCGCCGATCTTCGAGTGGATTTTTCCGAGTTAGATTTCAGAAGGCCGTTGCTTTCACCGTCCTCTGGAATACAATTCCAACATGACGACAAAAGCTTCTGCTGCAAGTGGCGTGGATAAACAGGAAGCGAAATACCGCGACTTGATTGACGATAGCTTGCGGCAATTTAAAGAAATTCAAAAAGAAATTCGCCGCAGTCAGGCAAAGGCCGAACGCCTTCGCGCTTCATCGCATCGCACTATGAGCGATACCTGGGAGGTCTTGCGACGTGTGGAAGCAACTCTTTGAAATATTTCGCGGCACGCTGTTTCTGGCGCGGGACGTGAGCGAACTGCGCAGTGAAGTCACGCAACTTCGCGAGGAGATGAATGACGTGCAACGCGCCCTCAATCAGCTTGCTCACAACTTTGAACTCTTAAGCGAAACGCGAACGGCTGGAACGCGAGAAGCATCTCTTGCAACTTGAAAATGCGATTCTCCGGCTCGAACGCCAATTGCCCAGGGCCACGCAGACTAAGGAGCGGAACTGAACCGAGCCGACATGCACGACCGAACACCCGCTTTCTTCTCCGCCAATTCATGCTACTTTTGCGCTGACCAAATTTAAGAATTGAAAGCGCTCCTCTCGAATCACCAACGCACCGAACGGGTTTCCTCATTGGCCTCGAACTTAAATCGCGCTCCACTTTCGATGTCCGCGATTCTCTGGATGAATTAAATGAACTCGCCACTAGCGCAGGCGCGGAAGTCATCGGCGATGGACATCGGCGGGCGCAAAATGGCCGCGTTTGCCTCCGGTTGCATCGACGCCTGTCAATATTTCGGAGCGGCACTGGCCATCAAAGGGTTGGGCGACGTTTTGGACCACAAAGGTTGGAACTATTATTTTTATTACATGATTCCATTTGCCATCCTCGGCGCCATTTTAATGTATTCCATCGCCCATCGGCACAGTTTGAAAAAAGCGCCTGCGCATTGAGGGTCAGCAAAAAACCTCTTTTCGCTACCGCAAAAAATCCGCGGACTGGAAGGTCGCGTGGTTTGTTCCCCGGTGAAACTTAGGAGTTAGCCAGCACATTGATTTGGCTGGCGGCGTAGCCCGCGCCAAAACCGTTATCAATATTCACCACCGTCACGCCGCTGCCGCAACTGTTCAACATTCCAAGCAACGCGGCCAGCCCGCCGAAACTTGCGCCATAACCCACGCTCGTCGGCACGGCGATCACCGGTTTAGAAATCAATCCCGCCACCACACTCGGCAGCGCGCCTTCCATTCCGGCGACGACGATGACGACGTTGGCTTGCCGGATAATTTCCATCTTGCCTAAGAGCCGATGCAATCCCGCCACGCCGACATCGACAATTCTTTCAACCTTGTTTCCCATGATTTGCGCGGTGACGGCCGCTTCTTCCGCCACTGGCAAATCACTCGTGCCCGCGCAAACGACCGCGATAATTCCGGGGCGTTGTGTTTGAGAAGTTTTTTCGACGGTCACGCAGCGGGCCATCTTGTGATGAACCGCAATCTTAAATTTCCGTTTCAACTCTTTCGCGTGCTCGGGTGTCACGCGGGTTACCAGCAAACGTTTTTCGCGTGAAAAAATTTCCGCGGCAATTTGTGCAACTTGTCGCGGAGTTTTCCCCGCCGCGAAAATTACCTCGGGAAAACCTTTTCGCAGTGCGCGGTGGATATCGACTTCCGCAAACCCGAGGTCAACCACGGGCGCGCCCTGAAAAACCTGCAGCACTTTTTCCAGCGAAATTTTTCCGGCGCGAAATTTTTTCAGAAGTTCAGCGGCATCGGTCGTCGTCACGCGCGCACGATGCCATGAAGGATTTTGCCGGTCACGCTGGAAAATATTCACGTGTGGACTGCGGCGGCATGACGCCGCCTTTCCTTCGCGTTTCACCAGAGACAAAAATCCGGAATTTGGATGGCGCTCCACCCTGATTCAAAGTGTAGGAAAAGCGGGAGCATGTCCCCGCACTCCAAAGTTTGCCATCGAACCTTTCTTGTTTTGCAGGAATGGCGCGTATAATGGGCCGACCGCCATGAGAATTTTTCTGCAAACCGTTTTGGCCGCCGGATTTTATTTCACCGTGGCAAACGCACGCAGCCAGGCCCCGGTTATCGTCGCCACGAATTCAACGATTCGTGTAATGGCTGCCAATTTAACCAGCGGAAATTTTCAACGTTACGAAGGTCCCGGCCTGAATATTTTGAAAGGATTGCAGCCCGACATTGTGGCCGTGCAGGAATTTAATTATGCGAGCACGAACGGACTTGGAATCAATACTGCCGCCGCGTTTCGTGAAATGATTGACGGAACTTTCGGAACCAACTTTGTTTACTTTCGCGAAAGTGGAAAAACTATTCCCAACGGAATCATTAGCCGTTTTCCTGTTTTAACCAACGGTATCTGGGACGACCCTCAACTGACTGACCGCGAATTCGTTTGGGCAAAACTCGATCTTCCCGGCACCAATGAGATTTACATCGTCAGCGTTCATTTGCACAGCAGTGGCGGCGCAAGCTCGCGCTCCATCGAAGCAACTACGCTGACCAATATGATTCAAAGCACGTTCCCTCCGAATTCATTTGTGATTCTGGCAGGAGATTTCAACACCGATTCGAGAACAGAGGCAGCCATCACCAAGTTCACTTCGATTTTGAGCGATACGCCGATTCCGACCGACGCGATCGCGGGAGGTGACCCTGACACGAATCTAGGTCGCACCAAACCGTATGATTATGTTTTGCCGAGTTTCTCGTTGGCGAGCAACCGTGTGTCGACCGTGATCGGTTCACAAACATTTCCAAACGGATTGGTTTTTGATTCGAGAATTTACACGCCATTGAGTGAAGTGCCTCCTGTGGTTTCGACTGATTCCGGCGCGACCGGAATGCAGCACATGGGCGTGGTGAAAGATTTTCGAATCAATTACACGGTCACCAATTTCGTGACCGTTCCTCCTCCGGTTTTAGCTTTGGCTTCGACCAACATTCTCCGCTGGCAGGGACTGAGCAACGTGACATATTCCGTTCAGGCCAGCACGAACCTGTCGAACTTTTTGGCGGTGGGCACGGCAACTTCCACGACAACAAATTTGGTTTTCACAAATCAAACCAGCGGCGCACAACGTTTCTTCCGCGTGGTTTATCCGTAAATTCCTCACGAGTTCTTCGGAACCAGGAACGCCGCCTTGTGCTTGATGTTTTCGTCCAGCGTCGCCCATTGCATTCCGTGCCGCTCGTCCAAGCTTGCCCGATAGAAGTCTGTTGTCTTCGATCCCGAGGTGGATTTTTGTCCCTCCAGCGCGCGCCTGTTGCACGGAACAAACCGCGGGTCTATTTCGCCAAAAAAAATCCTGGAGCCTTTCGCGCGCTCTGTCCAACTCAGCGCCGTGCGCAGCGACAGAAACCCGCAAGAATCCCAGTTCAGTGATCGGGCAGACCCCAATTCTTTGCCGTATTTACAACGGTTTGATGAAATCGAATATGCGTAATTTTGTGAAGGATTATTTCACTTATGCTTTCAACTTTTCCAATTCTTCCCATCGCGCATACAACTGCGTGATCTTTTGCTTCGCCGCATTCGACTGCGCTTCAAGTTCCGCGTGTTCTTCGTGGTGTTTGTGAAAATCTGGCGCGGCGAAAATGGCTTCGAGACGGGCGAATTCGCTTTCGGCGGCGTGGATGGCGGTTTCCATTCCGGCTAATTCCTGTTGCTCCCTGAATTTTAGTTTACGCGGTTTGAGCGGATTTTCTTTTTCAGAAAGGGATTTTAATTTCGGCTCGACGGAGTCTCGCCCTACCGAAGTTTGTGGTGCGACATGCGCTTTCGATTTTTTCTCCAGATAATATTCGTAGTCGCCGACGCTGTGCGCGATCCGTTCTTCTCCTTCAAACACGATCATGCTCGTGCAAACGCGGTCGAGAAAATAGCGATCATGGCTGACGACAAGAACCGATCCGCCAAATCCAATCAACGCTTCTTCCAAAATACGCAGCGTCGGCAAATCCAAATCATTCGTCGGTTCGTCGAGAATCAAAAAGTTGCCGCCGTTTTTCAAAATCCGCGCCAGCAGTAATCGACTGCGCTCGCCGCCCGACAGGTAACGCACTTGCGCCATGATGCGATCTTCGGGAAAAAGAAACCGTCGCAAATATGCGCGCACGGAAATTTTCTGCTCGCCGAACTGCACGACTTCACTCCCTTGACCGAGTTCTTCAAAAACCGTTTTCTCCTCGTCCAACTGCAAACGCGATTGATCGACGTAATTGAATTTCGTCAGGTCACCGATTTTCACCGTGCCTTCCGTTGGCTTGAGTTCGCCGAGAATTATTTTGAGCAACGTTGTTTTGCCCAAACCATTTCGCCCGGCGACGCCGACTTTTGAACCCGGCGGAAATTTCAACGAAAGCTTTTCAAAGAGCTTTCTGTCCCCAAGTGTCATCCCGACATTTTCCAAATCGACGACGCGATTGCCCAGAGGCGGCGGCGGCGGAATGACGAGGTCAACTTCCAATTCTTTCGGTGGCGGACCCTTGCCCGCGACATCGAAATAGCGGTCGAGCCGACTCTTGGATTTCGTCGTGCGCGCTTTGGGGCCGCGTCGAACCCAGTCCAATTCGCGGCGCAAGAAATTTTGGCGCGATTGTTCCTGTTTTTCTTCGCTCGTTTGCCGTTCGGCTTTGGCCAGAAGGTAATCGGTGTAATTTCCTTCGTAGGAAAACATTTTTCCGTTGGCCACTTCGACAATGCTTGTCGTGATACGGTCGAGAAAATATCGGTCGTGCGTCACGACCAAAAATGCGCCGGTGTAAGCGAGAAGAAATTCCACGACCCATTCGATGGATTCGGGGTCAAGATGGTTCGTCGGCTCATCGAGAATCAACAGATCGGGATGCGAGACGAGCGCCTTCGCCATCGCCACGCGACGTTTTTCTCCGCCGGAAAGCGTCCGGATGTCGCGCGCTCCGTCGGGCGTGTTGAGATGCGACATCGTTTCTTTGACGCGGGAATCGAGCGTCCAGCCTTCGAGGTGCGCGATGCGATGTTCCAAATCATCGGCGCGTTTGGAATGCGACGGGAGATTTTCAAACTCGTGAATCAGGTCAAGCACGTATTGCCCGCCGGACAGCACACTTTCAAAAACGTTTTTCGATTCGTCCAAAGTGAATTCTTGCGAGAGATAACCGAGCGTCAAATCTTTCGAGCGCACCACCTGGCCCGCGTCCGGTTCAATGATCCCGGCGAGAATTTTCAAAAACGTCGATTTGCCCGTGCCATTGCGCCCGACCATGCCAATGCGGTCGCCTTCCCGAATGGAAAGCGACGCTTTGTTCAGAATATTCTGCTGGCCAAAACCAATTTCAATTTCGGAAGCGGAAAGGATGGTGGCGGATTGGTCGGACATTTTAAGAACGCAAACAATGCGTCAGGACGGCGGGATTACAAAATGGTTTTTTGGAACTTCGGTTTTCAACGCAGAGGACGCGGAGGTTAACGCAAAGGGCGCAAAGTTTTTTCTCTGCGTTCCTTTGCGAGAACCTTTGCGTCCTTTGCGTTAAAGGAAAATTTCCCTTTGGAAACGACGGGGAGGGTGCGAGCGAGTTATGGCAGTTGCAGGATTTGTTTCACGGCCTGTTCAATGTTGTTTAAGTCGGCGGTTGAGATCGTTCCGTGACGGGAAACAAAGCGGGATTTATCGACAGCACGGATCTGGTCAATCACCGCCACAGAATCTTGGCCTGCGCTTGGAACGGCAAGGACGATGGGTGGCGCTGAATCAGGCGAGGAACTCAGTGGAACGATTACGGGAGTCCCGCGAATCGAGTTAATCTCGTCGGCGGAAATCACCACGCAAGGACGGCGTTTTTTAATTTCACGCCCGACAGCAGGATCCAAATTTATCCACCAGATTTCTCCCCGCTCAATCTTCATAGCCGTTCAACGCCTCCCAGTCCTTCATATCGCGGCTGACTCTGTAGAGCGTGTTGGCTTTCTTCGCGGCTGCTTCCAAAGTGTTTCCAGGCGCACTCAATTTCTTTTCCAGCGCATCAGCGACAAATTTGGATCGGTCGCGGATGGAAACGCGGGAGCGCAGAGTTTGCACGAGCGGCGGCGGCAGTTCAAATGTGACTTTCATCGCGCAAACAATACCATAGGCCAGCCGAATTCAGAAAAACGTTTTTATGAACGCGTCGCGGAAACACACTTTGCCATTCGCTCCACCGCGATTTCAATTTGCTCCAGTGAAGTCGCGAAGCAGCAACGCAAATAACCTTCGCCACTCGGCCCAAATGCGCTCCCGGGAACACAAGCGACTTTTTCCTGTTCAAGTAATTTCACCGCGAACTCTTTTGAACTCAGTCCGGTCGATTGGATGCAGGGAAATGCGTAGAACGAGCCGCGCGGCAGATGACACTTCAAACCCATTTGATTGAACGCGTTCACGATGAGATTTCGCCGCAAACGATATTGCTCGCGCATTTCCGTCGTGTCCGGCTCGCCAAACTGGATCGCTTCGAGCGCGGCTTCCTGGCTGATGATGCTCGCGCAAAGCATCGAGTATTGATGGATGCGCATCATGGCATCGATGATTTCCGCCGGGCCGCAAGCGTAACCGATTCGGAAACCAGTCATCGCATAAGCTTTGGAAAATCCGTGCAGAAAAATCGTGCGCTCCTTCATGCCAGGCAGTGAAGCGATGCTCACGTGTTCGCCTTCGAAAGTCAGTTCTGCGTAAATTTCATCGGTGATGACGAGCAAATTGTGTTTCTGCGCGAGCGCGGCAATTTTTTCCAACTCACCACGCGTCATCGTGCCGCCCGTGGGATTGGTTGGAAAATTGAGCAAAAGAATTTTACTGCGCGGCGTGATGACGGCGGAAATTTGCTCGGCGGTGACGGAAAAATTATTTTCAGCGCGACACGCCACCGCGATCGGAACGCCATGTGCCAGCGCAATGCTCGGCGAATAGCTCACATAACACGGTTCGTGATAAATCACTTCATCGCCGGGATTGATGAGCGCGCGCAGAGCGAGATCAAGAGCCTCGCTGACTCCAACGGCGATCAGGATTTCATTCTGCGAATTGTAGGAAACGTGAAAATGTTTTTGCAGACTCGCGCTGATGGTCTCGCGTAGTTTCAGTAAACCGAGGTTGGAGGTGTAACCTGTTTTGCCGCGTTCCAGCGCGTAGATTGCCGCTTCCCGAATGTGCCAGGGCGTGACAAAATCCGGTTCGCCCACGCCGAGGGAAATCACATCCTTCATCCCTTGAACGATCTCGAAAAAATCACGAATACCCGAACGCGGAATCGCGCGGACGTTATGGGCGATGAATTGTTGGGCGTCAAACTGCATGTGGAATTTGATTTACGATTTACGAGGAAAAGGGGGAATCACCGATTCAACGTGTCTGATCGTCCAGGCAGCGCGTAAATCCAAAATCGTAAATCGTAAATCGTAAATTCACGCCGCCGCCTGGTCCTGCTTGCGCCGAATGATTGGCTTAGTTTCGCCCCGGACGACGGGACGCGTGACCTTGACCGAAACAATATCTTCGCTAGTGGGAATTTCGTACATCACATCGAGCATCAATTTTTCAAGGAGAGTCCGCAACGCGCGCGCCCCGGTTCCTTTGGTGAGCGCCTGGGTGGCGAGTTCGTGCAACGCGTCCGGCGTGAATTCCAATTCCACACCTTCCATCGCCATTAATTTCGCAAATTGTTTCGTGAGCGCGTTTTTAGTTTCGGTGAGAATTTGGACGAGTTGTTCCTGAGTCAATTCTTCCAGCACCGTCATCATTGGCAAACGCCCGACGAATTCGGGAATAAAGCCAAAGCTGATCAAATCTTCCGGCTCGACGAATTCCAAAACTTTGTCGCGATTGATGGCAGACAGTTGGTGCCCTTGTTCAATGGCGTTGAAGCCCATCACGCGATGACCGAGACGCCGTTGAATTATTTTTTCCAAACCGACAAACGCGCCGCCGCAAATAAATAAAATCCCGCTGGTATCGACGCGAATGTATTCCTGCTGCGGATGTTTGCGCCCGCCTTGCGGAGGCACATTGCAAATCGTCCCTTCCAAAATTTTCAAAAGCGCTTGCTGCACGCCTTCGCCGGAAACGTCGCGCGTGATGGAAACGTTCTCGGTTTTGCGCGCGATCTTGTCGATCTCGTCGATGTAAATGATTCCCATCTGCGCGCGCTTCACGTCGTAATCGGAGTTTTGCAGCAGACGCAAAATAATATTCTCCACGTCTTCACCGACATACCCGGCCTCGGTCAGCGTCGTCGCATCGGCGATGGCGAATGGCACGTCCAAAGTTTTCGCCAACGTGCGCGCGAGTAAAGTTTTTCCAGAACCAGTTGGGCCGATGAGGAGGATGTTGCTCTTTTCAATTTCCACGCCCGCGTGTGGTTCGTCCGCCAGATTATCCCGGTCTTTTGAGGTAAAGATTGGCTCCTGCAAAATGCGTTTGAAATGGTTGTGCACCGCGACGGCGAGCGTTTTTTTTGCGTGGTCTTGCCCGATGCAATGCGCGTCCAACTGATTTTTAATCTCCGCTGGCTTGGCCACTTTAAGTTTGGGCGCGGCCTTTTTATTTTCGACGGCGAGTTCCTTGTCCAAAACGCTTTTGCAAAGCGCGATGCAGTTGTCGCAGATGTAAACGCCCGGACCGGCGATGAGTTTCTTTACCTCCGCATGTGATTTTCCACAGAAGCTGCAAAGAGTAATATTCGTCGGGCGCGCCATAAAATTTTATTGCGTAATGACCGAGGTGGTTTCCGGCAAGTTGGGAATTTCCTTTCGCGATTTAACGACGTCATCCACCAGGCCAAAGGCTTTTGCTTCTTCGGGCGTCATAAAATTATCGCGGTCACACGCTTTCTCAACGATGTCGTAAGGCTGGCCGGTGTGTTTGGCGATGATGTTGTTCAAACGCTGTTTTAATTTCAGCATGTACTTGACGCGAATTTCGACATCGCTGGCCGGCCCCTCCGCGCCGCCCAGGACTTGATGAATCATGATGTTGGAATTGGGCAGCGCGTAACGCTTTCCTTTTGCGCCGCCGCAGAGCAGAACCGCGCCCATGCTGGCGGCCTGGCCGATGCAATAAGTATTCACGTCGCACGTCAGAAATTGCATCGTGTCATAAACGGCCAATCCCGCCGTGACGCTGCCGCCGGGCGAATTGACGTAGAGATGAATATCTTTTTTCGGATCGGACATTTGCAAAAATAAAAGTTGGGCGATGATGACGTTCGCTACCATGTCATCAATGGGCGTGCCGAGAAAAACGATGCGGTCCACGAGGAGACGCGAGTAAATATCGTAGCCGCGTTCGCCGCGCCCGGTTTGTTCGATGACGTGTGGGATGAGAAAATTTTGCATAGAGAAAAATCTTTTCCGACTTGTGGCGCAAGGTACGGGAGCAGCACGTGAGCGTCAAGCTGCCGGTCCGGGCAAGGGTGTGATTTCAAGTGGCGGTCACGTAGCGCAGGATTGCATCCTGCTGTATCGCCGGTTTGAAACCGGCTGAACGTCGTAAATAGAGAAAGTCTTTGGATTTCGAAAGTCTCCCGTTCAGACGGAATCTCGCAGGTTGAAAACCTGCGATACGGCAGGATGCAATCCTGCGCTACAACTGACCAACTGACCGCCAGTTTAAATCACACCCTCCGGGCAACGAGGCACAGAGAATTAAATCCGAAATCCGAAATCCGAGAGCCGAAAGAAATCCGAAATCTAAAATCCGAAACTGTTGCTGCCGGGCCGCAAAAAACTTTTCCGGTCGTAGCGCGAAAATTTATCGGGATGGGTGCGGCCTAAAGTAGGGCAGCGCGTCTCGCCTGTCTGGGGTGGGGGGAAATTTCCAAATCTGATTTCCGCTTTACCCCAGGCAGGCGAGACGCGCTGCCCTACTTTGGCACCGTGTAACTAAATTCCCCACGCTCCCGTCTGCAAGAACACATGAAAAAATTCCTCTCCGTTTTCGCGTCTCTTTTTTTGGCCGCCGTCAGCGCGGTTGCAGCAGAAAAAACTTCCAAGCCGAACATCATTTTTATTCTCGCCGACGATCTCGGCCACGGAAACGTCAGTTGTTATGGAGCAGACAATTTCAAAACGCCACGCATCGACGCGCTGGCCAAAGGCGGAATTCGTTTCACCCATTGTTTCGCCCAACCGCTTTGCGGCCCATCGCGCGCGCAAATTCTCACCGGCCGCTACGCCTTTCGCACCGGCATGACCGGGAACGACACCGGTCACGTCATCAAACCGGAAAACGAAACCATGCTTCCCAAAGTCCTCAAGCCTGCGGGATATGTCAGCGCGCAGCTCGGCAAGTGGAGTCAACTGCCTTTGCAACCGGGCGATTTCGGTTTCGATGAATATTTGCGCTTTCAAGGCAGCGGCACATACTGGAGCAGCCAGGCGCGGGGCAAAACTTACACGCTCAACGGCGAGGAAAAAAAACTCGGCGACAAATATATGCCCGATGTGATGCACGATTTTCTCATCGACTTTATCACGCGCCATCACGACCAACCGTTTTACGTTCATTACGCCATGTCTCATGTGCATGGGGAAATTCTCCGCACACCCGATAGCGCGCCGGACAGCAAAGATTTTTACACCGACAACATTGCGTACATGGACAAGCTCGTCGGAAAACTCGTCGATGAACTTCAACGCCTGAAGCTCCGCGAAAATACACTGCTCATTTTTGTCGGCGACAACGGCACCGCAAAAACGGCTTTCGAACGCTCCCCCGTAAAAGGAAAAATGATCTCCGGTCATAAAGGTCAAATGCTCGAAGGCGGCAGTCTTGTTCCGATGATCGCCAATTGGCCGGGCACAACTCCCGCCGGAAAAGTTTTACCCGACCTCATGGATTTCAGTGATTACCTGCCGACCTTTGCCGAACTGGCTGGAGCAAAATTGCCGAAGGGCGTGACGATGGACGGCCAGAGTTTCGCTCCACAACTGCGCGGAAAAAAAGGCGAGCCGCGCGATTGGATTTTTGTCGAACTCGGCAAACACTGGTATGTCCGCGAGATGAACTGGAAGCTCAACCAAAGCGGCGAACTCTTCGACCTGCACGGCGCGCCGTTTGAAGAGAAGCTTGTGTCCCTCGAAAACGAAAAGGCCGAAGCGAAGTCGGCGCGCAAACGTTTGCAGACAGTTCTCGACGAACTTAATCCCGCTGCCGGAAAAAAAGATGAGGGCGACGGCTCTGGCAAACACGCCAAAAAAACGAAGAGGAAAGCGATGCGCGCCAGGCCGAGCGCTGACGCGGTGAAGTGATCTCCAACGCAACGCTCGCGGTTCAGTTGCCAGCGGAAGGGCGCAGCCATTTCGCAGATATTTATTTCAAACGGCGCGCGCTAAAAAAAATTCAGAACCCCCCAGCCCGCGCTCTGCCGAGCCGCGGCTAAAGTGTTTCTCATCGCATCCGGCTGAATTTTAATTAACCTCCCAGCCAACTTCATTCTCATGGAAACCAAAGTGCCCGAAGCATTGAAAGCCGACCTGCCCCAAACCAAGTGGGGAAAAATTCTTATCGCCACGCCGGTGGTCATGACCGTGGTCGCGACCATGCTCGCCGGACTGGCTTCCAGTGAAATGACTCGCGCTCAATACGACCGCTCTCTCGCCGCGCAGCAACAGTCCAAGGCGGGTGATCAATGGAGTTTTTTTCAGGCCAAAAAACTTCGCGGCGCGATGCAACGCAGCACGCTCGATGTTTTGCAAAGCACGACTCCAATTCGTCCGCTCGATGCCGCGACGTTGAATCCAACGGGCAAAGTTGACTCCACTGCCATTGCCGCGTTGCAAAAAGTTGAGTTGCCCGAAACGCCTGCCTTGACGCTCAACTCCAACGTGAAGGCCGCGCTGGATGCCGTTGAAAATTCCAAACCAGAAAACGAAATTTCGACGTTGCTCATCCCGGTGACAGAACAGGATTTAGAAGTCGCGCTCAAAGCCGCCCGCGATCGCGCGCTGGATTTCGATGCAGCGTTCAAGCCGATCGGACAGAGCATTGACCGTTTAGAAAAAAGCGTCGCTGGTTCCGCCGCGGAATTCACCCGCGACCTCACCGCCGCGCGTCTGCGCTACATCGCCGCGCGCTACGAAACCGAGGCGCGATTGAACCAGGCCATCGCCAACATTTACGAACTGCAAGTCCGCAAAAGCAACACCACCGCCGAACGTCATCATCGCCGCAGCGAGAAATTTTTCTACGGAATGCTCGCCGCGCAAATGGCCGTCATCATCGCCACTTTTTCCATCGCCGCGCGCAAGCGGACTTTTCTTTGGACCATCGCCGCGGTGGCCGGAGTCGCCGCCATCGCCTTTGCCATTTACGTTTACCTCTACGTTTAGGCCGGAAATCTGTGTAGTTGAAACCGCAGATAGACGCAGATCAACGCAGATGGCAAATGAGAAATGAATCGTGCCCGGGTTTTTCAGAACGACTTTTTAGCCCGCTCAATTTCCACCCGCAACCCTCCCATCTGTGTCCATTTGCGTTCATCGGGCAAGTGTCATCTGATGTTGGTCAGGGGAAGTGTGAAAATCGGTGTGCCATCTGATGTTGGTCAGGTGGGGTGAAAATGTTTTTTAGGAAACACATATTGGAAAGTTTTGGCCAAGGGTTGCTCCTCCGGCGCGCGGCG
>JBBQRQ010000011.1:0-76010 GCA_038214755.1 Verrucomicrobiota bacterium
GCAGCGCATCTTCAAACGGGATTACCACGGTTTGGCAGACGCCATTCCGGTCGAAGAGATCGCCCCAGAGGTAAGGACTGTCCTGGATTCCATCCTCGAAGTCGCCAATCGCGCCAAACCCGCTATCTGACCATGTCCCGCCCACACCACGACGCTTACGAATTGACCAACGCCGAAAAGCGCGACCTCACAAAACTCATCAACGAAGGAAAGCCGCTGCCGGAAAAATACCGCTTCATCCTGTTCGCCGACAAACGCGAGGTCGAACTCGTCTGGAACGGCAAGTCCCGCGAAGTCTGCACCACCATTCTGCCGTTCCAAACGCTGGAACACGTTGACGAGCCACGCAAGGAAAAGCGCGATGACGAGCAACTTGGCTTTGACCTCCGCGGACGCCAGCTCAAAGGCTGGACAAACAAACTCATCTGGGGCGACAACAAACTCATTCTCTCCTCCCTCAAGGCCGGCGCGCTCCGCCGCCAGATCGAGGACGCCGGCGGCATCAAGCTCATCTACATTGACCCGCCCTTCGACGTCGGCGCGGACTTCAGCATGGACATCGAGATCGGCGGCGAGACTTTCCACAAAGAGCCGAACCTCCTCGAACAAATCGCCTACCGCGACACCGGGGGGCGCGGCGCGGATTCCTTCATCGCCATGATTTACGAACGCCTCATCCTCATGCGCGACTTGATGCACAGCGAGGGCAGCATCTATGTGCATTGCGATTGGCGGGTAACAGGATTCATCCGCATGGCACTGGATGAAGTCTTTGGGCGAAATGCTTTCATCAATGAAGTAATTTGGAAACGTCAGTCCGCGAAAAGCGGTTCGTTCGACGGCATGGGACAATTCGGGCGAATCCACGAAACAGTTTATTTCTACAGCAAGACAGACCGCTTCACTTGGAATCAACAATTCGCTCCTTACCACGAAAGCTACATCCAAGATTTCTACAAATACGTCGAGCCAGAAACAGGAAGACGATACCGCTTGAGCGACTTGACTGGCGCAGGACCACGCCAAGGAGATTCGGGCGGACCTTTGAAAATTGGCGAGGCGGTTGTGCGGCCTGCTGCTGGGCGGCATTGGGCGTTGGGTTTGTTGCCGAACGAGACTGTGCAACTGGCAATGGATCGTCTCGTTGCCGAAAAGAGGATTCAATTCCGCGAAGGCGGTATGCCGCAATACAAACGCTATCTCGACGAGATGCCGGGCGTTTCTTTGCAGGACATGTGGACGGACGTTCTTTCAGTTGCGCCGCAAAGCGAAGAGCGACTTGCTTACCCAACCCAAAAGCCCGAAGCCCTGATGGATCGGATTATCAAAGCCAGCAGCAACGAAGGCGAATTGGTGGCGGACTTTTTCTGCGGCAGCGGCACGACGGCGGCCGTGGCCGAAAAGCTGGGCCGCAAATGGATCGTCACCGACCTCGGCAAGTTCGGCATCCACACCACGCGCAAACGGCTCATCCAGGTGCAGCGCGAGCGCAAAGCCGCCGGCCAGCCCTTCCGCGCCTTCGAGGTCTTGAACCTGGGCCGTTACGAACGCCAGGCCTACCTGAACATCGGCGGCCGTTTGAGCGCCAAGAAAAAAGCCGACGCCCTCGCGCGCAAGGAACAGGAATTCCGCGAGCTGATCCTGAAAGCCTATCGCGCCGAGCCGCTCGGCGGCGGCAGTTTTGCGGGGAGCGCGGGCGTCCCGCCTGCCGTTTCCGGCGTCGCGCCGGAAACCCCAACCTACGGCGCAGCCGCAAAACAAAAAAATCAGGCGCTGCGCGCGAAAGACGAAGCAACGGGCGCGACGCCCATTGCCGCACGCGAGACGCGCGCGCTCCCCAGTGACGAATTCTTCCACGGCAAATCCGGCGGGCGGCTCGTCGTGGTCGGCCCGATCAATCTGCCCGTTGGCCGGTTGTTCATCGAGGAAGTCATTACCGAATGCCGCAAGCGCGGCGCGACGCGCGTTGATGTGTTGGCCTTTGAGTTTGAGATGGGACTGTTCCCCGCCGTGCTGGACGAGGCGAAACAAAAGGGTATTGATCTCGCGCCCAAAACCATTCCGCCGGAAGTGTTCGACAAGCGCGCCGTGGAAAAAGGCCAGGTGCGTTTCCACGACGTGGCCTACATCGAGGTGACGCCCAGATTTTGGAAATCCGAAATCCGAAATCCGAAATCCGAAATGACCTTGGCCGTGGAACTGATGGATTTCTCGGTCTATTACTCGCAAGGCGTCGCGGATTCGATTGCCGCCGAATTGAAGGAAGGCAAAAGCGAAGTGACCTGCGAGCAAGGCAAGCTCATCAAGTTGAGCAAAGACAAGAACGGCGTCATCACGCGCGACGTGCTGACGAAGCAATGGACCGACTGGGTGGATTACTGGGCGGTGGATTTTGATTACGAGAGCCGGAAGGAAATAATCAACAAGACGCGGAACATCGCGACCGGCGAGGAAATCCGTGACTGGAATCCCAAAGACCCGACACTCGTCGAGCATTACACCCACTGGGAAGGCGCATACGTTTTTGAAAACGAATGGCAGAGTTTCCGAACCCGCAAAGACCGGGATATTGAATTGAAGAGCGCCACGCACACTTACGAAAAGCCCGGTCGTTACATCATCGCCGTGAAAGTCATTGATATTTTCGGCAACGACACGATGACCCTCGTGCCGGTGAATGTGGGTTAGGAATCTGTGGCTGAGGCAAACCTTGCCAATGACAGCAGGGAGAGTTTGACGGATTGACCGGCTTGCGTGCTACAGTCTAACTATGTCCCCAATGTTGAACCTGAAATCCGAAGGCCGAAATCCCGCAGAGCGGGACGAATATCCGAAGCCCGAATGCTTGTTACCCAGCCACAACCTCGGCCCACTTTTTCCTGTCGGCGGCCAAAAGTTTCGGCTTTCAGATTTCGAGCTTCGTTGAAACAATGGTGCGCCGACGCCACCGCTGCCGAGGAGAACGGCCCGCATTACGATTTTGTTTTCGTGGACCAGAACGGCTTTGAAAAACACTCGCCGAAAACTTTTGCCGCGCTCGCCGCGAGCTTCATTGAATACAAATAATCGCCAATTTTTCCTGATTGAAGTAAACTCCAGCTTTGAAAAATATGAAGCCGCCCAGCGATCAAGAACTAGAAGCGATCTTGAATGATTTGGAATCCGACCGGGCCGAGAGAAAGGAAGCGTGGTCTGGATCGGCTCCGGAAAAATGCCGGGAGGCCGTGTGCGCCTTCGCCAATGACCTGCCCAACCATCAGCAGCCGGGCATTGTTTTCATCGGAGCCGGTGACGACGGCCGCCCGTCGGGCGCGCCCGTCACCGATCAATTGCTGCTCACACTGGCAGACCTCAAGACCGACGGAAAGATCATCCCTTCACCCACCTTGACGGTCGAGCGGCGCACGCTTAAAGGCGGCGATATGGCGGTCGTCTGCGTCTGGCCGGCGGATGCGCCACCGGTGCGCTTCAGCGGGCGCATTTGGATCCGCATCGGCCCCCGTCGCGGTCTCGCTTCGGCGCAGGACGAGCGCATTCTCAATGAACGTCGGCGTCACCGGGACATTCCTTTTGACATTCAGCCGTGGCCTTCCGCCCGGCTGGCCGATCTTAGCCGCACCGCTTTTGAGGAGGAATATCTTCCCGGCGCCTTTGCTCCGGACGTGCTGGCGGCCAACGATCGCACCTATGAGCAGCGGCTGGCCGCCTGCCGCATGATCACCTCCGCCGATGACCCCACGCCTACCGTGCTGGGTCTGCTCACGCTGTCCCGCACGCCGCCGCGCTGGCTACCCGGCGCCTATGTCCAGTTCCTCCGCATCCAAGGCACGGCCTGGGCCGACCCGGTCGTGGACGAGGCCGTGCTTGATGGGCCGCTCGCCGCCATGATCCGGCGGCTGGACGAGAAACTCTTATCCCACAACCGCGTGACCGTGGACTTCACTTCCACACCCATAGAAACCCGCCGCCACACCTATCCTCCGACCACCCTACAGCAACTCACCCGGAACGCGGTCATGCACCGCACCTACGAAGGCACCAACGCGCCAGCCCGCGTGTATTGGTTCGATGACCGCATCGAGATCATCAGCCCTGGCGGGCCTTACGGTAATGTCACTCCGGCTAACTTTGGCCAGCCCGGCTTCGCGGATTATCGCAATCCCCATCTGGCCGAGGCCATGCGCGTGCTCAACCTCGTACAGCGTTTCGGCGTGGGCATCTCCATCGCCCAGGCCGCCCTGAAGGAGAACGGTAACCCGCCGATCTCCTTCCAGGTGGACTCCGCCATGGTTTTCGCCCGCGTCTATCCCGCCAAACTCTGATCATGCCCCGCCCACACCAGGACGCCTACGACCTCACCGACGCCGAAAAGCGCGACCTCATCAAACTCATCAATGAGGGAAAGCCGTTGCCGGAGAAATACCGCTTCCTACTTTTCAAAGACCAAGCTGAGGTCACCCACGGGCTGTGATCTCGACTATGTGCTATAATCTAACTATGTCCCCGGTATTTCATTCTTCGCCTCGATTCTGCTGTCTTTTGACCACGATACTTTCGTTAGTGTTAGCTCCGGCGCTCCTCCGGGCGGGACTGTTGCCCGGCAACGTCTGGCCCAACCCCACGCTGGAATTGGACTCCAACGGCGACAGCGTTCCAAACTTCTGGAATCGCGGCGGCTCACTTACCGCGATTGATGTGTGGACGACTGTGCTGTCGGTCAGCCCGACGCATTCCTTCCAACTTAACGACACCAGCACCACGGCGTATGGCGAGTGGTATTCCGACCGGCTCAACATCAACGGTGGAACGAATTACCAACTCCGCTACAACCTTCGTTACACCATCACCAACATCGGGCCGATGCGTGTGACGGTGAATTTTTACAATGCCGCCGACACTTACGTCACCGGGGTGAGTTATCAGTTTTCTGGCGCACACAACTTCTGGGAGGAGATGACGCAACAGTTCACAACCCCGGCCAGCGCAGCGAAGCTCGGCCTCACGTTCACCTCCGGCGGTGGGTCTGATGTAACCGGCCAAGCCTGGCTGGACGACATTTCTCTGGCCACGGTAACCCCGGTCAACTCGCTGGTTCCTTACATTGAAAACTTCCCGTTGTTGCCCAATCCACTCGTCATCCGCGACTGGAAGCAAACCGCCAGCGATTATCATCAACTCGCGTTCAACCCATCCATCACCGGACAATATCTGCCGCTCTTGTATGAATACACCGTGAATACTTCCGGCGGTTACAGTGGATCTGCGTTCAGTCTGCCGAGTTACGTGGGCCGTGCGCGTGACAGCGGCGAGGCGCTCACCGTGCTTGGCGCAGTGCTAGGTGGCACGCTCGCGGGGCTGAACATGGCCGCGCTCAACGGCAAGGACCGCGTCCAGCAGTGCGAGGCCTTTTACACTGTGGTCAATGGCCATGGACTTCTCTTCAACAACCTTAACTCGCAAGGTTCCGGCTCGGCTTGGTATGACATTTTTCCCAGCACCCTCTTTTACGAAATCGGCTCGCGCTATCCGGGTAGCGTCTCCTACCAGGCGAAGATGCGCGCCATCGCGGACAGTTGGCTCACCGCGTTGCCGGTGTTGAGCAATAACTGGGAGCACACAGGATTTAATTTCACGACTATGACGCCGACGGATTTCGCCTGGGACGAACCGGACATGGCCATCGGCATCGCGTGGCTCGAATACATGGCTTACGCGCAGTTCAACGACGCAAAGTATCTTACCGGGGCGGACACTTGCATGACGCAGATGAACAGTCGCACGCCCAATCCGTTCTATGAAGTGCTGGGCTTCTTTGGGCCACCGCTGGCCGCCCGCATGAACGCGGAGTTGGGTCGCACTTACTCCACCAGCAAACATCTGAATTGGATTTTCGCTCCCACCTCCGATGCCCGGCCCGGTTGGGGCTGCGAAAACTCGCGCTGGGGAAACTACGATGCCTATGGCCTTATGGGTAGCACCACCGATTCAAGCGGGTATGCCTTTTCGATGAACTCCTACTGCGCGCCCGGCCTCATCGCGCCCGTCGCCCGATACGAGCCGCAATTTGCGCGATTGCTCGGTCGCTGGTTGTTGCACGCCGCCGCCAACGCGAACCTCTTTTACCCAAACACGCTTCCGACGAACATGCAGTCGAGCGCGGCGTGGGTGCAGCAAACCGGCGTGCAAAGCATCTCTTACGAAGGCGCGCGGCGACTCGGCCCCACTACACCTTACGCTACTGGCGACGCCTCCGAGCCGGTGCAGGATTTAAATCCGTACGGCGCCTGGGGAAGTGGTTGGATGGCGGCGTTGTTCCAAACTTCGAACGTACCGGGTATCCTCCAAATTGATTGCGTCGCCACTGAAGCGTTCGCGCCCGCGACTTGTCCTACTTACCTCTACTACAATCCGTATGCAGTCGCCACGCAGGTCGTCGTAAACGTCGGGACAGGTATGAAACACCTTTACAACGCCGTCACTGGCGCGTTTCTTGCCACCAATGTTTCAGGAAACACCACGCTCACGCTCGCGCCGGATTCAGCGATAGTCCTGGCACTGTGCCCCTCGACCAACGCCATCAGTCAGTCAGGCCGTAAGCTTCTGGTCGGTGGTGCCGTCATTGATTATTGGAATGGCATTCTCGACACCGACATCGACGGGCTGCCGAACTGGTGGGAAAGCCGCTACTTTGGAAGTATCACCAACGCGCTACCTCAATCGCCGGCGGCCAATGGCTACAGTAACCTGCAATGCTACTGGCTCGGTCTTGACCCGACCAATCCGCTTTCAACCTTCCGCGTTCAGGCAAGTATCCAATCCGGCACCAGCTTCCCGCGAATCACCTGGTCGTCTGTGGGCGGCAAGACCTACACCGTCGAATACGCCAATAGCTTTGCGACTGCCGGTGCAAGTTTCACCCCCGCGTTGACGGTAACCGAAACCAACGTGCCTGCTGGAGTAGCGAGCACAGAAACTTTCTTGGATAACTACACTCTGACCGGCGGTCCCCCCAGCACGAACGCCCGCTACTACCGGGTGAAGCTGGTGCAACCATGAGCCGGCTCCTGAACGCATCTCAGTTTCTTTCAGTTCGAATTTCCTCTAATCCTGAATTTTGAAATCCGAATTGCCGAAGCCCGAAAGAAGCTCGAAATCCGAAGGCCGAAACTGCGCTTGGCCTCTCGCACGGAAAAGTGCTCCGGGGTCGCGCCTGACTGGCAGATATTCGCTTCGAGTCTTCGGATTTCTTTCGGCCCTTCGGATTACGAACTTCGGTCTTCGGGCTAATCAGTTAGATTTATTTTCGGAGCGAATTTGCGAAATCATGTGGCAGGGATGTGATTAAATGGGGGTGAGGCCGGAGCCGATCATCTTTGGGACTGCGGCGGCAGGACGCCGCTTTTCCTGCACGGTGAAGAAAACAACTGTATCCGTCTGTGCGAGCGCTTTCGGTATCAGCCAAGCGTGAAGCCAAAGCGGCGTCCTGCCGCCGCAGTCCAAAAAGAAACTGCCTTCAGCCTCACCCATTTTTAATCACACCCAGACGGCAGTTGGGTTGCAAGTTCATGTTGCATGTGATACGCCCCGGCCCTCGTGTTTCATTATCCTTGCTCTTATCATGCGGTGATAGTGAGATAGTAAAGTGTTCTCCACCGCTCCAGTGACTAAGCCCGAATTCCGAAATTCCAATCCCCGAACTCCGAAAGAAGGCCGAACTCACGAAATGCCAGCGGGCCGGAGCGCCGGGTTGCCACCGGCTTTGGAGATCGAACCAGGAAAAGCCGGTGGCAAACCGGCGCTCCGCGTTTGGCGCGTGCTGTTGCGGGCCGCCGCTTTTTACCTGGCCGCTTCGTGTCTGTCCGTCGGAGCCAAAGGCGCTGAGTTGCCCAAAGCTTCCGCACCCGCAGTCGTGATTCACAGTGTCCTGGTGGACGGCCAGGATCAGAAGTTCTCCGCCGAGGCTCCAACTCAGACTGAAGTTCGGAGCGAAATTGTTTCAAGTCGCAGCGCGAAGTCTGAACGGCTTCAAATCTCTTCTGCTGCCCAACGGTTGGAATTCAAGTTCGGTCCCGCTACCACCTCGTCTAATCCGCCGGTGCGATTTCGCTATCAACTCGAGGGAATTGACAAAGATTGGCGCGAGGCAGGCGGCGAGATGCGTCTGACTATAAAATTTCTCGACTCAGCCAACAACACGGCTGGCGCGGTGGATTTCGTGGCCCGAGGCGAAAGTCCAGGTTGGGCGGGCAATGTCGCCGATTCCAGGTTGGTCCATCGTCGGGAGCAGATCACTGTGCCGCCGCGCGCGGCCTCGATGCAAATCGAACTCTTCTCCGGTGGCGACGAGCAAACCACCGGCATCATGGCCATTGATGATCTCTCCGTTTCTTTCGCGGGTGGGACCAACGCGAAACCTGAAGTCCCCGTGTTCAGTTCTCGCCATACCGGAAATAAAGACCTCGACCCTTCATTGGGAGTTCCACGCAATTGGATGCGGGATGGCTCCAAACCGACCATTGCCCAGATGCGGCAGTTAGATGACAGAGAACCGCGACACGTTTTGGCCGTCGTGGATACTGACTCTACAAGATGGGGTGCCTGGCGGACGGACCAGAATTCGTCTGTCCCAGTCAACCCAGGGGATTCGCTCGTCTTGCTCTGGAACGAAATGTACAGCATCGGCTGGGGTGGCGCGCGCGAGGTCAGCTATAGTTATCTGCCAGCCGGTGAATATCATTTCCGGGTCAGAGCCGTCACGGAAACTGGCGAGTGGACGAATGAAATGACCTCCTTGGCGATCACGGTGTTGCCGCCCTTCTGGAAGACAAGTTGGTTTTTGGCTGGAACCCTGGCTCTCGCGGTCGTGGCGCTGGTTGCTGGCGTCCGTTACGCGACGTGGCGCAAGATGCAATCGCAAGTTGAAATACTGGAAGGGCGACATGCCATCGAACAAGAGCGGGCGCGCATCGCTCGCGACCTGCATGATGATCTCGGGGCGAGTCTGACGCAAATTGCGTTGCTCAGTGAATTGGCTAAAGCTGACCTCGCCCAGCCGGATTTGGCGAAGACTCATCTGAACCAGATTTTCACTACGGTGGGGGAGTTGGCGCGGCAGTTGAATGAAATCGTGTGGGCCGTCAATCCGGCGAACGACACGCTGGAACATTTCACCAGTCACATTTGCAAGTTCGCCCAGGATTATCTGAGTGCGGCCGGGATTCGTTGTCGGCTGGATTTCCCGGAATCCGTGTCGTGTTATCCCATGCCCTCCCTCGAGCGGCACAACCTTTTCCTCGCGGCCAAAGAGGCCCTGCATAACATCGTCAAACATGCGGAAGCGGAACAGGTTTGGCTCCGCTTGAAACTCGAACCAGATGTGTTGTCGTTGTTAATTGAAGATGACGGAAAAGGCTGGGACGCAGAAATAATTACGGGGCCATCTAACGGCGTGGCGGGGGATGGATTGTCCAACATGCGGAAGCGCATGGAGCAACTCGGTGGTCGCTTCGCGCAACAGAGCAAATCCGGTAGCGGGACGACCGTGCGGCTGGTCTTGCCGCTTAGGAAATCATGAAGACGAAAATCCGAAATCCGAATCCCCGAAATCCGAAAGAAGTCCGAAATCCGAAGGCCGAATATGACTTCCACCTCTCCCATGGAAATGGGCTTCCGGGACCGCGTCTCTCCACGGTCGCTTCGGCTTCGGACTTCGGATTTCTTTCGGATTTCGGATTTCGGACTTCGGATTTGTCTCAGAGCGTGTCTAAGAAACGTAGCCTCCGACGTGAGGAGGCGGATTTCTCCAATCTCCGTTATATCCGCTTCCCTACGTCAGCGGCTACTATGATTTTACTAATCGACTCCCATGACAAAAATTGATGACACTCTAATTACCGTAGCGATTGTTGAAGACGATGCCCAGGTACGACAAAGCCTTGCAGACATTCTCAAGCGCGGCCCGGGTGTGGTTTGCGTCGGCGAGCATGGCAACGCGGAGGAGGCCTTGCGCGAAATCCCGCGCGTGCAACCCAAGGTGGTGTTGATGGACATCAACCTGCCCGGCATGGACGGTGTTCATTGCGTGAGGCGGCTGAGCGAGTTGGCCCCGAAAACACAGGTGGTCATGCTCACCGTCTATGACAACACTGACACTATTTTCAACTCGCTGGCGGCTGGCGCCAGCGGCTATTTGCTCAAGCCCATCAGTTCCGCACAACTCCTCTCGGCGGTCAAGGACGTGTATGCCGGTGGCGCTCCGATGACGAGCAACATTGCACGAAAAGTAGTGCAAGTGTTCAAGCAACCTGCGCCCTCCACCGGTGAAACGGAAAACCTTTCGCCGCGTGAGCAGGAGGTGCTGGATTTTCTGGCCAAAGGCTATCTCTACAAGGAAATCGCCGAGCAACTCAACATCAGCTATGGCACGGTTCACACCTATATCGAGCGAATTTTCAAAAAGTTGCATGTTCGCTCGCGCGCGCAAGCCGTGGCAAAATATCTCGGCGCGTAACGCGGCCCCGCTCTAGGCGGAATTAGATCAACGGTGCTGACTTTTAACGGTAGCGAAAGAGTCTCCTCGACGTGCCTATCCGCGCGTCCGGTCTTGTCGGCAGAATTGCCGACTCGTATGAATCCGGCAACTGTTTAGGGTTCTATAACTGTCAGCTAACGCACAAACGACTTAGCTGCTGACACATTCAACCCAAACCAAAAAACTTAATGAAAACCAATCAACCTATAACAACCAGGCTATTGCCCATAACTCTCGCTCTGTTTTTCGTTTCCGCTTCGCTGCGGGCCGATGTCACTCCCGGCAATTTCTGGGTCAATCCAACCTTTGAAACCGGCGTCAACCCCGGCCTGACGACTGGCACGCCCACTAACTGGAACCGCGGCGGCGCTGACGGGAGCATCCTTCAGTGGGTCACGGCAAAATCGGTGAGCCCCACGCACTCGCTGGCCGTGATCAAACCCGTCGCCGGGGCCTTCGGCGAATGGTATTCCGACGTCTCCATCGTCGGCCTGGCTGGCTTCGGCAACACGGTCAGCTTGCACTGGCACGAGATGTACGGCATCACCAACGGTGAGATGCGCGTGACGGTGCGGTTCTTGGATGGCGGCGGCAACGGGCCCGACAACCATTTCGTCGTGACAGGCAATAGCGCCGGTTGGGCCGGCACCGTGGGGAGTTCGACGTTCTCGGTGCGGAATGTACCATTGCTGGTAAACCAGCCGGGCGCGGTGACGATGCGCATCCAATTGGTATCCGGCGGTGGAGATACCACGATCGGCAGCTATCTCATCGATGATCTCTCCGTCGTCGCCGTACCAGAACCTTCCACCATCGCGCTGCTAGCCGTAGGCGGATTGGTCGGAGTAAGTGCGTTGCGCCGCCGCAAGATCGCGCGTTAAATGGCAGGCCAGTCCCGCGCGCGCCGCAGTCCGCCTGGCTCGGTGCGCGAACGCCAAACGATGTCACAAAAATGAGTCTCGCTTTTGGGGCAGGCATTCAGTCGCCTCAGAACTCCTGATCCCGTGCGAAGTCGGCAACCGTTTACGTTTTTCGCAGAACACTGTGGCTAACCATTCGGCTCCGACGCTGGACGAACTGCCATCGTCAACCATCAAGAGAATTAATATGAATGTCCGAGTCCCGCTGTTTTTTATAACGGCGCTGTTAATAGTGACCAGTCCAGCCCGCGCTGACTTGCTGCCCAACAATTTCTGGGTGAATCCAACTTTCGAGAGCGGCACCAACCTCAACCAAACAACGGGCACACCCTCAAACTGGACTCGTGATGGCGGTGACACCACCATCTGTCAGGTGATCACCAACAACTCTGTCAGTTCAAGTCATTCGTTGGCAGTCATAGACACCACTGGTAGCTTCGGCGAGTGGCGCTCCGACGTCACTCTCAGCGGCAACGCCACCAACGGCGACGCGTTGAATATCCAGTGGTATGAAATGTATAACCTCAGCGCCCCCGAGATGCGCCTAACCGTGCAGTTCTTTAACGCCACCACCAACGTCGTCGGAGAAACCCACTTTACCACCTCCGGCACGAGTAGCGCCGGATGGGTGAGCACCATCGCGAATTCGACGTTTACGAAGCGGAATGCGGCGTTGGTGGTGCCGGCCGGCGCGGTGAGGATGCGCTGTGCCCTGGTCTCCGGCGGAGACCCAGCCATTACCGGTGTAATGGTCATTGATGATTTATCGGTGGCCCGCGTTAACTTGTTGCCCGGCAATTTCTGGGTGAACTCGGCTTTCGAGAGCGGCACTAACCTCAACCAGACTAACGGCACACCCGCAAATTGGACACGCGACGGCGGTGACACGAATATCTGTCAGGTGACCACCAATAACTCCGTGAGCTCGAGCCATTCGTTAGCCGTCATAGATAATAATGCTAACACTATTACCGGTTACGGCGAGTGGCGCTCCGATGTCAACCTCATCGGCAATGCCAGTCCCGGCGACACATTGGATATCCAGTGGTTTCAAATGTATAACATGAACTTTCCCAGTATGCGCCTAACCGTGCAGTTCTTTAACGCCAGCAGCAACGGCGTCGGAACAACCGACTTTACCACCGGCACGAATACAAGTAGTGCCGGATGGGTGAGCACCATCGCGAATTCGACGTTTACGAAGCGGAATGGGGTGTTGTTGGTGCCGGTCGGCGCGGTGAGGATGCGCTGTTCCCTGGTCTCCGGCGGTTTCCCAGGCATCACCGGTGTAATGGTCATTGACGACTTATCCGTGGCGCGCGTGCCGGTACCAGGTAATTTCTGGGTGAACTCGAGTTTCGAGCTCGGCACTGACCTCGACCAGACCAACGGCACACCCGCAAATTGGACTCGCGGCGGTGGTGACGTGACTATCGATCAGGTGACTACCAGCAACTCTGTTAGCTTGAGTCATTCGTTAGCCGTCATAGATAACAATACAGACGTTGATCTCGGTTACGGCGAGTGGTACTCCGACGTCACTCTCATCGGCAACGCCACAAACGGCCAAGCGTTGAATATCCAGTGGTATGAAATGTATAACGTGAGCGTCGGTACCCAACATGAGATGCGCTTGACCGCGCAGTTCTTTAACGCCGCCAACGACCTCGTCGGAGAAACCCACTTTGTCACCGTCGGCACGAGTAGCGCCGGATGGGTGAGCACCATTGCGGATTCGACGTTCACGAAGCGGAATGGGACGTTGTTCGTGCCGGTTGGCGCGGTGAGGATGCGCTGTTCCCTGGTCTCCGGCGGCTCCGGAGCTCCCACCGGGGTAATGGTCATCGACGACCTGACGGTAGCCCTCAATTCAGCAACGCCAGTAATACCTCCGACCGTCCTGGCAGGTAACTTTTTCCCGAACCCGACGTTTGAGGTGGGATCTCAGTTGGACGATCCCGCAGCCGCATCTGAGTCGGGTTGGACGCGCGGCGGCAATGATGCCACGATGGATCAGGTCACCACGAGTAACTCCGTCAGCCCCACGCACTCGCTGTCCCTCGTGGATAATTCCTTGAGTTACGGCGAATGGTATCAGTACCTCACCCTGTCCGGCGTGGCGGCGGGCGACGTGCTCGACGTGCAATTCTTCCGAATCTACAGCACGACAAACGGTCCTATGCGTTTGACCTTCGGATTCCGCACTGCCGGGGGCGCTAGCTTTGGGCCGCAATACGATTTCCTCGGGGGTGACCCTTTCGGTGGCCAAAGCCCGGGCTGGCTGGGCAGCGTCGCCGCATCGCCCTTCGAGCGGGTTTCGGGCCGCTTCCTCGTGCCCGCGGGCACCGGGCAACTCTCGGTTAAATTCGCCTCCGGCGGTGCCGGGGATGTAATGGGGACGATGGTCATTGACGACCTGTCCGTGCGAATCAGCAGGCCGGTCATCACGGAGATTGCGTCCCAGGTCGGCGGCAAGAACCTCACGTGGTTAAGCATGCCCAGCAAGACCTATACGGTGCAGTTCGCCGCCACGCTCTTGAACACGAATACGGTCTGGACGTCGCTCGCCACAAACCTGGTTTCGGGCGGTGGGACGAACGGTCTCTCGACGTCGTATTTGGACACGGCCACCCATGCTGGCAACACCGGCTTCTATCGTGTCATACAGGAGTAACGGCAGAAGCGCACAATTTTTTCCGGCGATGAGAACGCACAGACGTTAGGGTTTGCTTGCACCCAACCAGTCCTTGCCAGTCGCGAGTCCGTGAAGTAGTCTATGAACATCCTGATGCAGAAACAAAAATACCGCAGCGAGAAACTTCCGTCGAAGGGTTCAGCTTTTACGCTGATTGAACTCCTGGTCGTCATTGCCATTATCGCCATCCTGGCTGGCCTGCTCCTGCCTGCCCTAAGCAAGGCCAAGGTAAGAGCACAGGCGGCTCAGTGCTTGAGCAACACCAAGCAATTGATGCTGGGCTGGATCATGTACTCCGGCGACAACCAGGATCGGGTCGCCAATAACTTCGGGGTGACGGAGACGATTGCTGAAGTCACCGGCGGCACCTACCGGAATTGGGTCAACAACGTGATGAGTTGGACCACCGACAGCATGAACACCAATACTCTCCTGATCAAGAACGGCATTCTGTCCCCTTACGTCGGCGGCAATCTCGGCGTTTACAAGTGTCCGGCAGACAATTTCCTCAGCGCTCCCCAGCGGGCAAGCCGGTTCACCTCCCGCACACGGAGCCTGTCCATGAACGCTTTTTTCGGCCCGTTTAACAGCAATCCCAATGGCGCCTGGGCACAAGGTCGCAACGCTTTTGCGACTGATTGGCGTCAATGGCTCAAGCTGACGTTAGTCCCAAAACCTTCCAACTTCTTTGTCGTCATTGATGAACATGCTGACGGCATCAACGACGGTTATTACTTGAATAATCCGGATCCAAATGCCACCAGCAAGTGGGGGGATGCTCCAGCTTCCTATCATGGCGGCGCCTGCGGGATTTCCTTTGCGGATGGACATTCTGAAATTCACAAATGGAGAAGCGTCACCACGAAATTTCCTGTCACCACCACCAGTTACAACCCACCTAACTTCGATACATTGGGTCGTCAGGATTACCGTTGGCTCGTGGAACGCACTGCCGTGAAGTATTAGGCAACCAGACACGTCGGGGGAGTTCCAAATTTATTGTTCCTCTCGCGAGTCGAAATACAAACGAGGCTATCGGTTTCTTATGAGTTTTCTGTCAGATCCACGGGAAGGTAGCGGAAAGACCAACCAGTCGAATCAGGTCCAAACTTCATTATTTGACAACATGTCGATCTCGGACAGTGATTGACAATACAACTTAGTATGGGATGCTTTTAAGCACCTCCGCGCGGCTGAAAGGCATGTGGAAGTCAGGAAACTTATTCACCTATGCAAACTAGAATAGAATCGTTACAGATCAATTGGAAGTTCGCCATTCCCCTTGCTGCAGCCTTGCTGCTCGCCGTCAACTCAACTCACGCCGCTAACTTGCTGGTTAACCCGGGTTTCGAGTCCAATAGTGGCCACAACATTCCTGTTGGCTGGACACGTTTCGCGCCGCCGAATGCCCAGACCAATGGTAACTATTGGGTCGAAAGTGCCGGAAACCTCGCACATTCTGGAAGTCTCTATTGGAAGGAGTGGGGCGCATCTTATCTGCCGGCCCCCACCAACAACGTGGCGGGCCTCTACCAGGACTTCGGCAGTGCTGCTGGCTCAACCTATCAAGCCAGTGGATGGTTCTTCACCAAAGGCAGTGACGCGATGGGACCGGATTCCTACGTTTGGGTCGAAGTTTCCTTTTTCGGTTCGAGCAGTAATCTTCTGGCTCTTTACAAGTCGGATAGGTTCATGCCCAGTGTAGGGACCGACGCCTGGTTTCAATATCAAGTCACCAATGCTTGCGACGTGTCGGCACCGGTTCCAACTGGCGATCCCTATTTCACCACCTATGCCGTGACCGGTTCGGTGAGCCAGTTGGTAGCGCCCATCGGAACTCAACGAGTCCGATACCGTTTTGCCTACCTACAGTCGGGCAGTCAAGGTGGGTCCTGTTATCTTGACGATGCAGTGTTGAACCAGATCAGCGGCCCGATCGCGCCCGTCATCAGCAACCTTTTTCCGGTCAACCTGATCTTCGTCAAGCCCAGTGACGGCATCACCTTTAATGTAAGATCGCCCAGTGGCTTTACCATCAACACTAATGCCATTCACCTGATCGTTAACGGGGCGGATGTATCGGGGAACCTGGCTATCACCGGTTCTTCCTCCAACAAAAACGTCGCTTACTCCGGGCTGCAATCCAATCTGACTTACACGGCGTCGATTACGGTGACAGATGCCTTTGGTTTAAGCGCCAGTGCGAGCACTTACTTTGAGACAACGTGGGTGGGCGTACCTCCGGTTGTGTATCTGTGGGAAGCAGAAGACTTTGATTTTAGCAACGGAATGTATCTGAACAATCCAGACCCTTGCAGCACGAGCGGCAATCCCAACTGTTATTTTGGAAAAGTCGGTGTCGAAGGTGTGGATGAACATAATTTGGGCGCGAGCGGCGGCCATCTTTATCGCCCGGACGATCTCATCGCCACTGGCGTCTCGGGAGATTACTTGCGGAAAAACCTCGTCGTTGCCAATCGGCTCGATTACCGAATTGACCCATTCATATTCAGCGAGTGGATTAACTATACCCGCGACTGGTCCAACGGCACCTATTGGGTGCTGGGACGACTAGCAACCGGGGAAGGCTTATCCGGGACATTGACGTTGAGCAAGGTGAATCCCGACACTACAACTACCGACCTTGGCACGTTCACGATTGACAATGGCTTGGGGTGGACTACTTACCAAAATGTTTTTCTGAAGGATACCAATGGCAACCTTGCGAATGTAACGCTCAATGGCAAGGCCACGTTGCGCGTGACCAGCGGAGGAGATCTACTGCCGGGCTTTTTCATGCTCACCGTCGCCCAGGTCGATTTGCCCATTTTAAGCAACATGTATCCTACCGGAGCGCATCCCTTCGAGTACACCAACGCTTTTAGTTTCACTGTGACTACCACGGGCGCCACCTTTCCTGTCGGCGGCATCAAACTGAACCTCGACGGGATCGACGTTTCCTCGGGACTGGTCATCACCGGCTCCAGCTCGAATAAGAACGTGGTTTATCCCCTACTACAACCCAACGCGATCCATACGGCCATTTTTACCGGGACCAACTCTCTCGATCACGGCATCAGCGTGACGAATCGTTTCGATACCTTCAGCCAAAGTAATATTATGGTTGAAGCGGAGGATTTCGACTATGATGGCGGACAGTATGTTGGTAATTGGTTCCCCGATGCCTATGCAGGATTCGGAGCAACTACCAATATAGATTTCCAGCACTCGACGATAGAAGGCGAGCAGTTTATCTATCGTGCCGACGGCATCCCCGAAGAGATCGCGCGGGACTATCTAAGACAGAGCTTTATTGAGGTTGGCGGAATTGATTATCACCTGGCTTGGTATGGAATCGGTGACTGGGCCAATTACACCCGGACTTATCCTACAGGCAACTTCCGTATCTATGCGCGTTCCGCTGGTTTCGGCAGCTATACAATTTACTTGGATCAGGTTGTTAGCGGCGCGGGGACGACCAACCAAGTCACGCGCAGACTTGGCCGATGGAGCGCCACGGGGCCGAATAACCAATCCCACCATTGGGTGGCGTTGACGGATGATGGGATGGCAGCGCCAGCCATAGTCAAACTGGGCGGCGTCAACACCCTTCGCCTTACTACCCCAACCGGCAATTGCTATCCGACCTACTTCATGTTAGTCCCAGCATCTGGCATTACTCTATCAGCGGCCAGGTCAGGTAGTAACGTGATCATTTCTTTCCCGACCCAATCAGGCGTTATCTACCGCGTCTTTTACCGCGATGCTTTGACTACGGGCACCTGGACGCTTCTTAACACTGTGCTGGGTGACGGCGCGATCAAAGCCGTGACCAATGCCGCGAGCGCAACTCAACGGTACTTTAAGGTCGTCGCGCCATAGGCTTGTGAAACGAACTCTTACAGCATGTCTGAAAATTCCATCCGCCTGTAGCAGCCGAGGTAACGAGGCTCTTACTTTTTCGGCAAACCTCCGTCAAAGCGAGACCACGCCGGAAGTCAGAGCCTCGTTACCTCGGCTGCTACGATTTTTCAGACACGTTCTTAGTCTCCAAATCCTCCTGGCGGTCGCTGTTCAAACGGCGCTCGCCATCCAAGCCCCGAATGGGTTGGTGAGCCGGACAGGCGATCTAAGCGTCGTATTGCACTGGGACAAGAATACCGAGACGAACCTCGCGGGCTATCGTGTTTATCGTTCGCTCAATAGCAGCGGCCCATACAGCCTGCGGACTACCAGTCTATTAACCGATCCAGGTTTTTGCGATCTGACGGTTAGTAATGGGCAGACAAACTATTACCAAATCACGGCCGTAACTTCTACTTCCCAGGAGAGTCTTCCTTCACTCACCCAGGCGGCGCTACCTCATCCCTTTGCTGACGATGATGAGTTCCTTGAGTACCTCCAACAAACCAGTTTTGATTACTTTTGGTACTTGGCTAATCCGAGCAATGGGTTGGTGCCGGACCGAAGCGCGGTCGGCTCGGCCTGTAGCATCGCCGCAGTAGGCTTTGGGTTGAGCGCCATCGCAATCGGTATCGACCATGGTTGGATCACACGTAACCAAGGAGTGGCGCGAGTCCTTACCACCCTCAATACTTTTCTCCAGAAGCCGCAGGGAACGAACGTCGCAGGCATGATTGGATATAAAGGTTGGTTCTACCATTTCCTGGATATGAACACCGCCTTGCGCGCCAACTCGGAACTCTCCTCCATCGATACAGCTTTGTTGCTGGCGGGGATACTTCATGCCAAACAGTATTTCGATAGCACCAACTCCGATGAGACTGCCATTCGCACGACAGCGGACGCGATATTTAACCGCGTAGATTGGAATTGGATGGCGCAAGGAACCAACGCCCTATCTATGGGCTGGTTCCCCACGTCAGGCTTTATCGCGGGCAATTGGATTGGCTATAACGAAGGGATGATTCTTTATTGCCTTGGCCTTGGCACTGCGACGAACCCGTTGCCTGCTTCAGCATGGAACCGTTGGACCAACAGCTATATCTGGTCCACCAATTATGGTCAGACCTATGTTCAGTTCGCTCCTTTGTTCGGGCACCAGTATTCCCATTGCTGGATTGATTTCCGCCATGTTGCGGACGCCTATATGAACAGCCATAGCAGCACTTACTTTGAGAACTCGCGTCGCGCAAGCCTAGCCCAACGGACTTACTCCATCGCCAATCCGGGACAAAAGGTGGGATATAGCAGCAACGTTTGGGGATTGACCGCGTGTGATGGTCCAACTGGATACGCGGCGCGCGGCCTCCCACCCGCCGGACTCGATGACGGCACGATTGCGCCCACTGCCGCCGGCGGTTCGATAGCCTTCACTCCCGAATACTCGGTGCCGACATTACGCTACTTCTATAGGCAATACCGGCCGCGCATTTGGACTGCGTATGGGTTCCGCGACGCATTTAACCTCGGCGCTCAATGGTACGCCACCGATGAGCTTGGAATCGACCAAGGCCCCATTGTCATCATGATCGAGAACTATCGCACCCAACGCGTTTGGCGGCTCTTCATGAAAAACCCGGAGGTCCAACGCGGGTTGGAGCGGGCGAATTTTGTCTCACTTCCTTTTATCGCGCCAAGGTTGCAGACACTGCCTTTTCAAACAGCATTTAACCTCGACTGGGACTCCACCACCGGCCGTAGCTATCAAGTCGAATACTCGCCGGACCTTGGCACTTGGTTTGCCTCGCCGACGGGGGAAATCCTCGCCGCCGGTCCAACTGCCAGTTGGACTGATAACGGTCCGCCTGCTACCGCAACCGTGCCTTACAGCGTCGCTCAACGATTCTACCGCGTGTTCCAATTCGGCGCGCCTTAACGGAAATCCGAAGTTCGAAATCCGAAATCCGAAAGAAATCCGAAATCCGAAGGCCGAAGCCCAGGAAATCTCCCAAGCGCACAAGAAACGTCGAGGAACCACGAAGGTCAGGTTGAAGTAACTTTGAGGTTTCCGTAGCAAGAGCGGTGGAGGGCCACCGCACTCCAAGACGCTCGCGCGAATTGTGATGGCGCATGAATCACGCGACCGCGTATTGGAGTGCGGTGGCCCTCCACCGCTTTTTGGAAAACGAATTTCTATTCTACTGAAAATGTCGAGGAATCAAAAAAAAGACACTCGCTTACTCGCGAGTGTCTGGTGAAAGCTTGCGACAAGCCAGGCTTGTCCTGCTTCAGCATGGCTAGCGCTTACGCCGGATAGCCAACAGTCCAAGCATTCCCATGCCGACCAATGCGAAAGTGCCCGGCTCGGGAACAATCGTGGTGTAGGTCGTCTGGCTGAACAAAGCGTTAATAAAGTCGCCGCTACTGCCTGTGCCTCCTTGAGCGTAAACTCCCACTTGAAAGCTGACCGGTCCCTTTTCGGTGTTCGACCATGGTTGCGGACCGGTCGTTACGACACCGGCGCCACGGTCAATGAAGAACTCAATCGTATTTGCAATACCACCGGGACCGTCGCCACCAGCGATTTCCCTGATCCCGAGCAAAATTGAAGTGCCGGGAACATAGCCGTTGCCGCTTCCGTTGCTGCCAAAGATATGGAAGGGAGCGCCACCGCCGAAGGTGACGATCTCGCCGGCATCGGAGTTAACTATAAACAGCGCATCGCCCGTGATGGAACTGTTGATGCGAATGCCAGCCTCTTTTCGAGGCGCATTGGTACCGTCGGTCAACGTTAACCGGGTCGTAAAGAGAAAGCTCTGGTCAATGTTGTGCGTGAAGGCCGTTGTGCCGCCATTGGTGGAGGCAATCACATCATGGCGATTGGCGCCATTGAACGCTCCCGTATAGGCATCGCGGATCGTAAATGAAGCCGGATTGCCATTGATGGCGGGGCCTGGTGGGGTGATGGTGAGAGTTGATCCCGGGTTGTCGTTAAACACACGGGGGCTGACGGTATAACCGTTGATTGTGGCCTGAGCAAAGGCTCCGTGAGCGGTCGCGAGGGCGAGACCGAGGACTGCCGCATAAAAGGCGCAGCGTGTTAGGTAAGTAGTTTTCCTTGGCCTTACGATAGCAAGGGAAAGTTGGGCGTGGGGTTGGTTCATGTGGGAGACCGTGAGATTTCCATCGGACAATGTCAAGCCCTCATTCTTCTAAATTTTATAAAGCCGAGTTGCCTCCGGTCGCAAGGGACGGCGGCGGGAGGAGAAAACCGGGTGGTCTTCCCCAGAGGAGATTCACCCTGGCGCAGGTTTTCGAATCTGCTTTGTCGCTGCTGTATCGCCGGTTTCTAACCGGCAGATTTAAACGATTCCAGCGTCTGCGGATTGGAAATCCGCGATACAGCAACTGGCCAGGCTGCGCTACGGGATCACCGCGGTGGCGCTGATTTGTTGGTAGGGTCAAGATGCGCCGTCCAACAAAAAATGACTCCAGGTCTTGACTTTTCTCGTCGAAAACATTCTTCTCTCGTCTTCCAAGATTTCGTTTTGAAAAAATGAAAGCATCATCCTTCACCAAAACTCGTCGTGGTTTTACGTTGATTGAGTTGCTGGTTGTCATCGCGATTATCGCCATCTTAGCTGGGTTGCTTTTGCCGGCTCTGGCCAAGGCCAAGGAAAAAGCGAACCGGATTAAGTGCGCCAGCAATCTCAAGCAAATGGGGCTGGCCAACATCATGTATGCCGGTGACAACCGAGGCGCGTTGAGCGGAGGAACCGGATATTACGATGACAATTTGAATTGGATGTATAAAGGCTTTGCCAAGTCCCCTCAAATGTTTGTCTGCCCGAGTACCAGAAATTATGTCCGGGCGGATGTCTTCGCTCCAAACCCTCTGACGGGCGAACAGGAGCTTTTAGATTTGCAGGGATTAACCCTGAACAAGAACGCGATGTACGGTTATAGCTACGAAAATTTTTCGTGGTGGCGGAAAGATTCGCAGGGCAGTCATGAATCAACTGGGCCTACGGCGGCAGAAGCAGCTTTCAGCAAAAACCAAGTCCGCAAAACCGAATCGAGAGTCGGCTCCAGAAGGCATCAAAACGCGGGGGATGGTCTTGGGCTGTTGGGTAATCTTCCGGGCCCCACTCGAACATGGCTGACCCTTGACGGAGATAACAACAGCGCGAGCAACCCCTTGAAGATTTACAATAACTACCCCGATAAAAACGACAATCACGGTGAGACTGGAGCCAACGCGAATTTTGCGGACGGACATGTGGAGTGGGTTAGAGAAAGGGGCAAATATTATCTGATAACCCGCGAGCTATCCCAGGATGAAGGACAGGGCGGAAAGAATGTCCAGTAATTCTGCCCAACCTTTGCCAATGAAATTTTTTCCGTATGGCAATGCCTTCAATAAAAAACAAACGAAAGGTTTCCGTTGCCAGTGGGTTGGCAATGGATAAGGTGGGTGCCGCGAATTTGATGGAAGTGAGTCCAACAACGAATCCGAAAAAACCAATATGAAAAATTCAATAACAGATCGTATTCTATTTAGCGTGGTGCTGGCTTTTCCTTTGATCATGCCTTCCGTCTCTCGCGCCGTCCCTTATGCCTGCGACATCACGAATAATGCCGGAACTGTATCCTTTCGGCTGAATGAGAACGCCGACAACGTCAAAATTGTATCCAATAGCGGAACTATCACCAATGACCTTGGCGCCGGGATCAAAGGGCTAACCGTAACGAACCTCGCAATTGCCAGCGGAAACATCAAGGTGATTGTTCTGCGATCCGCACCCGCGGGTTACACGCAGAGCAGCATCGATGGTTTTCAAGACAACGGGGTATATGTAAATAAATTCGAGCATCCGCGCGGGGTTGTCGTAAACAAAAGCCCAGTTACCCCATCCTTCGGCCGTATCTACGTTAGTTGCGCCCGCGTTGGAACAACCGCCGGCTCATTTGTGCGGACGACATCGGATGGTATCTATCTGATCAACTCCGACGACACCGTTGCGCTCGACACCGGAACAAATCCACGCACCGCTGGTATTCCTTTTAGCACCGGAACGGAAACGGCCAGCCCGTTGCGCCTGACCATCGGCAAGGATGACAACCAACTCTATATTTGTGATTTGTCCGATCCTAAGGGCGGACTTTGGGTAACTGATTTAGACGTCACAACAGGAACCAATGCATTGGCTGTCATTGGTGACGCTTCACAAGGGGCAACCAATCATGGGAGTATTTACTCAGCGGTCGTTGAGGGAACATTGGCCAACTCTAACCTGAAAATCTTCACCATGGACGAAGACCTCGTTCCAGTAAAAAGCGCCTGGCGTTATGACGTGAACGGCGGACCTATTCCATTCGCTGGCCCGACTAACAGCTTAGGCCAGGCGATGACAAATGTTCTCATCGATTTGGCAAAAGGTGGCAGTAGCAACTATCTCTACGCTTCGCAGAACAGCCCTGCCGGAGATGCTGTGGGCATTCGCGTCTTTACGGCCGATGGAATTACGATCACAAACTCATTGGATGCCAGCCGAGCCTACCTGACAAACTCTTCTGCCGCCGACTTGCTGCGGAACGCCCTTGCCTTGGATCTTTCGCCCGATGGAACTACGCTGGCGGTTCTCCAAGGGTCATCCCTGTCGGGACGTGTCCTACTCGTTCCGCTCGTAAACGGACTGTTCAATTTCGCCGGAACAAACTCTTTCTCGGTGGCGAATTCAAGCAACAACAATCGCGATCTTGCTTATGATGCAGCAGGCAATATTTATGTTGTCAGCAGCTCAGGCGAATGGCTGCGCATCTTCTCCAAAGGCGGAGCTACCATTGCCACTACTGGAACAGACGGCACCTTCAACATTGCAGTCCCCCCGCTCCTCGTCGGAGTGACCGCCACCGCCACCAATGCCAATGAGCAAGGGCCGGTCAATGGGCAGTTCACCATCACGCGCAGCGGCGACACCTCCGGGTCACTGACGGTCAACTACACGGTCGGCGGCACTGCGGCAGGGGGATCGGATTACACCGCGCTTCCCGGCTTGTTTACATTCCTGCCAGGAGCGACATCCACTAACATCACCGTAGCGGTGACTGACGACGCGGTTGCGGAGCTGACGGAGACGGTCATCCTCACCATTAGCAGCAGCCCGACTTACGGCATTAGTAGCGGCTCGGCAACCGTTTCCATTCTCGACAATGAAGCCCCGGAACTTTCACTCACGCTCGCGCAATCGGAGTCGCGACTCCTCGAAGGGTATGCGCCGTCTAAAGTTGGATTTCAAGTGACGCGGCGAGGATTGGTGACCTCTGCCATGACAGCTAATCTTGCCTACTCCGGCACCGCCGCAGTGGGAGTGCGTTTCAACGGTCCATCCACCGTTTCCATCGGCGCAAACGTGGCCAACGTTACGTTCAACCTCACGCCAATCAACGACCAGACTTATCAGAGCAATCAAACGGCAATCGTCTCAGTGGCGGCGGGAACGGGCTACGCAATAGGATCGACCAATTCCGCGACCGCCACGGTCATTGATGATGAAGCTGTGCCGGGAACGACTTTATTTACCGATAATTTTGAAACCAGTTCCGCATCGCAGTGGATTGTTAACACAGTGGATGGAGGAGCCGATTCGCACGCTGACTTTGCTTATGACTACAGCCAGCTTTTCGTTCCACCAGCGCCAGGCGGAAGTAGCACCTTGGGATTGCGTTTGCGCTGCAACGAGACAACCGGCAATCGCAATGCCATCAGTGTTTCGCCACTGGGGTTGAACTTGCAGGGCGACTACCGTTTGAAATTTAACATGTGGATCAATTACAATGGTCCGATGTTTGATGGCGGCGCCGGTTCTACTTTCCACATGAACGCTGGCGTGGGAACAACGGCGGACCATGCCAATCTGGACAACTTTGGTTTCGTCGATGGCATCTGGTTCTCGGTCGATGGCGATGGCGGTTCGACCTTCCTCGCCGGCGATGCCAACGCCTACATCGGCGCGGATTTGCAACCGGACGAGTCTGGCTTCTATGCGGCGGGAACCAACAACCTGCCCCGGAGCACTGCCTCGAATCCCTTCTACTCGTTGTGGGGAAGTATCCCGGCCCCGGCGGCTCAATTAACAGCTTACCCCAGCCAAAGCGGCACGAGCCAACCTGGAAATATGGGCGTCGCATGGCACACAGTGGTCGTCACCAAAGCGACCAACGCCGTAACCTGGGTGATTGATGGCATTACCATAGCCACCGTCCCCACCGCTACAGCAACGTTATCCACGAATGTGTTTGTAGGTTATGCGGATCAGTTTGCCGGCACCTTGTCGAGTGTCCCGGTTATGAGCTTTGCCATTGTGGATAACCTTCGCGTGGAAACTTTCGTGGCAGCCCCTCCCGCCGCTCCACGTATCACCAGCATTCGCATTGTAGGGAGCAACGTTGAGATCAACTTCACCGGTGCGGCGGCGGATGCGCCTTCATCATTCGCCGTGCAAAGTGCCGCCGTCGTTACCGGGACTTATGCTGACACAGCGGCCACCATTACCAGTCCAGGCGCGGGAGTTTTCCAAGCGACTTTTCCTATTAATGGGGCGACGCGTTTTTACCGTATTAGACGCTGATTTGGATTAGGAATGGAAAGGCGCTGACTTTGGCGTGGGTGCCTTTTTTACTTACGCGGATTTTCGCTGGCAGTGTAGGGGCTGGACTTTTTTAGAGTATGCTGGCTATTTGATTCTTGGAGGAAGACTGTTTCTCTTCACCCTGGCATTCAAAAGACATTATCTCTCATTGGGTGCCACATCGCCTCGTCTTGTTTTCGTTGGTGCTCGCATCCTTGTGACGTCGGGACAACAACGGCTTCATTGCTCCTATCGAATTTGATTCCGTCACCAGGCAACGTCATGCGCTACGATTTATTGCGGAGAGAGATCACGTGCGCATTGCCCGCTTCCAGTGAAGCCTGGAACTCGCATCGTGATTTTTTTCCCAGGCAACCTCGAACAAATCGGGCAGGCCGCGCGAAATTTATGAACAGCCGACCAATAAATTCGTTGCGCATTTGTCGGAGTGATGGACGTCCTCGAACTTGAAGTGTTGCGAAGAATTTCAATTCATTTAAGCAGGCGAACCAAGCAAGACTCTGCATACCTGTTTCTTCGAGTACCATGCTGATATTGGAGTCAGAACTTCACAGTGGCCTGATCCTGCGTTCGCACATAAGCAAAAAGATTATGTTGCCGGGGGGACTGGTCAATGGAAAAAAGGTTCCTTCCAAATTCGCACCTGCCGGACTATGTCGAAGGAGAACGAGCGCCTCGGGGGAAGAAGCGACAACCTCTTACAAATTTATTGCCTAATATTGGTGAAGGTATTTAGGGTCCCTTTTTTGCAGAGGTGCGGTTTGTTAGCCAATTCCAGTCCCGATCAAGGCCGGCTGTAGTCCAGTGACCACCGGGAAGGGTGTAGTTATATTTATAAGGAACATTGATGAGACCTAATCCATTCCCTGTGAAAGGAAGGTTCTTTTCAACCCAAACCCGTTTCTCCCCGTGGCCATCGGCAAAGGAAAAGCAATTACCCCTTTTCCCATGATAGGCGGCTGGAATGTCCGGATAGTCGTGACCATTCAGGCCCATTTGCAAAAAACCATCGTTCATCGTAGCCATACTCTCGTCGCAAAAAATAAATGCATCGCCAGGCTTTGGATTAGTGAGGTCACTAGCCTTGACATATACTCGCCATCCTTTGTTATAGGCGCCATCCCCGATCGCAGCAGGTGGAGGAGGATAATAAGCGGCTCCCATATTGCCATTCATGGAGACAGAACGAATTCTTATCCCATTGTCGGATGGAATGTTGTCTGCCGGACAACCATACACCTTAACTTGTCCGTTCAAAAATGGTCCCAGCAATGCACTGCGATAAACCTCCGCGTTCGTATTGGCTTGCTGACTGGCCCAATTCACCCCTAAGCCGCTACACCAGGTTTTATCGTAATCGGCTGAACCGAGGTTCCCATTAGGAACGAGATAATTGCGGTTATCTCCAGAATACATTTCGCAGGCGATTGCCATTTGCTTCTTGTTGTTCAGGCATTGCGTTGTGAGTGCCGCCACTTTGGCCTTGGCCAAAGCTGGCAAGAGCAGCCCAGCCAGGATGGCAATAATGGCGATAACTACGAGTAGCTCAATCAACGTGAAGGCAACGGTTCCCTTTAGACGAAGATGGCGAAGGCATGAAGTTCTTTCCATAAACTTGTTTATATTGCTTGGCGGAAGCGACCAACAGCCCCGCATCAATTATTGTGCTGTAGCCGATAAAACATATTACTGCCGCCCAGCGGCGCGGTGACTTGGAATGTTCCAGCTCCCGCCGTGATAAACGATGCGGCTGTATTCGTCGTATAAGGTCCCGTCACCACGGTGGAACTTAACAATTTGAACGCATTGGTGGTGTCGAAAATGTTGGTGCTGACAAAGGACATCATCACATTAGTGCCGACGATAGTAACAGTAGGTGGCGAGAAGGTCGGCGACGGAATGAAAACAAACAGTGTTCCGGTAGTGCTGGTGGTGCTTCCCACGACATTGGTCACACCAACGGTATAATTTACGGCATCCGCTAACGTGATGTTTGATATGCTCAAAGTGGTGTTCGTTGCGCCGGAATAATGAGTGCCATTGGATACATTGACCCCGTTAGTCTTCCATCGGTAGGTAAACGGCGGTGTTCCAGCGGGAGCCGACACGGTGAATGTGGCGGTGGAACCCCAGAGGTTGGTTTGGCTCGCGGGAGAAACTACCGCGCCGGAAGGCAGATCGGCGAAAGACAAGGTCGCTGAGACGGTAACCGAGCCGGATGCATTGCCGACGATAACGGAATAGGTTAGGGCCGCGTCAGCCGCCTGAGCGTTGGTAATAACCAGAGTGTTCGCCGTGACGCCGGAGTAGTGCGCGCTGTTGGTCAAACTGACGCCATTAGTTTGCCATTGAAATGAGGTAGGCGCAGCGGGACCGACCGCCGTCACAATGAACCTCGCATTCGCCCCTGGATTCGTAACTACGTTCGGCGGTGGCGGAACGACTTCTAGAGTAGCGACCAGACTGGTAACTGATCCTGCGGAATCGCTAAATACAGCATAATAGTTTGTGGCGATTGCGGCAGTGGCATTGTTCAGCAATAGCGTATCGGTGAATGAAGTGGCATTAACAGAATTGGTCTGCAGTGGAACGACCGCTGCCGTTCCTGTTCCTTTATACCATACATTCGTAATGGGCGCCGTCCCGAGCGTCGCGGATGAAGTAAAGGACACATTTGCTCCTTGGGTCACAATCAGGCTGATCGGCTGATTCGTAATGAATGGGGAAAGCTCCACCACCCGCACGTTGGAATAATAAACGAATTGACTAGTCGGGTCGCCCAAATCTTTAACCGGATCAAGGTAACCCAGCATAATCGTTCCGTTGGTGAAGATAGTCGTATTAGCATAAGTGGCGAGCACTTGCGAACGGTCTATGAAAAGACTGATGTTGGTTTGTCTCGTCTGTTCGAGGCTGACATCAACCCATTGGTTGACCGGACTTCCGCCGATGCGGCTCGCCGCCGTGTCCTGGGACACGAATGGCGGATGCTTGAAAACTCCGGCTTGGGAAAGAGCGGTATTGCTGACCGGTTCGACGGAACCACCGTTGGGCAAGGTCTGGCCGGTGAATCCGTCATAATCCGCAGGAGTTATTGAGCCAGCGCCAGCGTTGACGACGGACCAAGCGCCGTCAATGTTGGTCGTACCGCTACCGCCTGTTAGTGCTGTCACGGGGGTGGTCGGTTTCCAATTGCAATTTGTGCCGCGGTGGTTAAGACCAAACATGGCAAACTCATTGGGAGTGCTGCCTGGAGCCGAGTTATTTATCGCATTCGCTTGAAGCGAAAGATACATTTGAAAGCGCAAGGCATAATTGCCGGTAAAAGTCCGACCCTGGGGATAGAGGTTAACTCCTGCGGGAGATGGAAAAGAGAAGTCCTTGTTCACGGTCATCCGCAATGCCGTGGTCCAACCGTTGGCGGCCATGACCGGGGATGGTGGAACTCCGTCGCTGGCCACCGGGTTGCCGAACGTCACGTCGAAGTTATTGGTTCCACCAGCATCGGAAGGGTCGGGTCGGACGTTGGCATAATTAGTAATGACGACGGGCAGTTGGGTGGTGGCACCCAGGTTCGTGCTGGCAAAGGTCAGAGTCCAGTTCGTGCTATCTAGTGAGTTCGTCATGGGATTAGACCACAGAACGACCTCTGGGCCGACGGTATTATCAAGCTCGGTTAAAGTTACTGTAGGGGGGGCGACGGTATAGGCCTTACCTTCTGCACTGGTTAGATTGGTGTTCGAGACGGCATTGGTGAGGCTTATGATAACCGTGACATTGGTTGGAAGCGCGGTGAGGTTGGCATGGGCGACTGGGTTTCCGACAATGTTAGTAATGATAATATCGCCAGGATTAATAATGATCCCTGGCTCGCCGTTAACTGGCACTTCCGTGCCGGGGGCGGTCTTCCTCTGCGCGCGAGCGGCGTAGTCCGTCGGGAAGATTGCCGTGCCAGTATAGAAAAAATTGGTGACCGTATAAGCGGTAGGGGTAACACTGCCCACACCATTGCCTGGGCCATTAAGATCTCCCGTCCGGGTGATGATAAAATTGGCATAATCGCCCGGGATTCCCCGGTTCATGGTCGCACCGAGAGCTGCGGACGCAGCGGACAAGGTGAGTAATTGCGGGCCAGTGTTCAAGATAGAAACGGTGCCGAGGAGAGGAGCTGCCGCTGTGTAAGTCGCACCGCCACTAACTCGTAGTGTTACCGGAAGGGTAGGGCCGATCACCGGAGTGGCGGTGGGAGTCACAATAATAACCTGCGACCAGTTACCGCCACCCGGGAAATCGCCCGCAGGGAAAGTGACGGTATTAGATGTGACGATGATGCCGTTAAGGGCATTGTTGGTATTAAGGGTGTAATTGCTCAAATAGACAGCCGTGCCACCGAGCGTATAATTAACTACCACAGGCCCGATCAGATGATTGGTCGTGAGAGTAATCGTGAAAACGCCTGGAATCGGAGTGCCGGGAGTCGCGTTGTTGATGTAATTCTGCGAGGCTGTAGGCGTGGTGGCAACCACTGAGGCGCTCACCGCCGGCAGGATCAATTGAAAACTGCCATTGGTGCCGGTGAAGTCATTGCTCGTGACGCACGTCGTGGTAATCCCCAAAGAATAAATCCGCAAGAGACCTTGGAACTGACTGTAAACGTAAAGGTTGTTCGCCGCGTCCCAATCCATTCCTCCGCGAGCATTTTGAAGACCGAGAGTGCCAGTAGTGTTATTATAGGGAGTATTTGGTATGTTGAAGATGCTGCTTTCGTCGGGAATGCCGTCAATCAAACTTGCAATCGTAATGCCAAAATTAAAATCCAGAGAGGCCAAATAGCGCCCATCAGGAGAGACTCTGACTCCCCCGTATGTTCCAACCGCTCCACCGAAGCCACGGATACCATTCCAGAGGTCGGCTCCATCGTGCAGTGAATCGTAAAGCTTTGTTGTGCCCGTGGGGTCAAGAATCTGAATGTCGCCATTGGAAAAATTAGCGCGCCCGAACCCACCAATGATCTTACCATCTTTTCCAAGTTCCACTTCCACCCGCAACCCCGCAATTGAATCAAGACCTAGCGTGTAAGCGTAATTCGGCGGGTTGTTCCAAGGCAGCGGACCGGCGCCAATATCATAACGGTAAATACAGTTGAAAGAGCCGCGGAACGTTCCCGGACCGAGCACAAGGCTTGGAGCAATTGTTGCATTTGGCACAGCCAACGATGCATCCCCAGTCCAGAGCACCAGATTGCCCGCTGCCAACGACCCCGTCATTAATGGTGTGCTATGGGAGAAGTCGGAGTGAATTCCAGCCGCCGCCGCCGCCGTTTGCCCGATGATTGACAGCACCAGGTTGGAGTCACTCAAATCAGGTTTGAATTGCCAAAGAGCAGCCGCAGCCGTCGAGAAATCGTTCACCAAAAGCGTATTATCGGGAGCCACGCGCATTCGCCACGGACCCACGCCGCCCGATCCGGCAAAAGTTGAGGTGGCCGTGGCGTTGGTACCTTTGCCCAAGGCCTCCGTCTGGTCCGCGTTAAGGGCGTAAAGTCCTATGCCTTTATTGTTGGGGGTTGTTCCACCAACAAGACCATTGCCAGCATAGATGCGCCCGAATGAATTACCGAGCTTGGGGTTTTGATTTACTCCGACGCCGCGCGGCGAGTTCCATACAGAAAACTGAGCTGTGTCCGTGCTGATGAGCGACGGCGTACCATTGCCAATCTTGGTGACGATAATTGAATAGCTGGTGTGGGCACCCAATGGGAATGATTGAGCGCCTCTCGCGAGCACTCCCATCGCGTTAGTGGTACTATCCTCGAAGACAACATTCACGGTGCCGCCGCCTTCGTTCAAGATGAATTGAATGTTGCCGCCGTTGTTGGTGATACCGGAAGCGTAAGGATGCGCCTTCGCGGCAATAATGGGCAGGAACAACAGGGCAAACAGGCAAATGCGGGAGAGGAATGTCTTCATAAGGATAGAGGTTTGTTTTTTTCTAAATGCTAAGGAATTTTTTAAGAATAGCACTCAGTACTTTTGAGTTAAATAAGCAGAAACTTTTTTGTCAATCGCGAAATTCATATTTTTGGGCAAAGGCGCGGTTCCGGTGAGCCATGTAATTCGGTTAAGACCGACGCCCGGACGATGAAGGTCCGCGTTGCTGAAATTTTTCCTCAAACTTCTTCCGATCTCTCTCCAACAATTCCAGAATCGCCAGATTCACATCGTCGCTGGTCTTCGGGAATTTCAAAACGATTTGCACATTGGTCAGCCGTTTCTGCTCAATGAACCGCAGGGCGCGAGACGTGTGTTTGAAATCCCTCGCTGCCTCAGGGTTTTGCGTCGCCGAATCCTCTCCCCTCAAATAGAGATGGGAAATGATGCTCTGGATCAGCACGCGCATGGGGCGATTCTCTTGCCCGTTCTCGTTCATACAAGAAAAAAGCGGCGCGAGAATCCTTAAGCTGCCATGCCGGGAAACACCATCTCATCTCGGAAAAAACTCTCGGGACGATCAAGCTCAAAATGCGAAATCCGAATGCCGAAATCCGAAAGAACCCGGAATCCGAAATCCGAAATCGCATTTAGGGCCGTCGGCACAGAAATGCGTTTCGCGCTTGTTCAGACTGGGCGCCTTCGGTCTTCGGCATTCGGATTTCTTTCGACATTCGGATTTCGAACTTCGGATTTTGAGCTCGGCCCTTCCCTCGTCGGGTTCCTTCTTTCCGTTTGAAAACTTGCGCTTTGCTTATCGCTCGAAGAACTTTTCTTTGCTAAAAAAACTCGCGCCACCATCATGCGACATCTTCAACAAAAACTGGCCGTCGCTCGCGGAGAACGAATTGCCGAAGTTGTTTTTCGCAACGCCAATCTCGTCAATGTTCTCAGCGGCGAAATTTATCGCGAACACATCGCGGTTGACGACGGACGCGTGGTTGGACTCGGTAATTACGAAGGAAAAAAAATCATCGATCTCGACGGCGCTTATCTTGCGCCGAGTTTTATCGACGGCCATTTTCACGTCGAAAGCACGATGCTCACTGTGCCGGAATTTACGCGCGCCGCTGTTCCGCACGGCACCGGCGCAATGGTGATTGACCCGCACGAATACGCCAATGTCCTCGGCCTCGACGGTATTCGCTACGTTTTGGAATCGAGCAAAAATCTGCCCATCGATTTTTTTATTATGCTGCCTTCGTGTGTTCCCGCCACGCATTTGGAATCCGCCGGCGCAAAACTCACGGCGAAAGATTTGGCTTCCATGATTGATGACGAGCGCATCGCCGGGATCGCAGAACTGATGAATTATCCGGGTGTTTTCTTGGGGACAAAAAGCGAACTAGCAAAAATCGACGCGGGCAAAGGCAAAGCGATTGATGGACATGCCCCCGGTTTGCGGGGAAAGAATCTCAACGCCTACGCGCTGGCGGGAATTCGTTCCGATCACGAAAGCACGGATGTCGATGAGGCGCGGGAAAAACTTCGGCTCGGTTTGCACCTGCTCATTCGCGAAGGCAGCACCGAACGAAATCTCGAACACCTTATTTCGCTCGTCACTCCGCAAAATTCCGTTAATTGCTCCTTCGCCACCGATGACAAACTGGCGGGCGATTTGGTGGCCGAAGGTCACATCGACCATTCCGTTCGCAAAGCGATCAAACTTGGGATTGCGCCGATCACGGCCATGCAAATGGGGACGATCAATACCGCGCGGCATTATCGTTTGAAAAATCTCGGCGCGATTGCCCCGCGATTTTGGGCGGACTTCGTTGTGTTCGAAGATTTGAAAAAAATCGTGATCAAACAAACTTACAAAAAAGGTTTGTTGGTCGCGGAGAATGGAAAATATCTCGGCCCAATGCCCTCGTCTGTTCCGCGCTCGCGCAACGCGATGAACCTGCGTTATTCGCCAAAAAATTTTCAGGTCAAAGCCAACGGCGCAAAAAAAATCAGAGTCATCGAAATTATCCCGCAACAAATCGTCACGCGGTCCACGAGCGCCATTCCGAAAATTGAACAGGGCGAAATCGTTTCCGACATCGAACGCGATATTTTAAAACTCGTCGTTGTTGAGCGACATCACGCCACCGGAAATGTCGGCGTCGGTTTTGTGCGCGGATTTAAAATGAAGCGCGGCGCGCTCGGTTCGACCGTGGCGCACGACGCACACAATGTGGTCGTCGTCGGCACGAATGATCGCGACATTCTTCTCGCGATTCAATCGCTGGAAAAAATGCGCGGTGGCCAGGTCGCTGTCGCCGATGGGAAAATTCTTTCCGCGCTCGAACTTCCGATTGCCGGATTGGTTTCCGATCAACCGCTGGAAAAGGTCATAAAAAAAATCGATGCACTCAATGCCGCCGCAAAAAAACTGGGCTGTGATCTGGACGCTCCGTTCATGAGCCTTTCGTTTCTGAGCCTGTCTCCCATTCCCGAATTGAAATTGAGCGACCAGGGTTTGATCGACGCGGTGAATATGAAGATCATTGATTTGATCGAGGCGTAAACTGAAATCCGAAATCCGAATCGCCGAAATCCGAAAGAAGCTCGAAATCCGAATACCGAAAACGACTTCCGCCAGCGCGCAAAAAAGTGCTTTTCCGCACGCACAGTTCCGCAGCAACTTCGGCCTTCGGGCTTCGGATTTCTTTCGGATTTCGGATTTCGGATTAAAAGTAGCGGTGTCCTATCGTGGCGCGTCTGTGATCGCTGCTGAATTTTCTGGCGTCGAGAGAATTCTGTTCAAACCTGAATTTTGCATTAGAGTCGTGGCGCAACGCCGGAGAAGCATTACAACTCTGCCAACTGCTGTATCGCGCGACTCGCAATTGACAACGCGCTGGATGGGGCGATGTCCTGCGGGTTGCAAACCCGCGATACGGCAGGTTAAAAACCTGCGCTACGGGGCGCGTCTTTGGCCGTAGCGCAGCTTTGCAAGCTGCTGTATCGCCGGTTTGCAACCGGCAGGGCGTCGCGACATCCTGCGGGTTGCAAACCCGCGATACGGCAGGTTAAAAACCTGCGCTACGCCATGTCGTGAAAAATTGAATGAGACAATCGCTCTTCGACAAAACCATCGTCACCACGTTAGCTTTCGCGTCCGTCATTTTTGCGGTCGATCTGGTTGTTCCGGCGGGCATAGGCGAGTGGATGCTTTATTTCGTTGTGTTGCTTTTTACACCGCGTTCCCGCCGGCTGCTTTACCCCATTTTTTTTGCGGCGCTCTGCACACTGTTCATTGGCGTCGGTTTTTTCTTTCCTGATTTTTCGGGCGCGCCCTTTGATCTGGAATTCGGAATTCACCGTCGGCTGATCGCTGTTTTTGTTTTGTGGGCCATCGCGGTGTATCTGGTGCAACGAAAGTTTTCCGAGATGCAACGGCGGGAAAGTCAGAAGAGATTCTCCGCCTTCCTGAACAACACTTCGACCGTCGCGTGGATGAAGGACGAAAATTTCCGCTACGTTTACACCAACGAACCTTTCCAGAGATTTTTAAAGAAAAATCCCGATCAAATTCACGGCAAAACAGATTTCGATTTTTGGCCGGAACAGATCGCCCGCGAGTTGCGCGCCCACGATCAACAGGTCTTCGCTTCGGATAAAAATCTGGAAACCACCGAAACGATTCCCGATGCTGAGGGCCAAGTTCATCACTGGCTGATCCACAAGTTTCCGTTTCGCGACGCGAAGTCGCACCGGTTTGTCGGCGGCATGGGGGTCGATCTGACCGGGCAGAAACACGTGGAAGAAGCGTTGCGCAATTCCGAACTGCGCTTTCACTCCGTTTGGAATAGTTCGGCGGACTCCATGCGCTTGACGGACAAAGATGGAAAAATTGTCGCCGTCAACCCCGCCTACTGCCGCCTGGTTGGTCTGAGCGAAGCACAAGTGGTCGGCCAATTGTTTCCCACAACTTATAAATGCGACCTCGAAGAAGTCTTGAAACTTTACCGCGAACGATTTGCCCATCGCACCATTCCGCCGCTGCTGGAACGAACGGTGGAGTTTCCAAGTGGGAAAATTTTGGAGTTGGAATTTTCCAATTCATTTCTCGATTTCGAGGGACAACCTGCGCTCTGTCTCGCCATTTTCCGGGACGTCACTGGTCGCAAGCAACACGAAGATCAACGCCTTGATCTCGAAAGAAAATTGCTTGATGGACAAAAACTGGAAAGTCTCGGCGTGCTGGCGGGAGGCATCGCCCACGATTTTAATAATTTGCTCACCGGCATTTTGGGAAACGCGGGTCTCTGTTTGATCCAAACTTCCGAAGTCTCTCCCATTCGCCCCTCCCTGGAAAACATCGAACACATTTGTCTGCAAGCCGCCGATCTTTGCAAACAAATGCTGGCCTATTCCGGCCACGGCCATTTCATCATTCAAAAAATTGACCTCAATCAACTCGTGGGAGAGATGACGCAACTTCTGAAAATTTCCATCGCAAAAAAAGTGGTGTTGAAATTTGATCTCGGCGAAAAACTCCCCGCGATCGAGGCCGACGCCGCGCAAATCCGCCAGGTCTTGATGAATCTCATCATCAACGCCTCCGAGGCCATCGGTGACAGAAACGGTATCATTAGCATCCGAACGGGCGTGACCCACGCCGATCATTCTTATCTTGCCGAGGCTTATCTTTCACCGGAATTGCCGGAAGGCGATTACGTTTATCTGGAGGTCGCGGACTCGGGCAGCGGGATGAGCGCCGCGACCCAGGCGAAAATTTTCGATCCATTTTTCACCACGAAATTTACCGGGCGCGGGCTTGGTCTGGCGGCGGTTTTGGGAATCGTGCGCGGTCACAAAGGCGCTTTGAAAGTTTATAGCGAACCCGGCAAAGGGACGACTTTCAAACTGCTCCTTCCCTGTTGCAGCGCTGAACCGACCATCATCGAACCCGCCAAAACGCCGTCAAAAAATTGGCGCGGGAGCGGCACAATCCTCGTGGTCGATGATGAAGAGGGGGTTCGAAAAATCGCGGCGCGAATATTGGAGCTTTTCGGTTTTTCCACATTGCTGGCGAGTGATGGAAGGGAAGGCGTGGAAATGTTTCGCGCCCATCAAGGAAAAATTTCAGCCGTGATTCTTGACATGACCATGCCGCATCTCAATGGCGAAGAAGCCTTCCGGGAAATTCGCCGCATCCGCAGCGACGCGCGCGTGCTGCTGGTCAGCGGCTACAATGAACAGGACGCGACGGATCGGTTCGCTGGCAAAGGTCTGGATGGCTTCCTGCAAAAACCTTTCAAGCCCGATGAGCTGCGCAACAAGCTCAGGGAAATTTTAGAAAAATAAAAGAAGAATCAAAATCCGAAATCCGACTCCCCGAAATCCGAAAGAAATCCGAAACCCGAATACCGAAAAAACGATTCGCGGCCCTCGCCCCAACAAAAGTCTTTTGCCACGAACCACAGCCGCCGCATTTTCGGGCCTCGGGCTTCGGATTTGTTTCGGATTTCGGATTTCGGCCTTCGGATTTAGTAGTCGTAAATACCCGAATCGTGAGAGTAACCGCCTCCGCCCGCGCCAGCCGATTCTTCCCCTTCAAGACCTCCCAAAACATCGCCCATATCCTCTTCAATTTTTTCCGGATCTTCGCCGGCCTCCAGCCGCTTGATGGCCACCTCGAATTCTTTCGGCATCGAGCCTGCGGGCAATATGTCTTTCATCTTCCGCATCATTTGCGCCATGTGTTTTGGGTTATTTTCATCCATGTGCTCCATGTCGCGTTCCATCTCGCTCATCGCGCGCATCACTCGCGGATCATCCATGTCGGGCATCGGCCCCTCGCTGTTTTCGCCGGGAGTGGGCGCAGATGTTTCTTTAACGCCTTTGGGCGAGGCAAAGGTGCTCATCTGTTTCAACATTTTTTTTGAGCCGCATTTCGGACAAGTCGGAAGACGTTCAGGATTGATCCGTTTGGAAAGAAAATTAAAAATGACGCGGCACTTGGGGCAGGCGAATTCGTAGATGGGCATGGCGATTTAGGATTCACGATTTACGATTTACGCGCCCCAAAAAATTACGAGCCGGGGACACCGTAGGGCAGGCTTTCCAGCCTGCCGGTTCACGAGACTTTCTAGTCTCGTGAAAGAATAGAGAACTTTTTCTACAGATTTCCGAGGGACTGGAAAGTCCCCGGAACCGGCAGGCTGGAAAGCCTGCTCTACGGTGTCCAGCCTCGTAAATCGTAAATCCAAAATCGTAAATGGCTGATTATTTCAACCGATCAAAATTCTTTTGCAGAATCTGCCAATCTTTCAACCCTTTGACCTTCTCCTGAAAGCTGGCGTTGATCTTCGCTTCGTTCGCATTTTTCGTTGGGCGATTGACTTTGTAAAAAATTCCGAAGCGCCCCGGAAATGCTTCGCCCGCCAATTTGTAAGCAGCCATTTCATCGGTTACGTCGTGCTCGGCTGGAACCAGATTAAACGCGCCGCCCTTGCGGGGGTTGGCGGCATCAAACGCGCCTTCGTAAAACTCCACGCACTCACTCAAGCATTCGATCACACTAAAGCCATCGTGATCCATCGCGGCTTCCATCATTTGCAAAAGATGATTTGGATTGGTCGCCGTCGCGCGCGCCACGAACGTCGCTCCGGCGGAAATCAATTGCTTCATTGGATTGACCGGCTGATCGACTGCGCCCCAAATGTCCGTTTTGCTTTTGAAACCAATCGGCGATGTCGGCGAAGTTTGTTTTTTGGTCAGGCCGTAAACGAAATTATCCATGATGACATAGGTCATCTTGATGTTTTTTCGCGCAGTGTGATTGACGTGATTTCCGCCGATGGAAAAAGCGTCGCCATCCCCTCCGAAAACAAACACGTGAAGATCAGGCCGCGAGAGTGAAACACCGCTGGCAAAAGGCAAGGCGCGCCCGTGGATGTAATGCACTCCGTGCGCCTGCACGAAATACGGAAAACGGCTCGAACAACCGATCCCCGCAATGGTCGTGATCTGTTCGTGCAACATTTTGCGCTTCTCGATCAGTTTGAAATAAAGCGCCAACACGGAAAAATCGCCGCAGCCAGGGCACCACGTCGGATGGTCGGCCGCGACTTCTTTTTTGGTGAGGCCTTTGCGTTCGGAATCGGGAAGGGGAGTAACTGAGGTGATGTCGCCGCTGCGAGGAGGAATTTCTAATTTTGTTTCGTTCATAAATTTTTGTGCAAAGGAGAATTTTCTTCCTTATCGAATGGAAAACCCGACGAACTTTTTTGCAAAAAGATTGGGGATTTCCAGCGGCTACGCTAGGAAGGCAGGCAGGGAATGTCAAACTTTTAGCTCTGAACAGCAAAGCTCCTGAAAGATGATAAGCCTGGTAAAATTTTGCTGTGGCACATTCACATCTCAAAGACTTTTTTCGGGAAACGTTTCTTCGTCCAGTTTAAATTCAGTGCGCTGAGTTTGCGGGCAGGACGGTTTTGGTTTTTTGAGGAGGAGAAGTAAGGTTGGTTTTCCGATTCCAAACCCGAGGAGCCTGCAATGGTTTCTGAACGCGGGGTTCGGTGGACGGAATAATCTCAGTCACTGCATCGCCGAGCTGCTTCATTGGATTTTTTTCGGCAGACGGTTCAGCTTTTGAATGGCGGATCAAATCAATGATTTCGGGAGCGTGTAAATTGGAGACGGCTGCCCCGATCACCAGATTTGCTTTTTCCTGAATTTCTAATTTCGAAAACTTGTCATCTGCGAAATCCAGTAACTTCACGAGATTTGTAATTTGGATTCGCGGACGTAAAAAGAGTGAGTCGTCGAGTACAGAAAAATCCACCAATTCCTTCGTTGTGCCAAAAAGGGTTAGGGTCACGACTGCCCGCTCTACGGTTGGACGGGAACGAAGAATGTTGCCACGCCATTCCACTTGATACACGGGCAACATGAGAACTTCTTTATTTATCCCATCCGGATAGAACCGCCACTGAGTTATCCGCCGGCGATATTTTTTTTCGAGGGCTGGAAGGTCTATTTCAAGTGCAATGAGCCAGTTCGTGGCGCGTTGATAGGCTCCGTTTTCATCAATTAGAGAAGGAAATTTTGAAAGCTCAAAATTCCGACGCCTGATCGATTCGTCAGAATCCGTCGGCATGAATCCTCGTTTTCGAAAATTCGCTAAGTGTCCATCTCCGAAACCAAAGAAAAAATTATCGGTCAGAATGCTCCCGCTGAAATCCTTCAAGTACGGAGACCCGATGTGGCTGCCGTTTCGCACGTCTGATTGATTGAACGTCTTCCCCGGAGAGAGTCCTGTCTGATCGCAAAAGAAATTCACCTCGACCAACATCAATATCGTTGCCACAAATTGGTAGGCCAGATTCATTTCGCAGTTATCAGGCGTTCGTCAGACCTTGAGTGTTACCGCAGCAGAATATGAAAAAGGAAATAAAAAATGACGGCCGGCAAAGGTAACAACACGAACGCCAGTGGAACTTGCCAACTCGCGCCTTTCCAAAAAACCGGTAAGACAAAAACAACTGTGGTTACCGCGAGAATTCCGGCGATAAATACGAGATGCAACTCCCGTTCGACGCTGCCCCACATTCCTAATTTTTGAGTTAGAACCCATAGCGCCACGTTTAGAAAGAAACCGATAAGCAATCTGAGCAAACTTTGTTGTGGCAAACTCATGCCTAAAAACTTTTCAAGGATCGTGCCTCTTTAAATCGGAGCATCCGGAAATTCTCCATTTGTCCTGATTGGTAAAACCGTAACCGGTCGCCGTATCCGCGAAAAAATCCATGCAGATGTCCAGCGGATATCCACCCATCCATCGCGAAAAAAGTTCACTTAACGCCGAACCATATTGAGCGTGAGCGATCCCACCTGAGTCGAACGCGCCCGGACACAATCCTTGGTCGGTCCATGCTACGAATGCCTGCGGTTTGCGGCCCGTAAATTGATATTCCAACACAATATTGGTGCTCCCTGTTTCCGAGAAATCTATGCCAAAGGCGTTAGCCCAGCCAGCATGATAGGTATCGCATCCGTTAAGAATGACGAGACGGTAAGGGCGCTTGTTATCGCGGAGAAGGGTGCGCGTGGAGCGATGCTTTTTGTTTTCCAAGACACGTTCAACGTCATCGGAGAGCAGGTTTGATTTGTGCACGTTTCCCGCAATCGCATCGGCGTTTCCGTGTCCGAACCAAAAGAAATTCCCGCTGCTCTTGAGAGCGTTGAGCAGTAGTTCTTTGTCGTCGTCATTGTCGTACCGAAATGTGCTTGTGTAGGGGATGTTCCATTGTGGAGACAATGTGTAGGAATCGAAGCTCGAAGGATTCCCCACGATGTTGATTACCGAATCACGCATCAACTGTTCGCGACGATTGTTGAAGGCAAACGTGTAAGCGTCCCAACCCCAAGCGACGGCGAATGTATCTGAGACGCTACCGGTCTGCTTGATAAACCACAATTGCCCACTAGGAACATTGGTTGGGTTAAATGGAGGCGGCAAACTTCCGCTCCCGGTAGGTAGCGTAAAGACGGCAGCGCGAACGTGACTAAATGCAATTTGCTGACCGTTGAACGTCAAATCCCACGCCGCAAGTTCCGTCCCGTTGGTGGTGCTCGATGTGTAGTAAACGAGCGGCTGATTCTGCTCGTCGTAAAATTCAACGCGAAAGTTCGCATTCTGGTACGCAAAGGTGAGATCGAGAACCAATGTGTGACTAAACTCTGAAGTCCATTTTGCAAATGCCACCTGGTTTGTGACGATAATATTTTTAGTTGCTCCGGAAATTTTGGCGGGAGCAGGCGGCACTGCCCCGGGAGAATACTGAAAATTCAACGCTATCGAGTAATTGCCATTGGTCATCCAAATAGTGTTCCAGTTAATGTACCAACGTTGATCGGCTCTTTTCGTCAGGAATGCATCCGCTCGATTGCTATTTATGAGCAATGAAATCGGCTGCTGATCGACATGACTTTTGAGCGGCACGGGAATTAGCGCATAGTCGCGAAAGGTTTGGTTCGTAGCAATGTTACCTAGGTTCAACGGGTTGTCTGCACCGTTTGGACACGTATCCAGTTTGTATTCGGCAAGGTTCGGCAAACCATCCGCATCAGGATCATCGTTAGGACCTTGATCCAGATTTCCGAAGTGCGCCAATTCCCATTCGTCGGGCATGCCGTCTCCATCGTCGTCTTGCGGAATAATCGTAACAGGCCGCTTCACAAAACCTCCGTGTCCATCCGTCAACACATAAAGAAATCGGTCTTGCGTGAGGTAATTAGAAGTTCGCGTATAGACGATTTCGCCGTTAGCGTTGGTTTCCGCAGTTCCGCGCGACGGCTGTTCAATGACCGCCAATTGCAACGAATTGCTGTCCGCATCCGTGGCATTGGTCAGGATGGGAAAAGAAATACCCGCCTGATTGGTGAACAACGTAAATTCCAGCGGCGGCGCGGAAGGATGATTATTTCCGCTCTCGTTGACGAAAACAAAAACGGACGCTGAATTTGAACCGCCCACATTGTTCGTGATCGAATACGAAAAAGTATCCATTCCGGAAAACGCGTTGGTCGGGCTGTAAAGGAAAATGGAACCGTCATCACTGTATTCAATCAATCCGTGACTCGCGGCCTGAACGCTCGAAAGAAGAATCGGGTTGTCATCGGGATCTATGTCGTTTTCCAAAATATCAAGTTGGTTGGAAACAGAACCTTGTTCGACGCCGAAAATATCCAGTCGCGTAATCGGTGTCGGCGCAAAAACGCGATAGAATCCTGAACAGACATTGCTGTTTGTGTTGACTGGATTGCAGCTATTGCCACCGAAGGAAAACGAACTGACTGAATTGGAAGAACTGCTCTCACTTTGAAACGTTGCTTCTTTGGAACTGCTCAAATTCGAGATTTCCCAAGGTGACGGCGGCAGGGGAGGGAAATCGTCTTTTTCATTCGACTGCGATGATGATGAAAAACTGTTTGGACTTGGCGGGCCGCCACTTCCACCGCCGCCACCTCCTCCATTGCCGGACGGCCAACAAACAGCATTGGTGTGAACAAAAGTTGTCCGATTCGTTCCAACCGCTGCCGGATAAGCGTTGGTAAGCGTTTGCCATACATCATTCGGATCGAGGGTCGCTCGGTATTGAACAATGTAAATGGCGTTGCTCTGGCTCTGCCAACGAAGCACCGCGTCATTGCCTTGCACCGAGAGGGTTAGCCCTTCGACTCCTGGAGCATATTGGAGAGAAAGGCCGGAAAGAACTATTGCCAAAAACAAGACGCATTTCGTTTTCATAGTTTTTTTTGACTGGCCGCTTTGAAATTGCCGCCGTCAATAGGAAGCGAACTTGTCCAAAAAACGCAAGATCAAAATCGACCTTTCTACACGGAGCGTGTGTGGTCACTTTTTTCTGGTTCTGTTTCCTAAGCCCTCGTGGCGAAAACTGAACGCAAAATTATCGGCGAAGCAGTTCTCAGATACCGAATAAAATCGAAGTTGAGTCAGGAAGCTCTGGCGGAGAAAGCTGACATTCACCCTAATTACGTAGGTCGAATCGAGCGGGGAGAATGTTCTGCCACGGTTGAAATTCTAATCAGAATTGCCAAGTCCCTCAACGTTCATCCCCACAAGTTTTTTTTGAAACTTTAGTCGAGCGTTTGTTTCCTAAGGTCAGTCGTTTGCAATGCCGCGATTTCTTTTGCCAGCCGTTGAGTCACAGGCCGAGGTTCGGGTAGGGTCATCTTGCGACCCGGCTAATTAGCTGATCCGATTCTCGGACACAATTTCCACCGTTCTGCCGTCGGGATCCGCAACAACCGCCCGACGACCCCATGGCGAATCTTTCGGCGGCGTAATCACGGGCGTTCCCAACTGTTGCAAAGTTTCGAGTGTCACATCAATAGATGCGACGCGAAAACCGAGACGGGTCGCGCCGCCTGCGCGAGGGTCAGGCGTAGCGCCTTCGCTCCCCGGATAAATTTCGAAAACTGTTCCACCCAAATCACACGAATGATGAACTGGGCCAGAGCCGTGTTGCTCTTGGGTGAAGGTCAGACCCAACGCGCGATACATCCCAAGCGTCGCCTCCATTCGCGATGTTCGCAGAACTAAAAGTGAAAGCGGCGAATACATGGACTTCAAAGTTTTCTCACACCCGCCGCGACGGTCGTTTTCGCCCGTTCCAAAATTTCGCGCACGCGGAAAGTCAGTCCATCGGTTTTGGTGATGCCGCGAATTTTCGGATCGCAATAACGCGCGCGGAGCAGGCCGCCCAGTTGTCCGAAACCGTACAAACCTTCGTCGTTCATCTCGACGACGAACACGTGATTGAATCCGGCAAAAATATTTTCCAACCCCGGCGGCAACGGGCTGATGTGTTTGATGTGAATCGATGAAACGCTATCGCCTGCCCCGCGCGCGCGATCCACCGCTTCGCGAATCGGCCCTTGCGTAGAACCCCAGCCGACTAAAAGCACATTGCCTTCAGACGGGCCGTAAATTGTCGGCACAGGCAAACTTTCTCCGAGCGCCTGCAATTTTTTTCGCCGCTTTGCCACCATTTGCATGTGCAACTTTGGTGAGCCAGTCGGATGGCCCAACTCATCATGCTCCAATCCCGTGGCGATGGGATATTTGCCGCTTTGAATTTTTGTGCCGGGGGCGACGTGTCGCGTAATGCCATTCGGCATCGAGAGATCGTACGGCTTGTGATCGGCTACCGGCGTGAGGTCAGGTGAAATGTCCTGGCAAACTTTTTCGAGATTCGGTTCTTCAAAAGCTTCGATGCGAGTTGAGATAGCTTGATCGCTGAGAATAACAACCGGGACGCTGTACTTGCGCGCGATGTTCACCGCTTCAATGGCTGTGTAAAAACAATCTTCCACATTCGCGGGCGCGATGACCACGCGCGGCGAATCTCCGTGCCCGCCGTTCACCGCGATATTCAAATCCGATTGCTCAACATTCGTCGGCATTCCCGTCGAAGGTCCGCCGCGTTGAATATCGCAAATGATCAACGGCATTTCCGCCATCACGCCCCAACCGATGGCCTCGGTTTTCAATGAAATTCCAGGGCCGCTCGATCCCGTCACCGCCACGCGACCGGCATAACTCGCGCCGAGCGCCATCGAGATCGCGGCGATTTCATCTTCCGTTTGCACAAATGTCCCGCCGTATTTCGGCAACTCGCGCCGCAACAATTCCATGATGTCCGACCACGGCGTAATCGGATAGCCCGCGCCGAAGCGAACTCCCGCCGCGATCAATCCGTAAGCAAGCGCTTCGTTGCCGTTCATCACTACTTGATGGCCGGATTTTTTCTGCGAATCGACAAACTGAAAAGTCTCAATCAAATTGCCGAGCGAATAACTGTAGCCGGCGTGAAAGGCGGCGAGGGCATTCTTCAAAACGCTTTCGTCTTTGCCCGTGAAACGTTCGGCGACGAGCTTCTCCAACTTCGCCACGTTGAGATCAAACATTTTGGCGATCAATCCGAGCGCAAAAATATTTTTGCCTTTATCTTTCGCCGTTCCGCCGATTGCCTCGACGGTCAGACCCGAAATCGCGACGCCGACGTGATGATAATCCTTGGTCCATTCCGGCTTCGGTTCGACGTGGCCGGAATCGTATAAAACAATTCCGCCTTTTTTGAGCGAGTCGATGTGGTTCTCGTAGGAATGTTGATAGAAAGCGAGTAGCACGTCGGCCTCATCGCCGGAACTGAGAACTTCGCCCGAACCGATACGAACTTGAAAAATCGAAGGCCCGCCGGAGATGGTCGAAGGAATTGTCATGAAGGTCATGACTTCCTGTTCGCTGCGTCCGGCGAGTCGCGCTAAAAATCCGCCGATGGCTTGAATTCCGTCCTGGGAATTTCCCGCGATGCGAATAATTGCCTCGGAGATTTTTGAAATTTTGGGAGCGCCGCCAGCGATAGGCGCGGTCAAAGTTGATTCACTCATGCGCGTTTATAATTTGTTCCGAGATGTTCCTTGTTGCGAAAATTTCCCGATGGTCACTGCAACTTTTCATGGATTACCAACCGTTCACCGTATGGAGTGCGAGCTAGAGTGTCAAATAATTCCCGGCTTTTCCAGTCTCAAATTCGAGAAGTTTCTACAGAGCAAAATCACAACCAGTCAGAAAATGCCGCTGGAGAAGTAGCAAGGATAATTTTGGTCGAGAGGAACATTAAGACTTCGCCTAACTGGTGTGCGATGAACGCGAGCCTCTTCGGGTTGCATCTGCCTCCGGCGGGTGCGAACGATTCCTTTTCTATTCGATGTTCAATGTTTAAAAAACACTTCGCACCCGCCGGAGGCAGATGCTACCCGCGTCGCTGGAACCTTCGGAAATAAAACCCCTCACTCATAGCGCAACGCTTCAATCGGGTCCAAACCAGCCGCTTTTTTCGCGGGATAAAATCCGAAGAAAATTCCAACCGCCGCACTGAAAACAAACGCGACAAGAATCGACGTAACGGAAGTCAGCGCCGGCCAATTCATTTTTGTCGCGAGCAGCCGAGAGATTCCCACGCCCAACATGATTCCAATGGTTCCGCCAATGACGCTCAACGTCACCGCCTCAATTAAAAATTGCAGAAGAATATCTTTGCCTTTCGCCCCGACGGCCATGCGGATGCCAATTTCCCGCGTCCTCTCCGTCACGCTGACTAACATGATATTCATTATTCCGATTCCGCCGACGACCAGCGAAACGCAAGCGATTCCACCAAGCAACGCCGTCATCGTTTTCGAGGTGGCCGTAGCCGCCTCGGCCAGTTCCAATTGACTTCGCACGGTAAAGTCTGCTTCGCGTCCACCGCGGCGTTGTTGCAACAAGCCGGTTACTTCGGATTGGATTCGGCTCATGTCTTTAGGAGACGATGCCTCGATCAAAATGGCGCTGAGATATTGGCGACCCATTACTCGCCGCATCGCGCTGGTGTAAGGAATGATCACGGTATCATCTTGATCCGAACCAAAAAAACTGACGCCCTTCGAGGTGAGAACACCGATGATCTTGAAAGGAATATTGCGAAGCCGAATGGTTTGCCCAAGTGGATCACTGCCAGCAAAAAGTTGATCGGCCACGGTTTTTCCAATGACCGCGACTTTGGCGCCGCTCCGCACATCGGGTTCGGAAAACATCGATCCATCAGAAAGCGGCCAGGCGCGAATGCTCAAATAATCCGGCGATTCACCTTGCACCTGCGTATTCCAATTCATCCCGTTGGCCATGACTTGCTGCCGGTCGCGAACTTCGCCGCTCACCGCGACCACGCCGGAAATTTCCGTTGAGATCAGTTGGGCTTCATCCGGCGTCAAGGTGCTCATCGAACCCCAGCCGCCCCGCGCGCCACTCGAACTGGAACTCCCCGGAAAAACCGACAGCACATTTTGTCCGAGGCTCGCGATTTGCGCTTCGACTTGCGACTTCGCGCCATTGCCGATGCTCACCATCGCGATCACCGCCGCGACGCCGATGATCATTCCGAGCATCGTTAAAAAAGTGCGGAGTTTATTTCGTCGCAAAGCCCGCAATGCAATTCGAATGGTCGCGAATATTCTCATAGGGCGACTCTTGGAGGGGTGTTGCCCAAACCGTAGGGCAGGCTTTCCAGCCTGCCAGTGACGAGACTTTCAGTCTCGTGAAGGAGATGAGATTGTTTCATAGGTTTTCCGAGGGACTGGAAAGTCCCCCACACCGGCAGGCTGGAAAGCCTGCCCTACGTGCGTTTTGGTAACGGTGTAGCAGATATATATTTCTCATGCTGATAACTTAATTGCCTTTTGCGCTTCTTTCAGGCGGCGTGACTCCTCCTCGGCGTCCAACCGTTCTGTGACCAGTTGGTCGCTCAAAATTTCTCCGTCCCGCATCACGACATTTCGCTTCGTGTAACGGGCGATGTCGAGTTCGTGCGTTACCATCACGATGGTGATTCCTTGCGCGTTGAGTTTTTGAAAAATTCCCATCACTTCGATGCTCGTTTGCGTATCCAGATTTCCGGTCGGCTCATCGGCCAAAAGCAAGCGCGGTTCGTTGACCAACGCGCGAGCGATGGCGACGCGTTGTTGTTGTCCCCCGGAAAGCTGACTTGGCTGATGCTCGGCGCGATCTTTCAAACCAACCATCTCCAGGGCCTGCAACGCTTTTTCAGCCTGCTCTTCGGCGGAAAGATTTTTCTGACTGTAGAGCGTCGGCAATTCGATGTTTTCCAAAGCGGACGTGCGCGAAAGTAAATTGAAACCTTGAAAGACAAATCCTATTTTTTCGTTGCGAACTTCGGCCAATTCATCGCGGTCCAAACCGGAGACATCAATTCCATCGAGTAAGTAATGGCCCTCGGTCGGTCGATCCAGGCAACCGACAATATTCATCAGCGTCGATTTGCCGGAACCGCTCGCGCCCATGATCGCGACGAATTCGCCTTTTTCAATTCTCAGAGAAATCCCGCGCACGGCGTGAACTTCCACGTCGCCGGTCTGATAAATTTTGTGAACGCTGTCGATCTGGATGATTGCGTTCATCGACCAAACCTCGAGCTTCCCCCAAACGGATTTACGGCGGGCTTTGGAGCTTCGCTTTCAGGCACAATAGCTCCTACCACGATCTCGTCGCCTTCCTTCAATCCTTCCAAAACTTCCGCCGCCAGCCCGTCGGTGATGCCGGTCTTAATTTGAATCGGCTTGGGTTCGATAATTGTCTCTCCATTTACAATCTTTTTTTCCGCCAGATAAACTGTCTTGGGACCGCCACGATCCGGCCTTGGTCCTCCAAGACGCGGGGCGCCGCCAGAGCCTCCACCGGATCGAGAACGTCCTTCCCGTCCACCGCCACCACGAGCACTTGCGTTGGTTTGCGCTGTGGCAACTTGCGCGGGCGCGTTCGTCGGTTTTGCCCCAGCAGAATCAGGCGGCCGAAATCGCAGCGCGGCATTTGGAATTTTTATCACATCTTCTTTATGAGCGACGATGATTGAAACGCTGGCGGTCATGCCGGGCTTCAGTTTCAAATCGCGATTGTTCACTTCGATCACAGTGTCGTAGGTCACCACGTTTTGAGTCGTGATCGGCGCGTTGCGGACTTGAATGACCTTGCCCCGAAAAGTTCGCGTCGGAAACGCGTCCACCGTAAAGGTCACCTCCTGTTCGACCAGGACTCCTCCGACATCGGCTTCCGAAACCATCGCGTCGATTTGCATCTTGGTGAGATCATTGGCAATTTTGAAAAGCACCGGCGCATTCATGCTCGCGGCGACCGTCTGGCCGACATCCACTTCGCGAGACATCACCACGCCATCAATCGTGGAAAAAATCGTCGTGCGCGCCAAATCAACTTTGGCTTTTTCCACCAAAGCCTGCCGGATTTTCACGGTGGATTCCGATTGATGCAACTCGGCCATGGCTTTGTCGTAGTCCGCCTTCGCCAGAAGTTTATCGGCGTAGAGGGCTTTGGCGCGCTCGGCATTGAGGCGAACCAATTCGAGGCCCGCTTCTGCGCTGGAGAGTTCGGCTTCGTTCTGGTTCACGTTCGCCAAGTAAGTTGCCGGATCGAGTAGGGCAACGATTTGACCATTGGTCACCGGTGAATTGAAATCAGCGTAAAGTTTTTGGATGATTCCAGAAATCTGGCTGCCCACCTGGACAGTGACCACCGGATTTAATTGTCCACTGGCGGTCACGACCTGCATCAAGTCCCCCCGGCCAATCACGGCGGTTTTATATTCGGTTTTCGTCGATTGCGATTTCTTCCAAAAATAAAATCCACCCCCGCCGAGTGCCGCCAGCACCAATAAAATAATGAGCCATTTCAATCCCGATTTTTTCTTTGCCATACGATGTTAAACCGATCTGAACACAATGGTTCACCTGTTGAAAATTAAAGTCGCCAACACCTAGACGCCAATTTCCGCGCGGAAGATTCATTTTTTCCGCCTAACCGATTTTGGACTGCGGCGGCACGACGACGCTTTTCCTGCACGCTTCGCTAAAGAGTGAATCTCTCGAAATGGCTGAGAACGTGTCTGAGAAATCCCCAAGCCACGTAGCCGCCGACGTGAGGAGGCGGACAATCCTGCGGCCTTTCGGGCGAAATCCGCCTCCTCACGTCGGCGGCTACATTTCTCAGACACGCTCTGAGACCGTTGGCTTCTTTCACCGTGCAGCCAAAGCGGGAACATGTTCCCACAGTCCCAGGATGCGCCCCTCGGAAAATTTAATGTTCCGCAAACCGGTTGAGATGAAACTCAATTCCATCCGCCACTCCATGTCCGTGAGAAAATTTGCTCACGTGACCGTCCTGCGCGAGCACAGTGGCTTTGACCGATTCGACCGCGTTTTGCGGCGCGACAAGGTAACGCGCGTATTTCTGGGCGAGCATGGGCAAATCATTCAAGTGATCGCCCGCCACTAAAATATTTTCCGCCGAAATTCCCAGCCGCCGCGAAACTTCACCCAGCGCAGTCCCCTTGTTGTAACCGGCGTGGCTGAATCGCGCGTAAACATCGTTGCGCACCACCGTCAGTCCGGGAATTTTTTCGCAATATTTTTCGAGATAGCTGTGAATGATGTCCGCGTCCGCATTTTTTTCCGCGATCAAACAAAAAGGCGAAAACGGATCTTCATAAACCGTCGCGGAAAATCGCTCGTTGACCCACGTCATCAATTGCGGGACATCCTCGCGGACGCGCAAAAAAAGTTCCGCATGGGCGTGGCTGCAATCGCGATTCCAATCCGCCAACTCGACGTACTGCGAATTTTCATGAAAATAAATTTCGCGCTCAACCAGGACCAAATAATCCGGCTTCACCGACAAACGCGAGCGGCCAAGCGCTTCCATCAAGCTGGACAAATCGCGGCCAGTGTTGATGACCCAAATCACTCCTTGCGCTTGAAGTTCGCCAATGAGTTGCTGCAATTTCAAAGGCACCGGAGGATTTTCAAACTCGGCAAAGAGGGTTCCATCGAAGTCAGTTGAAAGTAATTTAATCGGCAACGACATAGCGTTTCAAATTATAGGCAGGCTGCCAGAGGCGATAGAAAAAGTTCCATGTTTCCCCTGACATCCGAGTAGCGCGGGTGCGAAAAGATTTTTTGAACGTAGCGCAGGATTGCATCCTGCTGTATCGCCGGTTTGCAACCGGCTGAACGTCGCAAAGCTGCAAACAAAAATAGAAAGCCTCTGGTTTCCCAAAAGCCTTCCGCTCTGGCCGTGTCACGCAGGTTAAAAACCTGCTGATACGGCAGGATGCAATCCTGCGCTACGAGCATTGCCGAACGCCCATCCCTCCGTTAAAGTTCAAAAGATTTATGCCCACACTTCAGGAACGCTGCGACGACGCCATCATGGATTTCACCACCGGCGATTGCGATGCCGCGATTGAAAAATTGAAAACCATTTTGGCGGAGGACCCGGATTATTTCGACGCGCAACTCGCGCTCGGCCAGGCTTATTTTGCCAAAGGAGATTTTCAAGCCGCGATTATCGAAGGTCACAAGGCGCAAAAATTAAAACCGAACGAACAACTTGTTCACACCAACCTGAGTCGCGCCTACATGAAGATCGGCGACAAGACGACGGCGGAACATCACGGCCTGCAAGCGCGCATCGCGTCATGGAAAGAAAACATGACCCCGCCCGCTCCGGGATCGACCGAGCCGGAATTGGAAATGGCCAAACCCAAACCGCCGCCGATGAAAATACCGGAAAAATTTCCTGATATGCCGTGGAAGAAGAAAACGGGAGATTCGGGAACAAAGCATTAACTTCTTTCCTATGAATCCGCCCGGCCGCAAACAGGAGTCAACAAGATGAAAGTTTGTGCCTAATGCGGGCGAGAGAACAGCGACGAGACTCTGAATTGTTTCGAGTGCGGCACAGACGAATTCAAAGGCGAAAAAGCCGTAACTGAACCGCACCTCCGACCGGAATTTCATTTCGGGGAATTGTCCGCCGATGAGATGGAGAAGCAGTGGACTACTCTGGTCAAATGTCGAACGCTCACGGAAGCGGATTTGGTGGTAAGCCGTCTTGACGCCGCTGGCATTACCACTTTTCTTCCCGATGAATTTGTCATGCAGGCTATCTCTTGGAATTTAAATACGTACGGTTACGTTCGCGTTCAAGTTTCGCCGAAAGATTACGAGCAAGCCAAAGAACTTCTTTCAGCCCCGGAACAGAACGCTTAGATTTCTTTTAAATTATGAAATCCGCCTACGAACTCGCGATGGAGCGTTTGAACAAAACTGCGCCAGCCGCAAAAGTCACTGACAAACAAAAGAAGCAACTCGCCGAACTGGATTCCAAATATTCCGCGAAAATTGCCGAGCGCGAACTCTTCGTAAAAGGCGAGCTCGCCAAAGCTATCAACAAAGGTGATTACGAAGAAATGGAAAAACTCGAGAAACAACTCGTCAGTGATCGCAGATCACTCAGCGCGGAACTCGAAGAGAAAAAAGAAAAAGTTCGTCAGACAAAAGCATGATCTAATTATTCATTACAAAGTGACCAGGCACATGTTAGCTTTTTTCCATGAACGAATGTCTTGCGGAATCGGATTTGCGTGAACTAAGTCAGACCATGCTCGCTGATTTCGAGCGGCGAGTCGCTTCGATCCCGCAAGACCTTTGCGCCCCATTTCACAGCGAAGCCATGAAACTCGAAGTGGAATTGCTTTCCATTTACAAGATGGTGACGTTGTGCGTTCGCAAGGAACAGGATTTAGATCGCGTCGCTTCTTACTGGGACTTGATGGTGAATATTTGCGACCAAACCTCCCGACATCTTTTGAAACTCGTCCAGCAACATCCTCATTGCGGGGCCGATTGGTATCACGATCGAGTTCTCGACCTTCGAAATAAATGCCATCGTCTCCAGCAGATGCACTCCTAGCTGGATTGCAGAAGCAAATTCGGACAGTCCGCCTTCTAAAGAACTCTTCCGAACACTGGACCAATCCAATCCGCCCTGATTTCGATTTGCTCTGAGTATGAATTATTTCTACGCCACTTTTTCTTTCGTCCTGTTGGGAATTGTTTGCCCCTGCCCCGCGAAAAATTACGACATCATTATCCGCAACGGAACCATTTACGACGGCACCGGACAGAAACCGTTTGTCGCTGACCTCGCGATTCAAGGTGATTCCATTGCCAAAATCGGAAAACTAAAACGCGACCACGGCACAACTGAAATCGATGCGCGTGGTCTCGCCGTCGCTCCCGGTTTCATCAACATGTTGAGTTGGGCGACCGAGGCGTTGCTTCACGATGGGCGCTCGCAAAGCGATATTCGCCAAGGCGTCACGCTGGAAATTTTTGGCGAAGGCGAATCAATGGGCCCGCTCAACGCCACGATGAAAAAGGACATGGTCGAGCAGCAGGGCGACATCAAGTTCGAGGTAAGGTGGACAACTTTGGGCGAGTATCTGGATTATTTGGCCAAGCGCGGAGTCTCGCCGAACATCGCTTCGTTCGTCGGCGCAACGACCGTTCGTGTTCACGAAATCGGTTACGCGAATCGTCCGCCCACGCCTGAGGAATTGGCGCGGATGAAAACGTTGGTGCGCGTTGCGATGGAAGAAGGCGCGCTCGGCGTTGGTTCTTCGTTGATTTACGCTCCTGCTTTTTACGCAAGGACGGATGAATTGATTGAACTGTGCCGAGCCGCCGCGCCCTACGATGGAATTTATATTTCGCATCTGCGCAGTGAGGGAAATCGTTTTCTGGAAGCGCTGGATGAACTCATTGCCATCTCGCGCGCGGCCAATATTCCAGCCGAAGTTTATCATTTGAAAGCGGCGGGCGAATCGAACTGGAACAAACTTGATTCGGCGATTCAGAAAATCGAGAAGGCGCGGCGGGAAGGTTCTCGCATCAGCGCAGACATGTACACCTACACTGCTGGCGCGACCGGGCTGGATGCCGCCATGCCGCCGTGGGTGCAGGAAGGCGGATTGAATCAATGGATTTCCCGGTTGAAAGACCCGGCCATTCGCGAACGAGTGAAACGCGAAATGTCCACGCCGACCGATGAATGGGAAAACTTTTTTCTCGCGGCGGGATCTCCTGAAAAAATTCTTTTGGTGGGATTCAAAAGTGAAAAGTTAAAACCGCTCACTGGAAAAACTTTGGCCGAAGTCTCCAAAATGCGCGGGACCTCGCCGCAGGAAACCGCGATGGATTTAGTGATCGAAGACCACAGCCGGATCGACACGGTTTATTTTTTGATGGCGGAAGAAAATGTGCGCAGACAAATAAAACTGCCGTGGGTTAGTTTCGATTCCGACGCATCCTCCCTCGCGCCGGAAGGAGTTTTTCTAAAATCCAATCCGCACCCGCGAGCCTACGGAAATTTTTCGCGCCTGCTCGGAAAATATGTGCGCGATGAAAAAATTATTCCTCTCGAAGAAGCCGTGCGGCGGTTGACTTCGTTGCCTGCGGAGAATTTGAAATTACAAAAGCGCGGTTCACTCAAAACCGGAAACTTCGCTGACGTGGTTATTTTTGATCCAGCAAAAATTCAAGATCACGCCACCTTCAAAAAACCGCATCAATATTCCACAGGGGTTCTGCACGTGTTCGTCAACGGCGTTCAAGTTGTGACAGATGGAGAGCACACCGGCGCAAAACCAGGTCGCGTTGTTCGAGGGCCGGGTTGGCAGAAGAAATAGCCTTTGGTGGATCATGGCTGTGTCGAAGACCAGCCGCAGGAATTTTAACACATTGCGGCTGGTCGAGGACGACACAGCAGCGCTCCACAAAATTTCAAATTAGGACACAGCCAAAACCTTTCCCCGTTGGGCCGCTTCATGCGTTTGCTAATTCGCGCTCCGTCTTCAGCCGCAACTGTCCGCAAGCCGCGTCGATGTCGTGGCCTTTCTCGCGGCGCAAAGTGGCGATGACTTTTTCGCGTTCAAGGGCGGCGAGAAATTTTTCCTGCGCTTCCTCGGTCGGGCGAACCCACGGCAAATCTTCCACTTTATTGTAGGGAATTAAATTTACCTTCGCGTGCAGGCGATGGGCCAGTTGCGCGAGGGGTTTGATCTGAGTCAAGGCGTCGTTGATTCCCGCGATCAAAATATATTCCAGCGTGATCATCCGGCCTTTTTTTTGTTCGTAATATTCGCAAGCGGCGATGAGATCGCGCAGCGGATATTTTTTGTTGATCGGCATGATTTTGTTTCGCGTTTCGTCGGTCGCTCCGTGCAGTGAAATGGCGAGACGAAATTGAAGCGGCTCCTCGGCGAGTTTGCGGATTTGTGGGACAAGTCCGCTGGTTGAGATCGTGATTTTGCGCGCGCCGATTCCTCCGCCCCACGGCGCATTTAAAATTTTCAGCGCCTTGATTAAATTATCGTAATTGGCCAGCGGCTCGCCCATGCCCATGATGACGAGATTGTTGATCAAACGCGGAACGGGGAACGCGGAACGCGGAATCAACGCAGTCCTGGCCTCCGCGTTTTGGGGATTTCTTTCCGCGTTCCCTGTTCCGCGTTCCGCGTTTTGACTACGTTCAATCGCCAAAACTTGCTCGACGATTTCTTCGACGCGCAGATTCCGTTTCCAACCTTCCAAACCGCTGGCGCAAAATTTGCAGCCGTAGGCACAGCCGACTTGCGTGGAAACACAGAGCGTGTGGCGGTCACTCGCTTCTCCGTAAAGCGCGGGCGTGGCGGGAATCAAAACACTTTCGATGAGCGCGCCGTCGGTGAGTTTCCAAAGAAATTTTTGCGTGGTGTCGCGCGAGCCTTGTTTGCGGACCAACTCGAGCGTCTGCAGAGAAAATTCTTTAGCCAGAAGTTCGCGCAAAATTTTGGGAAGATTGGTCATCGCCTCCCAACTCGTGACGCGGCGTTTGTAAATCCAGTCAAGCACTTGCGGCAGGCGATAAGCCGGCTGCTCCCAGATTTTAAATTGGGTTTGCAGCTCTTCGAAAGAAAGCGATTTGATGTCGCGCGTCACGGCGACAATCTAACGAGTAAGAAACAAAAACCAAGCCGCGCGCGCGTCCCGCTCGTTTCCGTCTTGAATGAGATGGCCCAATGACGGATATTTTTCACACATAAGAAACCCTCTGTATTCCATGAGCACAGTTAAAGAAATTGAAGCGGCGATTCCTCGATTGACCCGTGGGGAGATCGAAGAAGTCAGGGCGTGGATTGACGATTATCTCGAAGAGCAGTTCGAATTGACCGATGAAGTGAAGGCAAAGCTTGATCAATCGCGGGGCGAGATTGCTGCTGGAAAGTTCACCTCTCGCCAGCCGTAGTACTCATGGCTGCCGCGCTTCAAATCTGGTCGCCAACATTTTCCCAGGCGTTTGATTCCTTGCCTTCTTCTATTCGCGAGAATGTTCAACGAAAGATTAATGAGATGGGAACGCGGCTCGAAGCTTTCTCCCACCAGCGGCTTCAAGGCCGTTCTGAATTCAAACTTCGAGTTGGTGATTATCGTGTGCTTTACGAATTCGATTTAAAACTTGGGCGAATTTATCTGCATTACGTCGGCCAGCGCGGTCGAATTTACAAACAACGGTAAGCGCCACGTGCTTCCTCTTTTCGGGGAGACGGCTAGGGTGAGGGCGAGCAATTTTCTCCAGTGAAATGGTAAGGTTACCAAAGTCTTTGGACTTCGCCAATTGCGCGATGGGAGAACAATGATATTTTGTAGCTCGAATAAGTGAAGGACATCGGCGTCTATAAATACTATGAAAAAAATATTCTTTGTTCTGACCATGGTGATGGGCTTTCACGCCAGAGCGGAACTCTTCAGTCCGCAATCAATCACCGGCGGCGCATTCGGCGCTCTGGCGGGCGCGATCATTGGTGGCCGGCACGCGGGTGAAGGCGCGGCCATTGGCGCGGGGGTCGGACTTTTGGCAGGCTCTCTCGCCGACGACCGTTCGCGCCGTCATGGGTATTATTCAGGCGGATACTCTTCCTATCCCGGCCGCAGTTACGCGAGTTTCGGCTATTCCTCCGGGGGCTATTATCGGTCGCATCATCGGCACGGATACGGAGGGCCGAGCTATTCTTTTGGTTTCGGCTATAGTCCAAGTTATTATTCCCCGGCTTATTTTGAACCAGTAATTTCGACACCAATTTATTCCCAACCGTATTACTCCCAACCTTATGTTGTGCAGCAGCAGCCCGTGCAACAGGCCGCGACTCCAGCGCCCGCTCAAGTGACCATCATCAACAACAACAATTATTACAACTCCGGTTCCAGCACGCCGATGAGCAGCGCCAATGCAATGTTCGGACGCTAATTTAAATGCTTCGGCGCGGCGCGAATCCCATTATTAAAATATGAAATATAAAAATACTTTTGCATTCCTGTCACTCGCTGTCGGAGCCAGTCTATTCGTCGGTTGCGCCAGTTCGGGCGTGAGAAATCCATCCGGTGTTCCCGTCACGGAAATGCGCCCCGATGAACGCGGGTTCGTCGCGGGGACCGGCGTGGAATCCCAAGACATGGTTGCCGTGACCGACAAAATGGCGCGAAGCATTTTGAGCGTCCCGGAAATTTCCAATGCGAAAGGAATTCCCCGCGTAGTGTTGGAACCGGTTGTGAACGAGACTCGTTTTCCGATCAACAAAGATATTTTTCTCACTCGCATCCGCACCGAACTCAACACCAAGGCGCGCAATAAAGTCCGTTTTCTCGCTCGTGAACAAATGAAAGCGCTGGAGCGCGAACGCGACTTGAAACAATCCGGCCAGGTCACGGCCAACAGCGATCCCAACGTCGTCGAATTCAAAGGCGCGGACTTTTTTCTCACGGGCAAATTGCAGGGGATGACCACGCGCACTTCGTCCGGCACGAGTGATTATGTGCTCTATTCCTTTCAACTGATCGATGCGCGCACCAGCGATATTATTTGGGAGGACTCCGCCGAAATTAAGAAACAAGGGCTGGAAGATGCGGCGTATCGCTAGGCGGTTTTCGTTCGCATGAAAAAATGTTTTTCACTTTGGACACTTGGAGTGTCTCTCGTGGCCTTGGCCGGTTGCGCGACTGAGGATTCCAATTCGCCCAAAACGTTTCGCAACGGCGCGGCGGTCAACCCCGTTCCCGCTCGCGATAAGCTGCTCTGGGAATATCACGACGCGCTGACCGAGTTGCGTCGCGGAAAGATCGACGAAGCCAAACGACTGCTCGATGACGCGCTCCTTTCGATGGGCGGAATCAATGCCAACGACAAAAATGCCAAACGCTCGCGACGACTTTTTTCCGGCGAATATAAAAAAACTTTTTTGGGCGAACCGTACGAGCGGGTGATGGCCTATTACTATCGCGGCATTCTCTACTGGATGGATGGCGAACCGGACAATGCGCGGGCCTGTTTTCGCAGCGCGCAAATTCAGGACAGCGACACGGAGAACAAAGAATATTCCAGCGACTACGTTTTGCTCGATTATCTCGACGGCCTGGCTTCCGTGAAATCGGGCGGTGATGGTTCGGATGCGTTTGCGCGCGCGAAAAAAAATTCTAAAAGTTTTTCCCTTCCACTCTACGACGCGAAGGCGAACGTTTTATTTTTTATCGATTACGGCAGCGGCCCTTTGAAATACGCCACGGGCCAATACGGAGAGGAGTTGCGTTTCCGAAGTCAAATTTCCCTCGCCCACAGCGCGACGATTCGAGTGGAGACACAAACCATCTCAGTCCCTCCACACGATGATTTATACTTTCAAGCAACAACCCGCGGCGGCCGCGTGATGGACCACATTCTCGCCAACAAAGCTGTTTTCAAAACCACCACCGGAAACGTGGGCGACGCGGCCATCGTCAGCGGCGCCGTCCTGGCGGGCACTCAACAAGGACGACACAATAGCGGTGATGAAATCGGCCTTGGTCTCGCGGCTTTCGGACTCATCAGCAAACTGGTTTCCTCCGCGACCATCCCCGCCGCCGACACCCGTTACTGGAATAATTTGCCCCAATATTTAAGCTTCGCCGCCCTCACGCTTTCGCCGGGCCAGCACGTTGCGAAAGTTGAATTCAACGACGGGCAAGGCCACGTTTTGCCGAACCTCACCAAGACGGTTACGATCAACGTTCCCGCCAATTCACGAGACAACGTCATTTACGTCAGCGATAAATCCACCAACTCATAATTATGAAAAATAAATTTGAAATCCTAAATCCGAATTCTCGAAATCCGAAAGAAATCCGAAATCCGAACGCCGAAAACAATCTCTGTCCGACGCCTAAAAAAGCGATTCTCGACCAGCACAGTCCAGCAGCACTTTCGACCTTCGGGTTTCGGACTTCTTTCGGATTTCGGATTTCGGATTTCGGATTTCGCGAAAAATTCTTTCTCGTTTTTTTCTCTACTGTGATCGCGGCGGCTTTGGCAGGCTGCGCCAGCGGCGGCGCCTACGAGGCTCGCAACGCCACCAAATACGATTTGGAAAACCGCGATGTCTTCGTGCTCATGGACGCGGGCGCGCAACGCTCCATCACCAGTTCGGGTATCCAGCAGCGCGTCACGCCCGATGGACGGCTCGAAGTCACCGCCAATATTCGCAATCGCGAGAGTCGCCGCGTTCAGGTGCAGGTCAATTGCGTCTTCAAAGATGAGCAGGGATTTTCCACCGGCGACGAAACGCCGTGGCAAAATTTAATCCTCACGGAAAATTCACAGGAGGCGGTGCATTTTATCTCCATGAACGACAAGGCCCGTCGCTACACCATTCGCGTTCGAGAAGCGCGTTGAAGGTTCCCTGATCTTAATCACCTCTAAATTAATCTTATGAAAAAAATTCTTCTGCTCACTCTGCTCGGCCTCGCGGGCTGCGCGTCGTCTCCTCAACCGGAAGTGCGGACATACGGTTACACTTCGGGCGTCGCTCCCAACGCGGCTCCTGCTCCCGCTTCGAGCGAAACGTTTGTCTATGATCAAAAACCTTTGCCCGGCCAGCCCGCGTTAGTCGCGCCCGACCAGGCCAAATCCATCATCGACAAATTTAAAGACGCTTACGCAAAACTCGATAGCCCGCGCATGTTGATCTACGTCAATCGCGAGTTGGTGGACGAAAAAACAGGAATGAAATTGATCGCGCGGACGGAAAAAACCGAGAGCACCCGCCGTCGAGTGGACAGCACCATTGACGCGAATGGACGCACTTCAAATTCCGTCACGATCAACGCGGGCCGCGACGTGACGATCAACGGCTCTGACACCGATGCGCTCGGAAAAGGGAAAATTTCCAGCAAAACGGAACGCGTCTCCAACGAAAATCGTTATCGTCTCGAAGAAAAAAATCGCACGCTCGCTGACCGGCAAACGGTTCGCGATGTCGAACGTCTTTTTGGCCGACCGCTTCGGGCCGCGGGCGCATCGTTGACCGATCAAACTATCGCAACCCAATTGATCGCGGACCGTCCTGTTCGCTCGTTCGTAGTGAACACGGAAGGAGAAGTTGCTCGCAAAGATCGCCAGGCGCTGGCCAAAATCGCGGACGTCGTGATCGAGGTGTTGATTTCATCGCGACAAATTACCGTGGGTGGAGTTTCCGCTGATCAGGCTTATTCGGTTCCTGACATTGAAGCGACGGCGACGCGTTTGAAAGATTCCAAAATCATCGGGCAAGCTTCCTCGCGGGATGTCCTTGGCAAAGATCGTTACGCCGGGAGCATCGCGCGAAATTTTGACGTGCAAGACATCGCCGAAGCCACCGCTCTCGCGCTGATGGAAGACATCACGACCAATGCAAAGTAAGCGACGGAAGTTTCTGCCGTAGCCGACGACGTGAGGATATCTCCACGATTTGCAATCGGGCGCCGTGACCATGAACCTAAATTTTGCGCGGGAGCGTCTTGGACTGCGCCAGCCCTCTGGCGCTTTTGGAACGTCCCGGCAATCCCAAAGCGGCAGAGGGCTGCCGCAGTCCAAGACCGTGCGGTTGTTTCACGGTTTATGGATAGGCGGTCTGACTTTTCCTGATCGATAAGATTAAATCAGACCGCCTCCTCACGTCGTCGGCTACGGGATCGCGCATCGCAATTATTTCTCGCCGTAATTGATGCTCATTGCGCCGCCTAAAAAATTGATCACGCGACTATTTTTGCAGTTCAACTTTTGCATTTTCTCCGCCACGCCGCGCTGCGCCGGATAATTTTTCAGCGACTCCAAAATGTAAGCGTAAGTGGCGCAGTCACCGCAAAAAACTTTTCCAAACAGCGGAACAATCCAGCGCAAGTATCCAAAATAGATTTTCCGCCAAAGCGCGTTGTCCGGTTTGCCGAAATCCAAAACCAAAATCCGCCCGCCCGGTTTGGCTACGCGAAACATTTCTTCCACTCCGCGCTCCCAACTCGGCAAATTGCGCAATCCGTAGCCGATACTCACAACATCAAATTGTGAGTCTGCGAATGGTAAATGCTGCGCGTCGCCCTCGATAAATTGTAGCGGCGGTCTGTGACCGCCGGTGATTTTTTTTAAATGGCCGTGGCCACAGACGACCGCGACAACCCGTTGCTTCGCCACGTCTAACATTGGTCGGCTGAAATCCAACCCAGTAACTTCTGCGCCACATTTTGCCAGACCCAGAGAAATATCTCCCGTGCCACAACACACATCCAGAGCGTGCTCGCCTGGTTTCGCATTCGCCAAACCCACAAGCTGTCGTTTCCAATTCCGATGCAGCCCAAAACTTTGCAGGTCATTGATCAGATCGTAGCGCGGCGCAATTTTGGCGAACAAATCATGTACCTTCTCAGCGCGTTGTTCACCGGGCTGATAAAAAGGGTTGGCCATTTTCAAATGCGATTAACCTTCTTCACCGAGCTTAAGATTTTTTCAACCGCATGCGCTTCATTGTCCTCGCTCAGCCAAATCCATTCCAATTGCATCTGGTGTCGGAGCCACGTCATTTGCCGTTTGGCGAATTGTCGCGTGCGGATTTTCACAAGATCAATAGTCTCGGCTAACGGACGTTTGCCCTGCAAATATTCCACCACCTGACGATAGCCGATGGCTTGCATGGACGTTTGGTTTTTTTCCAAACCGCGTTCCATTAAATTCTTTGTCTCGTCCACCAAACCGCGCGCAAACATTTCATCGACCCGCCGGTTGATGCGCGAATGTAAATCGGACCTGCTCCGGGCCAGAGCAAACACCGTCGGCAATTTTTGAAGAGGAGTTTGCGCCCGTTGTTCAGAAAATGGTTTCCCCGTCAGACGAATGACTTCAACTGCGCGAAGGACGCGGCGGGGATTTTTTCGGTCGATCTTTTCAAAAGCTTCGGGATCGCCCTCTTGCAACTCGCTCAACAAATCGGCGAGCGGAATTTTTTGGAGTTCAGCGCGCAAGGGGGAATTGCCGGGCGGCGCTTCACCCAGACCTTCGAGAAAAGCTTTCAAATAAAATCCGGTGCCGCCGCAAAAAATGGGGACGTGGTTTCTAGATTGAATTTCCACGACGGCTTTTTGCGCGAGCGAACAAAATTTTGCCGCGTCAAAACTTTCATCCAAATCCACCACGTCAATGAGGTGATGCGGAATTTTTCTCCGCTCGTCCGGCGAAGGTTTTGCCGTGCCGATGTCCAGGCCGCGATAGACTTGCATGGAATCGACGGAAATGATTTCACCGTTCAACTGTTCGGCCACTTGCAACGCCACCGCGCTTTTGCCGACGGCGGTGGAGCCAGTGAGGTAGATGGGAACAGTAGCCGCCGACGTGAGGAGAAGCGCCTCGGTCTGCAACCGGGCATCGCGGCCACGACGCCGGAACGCCGATCTCCTGATCGGCTCGGAGGAAATACTATCAGCACCGGGCCGATCAGGAGATCGGCGTTCCGGCGTCGTGGATAGGCAGACCTGCTCTGGGACACGAGTTTCCGCCTCCTCACGTGGGCGGCTACGGGCGGGTTCATGGGGGAAGTTCATGCTCGACCCTTCAAGCCGCCCGGCGTGCGCGATTTTTTTTTTGCCCAAAACAAAGTCAAGCCAGCGACGAAAATCCCGATGCTGACAAATTGCCCGGGGCTGATCGTGCCGTGGAAAAAATATTCCGACCGGCTGTAGTCGGCGCGAAAAAGTTCCACAAAGGATCGAAGAACCGCATAGCAAAGAAGATAGGCCGCAAAAATTTGGCCATCGAATTTCTTGCGCCGATACAGCCACGCGAGAAAAAAATACAAACAGAAATTTAAAATCGATTCGTAAATTTGGGTCGGGTGGACGGCGAGGGCGTTCGAACCGGAGAGATGAGTGGCGTGGCCCACTGGAAAACGAATCGCCCAGGGGAGCGAACATTCTTTTCCAAAACAACAGCCGGTCATCAAACAGCCGATTCGACCGAACGCGTGTCCGAGAGGGATGCTCGGCGCGAGAACGTCGGCGAATCGAAGCAGAGGAATTTTCTTGAGGCGAGAGTAAAGAATCGTCGCGATCGCTGCGCCAAAAAAACCGCCGTAAAAAACCAGACCGCCATGTTGGATCATGAAAATTTCCGTCCACGGTTTGTCGGCATATTCCTGGCGCCAATACGTGATGACATGAAGAACGCGCGCTCCGACGATGACGCCCAGCATTAGCCAAAGCGCAAAATCCATGACCACTTCGGGAGCGATTGCGGTGCGCATTCCACGTCGGCTCGCCGTCCAAAGCCCGAGGAAAAATCCGACGGCAACAAAAATACCGTACCAATGAATGGAAAAATTTCCGAGTTGAAGCGCGATGGGATGCACGGCCTCAGTGGCAACCGCAGCCGTGTCCACAAGAGCCGGATTCCATTTCGTCGGGCGACGGAACGCGTCCCGATTCCAAGGTCTTGCTCACATATTTGGAGACGGTGTCTTGCACTTTGTGCATCTGCTGCTGCGCGTCCACGAAACCTTTTGCGATTGGGTTGTTGAAAAACTCTTCGCGATTTTTCTCAAACTCCGCGATTTCCTGATCGGTCAATTGCGAGCCTTGCTGCTGTTTGTGCTGAAGATATTCGCCGCGTTCGCTCAAGGTTTCGTATTGCTTTTGCGCGGCGCTATCCGCGGCAAAGGCGTCGAGCCGCTCGCGAATAGACCGGACTTCCGGCTGTTCGAGAAGAGTGTGGCAAAGTTCCTCAATTTTTTGAGTGAGGAGATCGGATTCTTGAATTGTTGTTTCCATAAATTTGATGGGATAATTGCTAATTCACGCGCCGGGTAACTTTAGCCGCTAACCTCGCTGCTGCAACCTGTTTTCAGTTTGCGCGGTCTGTATGAGATGGGAGCACACGGTTCGCGCGAAACGAATTCCAGCCCAGCGTCGCCTCTTTGCATTTCCTCTTACGGCCACTTAACTTGTGGCTCTCATGAAAAGCATTTTGCGACTGACCGCGTGGGTATTGGTAGCATTCGTTTCCCGTTCGTTCGGCGAGCGCATCAATCAGGAAGGCCGCATTCTCGGCGCGCTGCCAGCAGTGACGAATTCCGTTTTGTTCAACACCCCCGAAGCCGATGCCATTGTTTCCGCGATGCAGATTTTCCCCGTCACCAACGCGTGGAATGAGGATATTTCCCACCGGCCTGTCCTGGTGAATTCCGACGCGATGATTGCGCAAATCATTTCCGACCTCGCACCTGCCAATCGTTCGCTCATCGCTTTTTACGAAATGAATTTTGTGTTGGTGCCCAATGACCAACCAGTCGTGCCTATCGATTTTTTCAAATACCCGGACGAATCGGATCTCGATGGCGGAACTTTTCCAAATGGCTTGTACCCTATTCCGCCGAACCTTCCGATTGAGACCTGGCCGCATGACAACACCAACACTCTTTCCGCATGGCAGCAGGCGACCAACAGCGGCGACCGCCACGCCATCATCCTGCAGCCGGGCAATGGCTTCATTTGGGAAACGTGGCTCACGAAACTCACCGGGACGAATTGGGCGGCGAGCAACGGCGCGAAGTTTGATTTGAAAAGCAACGCACTGCGGCCCACGACCTGGACTTCAGCGGATGCGGCAGGTTTGCCGATGTTTCCAGCGCTGCCACGTTTCGACGAAGGCGAGCGCGGCAGGGTGGAGCACGCCTGCCGGATTGTCGTCAAACGTTCGCGCCGGGAGTTCATTTATCCCGCCACGCATTTCGCTTCATCGACGCCCGCCACGCAAACCAACGTGCCCGCCATGGGTCAGCGGGTGCGGCTCAAATCCGGATTCGTCACTCCGTCCAACTGGACGAAACAGGAAAAGGCGGTGTTGCTCGCGTTAAAAAAATATGGCGCGATGGTAGCGGACAACGGCAGTTTCTTTTCCATCTCCGTCACGCCCGACAACCGTTGGCCATCGAATTGTTTTAACAATTTGACAAGCATCGCGATCACCAATTTTGAAGTGATTCAAACGAGTGGTCCGAACGAGGGACCGCGTTCACCGGACGCTCCGATGGCGGATGCAGGCGCGGATCAAACGTTATCGCTGCTCACGTCTGCGCAGTTGCAAGGTTTTGTCACTTTCACGGGCGCACCGCCCCTCATTCAGTGGACGCTTTATTCGGGACCATCAACGGTGACGTTCGGCAACCCGGGGCAAACGAACACAACCGCGACCTTCGCCGCGCCGGGAATTTACACGCTGATTCTCAGCGCCGACGACGACGTCCATGCGGTCGCTTATGACGCGGTTGTAATCACGGTCACAAATGCAATCAACCTTTCCTTCGTGCGGACGGGCACAACCGTAAATTTCAATTGGAGCGGTGGCTCGCCGCCGTTTGTGTTGGAAAAGACGGAGACGTTACCCGCGACTTCCTGGAGCGAAGTCGTGACCACGAATAGCCGAAACGCCAGTGTACCCATTTCGGCGTCGAATCAATTTTTTCGCATACGAGGCCAGTGACAGACCAGCAACCCCGCTTTAGAGTTGCGGCACGGAGAGGAATTTTTGCGGGGAGGAATCGATCCGAATCGGGTTTCGCAATGGGCGGCCAAAACCGCTCAATTCTATTTCAGTCACGTCCCCGTCGCGCAAGATGATGCCAGCGCCAAAACTAAATGCATCCGCCCCAAAAAAATAAAGATGCGCGTCGCCGGGCCGTCGATGCTCCGGATATTTAAAATGGTGATGTTCCAAATTGGCGACGGTGTGCGACATGTTTTTTTCGCCGGTGCGAAACGATTGCGTCCAGAAAATTTTGCCGGCGCGCTCAATTTTTATCGTGCCATGAACGTCGTGAAAATCGGCGTCCACCACCAACTCGGGGCCGATCGAGCAGGTGCGCAATTTCGAGGGCGCGAGCCAGAGATAATTTTTTTTCTCCATCACGTGATCGGAAAATTCATTTCCCAAAACCAAACCGATCCGACGCGGATTTCCCTCGGCCCCGACGATGTACGCCCCGGCGACTTCGGCCTCTTCTCCTCCGTCGTCCGCAAAATTTGGAACTTCGAGCGGCTCATTGTGCGCGCGTAAAATCGTTCCGTTCCCTTTGTAAAACCATTCGGGTGCGACGCCGATTTCTCCTTCCGCAGGACGTCCGCCTGCAACGCCCCACTGATACATTTTCATGCTGTCGGTCAACGCAGGTTCTTTTTTTTTTGGGGGTAATTCTTCGCCGGCCTGCAAGGCGCTGGTGTTGGCGTGCATGGCCTGGCGGTTCTCCGCGCTTTTTTTGTGGGTCAATCCTGTGCCGGTCACGAGGCAACGCGGCGGTTCATCGGGATGGTCGAACGCAGGGAGCAAACGCCACTCAGAATCGCCCGCGTAAATGGAATCGTAATCCAGCGCCTCCGAAGAAAGCCGCGATGAAATGATTTTCTCCAATGAAATTTTTTCCGCAACGGCCAGTTGCGCCAGCGAAAAAATAGAAGTTGTCTCGTTAAGCAATCGCAGTCGCGGCTCATCCACCACCGCGATGCGCCGCCCGTGTTGGGGATGAATCAGTTGAATCAGGCGTATCATTTGACTTAAATATTTTGAGAATTTGTTGCCGGCGTTTTGCCAATCCGCTTTGCCGGTTCGATGTGCACCAACACGTCATGCACCGCAGGAAGTTGCCCGCGAATTTCATCTTTTACGCGATGCGCGATCTCGTGCGCCTGCTGCACCGTCATTTGCGGATCAACTTCCACGTGCATATCGACGAAATAATTAAAACCCATTTTCCGCACAAAACATTTTTCGACTGCGCTGACGTTGGGAATTGCCTCGGCAATTTTCTGAATCTCCGCGTTGAAACTTTTGCTGGGCGCAGTGTCCATCAATTCATCCAAAGCGGGTCGCAATAATTTCCATCCATTCCAAGCCACGATCAGCGCCGCCACCACTGCGGCGATGGAGTCAGCGGACTCAAAACCGCGTCCGCCAATCAACGCGATGCTGATTCCGATCGCCGCGGCCAGAGACGTGACGGCGTCGCTCCGATGATGCCATGCGTCAGTTCGGACGACAGCGCTTTGGATTTCCATTCCTTCGCGCGCGGCAAAACGAAAAAGAAATTCCTTCACAACAATTGTCGCGATCAAAATCACCAGAGTAAAACCGGCGGGACCGGCGTGGGGTAAAAACATTTCGCGCACGGCTTGCACGGAAATTCCCACCGCCGCAGCCAACAAAATGGTGGAAACGATGGCCGCCGCGATTGGCTCGGCTTTGCCGTGGCCGTAGGGATGATTTTCATCGGCCGGTTCCGCCGCCACCACCACTCCGCGCCAAACGACGATGGAACTGAAAACGTCGGCGAGCGATTCCACTGCATCGGCGATGAGCGCGTAGGAATTTCCCAAAATGCCGGCGGTCAACTTGGCGGCGGCCAAAACAATGTTCACCGCCATCCCGAGAAAGGTGACTTGCAAACTGCGCCTTAATCGGGTTTTGGACACGAACGAAATAAATCACGGCTCGCGCGAAGAAGAAATAAAGAATCTGCTGGATGACTCGATGAAAAGCTTCGCGCCTAACTCTGCGAGCGATGAATGAGTGAAACAACGCCGGGTAGCATCTGCCTCCAGCGGGTGCGAAGACATTTTTCGGAACGCCGATCTCCTGATCGGCTCGTAGCGGTGAATATGGGTGCGCGCCGATCAGGAGATCGGCGTTCCCAAGAGGTTTCTTCGCACCCGCCGGAGGCAGATGCTACCCGCTTGGGATTCGGACGGGGCGGTAAGTTCGGTGGGACATCGCCGGTGGTGGATTCCTAATCAGGATTCGCCTTTAAACCGAATTACTTGCACTCGACAACGAAAAATTTTTTGGCAACTTCCTTTTTCACCAAATGGTTTTACAACGCAATCTTTATGAAAAATCCGGCTCATGGCTTTTTCAGCACCGCAGCTTCCTGGCTCTGGCGGGTTTTCCCCTTCTCATCGTCGGCTTAAAATCCTTCAGCTACATTCATCACAGCCATCAAATTACGGAGGAATGGCAGCTTCTTTGTTTTTTCGTTTCGTTGTCCGGTCTGGCCTTGCGCATTTTTACCATTGGGTTTGTGCCGAGGCGAACGTCGGGACGCAATACCCACAGCCAGGTGGCCGAGACCTTGAATACCACCGGTATTTACTCGCTCGTCCGCAATCCACTCTATTTGGGCAATTATTTAATCATGCTCGGCTTCGCCATGTTCTTTCATTTGTGGTGGCTGGTTGTGATCGCGTCATTGATCTGCGCCCTGGGTTATCATGCCATTGTTTGCGCTGAAGAAGCGTTCTTAAAAAAAAGTTTCGGCAAGGAGTTTGACGATTGGGCGTCGCGCACGCCCGTCTTCATTCCCAAGTTGTCGGGCTGGGTTCCGCCGTCGCTCGGCTTTTGCTGGCGCACCGTTTGCCGTCGTGAATACACCGCTTTTTTTCTGATCACCGCGGGATTTTTTTTGCTGGATGTTGCGGCAGACTCGATCGCCGAAGGGGCCGTGCGAATCAGAGGAGAGTGGGCGCTTATTTTTGGGGTGGGCGCATTAACTTACCTGACGCTCCGCACTTTAAAAAAGAAGACCCATCTCCTGCGGGTGCCAGGTCGATAACTTGCTGGCGAGGCACCGTCAGGCAAATCCCTTTCTCTTCTCCACTTTTCATGCGGCTCCATCCACAATCTGACAGAGCAGCGGCGTCATTTTATGGCCGGAGTATTTCTCGTATTCGCGGGAGATTTGTCTGCCCAAGTCTCGATGGCAGTTTGACAAAAATTCTGTGACGGAATAACCGGCTCCATGATAATTTGAGTTTGTGAAAACCAAGTCAGCAAAGTCAGCAAATTATCCGCACCTTACTTCCAACCCGACAATTGCGAACGGCGCTCCGGTTATTCGGGGAACCCGCATTACCGTGCGGACACTGGCCGGCTATTACCAACTCGGCATGAGCGTAGATGAGATTTTGCAGAGCCTTCCTCACCTCTCGCAGTCGCAAGTCCACAGCGCGTTGTCGTTTTATTTTGATCATCAAAAGGAAATGGATCGCGACATAAAACTAAATAACGACATCGATTATTGGCGCAAACAAGTGAAGCGAGACGTGGCGGTTCCTGCTTGAACCATGAAACTCCGTCTTTTTTTAGACGAAGATGTTCACTTGGTTTTGGCGGAGGCTCTTCGCAAACGCGGGCACGACGCCATTCATGCGAGAGAAATAAAGCGCCAAAGTTTATCAGACGAATCACAATTAGCTTTCGCCGCTGAAGAAAACCGTTGCGTCGTCACCTTCAATGTTGGTGATTTTGTTCGATTGCATAATGGTTGGATTGACCACCGAGAACACTCCGGGATTATCGTTTCAAAACAATTGCCGATTGGCGAATGCTTGCGGCGTTTATTGTTGCTTTTGCAAAAAGAAAATTCTGAAACGATACGGGGACAAATCCGGTTTCTTTAAATTTCCTGAATAGATCACTTTCCCCCATCCACAATCTGACAGAGCAGCGGCGTCATTTTATGGCCGGAGTTTTTCTCGTATTCGCCTGACATGTGTTGGCTGAAATTTTCGATAGCATCGCGTTTGATCAAATTGATCGTCGCGCCGCCGAAACCGCCGCCCGTCAAGCGCGCGCCGAACGTCGCCGGATGTTTTCGCGCCAACTCGACCAGCAAATCCAACTCCCGTGTGCTGTTGCCAAAATAATCGCGCGAGCTTTCGTGACTCTGAAACATGTATTGGCCAAACTGCGCGAAATCATCCTGCCGCAAAGCGCGCGCGCCAAAAATCACCCGCTGGATTTCGCCGACGACATGATAGGCGGATCGGTATTCCCGCTCGGTCAACTTCGATTTATTTTCCGCCAGCATTTTGGAATCGACGGCGCGCAACGATTTGACGCCAATTTTTTTTGCGGCGCTTTCACACAGGCGGCGCAGTTCGTTGTATTCGCCACCGACGAGCGAATGTTTCACGCCGGAATCGCAAATCAGAATCGCGATGTCGCCCAGCATCGGAACGTGAGCAACGGTCAACTGTTGGCAATCAATTTCCATGGCGTGAAAAGCTTTGCCGAAGAGTGAAGAAATCTGATCGAGAATTCCACTTTGCACACCCACGAATTGGTTTTCGGCGCGCTGACAAAGGCGGGCGAGATTTAATTTTTCTTCAAGACGGAGTTCGCGCAATTCACCTTTCGCATCGCGCTTGGGCGGAACGGTCGTGCCGGTTTCCGTCACGGTGAATGGATAAAGTTGGCGCACGGTCAGCGCCGTGGCGACTTCGAGCGCAGCGGAACTGCTCATGCCCGCGCCCAGCGGGACGGTGCCGTGAATGGCCAAGTTGAATCCGCCAAAATGCGCGGCGTGTTTTCGCAACTGTTCCAAAACGCCTTTCACATAATCGGCCCACGGCGCGGAAAGATTTTTTTTTAGATCACTGATGAAAAATTTTTCCCTCTCGGGAAACGCGGATGAAACGAGTTCGACGCCGCCATCGCTGCGCGGCGATGATGCGATGAAAATATATTTATCCACCGCCAGCGACATGACGAGGCCCTGATTGTAATCGGTGTGATTGCCGAGAAGTTCGAGCCGTCCCGGCGCTTGCACCTCGTGCGTGGGTGTGTAACCAAATTGTTTTTGAAATAAATTGCGGACTTCAAGTAGTCCGCTTTTCGGCGTCACTGTTTTCATCGTCCGCAGTTTATTTTGGCAGCGTTTAAATCGGAAATTTGCGGAGATACGGTGTTTTCGATCAACCATTTTTTTGCGGGCGTCGCGGGCGGGGCGCATCTTGAGGGCGTGTTGCCCAAACCAAGGGGAGCGCGGACAGCCTTGTCCGCGGGTTTCGAAAGGGACAAATTCCTAGCGTTTTGACCCCTTCGGATTCGCGCGGACAAAGCTGTCCGCGCTCCTTTTTATTTGGGCAACACGCCATTGACATCACCACCAAAGTACTGGGGCAGACATCTTGTTTGTCGTCTGGGCTTCCCGCCCCGGGTTCGCGGGCAAGATGCCCGCTCCGACAGGCTGGAAGCCTGCCCCACTAAAGATGCGCTCGTCGCGGGCGCGCCTCTTCGCGCACAACGCAGGAAAATGCTCCCGGCTAATCCTCGATACAGCCGCGCTCCGCCAACCACCCGAAGCTCTTGCGTCGCGGGGTGAACTGTAAGATGTTCGCCGCCTGTTTACAAAAATATGGATACGTTACCCACTGTTTTACTAAGGCCGGGAGAAGCGGACCGCATCGTCGGCGGACATCCCTGGATTTATCACGGCGCGATTCTTCGCCTCACCGCGCCCGCCAATGACGGCGACCTCGTCCAGGTTAAAGATCATCGCCAGCGTTTTATCGGAATCGGTTTTTACAATTCAAAATCAAAAATCAATGTTCGCTTGCTTGCGCCCGACCGCGTGGATGTGACGCGGGAATTTTTCGAACAGCAAATTCGCGCGGCGCTCGCCGTTCGGAAAAAACATATGCCGCAGGCGACGTCCTTTCGCGTGGTCAATGCCGAGAGCGATTCGTTGAGCGGGTTGATCATCGACAAATACGAAAACGTTTTGGTCATCCAAACTTCTTCGCTCGGCATGGACCAGCGCAAGGCGATGATCGTGGCCGCGCTGCAAAAAATCTTTTCGCCGGTCGCCATCGTGGAACGCAGCGAAAGTTCCTTCCGAAAATTTGAGGGGATGGCTGACGCGAATGGAGTTCTGTTCGGCAAACTGGATGGCCCGGTGAAAATCAAACTCAACGGGCTGCAATTCGAGGTCGATATTTCCGGCGGACACAAAACCGGTTTGTATCTCGATCAACAGGTCAATTATCAAAATGTCGCGGAGCTGATGAAAGAGGGAAGCGTGCTCGACTGCTTCGCGTTTCTCGGCGGTTTTGGTTTGCACGCCGCTCGCGCCGGCGCAGCGAAAGTTCACTTGCTCGACCAAAGTGCGGATGCCATTGCGGCAGCGACCCGCAATGCGGCGGCGAATAATTTGTCCGCAAAATGTTCGTTTGAAACGGTGAATGTTTTCGACTGGCTGAAGGCGCAAACCGCCGTCAAGCCGCACGAAAAAGTCATTCCGAAATTCGACGGAATCATTCTCGATCCGCCGTCGTTCACGCGCAATCGCTCCGCTATTCCCGACGCCATGCGGGGCTACAAAGAAATTCATTTGCGCGCCCTGAAACTTCTGCGCACCGGCGGAACTTTGGCGACGTTTTGTTGTTCCCATCATGTGAACGCGGAATTGTTTCAGGCGATTATTTTGGAAGCGGCGTTCGATGCGCGTCGCGTTTTGCGGCGGGTCGCGGCTTACAGCCAATCGCCCGATCACCCAATTATTCCCGCGATTCCAGAAACGGAATATTTAAAGGGTTTCGCGTTTGAAATTGTGCGTTGAACGAAAGTGCTGCCGACATTCTGTCGGCAGAAGAGCGCCGGGTCGCATCTGCCTCCGGCGGTCCGAAGAAAACGGGTGGGAACGCCGATCTCCTGATCGGCCCGTAGAATATCCGCGAAGAACCGATCAGGAGATCGGCGTCCGGAAAATTTACGCACACCCGCCGGAGGCAGATGCTACCCGGGCGATTTTGCATTCTCGCCCAAACTTTCTGCCGACAGAATGTCGGCAGCACTTTAAAGTCGCGACGAATCAGTTGGTTTGAATAAGCTGCGCTCAGCAAATGAATCGTAAATTTTTGACGCTCTTAGTTTTGTTCAATGTCGCTTTGCTCGGCGGCGGATTTTATTTTCTCAACAAAATTTCGCCCCAATCGTCGCCGCGCCAAGCGTCTTCCGCTGACGGTTACCGGGAAACTTTGAAGTTTCCGAAAAGCCGAACGCCAAAAAAAGATCCCGCCCTCTCCTCGAAAATTATTTACGTCACCAACCAATTCAACTGGCGCGAAGTTGAGTCGAGTGATTACCGGAAATATATTGCGAACCTGCGCGCCATCGGCTGTCCGGAAAGCACGATCAAGGACATTATTCTCACCGACATCATGAAACTTTACGCGGCGCGGCGCGGGCAGTTTTATCATAACGGACGCGAATTTAAATTTTGGGAGACGGACGAAAAACGGAAGCTGAACGCCAGGCAAATCGAAGAACGCGAAAAACAATTGGCGGCGATCGACAAAGAAATCCCGGCGGTGCTGCGCGATTTGCTCGGCATCAATTATGAGCGGGAGATCAACAAATATTTTGTCGATGCGAACGAGGAAGAACGGCGTTTGAGTTTTTTGTCGGAAGAAAAAAGAAATCAGGTTCTGGCTCTGCGCGATGAATTTGAAGGAGTTCAGGAACGAATTCTGGAAGCGAGCCATGGAAGTCTTTCGGCGGCGGACGTGGATGCATTGCGAAAAGTTGAGGCGCGTCGCAATGAAGCGCTTGGGAAAATTTTGAGCGGCTCGGAATTTGCCGAGTTTGAATTGCGGATGTCGCCGGTGGCTGACCGATTGCGGGATGAGTTGATGGGATTCAATCCGAGTGAGGCGGAGTTCCGCCAGATTTTTGAAATGGAGAAAGCGGTTGAAGAAAAATTTGCGTTCGTAGATTCCAGCGATGAAAAAATTTTGCGCGAAAAAGCGGTGGCGCAAAAAGAGATTCGAGACGAACTCAAACGGCAATGGGGCGACGCGCGTTACGCGGATTACGAGCGGGCACAGAATCCGGACTTTCGCAGCGCGAGCGTGTTCGTGGAGGTTTACGAATTGCCGATTTCGACTGCGCAAACGATTTTCGAAATCAAACAAATTGCGGAAGCGGAGCGACGAAATTTGTTGAGCAATACGGCGATTCCCGAACAGGAACGTCGGGGAGCGTTGGCAGCCATTCAGGCGGAGACTGAAAAGACTTTGCGCCAGACGATGGGAGCAAAAGTTTTTTCCAACTACACGCAAAGCTCCGGCAAATGGATCCAAAATCTTGGCGCAAACTGACGGGGTAGCATCTGCCTCCGGCGGGTGCGGGAACGCCGATCTCCTGATCGGCACGGCAAACCATATTCGCCGCAACGAGCCGATCAGGAGATCGGCGCTCCGAAAAAATAGCTCCGCACCCGCCGGAGGCAGATGCTACCCCGCCAGGAGTTCCCGCTGCCAGTTCATCAGTTCTTTGGAGTGATGGTCCCAATCCTGCGCGAGCAATCCCAAAATGGCGCGGCTGGCAATGAGCGTGGGATCGATTTGTAATTTACTGGCCGCGGCGTCGCGACGATGACTCAGTTCCTGGAAGCGGCGTTTCTCCGAGTCGGTCGGACGCGGCGTGACGACGTGAACAAAGGGCGGATGATCAGCGGGCGAAATTTTCAAACCGCGCTCGACGGCTTGCTCCAGTTCTTTGGCGCGACGGGGATTCAAATGGCGCGGCAACAAGTCCAACCAATTGCGAGCGGTCCCAGCAGCAGCGGCGATTTCGACGAGCACTTCGTGACTTAAAATAAAATACGGCGGCTTGTTCGCGGCGACGGCTTCGTTCTCTCGCCACCGCCAGAGTTCGCGCAGGACAGCGAGAGGGCCGCGACCGAGTTTGCTGCTGCCTTTGATTCGCCATGATTCAACGTCGGCCGCAGGAAATTCCGCGCAATCCGCAACCAGGCGCGCGCAGGACTGGTCATGCCACGGGAGACGTTTTTTTTCTTCCAGTTTGGCCCGGAGAATATCCGCCAACGGCTTGAGATAACGGGTGTCATTACGAGCGTAGTTTTCCATTCTCTCGGTCAGCGGACGTTTCGCCCAATCCGCTTTTTGCGAACCTTTTTCCAGGTCGATGCCGAGGAAATTTTTCACGAGAGCGCTCAGGCTGAATTCTTTTTCGCCGAGCAAACGGGCGGCGAGCATCGTGTCGAAAATTTTTTCAGGAACGAAATCGTGGTTCTTTCGCAGCATTCGCAAATCGTAATCAGCGGCATGAAAAATCAATTCGTGTTTCAGCAACTCGTTCCACAAAGGCGCGAGATCGATTTTCGCGAGCGGATCAATTAAGTCATCGGCGCCGGCAAAACTGATTTGCAGCAGGCAAAGTTTTTCTGGATAGGCGTGAAGACTGTCGGCTTCGGTATCGAGCGCGGCCCATTCGGCGATGCGCAATCGCGGCATGAAGTCCGCTAATTTTTCGTTCGTATCGATCACGGCAGAAAACTAAAAGGCGAAGGAAAAATTGCAAAAGGCAAATGTGTAGAAAAGCGACGGGACGTAGGATGCTGCCGCAACCCGCACGCGAGGCTGGAAGCTCACGCCGCTTGGCGAGAACGTTCAGTGAACAGAAACACTCGCCCTCACCCCGTCGCTCTGCCCCGAGGAGAGGGAGAATCGTTCGTCGTGTTTGGCACTAATCGACCCGCTGGGTTGGGGTGCGCTTTCTTTTGCAAATGACCAGAAGGCGGGAATAACCCAACGATCTTCCGAACTTCCTCGAGATGGCGATCCATGTTCCCTCTCCCTGGGGGAAGAGGGTGAGGGCGAGCAATCTTCTCACTCAACCAAAATTTTTGAACTTTGAACTTTGAACTTTGAAATTATGTTTTGCGGAGATGAATTTAGTTCGCGCCTTTGCCGACTCCGCTAAGAAAAATTCGCAGAACACCGCGCTGTTCTGGGGCGACGAATCATTTTCTTACGAACAACTTTGGGCGCAGTCGCTTTGGGTGGGGGCGCGATTGCAAAATGATTTGGGCGTGAAGACAACCGACCGCGTCGCGCTGTTGCTGAAAAATTGTCCGCAATTTATCCCGGCGCTCTTCGGCGTTTTGCAAGCAGGAGCGGTGGCGACGCCCATCAACAATTTTCTCAAGCCCGATGAAGTGAATTTCATTTTGGCCGATGCCGGAATTGATGTGGTCATCACCGATGCGACGATGAATGAAGCCTCGGCGAAATTACTGGAGCTGCGTCCGCAACTGAAATTTCTGCGCGTGGAAGAAATTCCAAGAGGGGATGAGGTAGGGCGCGGGGCCGCCGGGGGGGCGCGCCCCGGGCGGGCACCACCCGCGCCCCGCGGGGGGGGGGCCCCCCCGCGGGGCTGGGTGAAAAATA
>JBBQRQ010000012.1:0-74241 GCA_038214755.1 Verrucomicrobiota bacterium
GCGCAACCGGCAGAAAAAACCGCAGCACAAAACCACCACCGACTTTTTCACCGCCATGAACGCCGAACATCATCGCTACGCCATCCGCTGCCTTCATGCCCGCCAGCCAAGCTTTCAATCATCTTCATGAATTGGCCGTGATTTCCATCTCACGTCGTCTGAGTTGGATCGACATGGTGTAAATAAAAGATAAGCTTTATCTTTCGCTCGATTGAACCCGGCGTAACTCATGAGCTTACTGTGTAAAAAATCCGCCGTTGGTTTTCTGACCGGAATTTTTGTCGCCTTCGCGGGCGTCACCACCATTCGCGCGGACTACATCGGCTCCGTCAGCACCGTCAGTCCCAATTCTTCCGTGGATTCCGCAGCCTCCGAAATTCTCGGCAGCGGCGGCGGCTCGGGCGCTTTCATGTATAAAGGCGGCGGTAACGCAGTAGATGCAGCGGTGGCCGCAGCGCTGGCCGCGTGCGTGGTGAACCCAGGAAATTGCAGTCTCGGCGGCTACGGCGGTCACATGCTGATTTACAAATCTGGTTGGGACGGAGAACCACCGTTGGTGACGTGCATTGATTTCAACAGTCCAGCCGGTTCGCTCGCGTCGTCGAATATGTTCGGAACGAATGTGGATTCCACGACTGGCAAATGGATTGGCGGAGGACAACCGGCCAATCAGTACGGATGGAAAGCCGTGGGCGTGCCCGGCACTTTCGCCGGTTTATTCATGGCGCAAACTAATTACGGTCGAAAAATAAACGGGACAAATTATTTTCCCTTTTCTGAAATATTGAAACCGGCGCTGGCGCGTATCGCCAACGGCCAAGCCGCCGGGACCGCGTATTACACTTTGACGAGCGTCAGCAATTTGTTGATGGAATTGCTCACCAGCGCCGACCCGTACGCCGCATTTTATTCCGGCGACATCGCCATGGACATCGTCGCCGCGATGGAAGCAAATGGTGGTCTCGGGACGTACGCCGATATGGCGAACTACAGGCCGCGCGAAGTGACTCCGTGTCTGCGCCATTTCAGTTGTCCAAACGGCACGCCTGCGAGCGTGTATGTCGCGCCGCCTGGCTCCGCCGGACTTTCTGTTTTGGAAGAACTGGTGATGATCGAAGCGCTCGGTTGGACCAACGGCCCCGGCGGCACGTGGGACAGTTTGCACTACTGGCATTCGCGGGCTGAGGTCGCGCGCTTGATGTGGAAGGATCACTTTCAATGGATCGGTGATCCGTGGAGCGGAGTGATACCGCCGGATTTTCTTGGCAATGGCAGCACGAATTTTTGCGATCAAATTCTTGCGCATGCAACTCGCGGTTATCCGTTCGGTTGTCCATCGGACTCAAATGAAATTCGCCTGACCAACAGTCTCGTCGGTTCCATCATCGAAGCGGTCAACAACCAAACCAACGTGCCCATCTTCGTGCATTGGGACGACATCCGATACGGCACGCGCAATATTTCTACCTCCGACAAGTGGGGAAATTGCGTCGCATTGACCTTGAGCATGGGCGGCGGTTTTGGCGCACAGGTCGGGGTGCCGAATCGCGGTCTTGTGTTCGGACAAGGAATGGCGTTGTTCGATCCGCGTCCCGGTTGGCCGAATTCCATCGCGCCAGGCAAGCGTCCCGTGGACAACATGTGTCCGGCCATTGTCGTTCCTGATAATCCAATTTCCCCGACGAATGGCGCGGTCGGCGGGCGTCCACCATTTTCAATCGGCGGCGCCGGCGGTTCCACCATCGAAAACAATATCGCGATGGAATTGGTTAAATATTTGTCGGACCCGCCTTCCAGCAGTGTGAGCGATCCTTCTGTGTGGCTGTATAACTTTGAAGCGAACAACATTATTTACATGCGCCCGTCCTATCCCGCCGGAGTGCAAAGTTACTTTGGCAGCGTTGGGTACAGTGCTCCTGGAAGTCCGCCCTCCGTCGGAGAAGTCTCTCATGTCGAGGCGTGGATTCCGCCGGTCATTGTCACTCAACCAGTGAGCACGAACATTTCCAGCGGCAGCCCGGCAACCTTCTCTGTGACCGCAACCGGCTTGCCGCTTTTTTATCAATGGTTCAGAAACGGAATCGCGCTGGTTGATGGCGGAACAATTTCAGGAAGTCAAACCCCGCTGCTTGTTATCACGTCCGTTACGACTGGCGGGACGTATTCCGTCGTGATCGCCAACGGCGCGGCAACCGTGACGAGTGCTTCCGCAGCGTTAAGTGTCGATGGCGCGCCTGCGATTACGATGCAGCCCTTGAACAGCACCAACCTGGTCGGAACAGTTGCCACATTTTCCGTCACGGCCATCGGCTCTGATCCTTTGACCTATCGATGGTTGAAGAATGGTGTGGCGCTGTACAACGGTGGAAATATTTCCGGCGCGACGAGCAACGTGTTGAATCTTGCGAATATTTCCGGGGCTGATGCCGCGACCTACGCCGTCATCATCACAAATTTTTCCGGCAGCGTCCCGAGCGCGCCGGCGACGTTGACGGTTGTGCCGACAAACTCGCCCGGTGGTCTGTTCCTCTACGAACCGTTCGACTACACGAACATCGGCAGCCCCGTCAGCAGCAACACGCCTGCGAACTGGACCTACAATGGAAGCGGCGCAAATGATTTGAACGTGACGAGTGGCAATCTTTCCTGGCCGGGTTTCGCGGCCTCAATCGGAAACAGCGTGACCAACGGCGGAAATGGACTCGGTGTGCGGAGATTATTCGGGACAAATTTAAGCAGCGGAAAAATTTATTTCTCGGCGCTGTTCCGAATCAACGATCTCGGCTTTGGTTCGTGGACAGGACAGTCTTCGCAGGTCGGCGCCTTGACCGCTCCCGACAACACCACGTTTCGCCTGCAAGTCATGGTGAAATCAAATTCTCCCAACGGCTACGTCATTGGCGTGCAAAAAAACGGAACGGGCGCGACAACTATTTTCGATACGACCGAACGTCGCGCCGGCGACGCAATTCTTTTGGTGGGCAAATATGATTTCACCGTGGCGGCCAACTCCGTCACATTGTGGATCAATCCCGGCGCAACTAATTTCAGCGCGCCTTCCGATCCCATCACTGGTTTCATTTCCACTTCGACTGGAACGGACGGATTTACGATTGACCGCTTCAACATGCGCCAAAATGCGGCCACTGGTTCGTCGAGTGTCCCAGCCGCAATGCAATGGGATGAATTGCGATTTGGTTTATCGTGGGCCGCGGTGACTCCTTCCGCGTGGTCGGGAAACGTCAAGATAAGTAGCCTAACGAAAATAAGCAGCGGTGTGTTTCAATTTGCCTACACGAATGGAGACGGCCAAACCTACCGCGTTTTCTCTTCGACCAATCTGATTGACTGGCAATCCATCGGAACCGCCACACAAACTTCTCCCGGCTTATTTCAATTCACTGATTCAAACGCAACCAACGTTCCCTATCGTTTTTATCAACTCCGCTCGCCGTGAAGTTTCGTTAGATACCATTCAATCCTTTCAGATATGCAAAAATTAATTCGGGCAACGCCTTGCTGTAACCGCCTTCGAGCAGACTGAACGTTGGGATTTTCAAATCACGAATGGTTTTTCCGAGCCAATGAAAATCTTCCACGTCCATTTTTTGCTGGCAGAGCAAATCGGCTTTGTAGGAATCGAAACCGGCAGAGATGGCGATCAAGTCCGGTTTGAACTTTTTCAATTCATCCAGCGCAGTCGAGCAAGCTGCGCGATAAACTTCCGCAGGCATTTCGGGCGCCACAGGAAAATTAAAACAATTTTCGCCGCGATGTTTTTGTCCGCTGCCAGGATAAGCCGGCCATTGATGCACGGAAAAAAACGCGCAGCCGTCGCGACCCAACAAAATATCTTCCGTGCCGTTGCCGTGATGAACATCAAAATCGAAAACGGCAATCCGTTTGAAACCGCTGGCCCGCGCTTCCAAAACGGCGATGGCGATGTTGTTCAGATAACAAAATCCCATCGGATGATTTTTCGTGGCGTGATGTCCCGGCGGACGCATCAAGCTGAAAGCAATTTCGCCATCTCGGCAAAGTTTCAGTGCGTGCAAGGCCGCGCCAACAGAACGCAGCGCGTGTTCCGCAATTCCTGGATATGCCGGAGTGTCCGGATCGAAATCCTGACGCAAGACGAGCGATGCCAAATGTTCCGGTGTGTGTGCGCGCAACATTTGTTCATCCGAAACAGCAAGTGGTTCGAGCCAATCAATTTTCAGTTCTGTCTGGCTTTTTAATTTTTCCACCGTGCCCAAAATTCGTTGCGGCCGTTCGGGATGCCCCGCCTTGCCATACTCCGTGCAACGGCTGTCCGTGATGACTTTCATGTCAAGAAATTAAACGCGGCCAGTGCGAATATCACGGAAAAGAATTTTTTTTCGAAAGATCACGGAAACATTTCTCGATGTCCCCCGAGACTTGATCCGAGGAAATCGCGCTCTGTACTACACTGTTGAAGGATCGCGCATTTCCGACGAGATGGGTTCAGGGTGTTTGAGGAACATTTCAGTTCAACGCAGAGGACGCGGAGGTTCTCGCAAAGGACGCAAAGGTCGTTTCTCTGTTCTTCTGCGCGCCTTTGCGAAAACCTTTGCGACCTCTGCGTTGAATCCGATAGTCATTGGGTTGCGGCTCCGCTGCGCTGTGACCCACCGCATCCAATTGCGGACGGCCCTACTGAACCGGCGTGGTCTGCGCTCCACGCAACATTTCTGTATGACTCAAAATCAAATCAAATTCTTCCGGCTTGAGTTTTGATTTTTTTCTCATCTTCGTCATCCAGAAATTCCAATCCGTATCGCTATAGTTTTTTGGATCGTAAAGTTCATGACATTTGGCGCATTTGAGGACGTAAAGTTTTTCGGCGGGCAGGGGCTGCCTCGAACTATTCGTCGCGCCCGTCTGGCAGGAAGACCAAACGACTGCGGCGAAAAAGCTCAACAAAAAGAATCGCATTAAAATCCAAATCCGAAAATCAGCCGGACGTTCCATCGTTCATGGCCTTCGAGTTCCAGCCGCGAGTTGTGATCGGGATCGCCGGTAAAATTCGCGCCGTAAACCTGTGGCATCACCGTGAGCGCAGCCCACCATTTCTCATTGCGATAGCTTAACACCGGCCCCAGAAAAACCGCGTTATTTTCAAATTCCTTGTAGTCGGGGATTTCGCTGTGGTCGCGCAGCTCCAATCCCAGCGCCCAATTTTTATGGAAGAAGCGAGCGAGGCCGAGACTGCCTTCCAATTCTCCTTCCGTGCTTTGAAAATGATCCGCCCACTCGGTGGCGTGCGTCAGATTGATCGCCCATTTCCATTTGCCGAAACGTTGGCCGAGAATAATTTTCTCTTCAATTTCCGCTTCGCTGCCGGAAAAGCGCGGTTCGAGATACAGCGTTAAACCGATTTTATGATCGGCGGGATTCAAGACCATGTAACGATTTTCGAGGGAGATGCCGTCAAAACTGAATTTGGAAAAATCACGCGCGGGCGAAGTCGTCACGTCACGGAAATTTTCCGATTTCGTGTTCAAATAAAGTTCAACGGTATAATTATCCGTGACGCCGTATTCGACAGACTCTCGGATTTGCCAAAGATTAAAATCTTCCTGGCCAACGGTTTTATTTCTTTGCGCGCGAAGCGTCAGCCACTGCTCAAATTCCCAGCCTGCCTTGGGCATCGTTTCCGGCTCGTAGGTGTAGGTGAAGAGACGTTCGTTTGCCAAAGCTCTCCCGCCCAAAAGGCAAATTAGTAATCCGATCCACAGTTTCTGTTTCATAAAATATTTTTTACGCCGTTGTTTTAATGAGACTGAATCTCAACGTCAACAAATGATTTTTGTCTTTTCAAACTCAAGAATGGAGTTACGCCAATAATTCTTTGGCCCGGCTGGAGATTTCGTTCTCCACCCGGCTTTTGAAAAGCAACGCGGCAAACGGCAAATTGATTTCCACGTGAACCACACTCGGCTCCACCAACACATTGCCAGAGATGGAAAATCCCATCGCTCGAAAACTGAACATCCCGCGATTGTCCGTCCACGATTCTTTTGCATCTGAGACGTTGTGACCAAATTGCGCCTTCGTTTCCGCAACGAGCTGGGTGATGCGCCGTTGCGCTTCGTCAGTTCCGAGTTTGTGCGGAATGGAAATTTTTATGGCTGGCATGGCGCAAATGTAAAACAAGAGGTTTTCGATTCAACGGTGGAATTTCATCCCGGGTCGTAGCGGGGTCTCTGTGAGCGCCGGTGAGATGGGGCATCGTATAATCAGCAGCGGTCATAGACGCGCCGCTACAAATTTTCGAGATTGGGAAAACTACCGCTGACGACGTTTGACTTTTAATTGCGCCAAAGAATGGGCGAGCGAGGCGCTGACGAGAGCGGATTCTTCGTCGGTGATTTTCTCGGCGAGCCTGGCTTCGGCACGTTGACGGGCTTCTTCTGCTTTTGCTTCGTCGATGTTTTCGGCGCGGATCGCCATGTCAGTCAGGATGGCAACGCGACTCCCCGTAATCTCGGCAAACCCTTCTCCGACGGCGAGGAGTTGATCCTGCCCATTTTTTCGCGCGATAATTTCACCGGCCATAATTTGGGTCATCAATGGAACATGGTTCGGGTAAATCCCCATCTCCCCTTTTGCGCCGGGCAGCGTGACCATTTCCACGTCTTCGGAAAAAGTTTTTGCTTCCGGTGTGACGATTTCGAGTTTTAGTGTGGCGCTCATAATAAACTAGGAATCATGTTAATTTTCCACCAATCAATCCGAAAATGGCGCCTACACCGCCAGTCACGATGGTTTTACAATATTCAAATAAATTCTGCTGCAAAGGATTTGGCTTTTCAACGAATGCCACCGAGATCATTACCAATAAACAAATTCCGGTGATGGCAAGAGTGGCTATAAAAACCATCTTGAAATGGGGAGAAGACGTGGAAGTTGTTGAAGGCATTGTTCCTCTTATACGAGGCTAGTCTGCACTGGGGACGCACCGGAGAAAAAATAATCCTTTGCTTTCTGGTCAAGTATCGCCTCACGGGTCACAACGTCATCAACTTTCGCTCCATCGAGTTTGACGCCCGAAAGAAGTGCTGAGGTGAGATTAGCGCCAGTTAAATCTGCGCTCGACAAATCGACATCGACAATTTTCGCCCCTTCCAAATTCGCGCCCCGAAGATCAATTCCATGTAGATCTACTCCAGAAAGACTCACTCCGGAAAGATTGATATTTTCCAATTTTGCGCCCGGAAAAAGGACGTAAACATTATCTCCTTTAGAAACATAAACCGAGGGACGCGTAGGATTAAAAACTGTATCCAGAAAAACCTTTCCCGCTTTCTTTAACAAGTTCATGTGCTAAATATCTCAAAAGATTCTGAAGTAGCAAATTTCAAATTACGCTTCCTTAATCTCCTCAATACCGCCCTTCATGTAGAAATTTCCTTCAGCCACTTCGTCGTGTTTGCCTTCGAGAATTTCTTTGAAGGCTTTCACCGTGTCCGCCACCGGAACTTGTTTGCCCGCGCGACCGGTGAAGACCTGGGCCACGGTAAACGGTTGACTCAAAAAGCGCTGAATTTTTCGGGCGCGAAAAACGGTCGTCTTGTCCTCAGGCGAAAGTTCGTCCATGCCGAGAATGGCGATGATGTCCTGCAAATCTTTATAGCGTTGTAAAACTTTTTGGACGCCGCGCGCCACATCGTAATGTTCCTGGCCGACAATTTCCGGAGTCAACGCGCGGGAGTTTGACGCGAGCGGATCGACCGCTGGGAAAATCCCCAACTCGGCAATCGACCGTTCCAAAACGATGGTCGCATCCAAGTGCGCAAAAGTGGTGGCCGGTGCCGGGTCGGTCAAATCATCCGCCGGCACATACACGGCTTGGAAAGAAGTGATGGAACCTTTTTTCGTCGAAGTGATTCGTTCCTGCAAGTCACCCATTTCGGCGGCGAGGGTTGGTTGATAACCGACGGCGCTGGGCGTTCGACCGAGGAGCGCCGAGACCTCCGAACCGGCCTGGGAGAACCGAAAAATATTGTCGATGAACAAAAGCACGTCTTGATTTTTTTCGTCACGGAAATATTCCGTCACGGCCAGAGCGGACAACGCCACCCGCAAACGCGCGCCGGGCGGTTCATTCATTTGTCCGTAAACCAAACCGATGCGTGAGCCAGGCAATAAAATGGGGAGTCCTTCGGCATTTCTTTTCAGATGACCTTTCTCATCTTTTTCACATTTGATCACGTCGGCTTCCGCCATTTCGTAATAAAGATCGTTGCCTTCGCGAGTGCGTTCGCCGACGCCGGCGAACATGGAAACGCCGCCGTGCAATTTCGCGATGTTGTTAATCAGTTCCATGATGACGACTGTTTTTCCGACGCCCGCGCCGCCGAATGCGCCGACTTTTCCGCCTTTCAAAAACGGGCAAATCAAATCGATCACTTTGATGCCGGTGGTCAGGACTTGCGGAGAAGTGGATTGATCGATCAACGGCGGGGCGGCGCGGTGAATGGGATAAAATTTGTCCGCCTTGACCGGGCCTTGTTCATCGACAGGTTCGCCCGTCACGTTGAACACGCGACCCATCACTCCTTCGCCGACGGGCATTGAGATCGGCGCGCCGGTATCGGTCACTTCAAGTCCGCGCTTGAGACCTTCAGTCGAGGACATGGCGACGGCGCGCACCCAATTGTCGCCGAGGTGTTGTTGGACTTCGAGAGTGAGTTTGGTTTCGAGACCTTGCACGGAGAAGTTCACGGTCAACGCATTGTAAATTCCGGGAAGGTCTTCCCCGAATTCGACGTCAACGACCGGTCCGATAATCTGAACGATTTTTCCTTTATTCATGTGATAAAAAATTCCAACGAAACTGGTTTCAGCGATTGAAACCCGCGCCTCGTCGCTCAACCGTGGTTTAAGGAAGCGCGAATCTATGGGGTGAGTCCGTTTAGTGTCAAGTTGGAGAATTGGAAGGAGAGGTCCCCATTTGAAGGGATTGACTTTTCCTGTCGAGACCAGCAGCACTCACCTTTCTGCGGATGTCGAAATGCTAAAGATGTCGCTGCTGCTGGAATATCCGCGTACAATTTTCACACTGCTATGGCAACGATTGCAATTCTCGGAACGATGGACACGAAAGGCGTGGAACATGGTTTTGTCGCCGAGGAAATTTTACGACGCGGTCATAAAATTTTGGTGATTGATGTGGGCATTTTAAGCGACCCGAAATTTAAACCGGACGTGACGCGGGATGAAATTTTGGCGAGCGCGGGAATAGAACTCGCCCCATTGTTGCAGAAAAAAGATCGCGGCGAAGCTGTCGCGGCGATGTCCAAAGGCGCTCCGCTTGTTCTCGCGAAATTGGCAGCGGAGAAAAAAATTGACGGAGTCATTTCTCTCGGCGGCGGCGGTGGAACGGCCATTGGCACGGCGGCGATGCGCGCATTGCCGATTGGTTTTCCAAAGCTAATGGTCTCAACGCTGGCCAGCGGAAACACGGCGCAATATGTCGGCGTCAAAGACATCGTCATGTTTCCGAGCATCGTCGATGTTTCCGGCATCAATCGCATTTCGCGACAGATTCTGACGCGCGCGGCGGGTGCGATTTGCGGGATGGTCGAGAGCGCCCAAACTGCCGAGACCATCTCGGCAGCACCTGGCGACGACAAACCCATTATCGTCGCCAGCATGTTCGGGAACACGACCCAGTGTGTCCAGCGCGCGCAAAAAATTCTGGAGGAGGCGGGCTACGAAGTCTTGGTTTTTCACGCGACTGGAATCGGCGGGCGCACCATGGAATCGCTCATCGAAACGGGTTTGGTCGCCGGAGTTCTGGACCTTACGACGACGGAATGGGCCGATGAATTGGTCGGAGGCGTTTTGGGCGCTGGCCCGAATCGTTTGGAAGCCGCGGCGCGAAAGGGAATCCCCGCCGTTGTCGCGCCGGGTTGTTTGGACATGGTGAATTTTCACGGGACAGAAACTGTGCCGGCGAAATTCAACGGAAGAAATTTTTACCAACACAATCCGCAAGTCACACTGATGCGCACCACTCCGGAAGAAAATGCGCAACTCGGAAAAATCATCGCGGAAAAATTGAATCTCTCCACCGGCCCTGTTTCAGTTTTATTTCCGTTGAGAGGAATCAGCGTCATCAGCGCGCCGGGCCAAAAATTTTATGATCCGGTTGCGGACAAAATGCTTTTGCAGTCGCTGAAAAATTCTCTGCGCAAAGAGATCGAAGTAATTGAAATGGATTGCGCTATTAACGACGACAAATTTCCCGAGGCCTGCGCGCGAAAACTATTGGGGTTTCTGCGGCCACATTGAATATTGCGACGAGGGACCCGGAGCAGTAGCGTCCCTTCGTGAACCCAATCGATTCGCAGAAAACCGTCATGGGCTACGAGCCGGACCCGTATTTAACGGCGGATGCCATTGATCCGGTTTTGGAAGTCTTCAAGCGCGATTTGGATTTTTCACTTACCGAAAAAAATCTTCGGCTGACGACGGATGAGCGCGCTCAACAACTAGTCAACGCCACTCGTTTTATCCGCAAATTCCGTCCACTGGTCACACCGGAAAATCCTTGATCGATGATCACGGATTTTGAAAAAGCGCTGAGGATCCTGACTGAAAATAAAATTGAATTCATCGTGGTGGGCGGTGTCGCCGGCACTTTGCATGGCTCCTCTTTTATCACGCAGGATTTGGACGTGGTTTATTCCCGTAGCCGAGAAAATATTCAACGTCTCGCTGCAACACTCCAACTCTATCAACCGTATTTGCGGAATGTTGCAGAAGGGCTGCCCTTCCGTTGGGACGAGAAAACCATCCGCAACGGATTGAATTTTACGTTGACGACCTCTTTTGGGGATTTGGATTTGTTGGGAGAAGTGGCGGGGGGCGGAACCTTCATCAACCTTTTGCCATTCAGTCAGGAAGTCAGCGGATTCGGTTTGAGATTCAAGATTGTCAATCTGGAGAAACTGATTGTGTTGAAACGCGCGGCAGGACGGCCAAAAGATTTGGCCGTCATCGCAGAGCTTCAACGAATCTTAGGGCGGGGAGAATAGAATCACTCAGCTGAGAATTTCCTTCCCAATTTTCTACGGCCGTTATTTTGAGACCAGGTCCCTCACCGCGTCCGCGAAATTGGGAAAACGAAATTCAAATCCCAATTCCAACAGCCGACGCGAAACCACCCGGCGGCTTTTGAGGATCAATTCAGTTTCTGTTCGCATCAAAAACGCGCCGAGCTCCAGCATCCACTCCGTCGCGGGCAAACCGAATGGCGCACCGCAAACTTTACGAAAAATTTTCATCATCTCGCGATTGGGAATCGGATTGGGCGCGGTGATGTTGATGTGGCCGCTCAGATTCTCGTGCGCGACAATCCATTCAACGGCTCGACAAAAATCCTGTTGGTGAATCCACGAAACAAACTGGCGGCCGCTCCCCATTTTTCCGCCGAGACCCAACCGACTCAGTCGCGTCAGCACCGGCACGACGCTATTTTTCGCGTTGCCGAGAACCATCGTGGTGCGCAGGGCAACTTTTCTGGTGCGCGGAGTGCGAGCTTCATTGAGCGCGCGTTCCCATTGCTCGATGACCTCAATGGAAAATTCATCTTTGGCCTCAGGTGTCGCGCCCGTTGGACTCGACTCATCCATCGGCGTATCGAACGAATGTTTGTAAATCGTCGCCGAACTTGAATTGAGCCAGACGCGCGGCGGCTCCTTGCATTTCGCAATTGCTTCCCCGACCACGCGAGTTGAGTTCACTCGCGAATCAATAATCTCTTTTCGATTGCGCTTTGTGTAACGGCAATTCACAGATTTGCCTGTCAGGTTGACGATGACTTCCGCGCCTTCCAATTCACGCGCCCATGCGCCGAGCGTTTTGGTGCCCCAACCCACTTCACGAATGTTGCCGACCATTTGTCTGGGCGAGCGAGTGAGAATGACGACTTCGTATCCGAGTGTTTGAAAATGAGCCGCGAGTGCGCGTCCGAGAAAACCTGAACCACCAGCGAGAACAATTCGTTTCATAGGTACTCTCGCTCGTTAACGCAGAGTCAATTTTTTTTGAAAGCAGCCAACGCACTTTTTTGCACCGGAATTTTTTTAAATTTTTTCGTCAGTTCGGTCAGCGAATTTTCCACGGCCAACCTTTCCAGACTTGATGCGCCGACGAAGCCGACGCAATCCGTGTGTTCGTTGATGTAAGCCGCATCTTCCGGCGTGGAGATCGGTCCGCCATGCGAAAGGAAGATGATGTCTTTGCGAATTTTTTTTGCGCCATCGATGATGGATTGCGTTCGTTGCACCGCTTCATCCATCGAGACCACCGCGCCTTTGACACCGATGGAACCGCCGACCGTTGTGCCGACGTGCGCGATGACGGCGTCGGCGCCTGCTTGCGCCATGGACTTCGCTTCATTCGCCGTCGCGACATAGACGATGCTGAACAAATCCATTTTGCGAGCGAGCGCGACCATCTCGAATTCTTTCTGCACACTCATTCCCGTTTCTTCGAGCACTCGCCGAAAATGGCCATCGACGATGCAGTGCGTTGGGAAATTATTCACGCCGCTGAAACCCATTTCCTTCACCTGCAAAAGCCAGTGCCACATGCGACGGCGCGGATCGGTAGCGTGGACACCGCAAATCACGGGAATTTCTTCGACGATGGGCAAAACTTCGTGTTCGCCGATTTCCATCGCGATGGCGTTGGCATCGCCGTACGACATCAAGCCCGCGGTCGAGCCGTGTCCCGCCATGCGAAAGCGGCCAGAGTTGTAAATGATGATTAAATCCGCCCCGCCTTTTTCGATGAACTTCGCGCTGATGCCGGTGCCCGCGCCCGCGGCGATGATCGGCTGGCCTTTTTTCAACGTGGCGCGAAGGCGATCAACCACTTCTTTACGCGTGTAGGGATTTCCTTTTCCGGTCCAGGGATTGGGCATAATTAATTTACGATTTACGATTTACGATTTGCGAGCGACTAACGGTTTGAAATCTGAAAGCTGTCTCGGCAAATTGCAACTCGCTATTGCTTTGCCAAAGTTGTTTTTCTAGCCTCACCGTGCGAATGAAGATTTTTATCGATGGGAAATTTTACGAGGAAAAGAACGCCAAAATATCGGTGTTCGATCACGGGCTGCTTTATGGCGACGGAATTTTTGAAGGCATTCGCGCTTACAACGGTCGCGTCTTCAGACTGAAAGAGCACATCGAGCGGTTGTTTTATTCCGCGAAGGCGATTTTGCTGAACATTCCAGCCTCGGCGGAAGAAGTGACCAAAGCGGTCGTTGAAACCTGTCGCCGAAATAATATTCGCGACGGCTACATCCGTCTGGTCGTCACTCGCGGCGCGGGTGGGTTGGGTTTGAACCCGAACAAGTGCAAGACCCCATCGATCATCATCATCGCGGATAAAATCCAGGTTTATCCGGCGGCGATGTATCAACGCGGGATGGATATTGTGACGGTGGCGACGACTCGGAATTTGCACAGCGCGTTGAACCCGGCGATCAAGTCGCTGAATTATCTCAACAACATTCTCGCGAAAATCGAGGCGAACAACGCCGGCGTGCAAGAAGCGATCATGCTCAACTCCGAAGGCTTCGTGGCCGAATGCACCGCCGACAATATTTTCATCGTGAAAGGAAATCAGTTGCTCACGCCGCCGCTTTCCTGCGGCGCGCTTTACGGAATCACTCGCGCGGTGGTGATGGATTTAGGGAAGGAGAAAGGGCTGACGATGGGCGAGCCGAGTTTGACGCGTTACGATCTATTCAATGCCGACGAATGTTTTCTGACCGGGACTGGCGCGGAATTAATTCCCGTTGTGAAAATTGATGGTAGAATAATCGGCACGGGAAAACCGGGCTCGATTACTCAGGATTTGGTAAATCGTTACCACGCCTTGACGAAAGTTTCTGGGGAACCGATTTGAAAAATTAAATGAATAAAGGATGAGTGGATTGTTGGATTGTTGGATTTAAATGAGGAAAAATTATGACACGACAAACCATTGAAGAAGCGCTCAAGCGTAAGCCGTTTCGGCCATTTTCGATTCGGCTGACGGACGGACAACTCGTCCAAGTCAATGAAGAACATCGGGCCGCAGTTCATCCAGACGTAGAAACAATGGTCATCTTTCAAGCTGGCGGTGGATATCGGATTCTCGATATTCCGCTCATTACCGAACTACTAGCCGCGTAAAATGACGAAAGTAGAATTTTCAAATTATTCGTAATTCGTAATTCGGAATTAAAATATGCTCTGCATCATCTGCAAACAAAACCAGGCCAAAGTCCATCTGACGCAAATTGTCGGCGACAAAATGCAGAAGGTGGACCTGTGCGAAGAGTGCGCCAAAAATAAAGGCGTCAATGATCCGGCAGGATTTTCGCTGGCGGATTTATTGCTCGGCCTCGGTGCGTCGCAGGAAATTGACAAGGGCAGCGATGGCGTCCAAATCAAATGCCCCAGTTGCGGATTTACCCAATCGGATTTCAAAAAAGCCGGGCGACTCGGTTGCTCGGAATGTTACAAAACGTTCGCCGAAGGTTTGGAAAGTCTGCTCAAGACGATGCACAAAGGTGTCCGCCACCTCGGCAAAGTTCCGCAAGCTTTGCGACAAAGCCAGGACACGGCCAATCAACTCAAGCAATTGCAAAAGCAACTCGACAAAGCGGTGACCGATGAAAACTTTGAACAGGCGGCGGGGCTGCGCGACGAAATAAAAACCGCGCGCGAAAAATTTAAACCATCTACTTCGACTTGACCATGGACCTCCAGGAATTTCTCCCGCCTCCCGCAGAAACGACCCGTCGCACCGGGCCGCACGACCGCATCGTCATGTCCAGCCGCGTGCGTCTGGCGCGCAACCTCAAAGGCTCGCCATTTCCCGGCTGGGCAAAAAAAGCCGAGCGCATCAAGTCACTCGAATCCATTCGCCCCGCCGTCGAAAGTCTGCCGCAAATGACCAACGCCTTTTCGCAGTCGATGGACAATTTGACGAACATCGACAAACAAATTTTGGTGGAGCGCCATTTGATCAGCCGCGAGCACGCGGCGAAAAGCGCGGGCAGCGGTTTGGTTTTGAACAAGGAAGAATCGCTCTGCGTGATGATCAATGAAGAAGATCATTTGCGAATGCAGGCGCTGCGCCCTGGTCTGCAATTGAAACAAGCGTGGCTGACGATTGATCAAGTCGATTCCGATCTGGAGAAAAAATTGGATTACGCTTTCAACCCGGAAATGGGTTATCTGACCGCTTGCCCGACGAATCTTGGGACAGGAATTCGCGTCAGCGCGATGCTGCATTTGCCCGGACTGGTTCTGGCCGAGCAGATCAATCAGATCATTCAGTCGGTCAACAAACTCGGTTTGGCCGTGCGCGGATTGTATGGCGAGGGCACCGAAGCGCTGGGAAATGTTTTCCAGGTTTCCAACCAGATGACGCTGGGCGAAACGGAGACGGACATCGTTGAGCGATTGAACAAAGTGCTTTTGCAAATAATCGAGCATGAGGAAAACGCGCGTGTCTTGTTGTTGGAGAAAAAGCCGAAAATGGTTTTCAACCACATTGGCCGCTCCTACGGAATTCTCGCCAACGCGCACAGCATTTCGTCCAAGGAAGCGATGAACCTGCTTTCGTTGATGCGATTGGGAGTTGATCTGGGAAATTTTCCGAAGGTGGAACGCGGGTTGATTGACGAATTATTTATCGTGACGCAGCCGGCGCATTTGCAAAAACAGTTTTCGGAAAAGCTCGCGGCCGAGGAACGCGACGTGCTGCGCGCAGACATGATGCGGGATCGGCTGAAAAGCGTGGAGCGGCCAACTCAAAAAATAAATGGTGGCACCGGCTCGCTGGACAAAACCAGTCAGCAATAGGAATATCACCGCAGGAATCAAATATGAGCGATGAAGCAATGAACAATTTTACGCCGCGCGCGCAACAGGTGCTGGCGCTGGCGCGCAAGGAAGCGGACCGGTTCAACCATAATTTTGTCGGGACAGAACATCTCCTGCTCGGGCTGATCAAGCTCAACCAGGGCGTGGCGGTGAATGTTTTGCAAAAGCTCGGCCTCGATTTGGACACCGTGCGAATGGAAGTGGAAAAACAAGTCGGCACCGGCCCTGACCAGAAGATGATTGGCAATATTCCCTACACGCCTCGCGTCAAAAAAGTTCTCGCGCTCGCCGCCAAGGAGGCCAAACATCTCAACCATACTTACGTGGGTACGGAACATATTTTGCTGGGACTTTTGCGCGAAGGCGATGGTGTCGCGGCCAAAGTTTTGAAAAATCTGGACGTCGATATTGAACAGGCGCGTGGAGAAATTTTGAAAGAGCTGGATCCAAATTTAACCGGAGGAGAAGAGCAGCCCACGAACGAAGCGGCGGGCGGTTCCGAAAAAGCGCCGGAGAAAAAAGGCGAAGTCAAAACTCCCGCGCTCAAAGCTTTCGGTCGCGACCTCACCGAAATTGCCCGCAAAGGTGACATGGACCCGGTCATCGGTCGTCAAAGTGAAATCGAGCGCGTCATCCAGATTCTTTGCCGCCGAACAAAAAATAATCCGGTGCTCCTCGGTGAAGCGGGCGTGGGCAAGACGGCGATTGTCGAAGGACTCGCCCAGGAAATTTCGCGTGGAAATGTCCCCGAAATTCTGCGCGACAAACGCGTCATCACTCTCGACCTCGCGTTGATGGTGGCGGGAACAAAGTATCGCGGCCAATTTGAAGAGCGCATCAAAGCGGTGATGGATGAAATTCGCCGCGCCAAAAATATTATTTTGTTTATCGATGAGTTGCACACGATTGTCGGTGCCGGTTCCGCCGAGGGAACGATGGACGCGTCGAACATCATCAAGCCGGCGTTGAGTCGCGGCGAGATGCAGTGCATTGGCGCAACGACGCTCACGGAATATCGCAAATACATCGAAAAAGATGCGGCGCTCGAACGCCGTTTCCAGACCGTGAAAGTCGAAGCGCCCTCGGTGGAGGAAGCGATTTTAATTTTGAAAGGCCTCCGCATCAAATACGAGGAACATCATAAAGCCGAGATCACCGACAGCGCAGTCGAAGCCGCTGTGAAGTTTTCCGATCGTTACATCACAGACCGATATTTGCCGGACAAAGCCATTGATTTGATGGACGAAGCGGGTTCGCGCTCGCGCATCGGCGCGATGACTCGTCCGCCGGAAGTCAAAGAAATCGAAGTCTCAATTGATGAGATAAAAACGCAGAAAGAAAAGGCGATCAAGAACCAGGATTTTGAAGGCGCGGCTTCCATGCGCGACAAGGAAAAGCGCGCCAAGGAAAAACTTGAATCGGTCATCAGCGCGTGGAAAAGCAGCCGGGAAGAAAAACGCGTCGTCGTCGATGAAGAAGATATTTTGCAAGTCGTCGCGAAATGGACGGGCATTCCGCTGAAGCGAATGGAGCAAGGCGAAGCCGAGCGATTGCTTGCCTTGGAAGGCGAGATGGATAAAACCGTCGTCGGACAAAAGGAAGCCGTCGCCGCCATGTGCAAAGCGCTTCGGCGTTCCCGCGCGGATTTGAAAGATCCGAGACGGCCCATTGGCACATTCGCTTTGCTCGGGCCAACGGGCGTTGGCAAAACTTTGCTCGCAAAATCTTTGGCCGAGACTTTGTTTGGCGATTCCAAATCGCTCATCCAACTCGACATGAGCGACTATATGGAGCGCCACAACGCGTCGCGCATGGTCGGTTCGCCGCCCGGCTACATCGGTTTTGAAGAGGGCGGCCAACTCACCGAACAAGTGCGTCGCAAACCGTATTCGGTCGTGCTCTTTGACGAAATTGAAAAGGCGCATCCCGACGTGATGAACATGCTTTTGCAAATTCTCGAAGAAGGAAGATTGACCGACAACATGGGTCGCGTCATCAATTTCCGAAACACGATTATTTTGCTCACGTCGAACGTCGGCGCGGAGACGATCAAGAAACAATCGAGCATGGGTTTCTCGCCCATCACCGACGAGAACAGTTACGAGAAGATGCGCGAAAAAATAATGGACGAAGCCAAGCGCGTTTTTCGTCCTGAATTCTTAAATCGTCTGGATGACATCATCGTCTTCCGCTCGCTTACCAAACCTGATCTTATGGAAATCCTCGATCTGGAAATTGGGAAAGTCTTTACGCGACTCAAGGGGAAAAACATTGCGATTAGTTTGGACACCAAAGCAAAAGATTTCCTCGTCGAAAAAGGATACGATCCCACTTACGGCGCGCGGCCCATGCGCCGGGCGGTCGAGCGTTACTTGGAAGACCCGCTCGCCGAAGAAATGCTTAAAGGCAACGTGCAAAACAACGAGCCGATTGCGGTGACCGTTGACGAAGGCAAACTTGTTTTCAAACAAAAAGCGCCGGCTGTCGAACCGGTTATCAGTCCGAGTTAAACCCGAACTCCGAAGTTGGAATGGGTAGCACGTGCGACCCCGTGCCGTCCGGCCACGGGCCGGACGGAATGGAGAGAACGCTGGCATTGGAAAAATAGGTACAGAATAGTTTGTGCGCTTCCCCCGTTCCGAGCGGCGAGTCGCCGCTCGGCGCAGGCGGGTCCCCTGTGCTACCCGGCGGCTTCGCCGCCGCTATTTCGGAATTAGGGTTAACAGCGTTAAAAATAAAATGAACGGCGCTCTCGTAGCGTCGTTTTTTTATCAGGACCCCTCTCTCGTTTTTTCCAGGGACTCCAGTGCGTGCAAAATTTCTTAGGTGTTCCTCGGTCTTCACCTTTCGCCAGATTTTTTGATCCGACCGGCGCTGACCAGGAAGAAGTGTTGTCCTTTGTTAAGCGAGACCTTGGGACTCAAAATGAATCAGCTAACGAGAAGATTTTTTCTACAGAACCGGTGGCGTTGTCACTGCGCCGCCGGTCGTGGTGTTTGCATTTGCTCCTCGGTCAATGTCCTTTCGGCTGAACCGTCACGTTGAACGTGTTGTGATATTCAATCGTGAAATTAAACACCGGCAGCGTCAGCTTTACGTCGAGCTTGATGACATGCCTTCCCGGAGACAACGGTGTGTGCAGGATGCCGATGCCTTGGGAATAAATGATCGCATTGACCGGAGGCGAATTGAAGGGAATCGGCGGATCGAAAGAGAACTGGGTGTAATGGTCCATCGCGTCGTTCCCATCCAAGATGATTTTCCCATCGAGGGTCAGCTTGAGCTTGAGGTTCTTCTTGAACACCTTGATATCAACAAACGGATCGGCCGTGCCATCGGTATAGCTGGTTCCCAGCGAATCAATCAGCGGCAGGAAAAACGGCTGCCCCGCTTTTAAAGTCACGTCGATGCTTCCCGGCGTGCCGTCGCCGGGCGCGTTCGGCAGCGGCATCAGTGCCACGCCCGCTACTACGGCATGGCCATTCTGGTCCGTGGGAAGGACAACGTTTCCGTTGCCATAAGCCCATCGCCAATAAAGATCCTCGAAGACGGTCAGCAGCGCTTTGGAGCCGAAGAACTGGTCCGAATCCGAGTCGTGATCGTCGTGCGCACGCGCGGTCATGCACGTTCCCATGAACACGATAGCGGCGACGCTGATGGCGAGCGCGGGTTTGATGAGTCTTGTCATTTGTTTTTTCATAGTTTGTCTTTTCCTTTCTGTGGGTTGTTTGTTTGCGGTCTATGGCCGCCCGCCCGGTTCTGGTTTGTTTTGCGGTCTGGCAGCCAAATCGTTTTCGGGTTTCATACTTCTTCAAAAGGATTGGCTGGGAAGAGTTACAGGCAATTTGAGGAAAATTTTGTTTGTGCGCGGTGAGTATGGAAGTTTGTTGTGCGCGCCTTTGTTGAGGCAGCAGCACGATGCGATAGTACCGTTCCGGATCATTTCCAGGATTGTTCACTAAGCCATAACTATTCAGTGAGAAAGTTGCTCGCCCTCACCCTGGCCCTCTCCCCCGAGGAGAGGGGACAGCTATCCGCCTCTCTTGGAAAATTCGTTCGTGACAATCGCCGTCGCTCTCTTTGAATCATTCGAAGAGAAGAACGCACGACAACCCGGCGCACTCGCATTGCCAAAGCGCGGCAAATAATTCTCCCTCTCCTCGGGGGAGAGGGCCGGGGTGAGGGCGAGCGTTTCAGTCCATTGACCCGTTACGGCGCAAGGAAGGTTCGCAATCGGTAAAACGATGGAGAAAGCGGCATCGCCTCTGTGTAATTGAACACTCCCCCGGCGGGCGCGGTGATAATTTGTTTAGCCATCCAATCAACCAGATTGGTGGAATGCTGCACTTCATACTGATAACCGGCAGTGCCCGCAAAATCGATGCTGACCGATCCGCCAGAAGCAGAAATAGTCTGCACCCTTGGTGGAACAGGCGCAGGGTTATTAGTCACACCGGTTCCACGCAGAAAAATATCGAACGGATTTTTTTCCTCATCATTGCTGGTCAGACGCAGCGAGGCGACTTTCAAGCCAAGAGAGTTGGGGATAAAGCGCAAAGTAAACGTCGTGCTGCCATTGGGCGTCACGGGTACAGTGGGATTGCTGGTCACGCTGAAGGCGCTTGCATTTGTTCCCTCGATGAGGATTCCCAAACTGGTCAAATCGGCGGAACCGCTATTGGTAATGGTGAAGATCAGGCTCTGGCTGGTATTCGTTCGCACCGCGCCGAAGTCAATTGTCGTGCCGCGATTGAGATTGGTTCCGAGCGGTTGTTGCACATTCAGGCGAGGAACGGCTCCGAAGCCCAGAACCTGTTCAATGATACTGCCGCTACCGTTTAGGCCACCACCACGCGAAATTCCTCTCGCGCGCACGAATCCGTCGGCAGGGAGACTCAAACCGGTTTTCTCCCATCCGCCGCTGATGCGCGTGCCTGTCCCAAGAGGACTCCATGAACTGCCAACTAATTGTTCAAAAACTACCTGCTCGATCTCAGGCGCTGTGCCTCCGCGCAGCCAACGCAGTTGCGTCACATCGGGCTTTTCCAAAGTTTGAGTCGCGGGTTCATTCACGAAGCGTGCGATGTAATTGCGTGCCGTGCCGCCCACGGAAGTAAAATCGCCCCCCAACAAAATCTTTCCGTCGGCTTGTAATGCTACGCTCCTCACAGCGTCGTCGGCATTGGGATTGAACGCGCTGTCCAACGTCCCATCCGCATTCAAACGCGCGATGCGATTGCGAGTCGTGCCGCCCACAGAAGTAAAGTAACCCCCCAACAAAATCTTTCCATCGGACTGTATCGCCATGCTCTCCACATAGCTGTCGGCATTGGGATTGAACGCGCTATCCAACGTCCCATCCGCATTCAAACGTGCGATGCGATTGCGCGTTGTGCCGCCCACGGAAGTAAAGTAACCCCCCAGCAAAATCTTTCCATCGGACTGTATCGCCATGCTATACACAGAGCTGTTGACATTGGGATTGAACGCGCTATCCAAAGTCCCATCCGCATTCAACCGCGCGATGAAATTGCGGCCGCCCACTGAAGTAAAGTAACTCCCCAGTAAAATCTTTCCATCGGACTGTATTGCCACGCTATATACCTCGCTATCGGCATTGGGATTGAAAGCACTATCCAACGTTCCATTCGCATTCAAACGTGCGATGCGATTTTGCGTTGTGCCGCCCACGGAAGTAAAGTAACCCCCAAGCAAAATCTTTCCGTTGGGTTCTAACGTTACGCTATGTACATAGCCGTTGAGATTGGGATTGAACGTACTGTCCAACGTCCCATTCGCATTCAAACGCGCAATGTAATTTCGCGTCGCGCCGCCCACGGAAGTAAAGTTACCCCCCAGCAAAATCTTTCCATCGGGCTGTATCGCCACGCTGAACACATTGTCGTTGGCATTGGGATTGAACGCGCTATCCAACGTCCCATCGGCATTCAAACGCGCGATGCGATTGCGCGTCGTGCCGCCCACGGAAGTAAAGTAACCCCCAAGCAAAATCTTTCCATCGGACTGCACGGCCAAGCTATACACGCTGCCGCTGGCATTGGGATTGAACGACAGGTCTGAGGTGCGGTAGATGCCAATGAGCGAGACTTGAAATGGGTAATGATTCCTGTCATTGCTGATAATCTGTAGCGTGGCTCCGCGCGTTCCCCCACCCGTAGGACGGAAAGTAATGCGCACGGTAGTGCTGGCGGAGGGAGCCAGCGTTGACGCCAGGCCATTCGTATCCAACTCATACTCCGACGCAGCTTCTCCAACCAGGGATTAGAGGCCAGTGATAATGTTGCTGTTCCAGAGTTGGTGATGGTCAATACGACCGGGGCGCTCGTCTGGCCCAAGTCCAGTGTGCCGAAAGAGGCCGTGCTGAGGCCATTGGTTAGACTCAGTCCATCCGCTTGCAGGACTCCAATGTTAGGCACGGCACCAAAGCTCAACACTTGCTCGATAATTCCGCCGCTACCGTTGAAGTATCCGCCACGAGAAATTCCTCGCGCGCGCACGAAGCCGTCAGCAGGCAGGCTCAAACCTGTTTTCTCCCATCCCCCGCTGATGCGCGTGCCTGCGCCAAGAGGACTCCATGAACTGCCGTTGAATTGTTCAAAAACTACTTGCTCGATCTCGGGTGCCGTGCCTCCTCGAAGCCAACGCAGTTTTGTGGCATCGGGCTTTTCCAAAGTTTGAGTCGCGGGTTCGTTCAGCAACCGCGCAACGTTATTGCGCGGCGTCCCGCCCACGGAAATAAAATCGCCCTCCAGCAGAATCTTTCCATCGGACTGGAGCGCCACGCTCTCCACAATGAACTCGGCATTGGGATTGAACGCGCTATCCAACGTTCCATTCGCATTCAAACGCGCGATGCGATTGCGCGTTGTGGCGCCCACGGAAGTAAAATCACCCCCCAACACAATCTTTCCGTCTGCCTGTAGGGCGATGCTATCCACAGAGCTGCTGGCATTGGGATTGAACGCGGTGTCCAACGTCCCATCCCCATTCAACCGCGCAATATTATTGCGCGTCGCGCCGCTCACGGAAGTAAATCCACCACCGAGCAAGATCTTTCCATCGGCCTGTAGCGCCACACTCAACACAGTGCCGTTGGCATTGGGATTGAACGCGGTGTCCAACGTTCCATCCCCATTTAAACGCGCGATGTGATTTCGCGTCGTGCCACCCACGGAATCAAAAGAGCCCCCCAATAAAATCTTTCCATCGGGCTGCACAGCCAAGCTATTCACAATGGAGCTGGCATTGGGATTGAATTCGCTGTCCAACGTCCGGTCGGCATTCAAACGCGCGATGTAAGTGCGAGTCGCGCCGCCCATGGATCGAAAAATACCTCCCAATAAAATCTTCCCATCCGACTGTATCGCCATACTATACACACTGCCGTCGGCATTGAGATTGAATGCGCTGTCCAAAGTCCCGTCCGCGTTCAAATGCGCAATGAAGTCGCGTCTTGCGTTCCCCACGGTGGTAAATCTTCCTCCCAGCAACATCTTTCCACTGGACTCCACGGCCAAACTATACACAACGCCGCTGGCATTCGGGTTAAAGCCTAAATCTACGTCTCCAGCCGCCGCGTGAACCCACTGAGGGAAAAAAAGTCCAAAAATTAAACCCAAGGAAACAATTACATTTTTCATAATCTTATAAGAATAAGCTTTCGTAGATTAGCTCATGGTTTTGTTAAGAGGCTGAGATTGTGCAGGAGTGGAAAGATCATCAGGTTTGTTTTCATAATCATGCATTGATGTGTCATTACTCCTTTCAAAAGGATTGGCCGGGGAGAGTTACAACAAATTGCAAAAAAAATCGTTGAAGCGGTAAATCGTTGAAGCGTTAAAGCGTTAAAGCGTTAAAGCGTTGAAGTGTTAAACTCGAATTCCGAAGTTGAAACGCAGGATGAAGATGGGGGAGCGCACGCCTCCGGCGTGTGGTTTTCGGCGTCGCGCCGAAAACTCGTTCCACACTATTGTCCCCTCTGGAAAAGTTTATGGACAAAGGTTCGGGCGCGACGCCCGAACCGGCACGCGAGGACGCGCGCGCTCCCATGCCTACAGCCTTTCCCCCTTGTCAACCAGGCTCCCGGGGCGCAGAATATCGGTCGTGAGTAAAAATGATGTCTCAGTCCTTGGGCCGGCTCTCACGCCAGAGGTGCCGCCGCTGCGGATGGACGCAGAAAAGGTGATCCGCATCGGGACGACGCGGGTGACGCTCGATACAATGGTGGCGGCATTTCAGCGCGGAGATACACCGGAAGAGATCGCTCGCAATTACGATGCGCTGTCGCTTGGCGAGGTCTATCAAGCCATCGGTTACTACCTGGCACACCAAACCGACATGGATGCGTATTTGGAGCGACGGCAGGTATCACGCGCGTCAGTCCAAAAAGAGGTGGAGGCACAGCATAACCCGAATGGCATTCGCGAGCGCCTGCTGGCGCGCCGGAGGCAACCCGTCTGATGCTCCGGTTCGCCGCCGACGAAAATTTCAACGGTGCTATCGTTCGCGGCCTGCTCCGTCGGCAACCCACACTGGATTTGGTTCGCGTTCAGGACACCGGCCACTCGGGGATCAATGATCCTGACTTGCTGGCATGGGCGGCGCGTGAGCAGCGTGTGATCCTGTCGCATGACGTAGCGACGTTGCGGCAGTATGCCGAAGATCGAGTCCGCGCGGGACTACCAATGCCCGGCGTCTTCGAAGTGGGTGAGCATCTCTCGATTCGCGAGGCTATCGAGGATTTGTTGCTGATCGCCGAGTGTAGCCAGCAAGGTGAATGGGAAGGACAAGTTTATTTCCTTCCGTTGCAGTAACCCCGAACTCCGAAATGGAACGCGGGAACAGGAACGGAGCGCGGCGGTAAAGCCCCGTACTCGTGCGGCGGCGGCCGCGGGGGGGTTCCCCCCCCCCCAAACCTCCCCCGGGGCCGCCCCCGCCCCCCCCCCCCCGCTCCGGCACAACTTTACACGCACGCTACTTCGGAGTTCGGGGTAAGTCTGACCCGGCGGCGCCGGTGACTGTGATCTCTCGCCCTTTACTTCTTCTCAACCCCGCCTTTGTTGAACTCAATCAGCTTCTGCTTCCATTCGGTGGCTTGGTCGGACCGGCCCGTTTCTTCGTAGAACTGCACGATGCGTTCGAGAGCTTCTTTCAGACGCACTTTTTTATCGCGAGGAATTTTTTCCTCCCGTTGTCTCATGCCCTCATAGCCGGAGAGCAGCAGCGTCTCAGCTTCGGCGTATTTCTTTTGGCCGAGCAGATCGGCTCCAAGCCGGCTGCGGGCATTGAAAGTGATCCACTCCTCCGGCACTTTCTTTTCGCGGATGACCAGGCATTCGCGGGTGAACACTTCGGCCTCAGCGAACTTACCCTGGTCCCGCAGCATGACGGCGAGATTATCCATTGAGATGGCCAGGATCGTATCCTCCTGATTAAAAATTTTACGGCGGATGCGCAGCGCCTCGCGCGCGGCGGTTTCCGCCTCGGGCAAGTTGTGCAGGTCGCGAAGGATGAAGGCCAGGCTGTTGAGCGACCAGGCGACATCGCCGTGCTCGTCACCCAGGAGTCGGCGGCGCATCGCCAGTGCTTCGCGGTTCATGGTTTCCGCCTGGGCAAGCTTGCCCTGATTCCAGAGTGCGACCGCCAGGTTATTGAGTGAGACGGCCAGTTCGTTATGCTCGGGACCCAGGAGTTTTTGCTGCATGGCCAGGGCCTCGCGAAAAACTACTTCGGCCTCGGCCTGCTTCTCCTGCTCCCAAAGAATCGTGCCCAGATTGTTAATAGACAGGGCGAGGGTCGGATGTTCAGGTCCAATCACTTTGCGCATAATGGTGATGCCTTCACGCTGCAAGGACTCCGCCTCGGCCAGGTTGCCTCGCCCCCAAAGCGCACTCGACAGGTTCGCGAGCGAAAACGTGAGGTCCAGATCGTCGCTGCTGAGGATTTTTCTGCGAAGAGCCAAGGCTTCGCGGAGTATGACTTCGGCCTCGGCTAGTTTGCGTTCGGCGGTCAGGACGACGCCGAGGTTGTTGAGCGACACGGCCAGATCAGGGTGCTTGTCGCCTAGAATCTTTCGTCGCAATGCCAGGGCCTGGCGGTGGGTAGCTTCGGCTTCGGACAACTTGCCCTGGTGCCAGAGCACCGTGCCCAGCCCAGTCAGCGACTCTGCAACGGTGGTATCGTTGCTGCCTAAGAGCTTGCGCCTCATGCTCAGTGCCTGACGGTGAAGGGTCTCGGCCTCCGCGAATTTGTCCTGGTACATGAGCACGACGGCTAGGTTGTCGAGTGAAGTGGCTACTTCAGGATGCTCGCTGCCAAAGAGCTTGGTCCGCATCGCCAACGCGGCGCGAAACATCTCTTCAGCTTTCCTGGAGTCTCCCAGGTTTCCATAGACTTCGCCGATGGTGTTTCGCAGTTCGGCTTCCACGCCGGGCTGTTTGCCCAACTCTCGACCCACTCGCTCGGCGGTCTTATCCAAAATCTCCCGCAGCATCTTCGTGTCGCGGCCCTTCGCGACGGACGGTCCGACCCCGCTGAGCATGTTCTTGAGGAACTGAGCCACTTGCTGGCTCTTGGCCGCTTCGCTCGCAACGCGCTGGCGCGCCTGGCGTTCTTTGAGAAACAACCAGGTGGACATTCCCAAACCGAGCAAGAGCGCAATCGTCACCGCGCCGACCGCAGCGAAGGCCAGTTTGTTTCGGCGAACCAGTTTCTGGAAACGGTAGAGATTGCTGGGCGGGCGGGCCACCACGGCTTCGTTGTCGAGGAAACGTTGGAGGTCGCGCGCAAAACCGTTGGCGGTGTCGTAACGGCGCGTGCGGTCTTTCTCCAGCGCCTTCATCACGATCCAATCAAGATCGCCACGCAGGAGGTTTGGCAACTTGGTTGAGTCGATTTGGCGGCGTTGCGCTACGGTGGTCAGTTCCTGTTCCGTCAGAGTCGTCAACCGAGCCGAGGGACGAGGCGGTTCCTTTTCGCGAATGGTGCGCAGGATTTCGTCGAGAGCCGAGCGAACAAATTGTTCCGAGTCGAATGGCTGCTGGCCGGTTAATAATTCATAAAGCAGCACGCCGAGGCTGTAAATGTCGCTGCGCGTGTCAATGTCCAGTCCGCCCAGGCCAGCTTGTTCCGGGCTCATGTAGGCGGGTGTGCCGATGAATTGCTCAAAGGCGGTGAAGAGAGTTTTGTCCGTGAGCCGCTGGTCGGTGGTGGCCTTGGCGATGCCGAAGTCAATGATCTTGGGCATCGATGCGCCGTCCTGTTCGGTGACGAGAATGTTCGAGGGTTTGAGATCGCGATGGATAATTCCCTTCTGGTGCGCGTGCTGAACGGCTTGGCAGACCGAAATGAAAAGATCAAGGCGCTGGCGTGTGGAAAGCTTTTGCTCGTCGCAGTAACTGGTGATTTTGACACCGCGCACCAACTCCATGACGAAGTAGGGACGGCCTGTCGGCGAGGCACCGCCATCAAGGACTTTGGCAATGTTCGGATGGTCCATCATGGCCAACGCCTGCCGCTCGGCTTCGAAGCGAGCGATGACGCTGCGCGTGTCCATGCCGAGCTTGATGACCTTGAGCGCGACGCGGCGGCGAACCGGTTCTTCCTGCTCGGCCATATAGACCACGCCGCAACCGCCTTCGCCGATTTGCTCAAGGAGTTTGTAGTGGCCGATGCGGTCGCCGGGTTTTTCCGCAAGAGGTAGGGCGGGTCTCTCCGAGCGCGCCGAATTAGTCGTGTCAGAAACTTCGGCGGCTTCTTCGGCGGAATTTTCTTCCGAGGTCAGGCCGAGTTGCAGCAAGCATTTCAGGCAATGGCCGCCGGGCGCGTCGGGCGGCAATTCCGCGCCGCACCGCGAACATTTTTGTGATTCAATCATGACTGCGTGCATTCACATTCTAAAGCAAAGGCGAGCGGAAGTTACAAAGTTCGTAGCAGCCGAGGTAACGAGGCTCTGATTTGTTTCCGCGTTCCGAGTTCCGAGTTAAAATGAGCCTCGTTACCTCGGCTGCTACGAAGTGGAGATGGCCGCAAAGAGATGGCGGATTTCATCATCAATTTCCTCCGGGCTGGAAACGGTATGAGCGATTTCGCTGCGCAAGATTTCGCCGAAGCGTCGTCGCAATCGGTGCAACGCGACTTTTACCGCGCCTTCACTCATGCCCAACTCACCGGCCCATTCTGCGTGCGAGCCAGCAGTCACGTCGCGGGTGAGAGACGGCTCCAGTTTCGCAAAGACATCGGCTTTGCCTCCGGTGATATATTCCTGCTTCAGCCGCCCGAGCGCCTGTTCGATGATCGCGCTGGCCCACCGTCGCTCGAAAAGTTTCTCCGGCGTGAGCGATTCTCCTGCTTCACGCAGATAAAGCCCCTCAGCCGCGGCCTCGTCCAGAGAGATGATCTGGTGATGGCCACCTCGTTTCAAAGTCTGGCCCTTGTCCCATTCGTTCGCCAAAAAATTTGTGAGAGCAGCCAGGAGGAAGGTGCGAAACTTGCCTTTGTTCCGGTCCACTTTCTTCAGCGTTTCCTTTTCCAGGAGGAATGCGAAGAACGCCTGTGTCAAATCCTCCGCCTCATGGTGGCCGAAGCCACGCCGTCGAACGAACGCGTAAATGGGATACCAGTAACCCCGGCACAACCGCTCCAACGCGGCGGCGGCGCGAGCGAAGTCAGTTTGTCCGGCGGCGAGCACTACGCTCCAATGCGTCGCGGAAAAAACGCTGGCCTTCACACTTCCCCTCCCACTTCCCCCGTTTCATGTTCGGCGCGCTCCATGGGTTTGGAGACAGTCCTAGCAAAAGTCCGGCAAAGGACAAACCAATTCCGCGAGCCGGGTCAAGTTGGGTGCATTTCGGAAGTGCCCGGCCAAAGTAGCGCAGTGCGTCTCGCCTGCGCAGGGAAAAGGAAACAAGACTGCAGGCGAGACGCACTGCGCTACTATAGCGGTCCCCGCCACTCTAAAAATTCCAATTGACAATTCAAACGTGTGTTTGAAATATCTATTTGAAGTGCGAAAACAAATCATGGTTGCGCCACTCAAAACGGATTCCATCCAGGCGGAAACCCGCCATCAACTCATCGAAGCGGCGGGAGAAGTTTTTGCTGAAGCCGGGTTTCGCGCCGCCACCGTCCGCGCGATTTGCGAACGCGCTCACGCCAACATCGCTGCCGTTAATTACCATTTTGGCGACAAAGAAAAATTGTATCTCGAAGTTCTGCGGCACACGCAGGAACAGGCTATTAAAAAATATCCAACCAACCTCGGCCTGAAAAAAGATGCATCTCCCGCACTGCGACTCAAAGCGTTCATTCGTTCCTTTCTGTTTCGCATTTTCGATGAAGGCCCCATCGCGTGGCATGGCAAATTGATGTCGCGCGAAATGATCGAACCCACGGCCGCGCTTGATGCGTTGGTCGCCGAAAAAATTCGTCCGCAAGCCCAACAGCTTTCCGCCATCATCCGCGAATTGCTCGGCTCGGGCGCGAGCGCGCGACAGGCGCGGCTGTGCGGCATGAGCGTCGTCAGCCAATGCCTTTTTTATCATCACTGCCGCCCGGTGGTGTCGCGGCTTTTTCCCGAACAAAAATTTTCACGGAGCGACATTGAAGATTTGGCCGAGCACATCGCCAGCTTTTCTCTCGCGGCTATTAAACAGCTTGGGAAGAAGAATCGTTAAATGGATAAGTGGTTAAATCGTTAAATCGTTGAATCGTTGAATCGTTGAATCGATGCACACCTTGAGAGTGCTACGCGGGCTGAATAGTGGAGCAGGCTTCCAGCCTGTCACAGCGGGCATCTTGCCCGCGAATCGTGGTTCTGGGGCTGGAAGCCCCATTGGCAGACAGGATGTCTGCCCCACTACTTGGTCGCAGTGGCACGATGCGCATATCGAATCGTTGAATCGTAAATCGTAAATTCCGCCATGTATCATCTCGCCCTCAAAATGCTTTTCGCCGATCGAGCGAAATACATCATGCTCGTCAGCGGTTTGACTTTCGCCGCGCTGTTGATGACGCAACAAGCGGCGGTTTTTTTCGGCTTGCTCGATTGGACGCTCGGCAATTTGAAAAACATGCGCGCTGAAATTTGGGTCGTGGATCCAAAAGTCGAGCAGGCCAACGAAATCAAGCCGATGCGTGACACCGATGTCAGCCGCGTTCGTTCCGTGCAAGGCGTCGCGTGGGCCGTGCCGATGTTTTGGTCTGTGCAACAAGCGCGTTTGCAGGACGGCAGTTTCAAACCGATTCAAATCGTCGGCATCGACAGCACGACGATGATTGGCCGGCCTGGAAATATCACCGCCGGAAAACTGGAAGATTTGCGCCTGCCCAACACCGTCATCATTGACGACATGGCGGTGGAACGGCTCAGTCGCGGACGTGCGAAAAAAATCGGCATTGGCGACACTTTTGAAATCAACGACAAAGAGGCGCGCATCGTCGGACTTTGCAAAACGGAGAAATCTTTTTTCGGCTATCCGTATGTTTTCACGACCTACGACCAAGCGCTCCAGTTTGCGCCGAAGACACGCAAAATGTTGAGCTTCGTTCTGGCGCATCCCGCGTCCGGCTGGACGGCGGAACAAACCGTCAAACAAATCAAAAAGGAAACCGGTCTTGGCGCCTACACGGAGAAACAATTTTCCATTTCCACTGTGATTTGGTTTTTCAAAAACACCGGAATTCCGATGTCGTTCGCGACGACAATTTTACTCGGCTTCATCGTCGGCGTCGCGATTGCGGGGCAAACTTTTTATTCGTTCATCCTCGAAAATCTCCGGCACATCGGCGCGCTCAAAGCGATGGGCGCAGGCGACTGGCTATTGACGCGCATGGTGCTGCTGCAATCGTTCACCGTCGGCATCATCGGCTACGGGATTGGAATCGGCTTGACGGTTTTGTTTGGCGTTTTGGTTTTGCAAAAAGGAATGCCGCCCTTCGCGCTGCCTTATCAACTGCCGCTCATCACTTTTTTGGTCATCATGTTTATCTGCGCTTTCTCGGCGGTGCTGGGAATTTTGAAAATCCGGAAACTGGAACCGGCGATTGTTTTTCGCGGATAAACGCTCGCTGACAATGAGTCACCATTTCAAAATTCATTCCTACTTGGGAGGAAATCCATTTTTCATTAACACCGCGGCTTCAGCGCGGTGTTTGAGGATGCGAAAACGCACGAACCGTTTTAACGGTTTTCATCTCGCGGGAAAACCGTTGAAACGGTTGAAGAACTTATTTCGCGTTCCCAACACCTCGTTAAAACGAGGTGTTAATGAGAACGGCAAGGTGACGGAGAAATACATTTCGTTTTGAACACCGAGACAATTAATAATTCCAAAAATGGTTTTGCCGTTCACGTCCGCAACGTGAGCAAAACTTTTGGAACGGGCGAAGCGAAAACGCAGGCGCTCAAAGGGGTGGACTTCGACGCGCGCGAGGGCGAACTGCTCATGATCGTCGGCCCGTCCGGCTGCGGGAAAACCACTTTGCTCAGCGTCATTGCGGGCACGCTGGAATTTGAAACGGGCGAAGTGGATGTTTTTCGCGCGCGCCTGCATTCGATGGGCAAGAGCGAGATCACGACTTTTCGCGGACGCAACATCGGTTTTATTTTTCAGCAATTTAATTTAATTCCCACGTTGTCCTGCGTCGAGAATGTGAGCGTGCCGCTGCTCATCAATGGAGTGAGTCGCACGCGCGCCGAAAAAAAATCCGCCGAAGTTTTGGAACTGGTCGGGCTGCGCGGTCGCGGCAACGAATCGCCGATCAATCTTTCGGGCGGGCAACAACAGCGGGTGGCCATCGCGCGCGCCCTCGTGCACGAGCCAAAATTAATTATTTGCGACGAGCCGACCTCGGCGCTCGATAAAGATACCGGCCAAAAAATTATGGAACTGCTTCGCGACGTCGCGCGCGCGCCGGGTCGCTGCGTCATTGTCGTGACGCATGACAATCGTATTTTTCAATTCGCCGACCGCATGACGGAAATGGAAGATGGCCGCGTCAGCCGTGTGCATGAGGCGCTGGGGAAAAGTGAAAATGTTTTTAACCACGAATAAAATCAAGGCGGCGGAAGAATCAAAACCACAGACGGACGCAGATGAACACAGATAAAAAAGGGCAAGGAATATCATGATGAATCCAAACACGTCGCTCACTCGGAACAATGCTGGAAACGATTTCTTCCAGTTTCCCCTCTTCATCTGCGTCCATCTGCGTCCATCTGTGGTTTTCTTTTTTAGGTTTTTATGATTTTTAAACGATTGAGTTTTTATCTGGCGCTGGCGGGAATTATTGGCGCCGTGGTTTTGATCAAGAAGCTCAAGCGACAACCACCACCACCGCCGCCCTTGACCGAGCCGGCGCGATCGCCGTTTACAAATTCTGTGGCCGCCACCGGAATTATTGAAGCGACAAAAGAGAATGTAAAAATCGGCGCGATCAAAGCAGGCTTGATCCAAAAAGTTTTCGTGCAAGTGGGTTCGACAGTGAAAATGGGCGAGCCGCTTTTGCAAATGGATGATCGCGAGGCGCGCGCCCGCTTGGAAACAGCACGTTCGCAACTCAAAGTTTTGCAAGCGACCCTTGAGATGGAAAAAGTTCAGGCGGCCGACGTGGCAGATCAATTCGCGCGCATTGAAAAATTGGAGAAAGAAAAAGTGGCAAGCGAAGAAGAACGAAAGCGAAAAGAATTTATGGTGCAAGCCAGCGCCGCGCGCGTCGCGAAAGTGGAGGCGGACCTCAACGCCGCCAGCAACCAGATGAGCAGCGCGGAGGTCGATTTGGAAATTCTCACCGTGCGCGCTCCTCGTGACGGAGTGATTTTGCAAGTCAACGCCCGCGCGGGCGAATACGCGAACCTCATGCCGAGCGAGCCGATGATGATTCTCGGCGATGTGAACACGTTTCAGATTCGCGCCGACGTGGATGAACAAAATGCGTTTCTCATCGAACCGAACCAGCCCGCCGTCGCGTTTCTCAAAGGCGATACGAAGAATCCGATGCCGCTCCGTTTCGTGCGGATCGAACCATTTGTCATTCCGAAACGTTCGCTTACCGGCGACAGCGCCGAGCGTGTGGACACTCGCGTGTTGCAAATTATTTTTGAACTCGACCGTCCGAAAACTTCCGTTTACGTCGGGCAACAAGTGGATGTTTTCATTCAACGAACGCGAGTTCGCGCTGCGGAAAAATGAGGGCCGCGATTTCTGTTCAGGCAAAAATTTTATGAATCGATTTAAACCCGAATTTTGCGTGAGAGCCGTAGCGCAGGTTTTTAACCTGCTGTATCGCGGGTTTGCAACCCGCTGGATGTCGCGACGCCCAGCCGGTTGCAAACCGGCGATACAGCAGCTTGCAAAGCTGCGCTACGTTGCGCTCTTGGCGATCACAGGTTTTTCAGCATTTGCTCAAACCAATTACGAAGTCCGCGCGACGAATTTAATTTCCAAACCGCTCTCTGTCGCCGAGGCGTTGAACATCGCGTTGGAAAAAAATGCGTCGATCTTGCGCGGCAAAGCGGATCTCAAGGCGGCTCATGGAGTCGTCCTGCAAACGCGGGCCATTGCCATCCCCAAACTTCGCGCTGGAGCGGATTACCAGTTGACGGATGAAGGCGCGATTGAAGGTTTCACGCCGCAAGGAGGGACCAATTTTTCCGCCGTGAAAAACAATAATCAAAAATGGTCGGCCAGCATTCGCCTACAGCAATCGATTTACGAAGGAGGTCGAATCAACTCCGCGTTGCGCGCGGCGCGGCTCACGAAAGAGCAGGCGATTTTAAATTATCAAACCGTCCTCGCCGACACCTTGCGCGACGTGCGCGTGGCTTACGACGACGTTCTGCTCGCGGAACAAAGCATCGCCGTGCAGGAGGCGTCGGTGAATTTGTTGAGCAAGGAATTTGAAGACACATCGCGGCGTTTCGAAGCGGGCACGGTTCCGCGGTTCAATGTCTTGCGCGCCGAAGTGGAAGTGGCCAATGCGCGTCCGAGATTGATTCGCGCGCGCAACGCATTTCGCATCTCAAAAAATAATCTGGCGAACCTCCTCGGTTGCGATTTGCCGCGCGGGATGGGCGAAGATATTCCGCTGCAACTGACGAGCAAACTTGATGAGACGCCCTACGAAATGGACCTGTCCAACGCGTTACTGCGCGCTTTTGAAAATCGGACGGAACTCGCGGCGCTGCGCAAAGCGGAAAAACTTCGCGGTGAAAATATCGTCAACGCCCAAGGCGGTTACAAACCGAGCGTGCAGGTTTTTGCCGGGTACGGTTCCCGCAGTTCCGTTTTTGGAGACGATCTGAGCCGCGATGTTTCCGGCTGGTTTACGGGCGCGCAATTGAGTTGGGATATTTTTGATGGAGGATTAACGAGAGGGAGGGTCATTCAGGCCACGGCGCTGCACGAGCGAGCGGAAGTGGACGTGGAAGATTCGGCGCGGCGAATCGAGCTGGAGGTGCGCACGGCCTATTCGACTTTGATCGAAGCGCGCGAAGTTTTGGAATCGCAAAAAAAAGTTCAGGAACAAGCGGACGAGGCGTTGCGTTTGGCGCAAGCGCGGATCGGCGCTGGAGCTGCGACGCAACTCGACGTGCTCAGCGCGCAAACCGCCTTGACCGAAGCGCGCTCGACGCAGATTCAGGCGCTGCGGGATTTTTCCGTGGCGAAAACGCAACTCGAACACGCGATGGGAAATCAAATCGAAATAAAATGATTCGGAACGCGGATAGCATCTGCCTCCGGCGGGTGCGAAAACATTTTTTGGAACGCCGATCTCCCGATCGGCTCGTTGCCGGGAGGGTCGGTCAGTGCCGATCGGGAGATCGGCGTTCCGGATAGACTTCGCACCCGCCGGAGGCAGATGCTACCCGGCGCTGGACGGAGTCTCGCCCGCCGAATTTTAAACTTTTTCTCGCGCAACCTCCCTCCCGCGACTACAACCTTCGCTCGTTCTTAAATGAAAAAACCATCGCTGCTGATTATTTTTCTCACTGTTTTTATCGATCTGATCGGCTTTGGTTTGATCCTGCCGTTGATCCCGATTTTCAGCAAAAATTTCCACGCTTCCGGTTTCGTCATTGGCGGAATCATGGCGGCGTATTCGCTCATGCAATTTATTTTCTCGCCGGTCTGGGGACGACTTTCTGATCGCATCGGACGCCGCCCGATTTTGTTGGGCAGCACGGCGTGCGCGGCGATTTCCTACGGTCTTTTCGCCTATGGCAGTGGCTTGCGGGATCACAAAGCGCTCTGGATTATTTTGATCTCGCGGCTGATCGCTGGAATCTGCGGCGCGAATATCACCGTCGCGCAGGCCTACATCGCGGACATCACACCGCCGGAAAAGCGTTCCGCGCGCATGGGGCTGATCGGAATGGCGTTCGGTCTTGGATTTATTTTCGGCCCGGCGTTGGGCGCGGTCAGCATCACTTATTTCGGCTTGTCCGGGCCGGGCTGGACTGCCGCGACCCTTTGCGCGTTAAATTTCGTTTCGGCGTTTTTTATTTTGCGCGAAAGCTGGCAGCCCGCCGCTCATCACGTCGAACAACGGCCGCACTTCGCGCAATTTTTGCACACGATGGGCCAACCCGCGCTCGGGCTGTTGATTGGGATTTTTTTTCTCGCCACATTTTCTTTCACTTGTTTTGAAACCACCATCGGCTTGCTCGTGAGCAAAGTTTTTCACCTTGATTTGACTCAAGGAAAAAGCGTGCAAACCGTCGCCTGGCTCATCGTTTATTGCGGCCTTCTCGGAGCGCTGGTGCAAGGCGGATTGACCGGGCGACTGGTCAAAAAAATGGGCGAACCAAAATTGATTTCCGCGAGTTTAATTTTGGCGGCAATTGGGATTGGTGCGATTCCCTATTCCACCACCTGGGCGCTGCTTTTGGTGGGTCTGGGAATTTTCTCGATTGGCTCGAGCCTGACGCGCCCGCCGGTTTTCGGAATGATTTCGCTCCTCACTTTGCCAACGGAACAAGGCACCACGATGGGCGTCGCACAAGGAGTCGGAAGCCTGGCGCGAATTGTCGGCCCCATTTTTGCCGCGAGCCTTTTCGACAAACACCCGGCTCTGCCGTATTTGATTTGCGCGGTCGTGTTATTTCTCACCGGACTTTTTTCCGCGCAATATTTACGGAAGGCGGAACCCGTCGTGGCTTGAGAGGGCGGAAGGGTGGGTTGGGCGCATCTGGGGATTATAGCGATTGCCCAAATAAATTTCCGAAACGTGTCAGTGTCAGAATGGAGCGCAGAGCATTGCTCCGCGCTCCGTTCGATTCGGAAATTTATTTTGAGAACCCCTTTGGTCGTGTCCTGCGCGCTCCGGTTCCTCCCACGTGCGCAAGGCAATTTCTCGGACCGATGGCCGGTTCGCACTATTGAGAACGGCACGAACGCTGCTCGCCAATCGGGGTTATGGCCCGACAAAAAAAAGATGCTCGCGAGGAAATCGTCCCGGCCATCGGCGTCTTGATTTTATTCGGCTTCTTTTTCATTCCACAGTTCCACTCCTATTTAAAGGTCGTTTCGGTTCTCTTTTTGTTGGGATTGAGCGCCTTCCTCGGCTGCCGATTCTGGAAACGACGGAATTCCGAACACCACCTCAACTCCAGTGAACCGGACAGCTTTTTTGCGAAAGCCCAGCCGGACCATCAGCATGATTCTACTCTCTCGGAGCAACTTCGCGCCATCGATTGGTTCCAGTTTGAAAAACTCATTGAGGCGGTTTACCGATCCAAAAATTATAAAGTCGAACGAGTTGATGGAGCCACTCCCGAGGGAGGCATCGATTTGATCGTGGAAAATCCCGCCACCCGGTTTGTCGTGCAATGCAAGCAATGGAAAAGTTGGAAGGTCGGAGTGCAGCAGATCCGTGAATTTTTAGGCGCGTTGGCCGACGTGGGTGTCCGCAAAGGCGTGTTCATCACTTTGCAGGGTTACACCGAGGAAGCGAAAGAATTGGCGGGCAAACATGGCATCCGGATTTTGGATGAAGCGGCCGTGCTCAAGCTTTTGGAAGAAGTGAATTGGAAATATAATTCCGCCATTCTTGCGACTCTGGTCGAGGCGGACAAACGCTGCGCAAAATGCGGTAGCCCAATCGCTCTTCGAACCGCGACGAAAGGCAAAAATATCGGCGAACAATTTTGGGGCTGCTCAACTTATCCGCGATGTAAATTCGTTCTGAATATCCAATCATAAAATAAAATTCGTTTTCTCCTCGTCGGACAACAAGGAACTTCTCGATTCGTTGATCGAGAAATAAAATTCAGCGGTCGTTCCAGACGCGCCGCTACGATTGACCAATCGAAAATTAAGTTGCTATCGGCCTGGGCAAATTTATTTTTTCGGGAATGGAACTCCCCACGATTTCTGGCCTGCTACGCCTCCCTTTATTCCTCAATTGTTTTGCTCTGAATTTGTGGACTGCACTGGCCGAAGTGGCGCCGCCAAATTCGCTGCCCTGTTTTCCCGGCGCGTATTATCGCAAGGCCGTCTCGTCATTCGATCTTTGGACCGGGATCGAAGGGGTAATCACACTTCCGGTTCCCGCCTTTGATCCAGCGCGGACGAATGCGGACGGCTACCTCGATAACCCGTCTGTTTACCTCGGCGGTCAAGCGGCGAACCAGGAAATCGACGCCGGCCTGAGTTGGTCGGGCATCCGCGACGCGACGGGAGCGATCACCAAAGAACGGAAAGCATTTCGAATTTTTTGGCGCAATGAGAAATGGCACACGGGACCCGCTCAGCCTGAACTTACTTTTTTCCCCGGCGACACCGTTCGACTGCGGTGCGAAACCAGAGAACGCGGAACTTTAAAACTATTTGTGCAACTTGTCGCGCGCGGAGACCGTGCCCCGGAAGGATTTCGAGATAAAACCAATGGCCTTTTTCAAACAGAGTTTCGCGCGGCGAATTTTGGGCCGGAGCAGACACAACAATTCAAGCGGGTCAACGCCATCGATCAAGTCGGGCGCGAGGGAAAATCCGTGGAAGCAACCGGCAGCAAAATTCTTAGGGCAACGTGGCGCGAAGTTTTTCTTCTTCGCGGGACAAATGGGATTCCAATGACGCCGGAAAAATTTACCGATATGCGCTGTCCAAATGGGCAGCACATCGAGGTGGAAAAAATAAATGAATGCGGGGAGCGCGTTTCAATTTTTGGCGGACGGAAAGAATAAAAGGATTGTTGGATGGGTGGATGATTGGATTGATGGATTTGGGAAATGTCTTGGGGTGACGCGAGAGATTCAGCCGTTTCAACGGCTTCGGCGCAAATCCATTCATCCACAAATCCATCTATCCAACAATCCATTCATCCAACCCCCGCTGGGGCAGCAAGGGCGTTGACACGTTCGCATTTCCTGCTTTAACCTGCGGCCTCATTTATAACTCACAGACAACATGTTGATTCGAATTAGTTTGTTAATTGCCATTGTCGCGGGACTCGCTGCCGCCGGTCTCGGCTTCCTCAAAGTGAAGGAAAAAATCGTCACCACCATGATTGAGCGCGACGAAGAAAAAAAACAGAAGGAGTCCGCCCAGGCCGAACGCGACAAGACCAAGAAAACTCTCAAGACCACGCAGGAGGATCTCGCCACCACGAAAAAAACGCTCACCACCACGCGCAAGGAACTCGAAACCCAGACCGCGCGCGCTGAAGATTTGGACAAACAAAAAACCGATCTCACCACTCAACTCGCCACCGCCAAAGGCGAACGCGAGATCGCGCAAAATAAATTGCTCGCGTGGGATCTGATTCAAAAAACGCCCGAGGAAGTCAAAGTCGTCATTTCTGACCTCGCTAAGACCCGCAAGGAAAAGGATGTGGTCCTCGCTGAAAACAAAATCTTTGCGCGCGACAACCGGGCGCTAAAACAAAAAATTAACGATCTCATCGGAGATACCGAGACCGTCGCGCTCCCGGTCGGATTGAAAGGCAACGTCGTCGCGGTCGATCCTAAATTTGATTTCGTCGTACTCGATATCGGCGCCAAAGATGGAGTTTTGGAACGCGGGGAAATGCTGGTGAACCGACGTGGCAAACTCGTGGCGAAAGTCCGCATCGCCAGTGTCGCGGCTGACCGCAGCGTCGCCAATGTCCTGCCGGAGTGGAAAAATTCCGGGCTGGAAATAATGGAAGGCGATCAAGTTATTTACTGAAATGAAATCGCAACTTGACTCTCCCAGTGAACTCTCTGGTAGCCGCCGACGTGAGGAGGCGGAAACTGGCGCGCCAACCCAAATCCGCCTCCTCACGTCGGCGGCTACTATATTCAAGGCGCGAACTGTTTTTTCAGGGGGTTCCCTTTTCGCGATCACAGCGTTGATTTTTATTTCCGCAATGTTGACCGGTTGCGCCACGACCGATTCGGAAAATGTTTCGTCTCGCCCTTGGAACGCGCCGCAAGGTTGGTCGGGTCTTCCTTCTGGAATCAACGAGGGCCGTTGATACGCTCCCGATCTGGTTGCCGAAAAAATTCCCGGTGGGAGCGCCGATTTCCCAATCGGCAGGACACTGAACTCTCAGAAACGACGAGCCGAACCGGAGTTCGGCGTTCCAATTCGCACGACGCTTTTCGGAAAATTTATTTCGGCAACCAGTCTATTTCGCAAACTCCACCACGCGTTGTTCCCTCATCACCGTCACCCGAATTTGGCCGGGATACGCCAATTCCTCCTCGATTTTTCGCGCAATATTTTTGGCCAGCGCAAAACATTCCTCATCGTTCTTTTTTTCCGGATGCACGATAACGCGCAATTCACGGCCCGCTTGCACTGCGAAACATTTTTCCACGCCCTCGAAAGACAGGCCGATTTTTTCCAGATTTTCCACACGCCGGATATAAGTGGTCAACGTTTCAGAACGAGCGCCGGGACGCGACGCGCTCATTGCATCCGCCGCGCCGACCAGAATTCCCAGCAACCCAAGGTGCGGCGCTTCGTCATGGTGCGAGGCGACCCCATCGACGACTTGTTCGGATTCACCAAATCGTTTGATAAATTCCGCGCCGACAATGGCGTGGGCTCCTTCGATTTCGTGACTCATCGCTTTCCCAATGTCATGCAACAGCCCGGCTCGTTTGGCGGAGGCGATGTCGATTCCCAATTCCGCCGCCATCAAACCCATCAACCCGGCGACCTCGATGGAATGTTCAAGAATATTTTGGGAAAAGCTCTGACGAAATTTTAAGCGACCGAGCACCTTGATAATTTCCAAATGCATCGGCGGCAGTCCGAGTCGCAGGACCGCTTCCTCTCCCGCGCGCAAAATCGTTTCATCGGTTTCATCCCTGACTTTCGCCGCCACTTCTTCAATTCGCGTGGGATGAATTCGCCCGTCCAGGATGAGTCGCTCCATCGCTTCGCGCGCGATTTCCCTCCGCACCGGATCGAAACCTGAAAGCACCACGGCGTTGGGTGTGTCATCGATGAGAACGGTAATTCCAGTAGCGGCTTCAAAAGCGCGAATGTTTCGGCCCTCCCGTCCGATGATGCGTCCTTTCATCTCCTCGCTCGGCAACGCGACCGTCGCCGTGGAAGTTTCAAACGTGTGTTCGCCGGCGTAACGTTGGATGGCCAGGCTGATTATTTTTCGCGCCTTCTCCTCAGCCTTGAGTTTCGCCTCTTCCAGAATGTGGCGAGCCAGATGTCCGGCGTCGCACATCGATTCCTCCTCGACTTGTTTCAAGAGTTTGGCGCGCGCGTCCGCCGCACTCATCTGGGAAATTTTTTCTAATGCTTCGCGATGCTTTTGTTTCAGCGCGTCGAGATCGCTGCGAATTTTTTCCAGCGCCTGCTCCTTCGATTCTTGCTCCGTTTCTTTTTCTCGAAGAACTTTTTCCTCTTTCAACAGCCGCTCCAACTGGCGGTTGACCAATGAATCCCGCTCGTTCAAACGTTGTTCGGCGGTGTCAATGTCATGGCGGCGGCTCGCGAAAAGTTGCTCGGTTTGCTCCCGTAATTTGAGCGCTTCTTCATTCGCGCCGAGACGGGCTTCGCGCAGAATGGCGGCCGCCTCGCGATGCGCATTGTCCACCGAACTTTTTTCCCGAAGAGATTGCGCCGCGTGCAGGCCGCGATCTTTCCATTTGAGCAGAAGATAACCGGAGAGGGTGCCAATGGAGAAAATGGCCGCGCCTTCAATAAAACTGTTGACCGAAAAACTCATTCAAAACCTCGCGCTCAAGCCGTTGCTTCCAGCCAGCGCGTTGGTGTCAAAATATAATTCACACGCACATCGTGCGGTTCAGTGGGAATCGTCTCGACGATCTGTTCGTCAAAACAAACTCCGCATTTCGTCCCAGGAATTTGGGCGAGCAATCGGTCATAAAATCCTTTTCCCCGACCGAGCCGCCGCCCCATCGTGTCGAAGCCTATGCCAGGCACGAGCGCCAAGTCCAGACGGTTTAGGGGTATCTCGATGCATTCTGGATTCGGCTCGCGAATCCCAAACTGGCCTTGAGAAAAATCGCGTTCCAGATTTTCAACGCGGCAAGCGATGTAATGATTTTTGTCAGCCATAAATTTTGGGAGCGCGACAATTTTGTTGGCCGTGAACGCGGCGGAAAGAAGCGGCCAGGTATCCGGTTCATTGGAATGAGGGGCGAACAGCAAAATGATTTTTGCGTTCTGCCAAACGTTTTGCTTTTGGAAAAGTGCGCGGAGTTTTCCGGAAAGTTCGACGCGATCAATTTCAGGAATGGTCGCCAGCCGCTCACGCAAATGTTCCCGCAGATTCTGTTTTTGCGCCTGGAGCGACATATCGATATTGCGAAACAATCAGAGCCAACCTAGTTCCGCAAATTCTTCCGCCAACATTTGCGGCGAAACGATTTTGATATTCTGAATTGTTTTTCCAAGAAACGGCCCAAAGTCGTTACGATCTCCTGTGACAAGGTGTGTCGCTTCTCCAGCAATCGCGCCCCGTAAAATGGGCAAATCTTTCTCAGCCAATTCAATTCAACATCAAGTTCCAAAATCACGCTCGGGATCAATTCGCAGTGAGCGACGAGCGCGTCGAGCCTGGAGATGTTTTGAGAAGATTTTAATTCGATATTGCGGCGAGCTTCTTCGACGGCGTAGGCGTTCGTCAAAAAAACAACACGACGCAACGCAGAAGTGACGAGGGTGCGTATCCGACTTTGCGGCAATGAGGCGGAAAAGAGAATGTTCGCATCGAGAAAAATTCTCACTAAGATTTTTTAATTCCGAATTTAGCGAGCGCCTCTTCGTTGTTTTCCTCGAATTCCCTCAAACGAGCGTCTGAATAAATTTCAACCGGAAGGTTTTCGGTGGCACGAAGCAAAACCCCATCATTGGTTTCCTCCGCCACGACTTGGCGCTGTCCCAACCGTTGACGCAATTCCTTGGGCAGGGTCAATGTTCCTTGATCATCGATGCTGATGATTTTCATCATAGTCGTAGTATTCAGGGTTTCAGTTTCTTTTGCAACTGCGGCAAAGCACATCGAACTATTGGTTCACTTTGACTTTTTCCAATTGCGCCCGCCATTTCTCCACGCGCTCTTTGATCTTCTTTTCCACGCCTTGATCGGTCGGCTCGTAATAGTGTTTCTCCGCGCCCAGATAATCCTGCGGCACGAAATGATCGGGATGATCGTGGGCGTATTGGTAATTTTCGCCGTGGCCGAGACGTTTCGCACCGGCGTAATGCGCATCACGCAAATGCTGCGGCACCGCGAGTGTGCGACCGGATTTCACATCCGCTAGCGCGGCGTCGATGGAGGTAATCGACGTGTTACTCTTGTGCGCCGTCGCAATGTAAATCGCCGCCTCGGCAATCGGAATGCGCGCTTCCGGCCAGCCAATAAATTCCGCGGCGTTGTGCGCGGCTTGCGACAGAATCAACGCCATCGGATCAGCCAGCCCAACATCTTCCGCCGCGCAAATCACGATGCGTCGCGTGATGAATCGCGGGTCTTCTCCGGCGTGAATCATTTTCGCCAGCCAATAAAGCGTCGCATCGGGATCGCTGCCGCGCATCGATTTGATGAAGGCGGAAATCGTGTCGTAATGCGCGTCGCCATCGCCGTCATAGACAATCGCTTTTTTCTGAATGCATTGCTCGGCCACATTTAAATCAAGGTGGATGAAACCATCGTTCGCTGGCGACGTGGTAAGCGCGGCGATTTCCAAAGAGTTCAACGCCTTGCGCGCGTCGCCGTCGGAAATTTTTGCGAGATGACGCAACGCATTTTCGTCCGCGCGAATTCTCAGGTGACCCAAACCGCGTTCGTCATCTTGCAAAGCGCGCTGCAAAAGTTCGAATAAATCTTCCTCGATCAACGGTTGCAGTTCGAAAATTTGCGAGCGTGAAACCAGCGGCGAATTGACAAAGAAAAATGGATTATGCGTCGTGGCACCGATCAACCGCACCACGCCGCTTTCCACATCCGGCAACAAAATATCCTGCTGCCCTTTGTTGAACCGATGAATTTCGTCGATGAACAAAATGGTGGATTGGCCGGTGTTCTCCAAACGGTTCGCGGCGGCGGAAAGAACCCGTCGCATGTCGGCGACGTTCGATTCCACCCCGCTGAGCCGCTCGAATTTATTCTTGGTTTGGTTGGCGATAATTTGCGCGAGCGAAGTCTTTCCCGTTCCCGGTGGTCCGTAGAAAATGAGCGATTGAATCCGATCCGCTTCGATGGCGCGGCGGAGAAGTTGTCCCGGAGCCAAAATATGTTTTTGGCCGGCATATTCATCCAGAGTCCGGGGGCGCATCCGCGCGGCGAGCGGTTGGTTTTGAAAAGTTCGCGTCTCCTTTTCAGCCGCGCTGGAAATTTCCGGTGGTCTCATCGGCGCAAACAGATCGCTCTCTGGCATGGAGAAAAATTAACAGACGCCGCAAACAATTGCCCGAAAAAGAATTGGCGAATTATGGAAAAAGGCGCTGCTTTCGTGATGGACAACAATGCCGAGGCCTATGGGTGAAGCGGATAATGAGCAATCGAATACATTTTATGCCGATGATGGTCGCCATTTGAGTTCTTCCAAACCGAAGCGATTTTTTTCGGTTCAGGTTCTTTTCAGTTGGCTGAATTTCGTTGCGCAATAAAACCGAGCCTTTAAAATTTCGCCAACCCCAAAAATTATCTATGCATTTTGGCGTCAATTATCATCCTGAACATTGGGTCTATCCTTACGCCGGCACCGCTGAGGAACCGGAAGCGCGCTGGAAGGTTGACGTGCGATTGATGAAAGAGGCGGGAGTCAATGTCGTGCGCATGGGCGAATTCGTCTGGGGGCTGTGCGAGCCGGAGGAAGGAAAATTTAATTTCGACTGGCTCCAACGCGCGATGGACTTAATGGGCGAGGCCGAAATCCAAGTCGTGCTTTCCACCCCGACCGCCGCGCCGCCGATTTGGCTCGCGAAAAAATATCCTGAGATTCTACCCATCGACGAAAATGGCCTGAAGCTGCACGAAGGAACCCGCCACGCCCTTTGCCTGAATTGCGACGTCGTCTGGGATTATTCCAAAAAAATTATTCGCGCCATGGCGGAGGCGCTGGGCAAACATCCGCAATTGATCGCCTGGCAAATCGACAACAACGTTGGCGGACACACCCAGCATTCCTGCTTCAATGAGGAAACGCGCCACGATTGGCAGGCTTGGCTCCAGGCGAAATATCAAACGGTGGACCGTCTCAATGAACTCATGGGCACGCGTTTTTGGAGCCAGAACGTCAGCGATTGGGGCCATGTGCCCATGCCGATGGCCGCCCCCACCGTGCATAATCCCGCGCTGGTCCTGGATTGGATGCGCTTTTGCAGCGACACCGCCGTGGCCTATGTGCGAATGCAATCCGACTTGTTGCACGAGTTGACGCCACAAGCCCCGGTCACGACGAATTTGCGCGCGTTCACTCAGCGCCTCGATTTATTCGACGTCGCCGAGGCGCTTGATTTCGTGAGCGTGAACAGCAATGCCACCATCAAATCGAAGTCAGCCGAGAACGCCTGCGAAATTGATTTGTTGCGCTCGCTCAAAAAAACAGGAATCAAAATGCCCGGCGGCAGCGACAATTTTTGGGTCATCGAGCAAAAGGCCGGGCATGTCAATTGGCAGGATGTGAATTCACTCGTGCGCCCTGGTGTCGTCCGGCTTTTCACTTATCAATTGGTGGCGCGCGGCGCGGACGGCGTGCTTTATTTTTTCTGGCGGCAACCGCGCATCGGCTCTGAGAAATTTTACGGCGGCGTGTTGACTCACGATGGCCGCGGCGAGAATCGCATTTACAAAGAGATTTGCCAGATCGGCCAGGAGATGGAACTTCTTGCTCCAATTATCAAAGGCACAAAAGTAATGGCGGAGACGTGCATTCTCTACAGTCACGATAATGAATGGGCGTTGGAATTCCCGCGCCAACCCAACAAGTTTTTTACACAGCGGAACCACGTCCAACTTTTTCACACGGCATTGCATGATCGAAATATGGCCGTGGATTTCGCGCGACCGACGGAGGATTTGTCGAAATACAAAATTGTTTTCGCGCCGTCGTTGCACATGCTCGCCGCCGGCGAAGCGGATGCGCTGAAACTTTACGTGCAGAATGGCGGAACGCTTGTCGGCACTTTCAACACCGGCATGGTGGACGAACATCACATCGTGCCCGACGGCGGTTTCCCTCACAACTTGACCGATCTTTTTGGGTTGGAAGTGCAGGAGTTTGATCCGGTGCCGCCAGAGGAAGAAAATCATTTGACCTTTAAAGGCGGTTTTCACAGCAACCATGTTCACACCGCCAAACTTTGGTGCGACCTCATCGAGCCGAAGGGCTGCCAAATTATCGCCAGTTACACCAAAGATTTTTATGCGGGGCGACCCGCCATTACGATGAATGACTTTGGCGCGGGCAAAGCGATTTACATCGGCACGATGAGCCAGCAACCATTTTACTACGATCTCGTCGCATGGCTGCGACAGATGGTTGGCCTGCATCCGCTCTTGAAAGTTCCCGACGCCGTCGAAGTGAGCATGAGGCAAAATGCCGACACGCGAATTTATTTTTTGTTGAACCACCAGAATTCTCCGGTGCGAATTCAATTTTACAAACCAATGCACGACTTCCTCACCGCGCGAACGTTCACGGGCAATTACGATTTGCCGCCGCATGGAGTTCTCGTGCTCGATGAGCATCCGAAGGTGTGATTCGAACTCGGAAAAAACTAAGCGATGCGTTGCGCCTGCGTCTCAATCTGGATGTTAGATGAAGACGCAAACGTTCAAGGTTGGTGACTGGGTGAGGGTTAAAAAGGTTCCGCCTGACTTGACTGATTCGGAAGGCCTGGAGACACCGGGAGTATTCAAACGAGCGCTCGGCAGGACATTTCGCATCGCGGGCTTTGACGAGCACGGCCATCTTGAGCTTGTTGTAGCGGAGCGCAGGCCGTCATCGGACAGATATGAGTCAGATACGATTTGGATTGAGCCTGAATTTGTGGCTCGGGTTGGGCGCAGAGGAAAGTCGCGATGAGTCATCGGTAGGCCACCTGTTATTCGCCAGCTTTTAATTTTTCAAGGCACAGCCTCGACGCTACAACATGCAAATGATGTTCAAACGCGGCCCCCGCAAATCCACCGCGCAACAACGCGTTCTCGCGGAATGGCGCGGAATTGATTTGGCTCCGGTGGAAGTCGGGCGGGCGAAGTCGGCCAAAAAGGCGGGCGACGTCATGCCTCGCATCCTAAAAGACCTGCGCATTGATCGCCGCCAATCGGAAACTGAAATCTTGAAAGTCTGGAATCATTTGATCGATCCGAACATCGTTGCCCACGCCCAGCCAACGGGAATCAACAAGGGAACACTTTTCGTCACGGTGGACAGCAGCGTGTGGCTGGATGAAATCGTGCGCTATCGTCGCCGTGATATTTTGCAACAACTCCAAACTAGTTTCGGGAAAGATTTGATCACGCGAATTTCTTTTCGCGTCGGCTGACCCCTGTAGCGGCGCGTCTATGACCGCCGCCATCTTTCCCCAGTAGAGCGAGACTCCCGTCGCTCTCCATTTAAACCGGAACAATTCAGTGCAAAGCAACGCTCGACCTCACCCCGGCCCTCTCCTCCGAGGAGAGGGAGAATCTTATGCAGCGCTGGAAAGTGTTCACCGTTTCGTGGCTGGTGGCGCGTGCTGATGGCAGGTTCCCTCTCCTCGGGGGGGGAGAGGGTTAGGGTGAGGGCGAGCAATCTGTCCAACTGAATCGTTCCGGCTAAATTCTTTACCGAATGAAAAAAGGGGAAATATTAGAACTCGACAGGAGTCTCGTTCTACGCGAGAGAAAACAATATGAAAACATCCGAGATCATTTTAAGGCTGGTTGCCTTGATCCTTCTTGGGAGTTACCTGCTTGCCAAACACCGACAGCGCGTTCGCAACTGGCCGGTGAAGGATTTTCCTGACTTACCCGCACGTCCTTTGGAAGCGGCATTGCAGGCTCGAGTCCAACAAATACGAGAGGACTATTCCGCAGAGTTGCATTCGCCTCGCCACGCAGGAAACCGTCGCGCGAATTTGATCGCTCGCGCCGGGCGGACCCTTCGCTGTCTCGATTATTTTCGCGACAGAGAGGCAGAGCACGAACACCAATCCCGCCCCAGCTAACTTTTAGCGGCGCGACTTTCACCGCCGCATTTACTCGAAAAAACAGCGGCGGTCACACACGCGCCGCTACAAGTTATTTTTTGACGTTCGGAATTGCATTTGTCGGCGGCGCGTTCGTCGTTGTTGTCGCCGGCAAACCCAGTTTGGTGCGCAGGCGGGCGGCCGTTTCGGGCGAGACTCCGCGTTCGGGATCGAAAACTTCCTCCCGAACAATTCGCTTCAACTCATTCATCGGTTCAAGACCGACGCGTATCTCGGCGCCTTTGATTTCCGATTGAAATCGATTCCAAATTCTTTGCGCCATGCGCTCGTAATTCAACGCCATATCATCTTCATCCTGTGCGAGCGCGTCGTAGGAGTGACGCAGATAGCCGAGAATCAATTGCGTCGTTTTGTTCTTGTCCGTTTCCGTCACATCACCCATCGCCTGCGCTATGGCGAACTCGTCGAGGGGAAGTTTCTTTTTATTTTTGTCGAGCACGGCTTGCGGATATTTCTCCGCCAAATAATCGTACCAACGTTTGGCCTCAGCCTGGCGATTGGCTGTGTAGAGAAAATAAACGGCGGTGAAGAGAAAATTTTTGTGCCCGGTTTTCATGTGCTCCCGCTGGGTGGGGTCCTCGTTCATCATCGTCTCATAAATGCCGTTCACTTTTTCAACGAGATCGAGGTTCGGTCCGAGCGTGAACGTTTTATCGAATTTATTTTCGTGCAGCCCGCCGCGCATGAAAGCCATTTGCATCGTTTGATAAATCGAGCGGCGCAAGGTTTCCTGATCTTCTTTTTTCGCTCGACGCCTTCCGACTTCCGCCCAATAAACCGCGTGCGCATCGGGCAACCGCCACTCCAGCGGCCCGTAAAGTTCATCCACATCCTTCATCAAACGCGGCTCCATTTTGTATATATTCGTCACCACTTGCAGGCGGTTGTTTGCTTCCTTGGTCTGTGGGTTGAGCAAGTCGGCGAAGTTCGGTTTGCCGCCGAACAGTTCCTGCATCTCGCCTGCCCAGGCTGTTTTGTAAAACTGGTGCGCGTCGTCGAGGTTGTTTCCCATCTTGTGTTGAAAGATCCAGGACAGCTCCCGATAGAGCAGCGTCTCATCGGGATTGAAGCGCAAGCCATCATCGCGCAACAAGACGATGCCCCGTCGCACCCAGCGCCAGCGGTCGGCTGGGTCGCTGAATTTCACGGAAATGTTGTAGGCCATGTTCCACGCCTGGAAATACCAGACCTGCCCAAAGTGCGGCTCAAGTTTCGTGATCCAATCGGCCAGTTGCACCATCTCGAAAAATTTATCTTCCTCCTGCAAATCGTTGGCGCGAATCCACAGCGCGTTGGCAATCAAGCCGCGAAATCCGCCGAGCGCGACGGTGGTGAAGGCCAGGACGGGCGGCGCATTTTCGAGGGGAGTGACGCGCGTCAAGCCGAGCGTCTCGCGGTCGTAATTCATCGCGCGTTGGATGTGAAAAACGCCCACGAAAAAAATTCCCGCCAAGGCGACGAGAGCCGGTTTATAAAATTTCGCGCGGGAAAAATTCATCACGAGTTTCCTTGCGCGGTGGCCAATTCGCGCCGGTTGAAAATGATGATGCCGATAGCGGCGATGATTCCGCCGAGCAACAAAACAATTTGCAAACCGGCCAAACCGAGTTGCGTCCACGTGATGCTGCGTCCCGTGCTGAGCGCGTCGATGGGTGAAAAACCTTCCACGAGATTTATGACTTTCAAAGTCGCGCGAAAAAACGGCACGAACACGGAATCAAGAATCGATTGGGCTTCGGCCAGTCCGCTCTCATGGCTGACGCCGAGGAGAGTTCCTTCCTGCGCGACGCTGCTGAGGGTCCGGCTGGAAAGTCCGACAATCAAAACGGCGAGCGACACAAATGCCGCGACCGGAAACGAAAGCAAGCTGGCCGCAGCCAAACCGAGTGTCGCGAGCAACGCCAGCCAGCAAAAAATAATTCCCAGACCGCGCGCGAAATTTATTCCGAAGCTGCTTTCGCGATACAAAACTTCCAGACCCTCTTCCAACGGAAAGAGCACCGTGGTTTCATTTGGATTGAGAAAAACAATGTCGAGCACGCCATTCTCGTCGAAGAGATTGGGCGGGATGGGAAATTCGTGAAATGTTTCGGCGGAAAAACTCATCGGCTCGGAACGCCAAACATTTTTTGTCTCGGGATTTCCCACTTGCCAGAGCGCGATGTAAGTGGCGGTCGAACTGCCTTGCGGAGTGAAGAATTTCACTCGCAAAAAAAGCGGTTGATTGCGCAAAGAATCTTTGGCGCGCCCCAGTTCAATTCTCCAGGGACGATAGCCGCCGGGGCGCACGGATTGGATTCCGGCTTTCACCTGTTCTTCAATTTGTTTGCGCAGGGCAGGAATGTTCGTGGGGTTGACCGAACTGGTTTGCAAGCGGCGTTCCAATTCCTTTTCCACCACGTCGCCAAGGTCAGGCAAAACTTCCTTCACTCCGGCGCGCGCGACCAAAACTTCATTGCGCAAAACCATTTGTTGCTCCGGCGGCAAACGTTTGGCCCGCCACTGCAGAAGAAAAAAAACGCTGCCGCCGGCGACAGCGAGGAGGAGCGCGTTGAGGGAAATTATTCCGAGCCATTTGCCGATCCAAATTTGCCAGCGCGAAATCGGCTTGGTCACAACCATTTGGATTTGCGCTTCTTCGATGTCGCGCGCCAGCGTACCGCACGCCAGCCAAAGCGTGGCGATTCCCAGCAGCCCAGTAATGGCGCTCAAAGTGTAAGTCAGCAAAATTTGGGTGAAGCCGCGCGCGGTGCCGTCGTCTTTGATCAGCAGAGGCAGACCCACTACTGCGCCCACCAGCAGCGCGGCCAAAACCCAAAAGAGCCGATAACGAAAAGCGGCTTTCCAAGTCAACCAAACGATGGCGGTGATGCGTTGCATGAATTAGACACGACGGGCCGCGGGGCACCCGGGTAGCATCTGCCTCCGGCGGGTGCGAAAACAGCCAACGGGAGATCTCATCTCGCACCCGCCGGAGGCAGATGCTACCCGACTTGGATTTCTGGTTGTCGCCATCGGGGAATTAAGATTTGTCCTTGGTCTTGCCGAGGAGCGACGACAATCTCTCGTTCGCTTGGCTGAGGTCAGCAGGCTTTTCCGGTTCGGGCGGAGGAGGAGTTATTTCCGGCTCAACTGGTTTCGTGAGCGACTCCAATTTTTTATGGGCGACCGATTCTGCGCTGGAAGCAACGGTCACTTGCGGCTGTGAAATTTCTGCTGGGCTGGTTGGTGCGGTGAAGCGTTCCAGAATTTTCTCGGTTGATGGTTTCGCATCGGCCTCGCCGCGCAGATAGGCAGCCACCCGCGCGCCGGAAATTGCGCCGGAGGTTTCCGCCGCGCTCTGTTTCGCGCGTTCGACGACACCGAGGAAATAGCTTTCCAGATTTTGCGTCGGGTTATCGACCTGGACTTTTTCCGCCGCCACATCGCGACGAATCATTTCCAAAACGCGTTCCATGGTTTCGCGCGGCAACGGCGGGGTGGTGATGCGCACGGCGTCGGGCGTGGCGAGCAATTCCTTGAGCGTGCCCATCGCCTGAATTTTTCCGCCGTAATAAATCACGACACGATCACAAACATCTTCGACATCGGCGAGCAAATGGCTGCTGAGAATGACAGTCTTGCCGCGACGCGCCAGAGCGAGAATTAAATCTTTCACCTCGCGACAACCAATCGGATCGAGGCCAGCGGTGGGTTCATCGAGAATGACGAGGTCCGGATCGTTGATCAGCGCCTGGGCCAAACCGATGCGTCGTTGCATTCCTTTGGAAAATTCGCCAACGACGCGCGTTCGCACTTGGTTCAGACCAACCATTTCGAGCAACTGCTCTGAGCGCAGCGCACGGTCTTTCGCGGGGAGATCGAACAAGTTCCCGAAAAAATTTATCGTCTCGCGCGAGTTCAAATAGCGATAGAGATACGATTCCTCCGGCAAATAACCAATGCGCGCTTTCGTCGGAACATGGCGCGGCGAATGCCCGAAAACTTCGATGTGTCCTTTTGTCGGATACAAAAGTCCGAGCAACATTTTTACGGTGGTGGACTTGCCCGAACCGTTTGGTCCGAGCAGACCAAAAACTTCTCCGCGTCGCACTTCAAAATCGACATTGTCCACCGCGCGCGCTTTCGGGCGGCCCCAGAAATCTTTGAAGACTTTGGTCAGGCCGCGAACGACGATGATATTTTCAGTGGATTGCCGAGCGCGGGATGCGGAGCGCGGTATATCAAGAGCTTCCATAATTCTAAGAATTCCTGTCGATTTTTCGGTTTTTGAAACCAGCCATGATGTACCAACCAGCCATCACGAGAAATGCAACGCCGAAAAAGTAAAAGGCATCAGGAGTCTGGGAATTGAGGCCAATCAAAATTGAAACTCCTCCAAATATCGCCCAAAATATCCCTCCCTGAAATTGAGAATTGCTGGCATGGGCGTACGCCTTTTTGTTTTGTTGAATCATCCGAGTAACATCAGTGACCTCAGTCTCGCATCGGTTTTTGCAGGCAAGGCCTTCTTTCAAATCCGCAGCGCATTCCACGCACAATCCTTTCTGACAGTTTCGGCAAATTCCAACGGCAACTATTTGCGGATGGTAAAAGCAGTTCATAAATCTCAGCCCTTTTTCTCCGCTAATTTCCTAATCACTTCCGCCAATCCTTTTTTATCCATGCGCTTTTGGGCGATGGCGATCATGGCGTCGTAGAGAATGTCGTCGGCTCTCGGGCAGTGGATTCCATTTTCTGCCAGGAACGTAATCGCGGAAAGAATCCCCGTTCGTTTGTTTCCATCTACAAAGGCCTGGGACTCGGCAATGTGAAACGCGTAACTTGTAGCGACATCAAATAAATCTCCACCGTAATGCCAAGTGTTCCTGGCCGACGCTAACGCAGAATCCACCAAACCAGAATCTCCTATGCCAGCCATTCCACCGAAAAGTTCAAGCGATATATCGTGTATTCTTTCCACCTCATTGCGGAAGAGAAAGCGTGGTTCCTTCTTCATTGAGCAAGCCGTCGCAAAAGCTCACGGTGTTCTTCTACAGCCCATTTCAGCGAAGCGTTAAATGTGGTTTCTCCTGACTTGTGTGCCTCTTGCAGAGAGCGCTCAAGCTTATGAACGAAAGAAATAATCACTTCCTGTTCTTTGCGGGGAAGATTTTGAATTTCGTCGATAACTTGAGTTGTGCTCATGTGAAAATGGTAATGGAACTGCCTGTTTACGCCAACTTCGGATTCAATTCCATCGGCGCAGATTTATTCTCGGGCGGCTCAGCAACCATGGCCTGATACGGCTCCAATTCCTCACCCTGCCGAACCAATCGGAAGCTGTTGAAAACGACGATGAGTGAGCCGACGACATGCATGATGGCGGCGACAATTGGATTGATATAGCCGAACGCCGCGAGCACCAAACCGCCGATCACAAATAAAATTCCGAGCAGAAAATTTTGATTAATCACGGCGCGAGTCTGACGCGAAAGTTTTACAAGAAAGGGCAGGCGGCGAAGATCGTTGTTCATCAGCGCAATCGTCGCGCTGTGGATGGCGACTTCGCTGCCAGCCGCGCCCATCGCGATGCCGAGGTCACCTGCCGCGAGCGCGGGAGCGTCGTTCACCCCGTCACCGACCACGGCGACGCGATAACCTTTTGCTTTTGTCGCGCGCACAAATTCAACTTTGTTCTGCGGCAAGCATTCCGCGACAACTTCTTCACATCCAATTTCGCGCGCGACCCGAGCGGCGACTGGCTCGCGGTCGCCGCTGACCATGGCGATGCGCCGCACACCTGCTTGTTTCAATTCAACCAACGCCTGACTTGCTTCTTTTCGCGTTTCGTCCTGCAAGCCAACCCAGCCAATGCACTTTCCGTTTTGCGCGACGTAAATGAGGCTGAATCCTTCGGCTTCTTTGAGGTCAACCGACGCGGTGAAATCATCCGCAATTCCATTGTCCTTCAACCATTGCGCGCGGCCGACGACGATGTTTTTTCCATCGACTTCTGCTTTGATTCCCCGACCGGCCGTTTCCGAAAAATTCTGCGGCTCAGGCAACGGCACGCCCGCTTCACCGGCTAATTGCGCCAATGCTTTCGCCGTTGGATGATTGGAATATTTTTCGGCGGACGCAGCGATGCGCAATAAATCCGCCGGAGCAGTTTCCCCAAGTGGAGCGAGGCGGCTGACGGCAAGTTTTCCCGTGGTGAGCGTTCCCGTTTTATCGAAGACGAACGCATTTATTTTTGCGGCGAGTTCAATGTCCGCGACGTTCTTGATCAAAATTCCCAAACGCGCGGCGGCGGAAAGAGCGGCGACCATCGCGGTGGGCGTGGCCAAAATAAATGCGCAAGGACAAGCGACCACGCAGACGGCAATGACGCGTTCCAAATCTTTTGTAAACGCCCAGATCAATGCGGCGATCAACAAAACCAGCGGCGTGTAAAATCCCATGTATTGATCGACGATGCGCATGATCGGCAGTTTGGTTTTCTCGGCGGCCAAAATAAGTTCGCGCACTTTGCCGAGCGTGGTGTCCTGGCCGGCGCGGCTGACTCTAATTTCCAAAACACCCGTGAGATTTTGGGTGCCGGCAAAAACTTCGTCGCCCGGTTTTTTATCCACCGGCAATGATTCGCCCGTGATGTTGGCCTGATTGAATGACCCTTGCCCAGTCACGATGAGGCCGTCGGCAGCGACGTTGTCTCCGGGACGAACGCGAATGACATCTCCGATGGCTAAATCTTTTGTGGCGACTTCCTCTTCAAGCCGACTTTCAGTCGGCGGAACCACGTTTTGTGCTGCGGGATTTTTTCCAGATTCTGCCGACAGAATGTCGGCAGCACGTTGGATGCGACGCGCTTTTGTCGGAGTCAATTTGATGAGCGATTCGATGGACAAACGCGCGCCTTCCGCCGTTCGCGTTTCGATGATTTCTCCCAGCAACATGAAAAACGCGACCAGCCCCGCCTCCTGATAATTGCCCGACGAAAACGCCGCGATCACCGCCAGCGCGACGAGTTCGTTGGTCGTCAAGATTCCGCGCCGCAAATCTTTCAACGACGTCCAGACAATCGGGTAACCGAGAATGATCGCGCCGATCATCGCGCTGAAACCGGCGACCGTGCCACCCTTGCCGTAAATCCAATCGATGACGAATGAGTTGATGATGAAAATCAGGCCGAGGACGGTTTGCTGAAGACGCACGGGCGTATGCGAATGTTCGTGGCCGCACTCGCCGCAACTTTCGTCCTGTGTGTGGTCGTATTCGGTTCGGCTGAGTAATGAAGTGACTTGCATAAAATTATTTTAATTCAGCGGCGGTCACAGACGCGCCGCTACAGATTATTATTTTGGTTGCGCGGGAGTCGGTTCGATCACGCCGCTGCGAGATTTTTTGCGGCGATCACGGGCTTCGTCCGATTCCGCTTCGCGATTTAATTGTATCCTGATTTCGCGCGAGTTTCCATTCGCGCGACGGAGCAGCGGAAATTTATCATCCGCAGTGGCCAGGATTTTTCCCCAGGTTTCCGTCAACAACCGCTGCCGAAAAAGATCCGGATTCCTCTGATAACTTTCGAGGCTCGCTTGGAAAGCAGTTGCCTCCGCGTTGATGCTGCCGAGTAATTTCGTGCGGTCACTCGTCGCGGTGTTCACGATGGAATTGGATTCGCTCAAAGCCGTCGTCAAGAGCGTGGCGGCGGCGCTGCGGGCGGCGTTGTTCGTCGTGCTCGCTTCCTGCTCGGCGGCAATCGCGGCATCAAAAGAATCCTTCACCTGACGCGGCGGAATGGATTCGAGCTTGCTCGATTCGACGACGATGCCGACCTGCTGTTGCGCCATCGACCGGCTGAAAAGTTGAACCACTCTGTCTTTGAACGCGCCACGATCCAAGCGCACCGCGTTATCCACGTTGAACTGCGAGGACGCCGCGATCAACGCGTTGTCCAGGGCGTTGGTGACGACTTCTTTCGCGTCCTCAAAATTCAAGACGTAACCAATTGGATCGGTGATTCGATAATCCAGCGTGACTCGAACGTGAATGATATTTCCATCCGAGGTCATCGTGTAGCCATCGGCTGCGGGATTCAGCGAAGGGCCGGGCGGAAATTCCGTTCCATCCGGATTCATAAAATACCAGCCGACGGAGGAGGTGACGGTTTGGATTTCGCTGATGGGAATAAAAACTTTTTCATCGATGGGATAAGGCCATGACCAATGCAAGCCGGGGCCAAGCAATTGTTCTTTGGCGGCGCTGGCTGGTTTGCCAAAACGGAGCACGACGGCTTTTTGATTGGGCGGCACGGTGAAAATTCCAGAGCCAAGAAACACAATGACGAGCGCGACCATGATCAACTTCACGATGCTGAAGCTGCTCCGCAACGCTTCCGACAACGCTTGCGAACCGGCGTCCTCCAGCGGCGTGGGTGTTGGCGCTGACTCGTGTTCGTGATGATCGTGTTGATCGCTCATTATTATTTTTGTAGGCGCTACAATTATTTCTTCGGCACAGTTTTCAATTGACCGTCCAACAAGTTGAATGGAGGCGTGCGCTCGTCGAGAATCAGCGTCGTGCGTTCTTTCAAAGTTTCGAGCGCTTCCACTTGCAACAGCAGGACGGCAAGCTCAGGATTTTTTTCAAAAATCTCGTAAGCCTTCGCCGCCTCGGCGTCGGCCTTGCCACGAATCTCCCGCGCCGTCGCGTCCGCTTGGGAAATAATTCCCGCGCGATCGCGATCGGCGGCGCTGGTGATCTTGCTCGCCTCAGCAACGCCTAGCGCCTGGATCCCCGCGACGACGCGCATTCGCTCTTCCTTCATACGATCAAAAACTTTTTGCGTGATGCTTTCGGGCAAGCCGAGTTTTTTGATTCCGAGAAAATTAAGGTGGATTCCATACTGCGTTTGCGCGGCGTTGGAAATCCGGTCGCGAATCTCCCCTTCGATCTGCGCAAATTTTAGCTCCTGCGGATTGGTGGAAATGAAGTGCGAAAATGGATGCTGTCCGATGACGATATTTTTTTCGCTGTTGACCAGCCGTTCCAGAGTTTGTTCCGCGCGAGGCACCGACCCGGAAAACCGTTCGCGGAATAGCATGGGATTGGTAATGGTCCAACCGACGTAAACCGTCACCAGAACATTTTTGCCGTCGCTCGTCAGAGTCTCAGTGAACTTGTCCTCGAAGTTTTGAATGCGCTTGTCGAACTTTTGCACCTTTTGAATCGGCCACGGCCATTTGAAATAAAGTCCCGGCTCCGGCTTGTCCGGGTTGGTGTTGATGTCGCGCGTCGGCTTGCCGAAGGTCGTGACGAGCGCGACTTCCGTCTGGCGCACTTGAAAGGTGAAAAGCAACGCGCCGAAAATCAGCACCAGCAAAATTCCAATGGTGAAAGTAAGTGTGTTCCGTTTCATAAATTATTTCGTCTGGCTGCGTCTCGAGAGGAGCGCGGGGTTTACGCCGCTTCGCCTTACGAGCGCGGAAGATGGGAACGAATTTCCTCCAATCCGCTTCCACGTGAGAAACATTTTTCGTAAAACCGCCGCTGCCAATTCCATCGCCGCGCTGTTCACGTTGTTTTGATCTTGATTACTTCAAGCCCCTCCACGTCGTCGAAATCGGAGTCGCCCGCCAGCAGTGGGCAATTTAATTCCAGCGCGGCGGCCGCGATGGCGGCGTCGTAGGGCTTGATCGTCTTGCCCCGTTTGCGTTGGCCGGCAATGAGCGAGGCCAGATGTTGCGCCTGCGCTTCGTCGAAGGAAAAAACAAACGGGCGGATGTGATCGTCGTAAAAACTTTGTCCGCGCTGGCGGACGCGCTCATTTTTGACCAGGCGCAGGCCGACCAAAAATTCCGCCGCCGCCATCGCCGGCACCACAAAAGTTTCGCGATTGAGCAGACGGCGCAACTCTTCGTCGCGCTCGCTCTCGATCAGGAAACTGGTGTCGATGCACCTCAACGCCAGCCTCCCGGGACAGCTTTACGGGCGTCCTGCAATGCCGCCTTCAAGGTGAGCCGGTCCTTTTTGCTGAGGGAGGCGAGGCCCTCGCAGAGTTTTTTCCCGCTGCCGGTCCGCACGCTTTGAATGGCGGCGAAAACTTTTCCGTGTCTGGCGATCTCGACTTTTTTGCCGGACTGGACGTGCCCCAAAATGCGGGCGGTCTCTCGAGCTAACTCTGAGGCGGTGGCTTTCATGGGGGAGAGCGTAAGGACAAAATACGTAAAACGCAATCCTGCCTTAAACCGTAGCTGAGGCAAAACCCGCGCGTGCGGGCATTGAAACGACGTGAACGTCGCGCTCCATCCGCGCTCTCACGAGACGCGGCTACGATTGGTGGCGAGTGGTTTCGTTTCACAAATTATTTCTTGGGCGGCGGCACGGTCACGTCCAACAAGTCCGGCCTGGCTTTCTCTTCGAGATTGAGCTGGAGAACCTGAGCGTTGGTCGAGGCGATGATGTATTTGCGCGCGCCGGCGCTGGCTCGCGCGAAAGTTTGCAGATAAAGCCGCTGCGGATAAACAGTCGGCGACGCGGTGAAGGCGGTAACTTGATTGGTGAATTGTCCGGCGCGCGCGACGGCGGCGGCCACTCGGTTCAATCGATAAATTTCCGCGTCATGAATTTTTCTTTGCGCCTCTGCTTCCGCCGCCGGCAACGTCTTGGCGCGATAGCCTTGCGCATTTAAAATTCGCCCTTCCTTTTCCTGAGTCGCGCCGACGACTTTTTGAAATTCTTCCGCAACTTTGACGGGCGGATGAATGTCTTGCAGTCCCACAAATAAAATGTTCACGCCGAGTTCAAGTTCGTTGGCACGCGCCTGGATTTTTTCCCGAAGCTCCTGCGCCGCCTTGAGCCGGCCACTCGACATAATTTCGATGAGGTCAACGCCGACGAGATAAAGCACAACTTCGCGCGTGGCGATTTTTTCGAGAAGCGCTCCGGCATCGGCGTGGTGGTACGACCAGGCTTTCACGTTGCTGATTTGATATTGCACCGGGATGCTGACGGTCAAAAGATTGGCGGGAACATTTTGTTGGCCGGCTTGATTGGTGGAAAGTTGTTCGCTGCTGGCGACGAGCAAATTGAATTCCTCTTTGTAATGCGGGCGCGTCCAGAGAACGGTTTTCTCCTTATCCAGTTTTTCATCCGGCACGAATCCGATGTTGAACGTCTGCACTTCACGAGTGGAAATGCGGTTCACGGAATCAATGGGCCACGGAAATTTGAAGTGAACCCCCGGTTCGATGGGCGCGGTGGAAATGGGGCGACCGAAGCGCTCGATCAAACCTTGTTCGCCCGTTCCGATGAACATGACGCTTGTGGAAAGAAGTAGCACGACGACTTGCGCAACGATGATCCAGGCCAGCGCTTTTTCGAGGAAACGATAGAACCAGGTTTCGGAAACTTTGAATCCGAATTGATAATCGAGCGCATGGGCCGCCGTGGAAAAAACGCCTTCCGGTTGTCCGAGCAAACCGGCCACGCGACTTTCGTAAATCAAACGTTCGGCTTTTCCGCGAACGCGCGGGCGATAAATTTCCAGAATTAAACTTGCGACCAGTTCGAGCGCGATGAGGCCGAGCAACAAAAGAAAAACTCGCGCCGCATACAAATCAGCGCGGGCGATCCCGCCCCAAACGACCAAGCCGATGCTCAACGCGACGAGCGCGCAAAGATACGCGCTCAACAAAAGAAAACTGGCGGAGGGGCGAAGGAGACGTTGCTTTTCGATTCGCGCGAGGCTGGAAGAATATTTTCCAAAGAGAAACAACAGGAGCGCGAACAAACCAAAAATAGAAATGGCAATGGTGGCGCGCCCTTCGATCAGCGGAAGTGGCGCGCGCAGATTTCTCCATTGCCAATAAATCGCCGCGCCTTGCAGCAGGACGAGGAGCAACGTCAGACCGGGAACGAAGAAGCGCTCAAATTGTTCGCGGGAACGGCGCGCGGCGAAGGTGTCGGCCTGCGTGGTAAATAAAGATTCGCTGCTTTTGCTTTTGACCAGTTCGTCAAATTCCAATTTTTCCAAACGTTCACGTTCCTCGAGACGCATTTGAAAATAGCTGACGATGGCGACGAGAAAACCGGTTCCAAAAATGAATGACGCCGCGAGCGCAGAAACGGAATTGAGGAAGCGCGAAACCGCCACCGCCACGATGGTTGCGATCAAGAGGATCGCCCAGTTGATCAGTCCGATTTTATGAGGATTTTTTTCCATCGAAGTTACGTTAATTCGCGATCTTCAAACAACGCCAGCGCCAGAGCGAGCGCGGCGCCGACGTATCCCGCCATGTAGGCGAACGCTTTTCCGAGATAGACGAGCGGAAACTTTTTGCCGCTCTCGAGAACATCGGCGAGCCAAAACAATTGCCAATTCGGTGTGACCGCGTAAATCGTCGTCGCCCACCAGGAACCCGCTTCGGCGCGGCGGCCAAATAAATAATCCGACATCAAGCCGAGCAAAAATAATGCGGAACAAATGGCGAGAGTTGGAATGACTTCGAGACGCGTCGAACAAGCCAACGCCAGCGCGGCGAGAATCCAAAGCGCGAATAACAGCAGGACAGAAGCGGGAACCATTCGCCAATCGATGCCGGTGTAAGTTTCGTTGGGCGAAACATTTTTTTTCATGAAATAAATTACGATGAAGGCCAGCGTCAATGTCACGACCACACTGAAAACCGCATCGGCCATGAACGGTCGGCGCAAAAAAAAGTTCGTGAAACCGGCGATGAGATAAGCCGCCAGGAGACCCGCGCTAAAAACGCCCAGCGCCGGAAAATCCACTCCGCCATAAGCGTCGAAGGCCATGCGAGAGGCGAACAGCGCGGCAATTAAATTCACGTAGGTCAGCACGGCCAGTGCGAGGGCAACTCCGACAAATTTCGCAAGAAGAAATTGCGCGCGTCCGACTGGTTTCGACAAAACGGCGAGAGCAGTGCCAGTACGAATTTCCCGAGCGAGCGAAGCCGATGCGCTTAACACCGCCGCGAACAACCCCGCCAGAAACATGACTGCGAGCACACTGTTTTTCACCAGCTTCGGCTCGTCGCCAAAACCGAAATAATTGATGCACGAAAGAAAAACTTCAAACGAAGCGGACGCCGTCATGAGCAGCAAAAAAATGGGCTGCCGAATCAATTCCATGAAGGCATTGGTCGCGATAGTGATGAATTGTCGCATTGGTTTGGTCGCGAAGATTACGTTTCCGAAACGCGCTTGCCAATGGCAAATCTGCGGGCGTGGTATTCAGACATCGGAATGGAAAAGAGATTCAAAATTCACGGCGGGCTTTGGAGGTCGCGGTGACCTTAAAGTTTCGCGCGGAAGGATTGCCATTCTTTTGGTTTCAAGTATTTTTTGCCCGTGAGCACTGCGGAAAAAATCTTTCTCAAAGCTCAACTTCTGCCGGACACGGTGCAACAAACTGTTTTGCGCATGGTGGAACGACTTTCCGAAAATCCTGATTTGGAAGAACAAGACTGGGCAAAATTTTCTTTCGCTTCCGCGATGCAGGGAATGGAAGACGAAGACTGGTCTGACTTAACCAACTCGAAGAGTTTTGAAAAATGGCAATAGCCGCTGGCCAAATCGCGCTGGCGCGTTTTCCGCAAGCGGATTTGGAAATCGGGAAAACGCGCCCCGTTTTGTTAATCACTTCGGCTCCCGGAAATTATAACGACTGGCTGGTCTGTATGCTGTCTTCACAACTGCACCAGGCAGTTCCTGAGTTCGATGAAATTCTAACACCTTCGCAAAACGATTATCGGCTCTCCGGTTTGAATAAGCCCAGCGTTTTACGCATCAGCCGACTGGCTGTGATTAACGCAACGCAACTGTTGGGCAAAGTTGGCCAAATCGATGCGGAAAGATTGCGGCGAGTGCGGGAAAAAATTTCTGCCTGGATTTCACCTTCCTGACACGTCATTTCTCATCCCCTCCATCACCACGCGGGCGACAGTGGAAATTATTTCGCGTTCGTTGGCGTGATTGACGGTGAAGGTGACGAGGACAAATTTTTCGCCGCTCGGCAACTTGATGTAGGCCGCGTCGTGGCGCGTCTCGCTGGTCCAACCGGCTTTCGACCAAAGTCTGGCTCCAGTCGGCAACGCGAGACCGGTGAATCCGTGCGCCTGGTCATCGGCGTTGGTGGATTTCGAAAACGGATCGCGCTTCAACAACTCCATCATTTCATCCGAGCGTTTTGCGGAAATGGATTTGCGCGTGACGATTTCCGTGAGCAATCGCGCCGTCGCATCGGTCGTGAGCCAATTGCGTTTGGGCGTGAACAGTTTGATCGCTTGCGTCTCGCGGCCATACGGACCGTCGCCCCACGGTTTTTTGTTCACGTTGATGTTGGTGTAGCCGAGCGACGTGAAGTAGCGGTTCACCGCGTTTCGTTTGTCATGCCATTCCTCGATCTCCGTCTGCGAAAGTTCCGGGCCGCTCGTCGTGCCGGTGAGCAGATCGACGATGTAATGCGTCGGTTCGTTGCCGGAATCGACGATCATGTCGCGCATGGCGCGGCGCAATTCCTCGGTGTCTTGAAGTTTGCCGTCTTCCATCCAGCGATGCGCGGCGACGAGGTAAAAAAGTTTGATGACACTGGCCGGATAAATCTGTTCGCCGCCGCGATAGCTGGCTTGAACCGGTTTTTCTACGTCGTGCAAATCAATCAGCGTCACGGCGAGTTCGTTCGTGCCGAGTTTTTTGTCCGTGAACTTTTTCCACGCGGTTTGAACAGCGGAATCAACGACGCTTTGCAATTTCTCGGAATGCGCGGGATTCCAGGAACTCTTCGGTTCGGCCTGGACGGTTTTCGTGAACACGAGGGAAGTTAATAATAAAGTCAGGAGGAAATGGGGAGTGCGCATTTGGAATTATTTGAAGTTCATTGCCCGTGGCTGACTCTCACAATTTTGCCATCACCTTTCGCAATTTCTGCAATCGCCACGCCGCCCAAACCAGTGCCGTGAAATGTACCCTCGACAGTCCAAATGCCGTTTTTGAGAGATGTTCGATAAGGCAATATGCTCCTCGCCATAAATCGGCTCCCATACGGCGACAGCAACTCGCGTGGCGGTCTTGGCGTCAGGAACAAAACCTTCCTTGGGCTTGGCAGAGTGCTTCTCAGTATCAGCGGCAAATGCAACCGCAATGGAGAAAGTTAAAATACAGATAGCAGTAAAAATTCGGCTTTTCATACGCGTTTGTTGTGTTGTTTGTTGAACGCTAAATCCCATTTCTCCACCCGTCTAGAATGCTTTTTTCAAGTCGTTTTCCCTCGTTTCAAAAACCGCATCACCGTATCGCCGTGCTTGAGCATCTTGGTTTCTTCCCAGATTTTCGGCAAGGCCAGCGTGTCGCGTTTGGTGTGGCCCAAAATAAACAGGCCGTTTTCCGCGAGCAATTGCGGAAGCGATTCGTCCTCGAGCATTTTCTGCGCGAAAGAAGTGGAGCGACGCCCGACATTTTTTTCGCCGTAAGGAGGATCGGCGAGGATGAGATTAAATTTTTCGCCCGCCGCCGTGAGTTGCGCGAGTCCGATGAACGCGTCCTGCACGCGAATCTGCATTTGCGCCGGAGAAAAATTCGCTGCATCGAGATTTTCGCGAATGAACTGCGCGTGTTTGCCGGATTTTTCGATGCAATGCGCCTGCGTCGCCCCGCGACTCAAACATTCCAAACTCAGAGCGCCCGTTCCGGCAAACACTTCCAAAACTTTCGCGCCAACGACGCGTTGGCCAAGGCTGTTGAAAATCGCCTGCCGCACCAAATCGGGCGTGGGCCGAACATCAAAACCTTTCGGCACTTTCAGAATCGTTCCCGCCGCTGTTCCGCCAATGATGCGCATGATTATTTAAAGCATGGGAGCGCACGCGTCTCGCGTGCAGGTTCGGGCGTCGCGCCCGAACCTTCGTTGCACAAACTTCTTCGGTTGATTACGAACAGATAAAGTCAGCGGAACGAAGTTTTCGGCGCTCCCCATTCGCAGAATTATGGCGAAACTTCATTTGAGTTTGAATGGCTCGGTGCCTTCGCTGAGGATTTTGAGATGCGGTTCGTAGGCGAATAATTGATTGCGCTGTCGTCCTGAAATTTCGCGGACAATCTTAAGTTCCTGCATGCGGCTGAGAGCTGTCTTGACGGTTTGAAAACTTAAATCCAAAGAGGCGGATGCTTTGGAAATCGAAGTAATCGGATTGGCTTGCAGAAAATAATGCACGCGTAGAACCGAGCCTGCGGCCAGTCCCAGTTTTTGGATGCGTTGCTGGTCTTTCTTAAACAGATCCAACAAGCGTTTTGAAGTTTGCACAACTTGAGCGGCGGTTTCGTGAATGCCAGTTAAAAAAAATCGAATCCAATTTTCCCAATCGCCCTTCAAGCGAACCTCCTGCAATAAGTCATAGTATTTAGCGCGATGGGTTTTGAAATAAAGGCTCAGATAAAGCATGGGCTGGCTCAATTCACCTTCAGCGCACATGAGAAAAGTGATCAAGAGTCGTCCGAGCCGCCCGTTGCCATCGAGAAATGGATGGATCGTTTCAAATTGAACGTGAGCCAGCGCTGCTTTGATGAGAACGGACGTTTTGACGGGGCGATCGTGCAAAAAATTTTCGAGCGCACCCATGCATTCGATGACTTGATCGGGCGGCACAGGAACAAAAGCGGCGTTACCGGGACGAGTTCCGCCAATCCAGTTTTGCGAGCGTTTGAATTCGCCGGGTTCCTTTTCGCTGCCACGACCTTTGTTTAGAAGCACGTTGTGAATTTCCCGAATCAATCGCAACGAAAGCGGTTCGCCCCCCTGCAATTTTTTAAGGCCGAAATTCATGGCGGCGACATAATTGGAAACTTCCTGCACGTCGTTTAAAGGAACGCCCGGCATTTCTTTGCTTTCAAAAAGCAACAGGTCTGAGAGCGAAGACTGCGTCCCTTCAATTTGCGATGAGAGGACAGCTTCCTTTCGGACGTACATGTAAAGAAAAAGCTCCGGGTCAGGCAGTAAAGCGGTGACGCCATCCAGTCGTCCGAGAGCAATCGTGGCTTTGTGTAGTAAATCCTGCAATTCCTCATCCATTTCCAAAGCAGGAGAAGGCGGCAAAGGGTGCGGAACAAAGGCTTTGCACGATTCTCCAAAAGAAGACACTGGCAGATAATATCCTGTAAGCCCGCGTTTCATTGGCTGAACCTTAATTAAAGAATTTAAATTAGCCAATCGTTATTTAAAAATGGGCGGCTCTTTTTAAATAATAAATTCGTTATTTAAATCCTTTAAATAACAAAACGGCGACTCGGAAGCCGAATCGCCGTTTCGAGAAATGCTTTTAGAGAAAACTTAAATTCCTTTGCTAATCATATACTTCAACAAATCAGCCACGCGATTGCTGTAGCCCCATTCGTTGTCATACCAACTCACGAGTTTGAAAAAGCGTTTGTTCAATTCGATGCCGGAACCTTCGTCGTAAATTGATGACGCCGCGCAATGAATGAAATCGCTACTGACCACCTCGTCTTTTGTCGTTTCGAGAATGCCCTTCAAATACGTTTCGCTCGCGCGTTTCATCGCGGCGGAAATTTCGGCGTAGCTTGTGTCGCGCACGGTTTTCACAGTCAAATCGACCACGGAAACGGTTGGCGTCGGAACGCGAAAGGACATGCCGGTGAGTTTGCCTTTCACTTCGGGGCAGACGAGGCCAACCGCTCTCGCCGCGCCGGTGGTGGAGGGAATAATATTGATCGCGGCGCTGCGTCCGCCTTTCCAATCTTTTTTGCTGGGGCCATCGACCGTCTTTTGCGTGGCGGTGTAGGAATGAATCGTCGTCATCAAACCTTCTTCGATCCCAAAACCTTCCTTCAACAAAACGTGAACAATGGGGGCGAGACAATTGGTGGTGCAGCTGGCGTTGGAAACGATCTGGTGTTTGGCCGGATCGTATTTTTCATGATTCACGCCCATGACCACGGTGATGTCTTCGCCTTTTCCCGGTGCGGAAATGATGACTTTCTTTGCGCCGGCGGTGAGGTGGCCTTTGGCTTTTTCGGCGTCGGTGAAAAGCCCAGTGGATTCGATCACGATGTCCACGCCGAATTGTTTCCAAGGCAAACCGGATGGGTCTTTCGCGCTGACGACGTGAATATCTTTTCCATCCACCACCAGAACGTCATCTTCGCTTTTCTCGGCGGAAGACTTTTTTGAGGAAACAACCTCTTTGCAGCGTCCTTGCGTCGAATCGTACTGCAACAGGTAAGCCAAATTGTCGGCCGGAACGATGTCGCCGACCGCGACTACGTCGATTTCTTTGCCGAGCAAGCCTTGTTCGGCAATGGCGCGAAAAACCAGGCGGCCGATGCGTCCAAATCCGTTGATGCCAACTTTAATTGCCATAATTTTCTTCGATTAAATCCCAAAATAATTCGAGGCGTGAATGTAGCCGCGACCGATGAAGCGTCAACGAAGAATTCCATTTTAGGAGAGACGCAACGGGGAGAAATGAAAAATTTTGCTGAGGAATCTGTAATAAGAAAAACTTGAGTCGCGGTCGATCGGGAATTTATCAGGTCTCCAACCGAAATCCGCCTATCCATGTCACCGGAGCGCAGAGCATTGCTCTGCGCGTTTCCAAATCGCGCACCGAGCAGAGCAATGCTCTGCGCTCCGGTGACATGGGCACGATGCCCGGTCATTTGCCGTGGGGTTCTCCTCACGTCGGCGGCTACGCGAGTGGGGGTCGAAACCCTTCCGCAGACAAAAGAAATTATTCGAGAACGGCCAATTTCGATTCCGCTTTCCACGGAGAATTCAAAGCCCCGCGCCAAAAGGATAAACCGATGTCGTTTAAAAGCGCGTAGTGATTATCCATTTTTTCCCCTCTCTTAACCGGCGCAGTCAGTTTGAGTTCCACTTCGGCGCTGGGAAACGAGACATAGACGACTCTGGAGACAGAAGTGAATCCGTTGACGCTGCGTTTGAGGTCGAAGGCTGGACAACTCGCCCCGGCGGTGGAGGTGGTGAACTCTTCCACGATTTCTGCGCCAGGATTAGCGGCCAGCACCCGTTGCCGCAAAGAAGCGGGCGCGGGCTTGTCCTCCGAGATTTGCATTTGGATGGCGCAACTATTGTCGGATTTATAAAGAAGAATCGTTTTGTGTTCGGCATCGACTCGCGCCTTGAGGTCCTTCGGCAGAACGAAGGAAAATTTATTGGTCTCAGTCGTCACCAGGCAAAGGGTCGTCTTGGGAGACTTGGCCGCGCTTCTTTCCGAGAGAATCATTTTGAAAACCGGCGCGGTGCGGGATTCTGGCGGGGCCGATTTCAGCGTCAATGATAACGACAGGTTCACCGCGAGCAGCGCGAAGCAGGTGATACGGACGCGAAGGTGGCTATGGCTCGATCTGCCAACCTTAGAACGATGTTTGAACATAGTTGATGGTATTGATCGGCGGGTTCTTCCAATCGGTTCGGTAGGGAGCGCGCAACTCTGGCGTGCCCGGAGGAAGGTTCGCCTGAGTCGTAAAATTTTGATCGAAGTTAAAATTTCGATTAGGGATGGAATAATACCGTCCCGGTTGTTGAAAGCTGCCGGTCGCCTTGGTGCTATCAAAGAGAACAACGATGGAACCGTTGTAGGTAAGAGTGCGGTTACTCCAATCTTCCAAAAAACGCGCGACGTTCTGTACTCCTCCGCTATAACGGCTGGGAGAATTGGTCGTAGAAACGATACCGGTCAGCATCGCGGCATTGATGGTGGTATCTACGGCGGGGCGGTTAGTATAACTCGCAGTACTATTGGTATCGTTCCAGGACGCGGACAACGCCGTCAGCGCATCGCACACCAGTGATGCGGGCCGGGAAGAACTTGTGTTCGTGCTGCCGGGATTGGGAGCGTTGAAATGACCTAGAACGTACAACGGGTTTTCCGTCGCTACGGTTAGCCCGCGCGTGGGCAATTTTTCTCCGTTGATAATACGGACGGCGGCGAGTTCAGAGCTTGTAACCGTGCGCCGATCAGAAACATAAATGGAATTAAGTTCTTTGCCGGAAGATCCGAATTTCGACTTCAGGAAAACTCCCATGGTGGGATTGCTTGAACTCCATTTGCCCAGCTTGTCCACGTCGATCTCGGTCACTTTAACAGTCTTGCCTTCCCGCTGATCGAAGAAGGTCTTATTGGTGGTCATGAAGGTGGCCTGCACAAACGGGATGCTATTGCTGACGTTGGCATACGTGTCCTTCGCCGCAACCACCACGCTGTTGTCGAGAACGGAGATGAGCAGATCGGCCTTGTTGTAGTAACGTTGATAACCCAAATCAGAGGTCGGTGACTCACCGGCCGGAGGAACGTCGATGATCTGATGAATGTTATTGGTTAGACTTCCGATAGGCAGACTCAGCGGGGCCGCGCCGGATTTCTTCTGATCAGGTTGTATATAAGTCACCGTCCCTTGTCCGCCCACGCCTGCCGGATCCAAGGGATGCCGCGTCTTCGTAATAGTGCCCACTGCGGTAACTCCGCTCCAATAGGTCAAATCACTGGCCCCGCCATTCCAGATGTCTCCGTTGGAATGCACCCTTCCGAGGATATTCATCGGCGCGCCTGGATTGACCTCCAAACTCATTCCGTAAAACACCGCAAACTGGAAGATAGGAATACCGGCCAACTGAACATCCTGCTGCACGGCGCCGCCCACCTGTTGCAATGAATTTACAGGGCGGGCATTGGAAAGGATGCGGTAGTCTGAGGCATAGCCATTCAACCCCGCATACTTTGCCTGCAAAGCTTTATAGACCGTGTTGGTCATTCGTAAGATATAAGTTCTATCGTTAGTCCCGCGCCCATTGGAAAAACGGTAGTTGCCCCAGAAAGGATTCTCCGAGCTGGTCGGAACCAAAGTAGAGTAGGTAGCAAAATTATCAGTCACCCGCTGGTCTCCTCCTGCCACGTAATCCATCGTGATTCGGCCTAATACCTTTTCGGTAGCGGCTTCGGCGGCGGACACTGAGGTATAGTATTGATTGTTGCGATCGGTGAGTTGGCTGTTGGTGGAGGTCCACTTCATCACGCTGGTCAGGATAATCATACCGATGCCAGTGAAGAGCATCACCATCATCAAGGTATATCCCGCTCGCCGTGCATTGGGTGAGCTAAGTGTTATTTTCATCTGGTTATTTTCAAAGAACTCGCCGCGCTATTTTCGTCTGGGCCGTATAGCCCTCCGCGACTTGATTTGTTCCTCCCCGGGTCGAGTTGAACGGGAGTTGATAGAAGTTCAATGTCACGGCCAACACGCGATTGTCCTGGTTCTGGGTCAGGACATTGCCGAGATAATCTTCGGAAGTGAATACGACCGCGTTGGTGACATTTTCTGCGATGAGACGAGGGTTAGTTCCATTCAAAGAGCGAAAGAGTTTAGCGGTGTTGGTGTTCAAGTAATACTGGATGCAGGGTGTTGAACCGGACGTGGGATAAATTTGCACCGCGTTACCTTCCTGTAACGATCCGTCCGTGGCGGGGGTGAACGACAAAGTAGTGAAGTTGGTCGCTCTACCTACCCGGATGGTCTTCCCGGTTCGCACCTCGTTGACCAACAAACTTACGGCCAGCCGAGTGTCATCGGTAATTCCCAGTTTGGCCTTCGCGATCTCATACATCTTAAGGCCCGTGATGTGGCTCAGGATGACTCCGCCTACTACCATGGACGAGACGGCGATCGTGACCATTAACTCGGTCAACGTAAAACCGCGTAACTTTCGGACGGGATAACGGGTAAGTTTCATTTCAGTAGTCCATCGCGCGATAAGTCACTAAAGAGTTGGTGAAGGACCGGTTCCTCGGCGCGAAGAACCAGACACAGTCAACCTTGATCGCCTTCACCACGGGATTCGTGCTGACCGCCGTGATGGTCGTGATGTTGGTCGCGGAAATAATTCTACCCGAAAGAGTCGTGTCCAGATTGGTCGCCGTAGTGGTGGTGCCATCGGCTATTTCGCTGATGGCGGTGGTGAACTTGGCCGCGCGCATTTGCTCCAGCCGTTGGATCGCCAGGGAGTGCGCCGCCAACGAGTAGGCCGACCATTCGGCCCGGCGCGTGGAGAAAGTGTATCCGTAAAGGATGCCGCCAATGAGGATGACCGAAACGGCCAAGGAGACGACCACCTCAACAAGGGTGAATCCCCTTGTTCGATCCGATTTATTTCCAGTTGGCCGATTGATATGCATGAGTCCCGGGATTGAAAATCCCTGACTTCTTAGCACTCTATCTGCCAATCTTATTTGCGACTATCGCTCCGTGGATCGAACGCATCGCGCAATCCATCACCTAGAAAATTCAAAGCAAGCAAGGTTGTCGCCAACATCGCGCCCGGAAAAACAATCAACCACCAATAGATGCGAATGGAATTGATTTGCTGCGTTCCTTCCGCGATCAGCGAACCCCAACTTGCTTGCGGAGGTTGAACGCCCAGGCCGAGATAACTTAGGAACGATTCGTAAAGGATAATAGCGGGAACGGTAAGGGTGAGGTAAACGATGATGATACCATAGATGTTCGGCAAAATATGCTTGAACAAAATCCGCGTGTGACTTGCTCCGAGGGCCTTGCTCGCTTCGACAAAGTTGCGGGAGCGAAGAGACAGAACCTGTCCACGAACGATTCGCGCCATCGTCAACCAGGAGACCGCGCCCAGTCCGATAAAAAGGAAAACCATCGAAGCATAACTGGCCGTGATGATGGAGAAATGGTGTCCTAAAAATGTTTTCAAATCTTTTTCAAACGCCGATTTCAGGACAATCACAAAAATGATGGACGGTAACGCATACAAAATATCGACTGCGCGCATCATGGCGTTATCCGTTCGTCCGCCGACATACCCGGCAACCGCTCCCCACGTCACACCGATCAAAAGGCTGACCATTGCTCCGACCGCTCCGACCAACAACGAGATGCGCGCCCCGTAAAAAGTTCGGGACAACAAATCGCGCCCATGAACGTCGGTTCCAAACCAATGTGTGGACGTAGGAGGTTTAAATTGCGCGTCGGTGGTGGCGTCCGGTTTGTAAGTCGAAATGAGCGGCCACAAAAAAACAAGCGTGAGCAATACGAGAAGAAAAATTCCGCTGATGATGACGGGTTTGCTTCGTAGGAAGCGTCGCCACGCCCGTTGATTCGGGCTGGATCGTGCTGCCGAGATTCTCTCGGCAGAAAGAGTTGAGCTTCCGCTACTCATGACACGTTTTCGATGCGTGCGCTTCCTCTGCCGAGAGAATCTTGGCAGCACGTTGAGGGCAGTATTCCGTTATTCATAGCGCACCCTTCTGTCCAACAGGCTATAACTTAAATCCACGAGCATGTTGAGAATGAGAAGTAACGCCGCGTAAACCAAAACCAGCCCAACGGTCATCGTGTGGTCGCGATTGAAAATGCTGTTGATAAAAAAAACACCGATACCTGGAATTTGAAAAATATTTTCCACCACGAATGAACCAGTGAGTAAATCCGCCAGCAGCGGGCCGGAATAGGAAACCACCGGCAAGATCCCCAGCCGAAAAGCGTGTTTCCATAAAATCGCCGTTTCGCTCACGCCTTTGGCGCGCGCCGTCGTGACGAATTCAGAATGGAGCGTCGTGGAAAGTCCTTCGCGCATCAGCCGCGCAATTCGTCCGGAGAAATAAAGGCCCAGGACAATCGTCGGCAAAATCATTTGGCTCGGTGAACCCCAGAGTGCGACGGGGAGCAAATGTAATTTCACCGCGAGCCACAGAATAAGCAGCGGCGCAATGACGATGTTCGGGACACAAAACGAAAGCATAGCGATGAAGCCGCCGAGATGATCGCCCCATTGGCCACGACGCAACGCCATGTAGCAGCCGAGCGGAATTCCGGTGAACATCGCGAAACAAAATGACATCGCGCCGAGTGTCATTGAAACCGGAAGACATTGTTTGAGGATGTCGTTGACGGTGTGATTGCGATATTTCAGAGATGGACCGAGGTCCCCTCGAATCAGACCGGAAGCATCGCCGGTCACGCCGAGGTAGCGGAGATATTGTTTCCACAGTGGTTCATCCAGATGGAATTTTGCTTTTAGATTGCGCTCGATTTCCGCAGAGGCTGGTTTGCGTTCGGAATCGAATGGCCCGCCCGGCATACTCCGAATGAGCACGAACCCGATCGAGCTGACGATCAGCAAGACTGGAAACATTTGGAGTGTTCGTTTTAGGAAATACATGTTGGTTCGTGAATCGTGAATCGTTAAACGTGAGAGAAAGGTCACGCGCCGCTTGCGGCTTCACGTTTTCCGTTTCAATTTCTTAATTGCGAAAATCGGATGCTCATCGAGCAAGTTATAATGGATTCCTTCCACTTCGTTCGTCCGATAAAATAAAACTCCAGCGTAAAAATAAATCGGTGTGATCGGCAAATCGTCGTGAATCAAAAGCGTCTCGGCTTGTTGCAAAATTTTCTCGCGCTTTTTCGGATCCATTTGCCGGTTTCCTTCGCGAACCAGTTCGTCGTATTTCGCATTTTTCCAGCCGGTGTAATTATTTCCGTTGTTGCTCATGAACATGTCGAGAAACGTGTTCGGGTCATTGTAATCGCCAATCCAACTGCTGCGCCCCACGTCGTAATCCATATCGTGGAGGGACGTGTAATAAACTTTTGACTCCGCCTGTCGAATCTCCATGGGAATTCCAAGTTGTTCCCGCCACATCGCCTGAAGTTCGACCGCAATTTGTTTGTCCGTCTCACCTGCTTTGAAAAGATATTGGAATGGAGGAAAATTTTTCCCGTTCGGAAAACCCGCTTCGGCCAAAAGTTTTCTCGCAGTCTCCGGATCATATCCATAGCCCGGCGGCGAAGTGTAAATGGACATTCCGCCCGGCACGAAATGGGTCGCGGGTTCTTCGCCGCTGCGCGTGATGCGTTCGACAATTCGTTTGCGATCAATCGTCATGGCGAGCGCTTTGCGCACGCGCACATCGTCGAAAGGTTTTTTCAAAATGTTGAACCGCATGAAAAATGTGCCGAGGTAATTGTAGCGATGACAATCGGGACGTTGACCGAGCACATCCATGAGGTCAGCGGGAATAAGATTTTTATCCCAGAGAATATCGGCTTGTCCGGCTTGATACAAATTCATGGCAGTCATGGCTGATTCGCTTGGAAGAAAATCGACGAGATTGTTCTGAATATTCGCGGCATCCCAATGGCGCGGATTTTTTCGCACGCGAATTTTGTCGAGCAAATGCCAAAACTCCAAAGTGTAAGCGCCGCTCGTGGGCAGTGGTGTGGCCATGAGCCAGCGGTCGCCAAATTTTTCAATCGTCTGGCGTGGAACGACGGCGAGAGTTTGAAACGCGCAAAGATCCACGAAAAATGGAGTCGGGCTGACGAGTTCGACTTGCAGGGTGCGCGCGTCGATCGCTTTCACGCCGACTTGCGCTGGGTCTTTGATTTTTCCGCTGCTGAAATCTTCCGCGTTTTTTATGAAAAAAAGTTGGCCGGCATACTCGGAACCCGTTATCGGGTCCAAAACCCGCCGCCACGAATAGACCACGTCGGCGGCTGTGATTGGTTCCCCGGTGGACCAAACAGCATTGGTTCGGAGATAAAACGTATAATTAATTCCGTCAGGAGAAATTTCCCAACGCTGGGCGAGACCGGGAATTGCGTTGGCCGTTTTTGGATCAAGCCGGGTCAATCCTTCGAAAAGTGCGCGGACAATCCGGCTATCGGCCTGAACGGTGACGAGAGCGGGATCAAGGGTTCCTGGTTCCGCGCCGTTGATGATGACCAGATCGGCCTTGGGTTCCGAACGGGAGCAACCAACCAAAAGAAAAAACGTGAGCCATAAAACCATCGTGAGCGCGCATTGCGAAATACGAAAGGAGGTTAAAATGCGGATACCGAAAAAGACTTCTGACCACCGCTTGCGGGAACTCACCCGACCGCCGTATTCGTAAATCCAGAAACTTCCGTCGGCCAGATCGACGCGCAGCGGCTGATTGGCGTCGCGGTCGATGTAGTTGAATGAGGCCACAGGCGAGACACTCGCGCTGCTTCGGATGGATCGTAAGCGATTCAAATTGTCGTAAGATCTCGTTGTCGTCACCCGCGTGGTCGCGTTGGATTTGAGCGTAATCTGGCTCATCAGCGGTAAGTCGATGAATATATGGAATGGCGGACCCCTATGTTCAACGTCATCGGGAATTGTTCCTGCCCTGCAAGTCCCGAATGATTTCTTGAGCCTTTTGTTGAACCCGTTGCTCTTTGAACACCCCGGTCTCAATTCCCTTTTTCAACCAAGCGAGGTGCTGCCGTGAAGCTTCCGTCTCGAAGTACATTTGCTGGATCGCTCCGAGCCTCAATTCGTCTTTCAAGGGATCAGATTCAGTCTTCTCTAAAATATCAACCTGAAGTTGAATCCATTGCTGTAGGTAATCACGCGTCCGACTATCCCTGTGCAATTCGCCCCACGCGACTTCCGCCTTCTCCCATGAGCGGGCCGCCTTGGTACATCGTGACCCCGTGTTTGAGAAAGAAGAGACTCCAAAGCGATGGGATGGAGCAAGAATATTTTGGGAGAGAGGTGAGGAGCTTTGAGCGCCAGTAAATCGGCTGGGCTTTTGTAGTCCCGGGAA